>CACYWN010000023.1 GCA_902778105.1 uncultured Bacteroidia bacterium
CCGTTCGGTCATCGTCGTCGGTCCGGAACTCAACATGCACGAGTGCGGTCTGCCGAAGTTCATGGCGGCCGAGCTGTACAAGCCGTTCGTGATCCGCAAACTCATCGAGCGCGGCATCGTGAAGACCGTCAAGAGCGCGAAGAAGATCGTCGACCGCCGCGACCCGGTGATCTGGGACATCCTCGAGAATGTGATGAAGGGTCATCCGGTGCTGCTGAACCGCGCCCCGACCCTGCACCGCCTCGGTATCCAGGCTTTCCAGCCCCGGATGATCGAAGGAAAGGCCATCCAGCTGCATCCGCTCGCCTGTACGGCGTTCAACGCCGACTTCGACGGTGACCAGATGGCCGTCCACCTCCCGCTGGGCAACGCCGCCATCATGGAGGCCCACCTCCTGATGCTCGGTTCGCACAACATCCTGAATCCGGCCAACGGCTCTCCGATCACGGTCCCTTCCCAGGACATGGTCCTCGGTCTGTACTACATCACCAAGGTCCGTCCGGGTGCCAAGGGTTCCGGCCTGAGCTTCTATGGTCCGGAGGATGTGATCATCGCCTATGACGGCAAGGTCATCGACATGCACGCCCCCATCAAGGTCCGCCTGCCCAAGGACAAGCAGGATCCTTCCAAGGGGTATCAGATGGTGGAGACCACGGCCGGCCGCATCATCGTGAACCAGTATGTCCCGGACGAGGTCCCGTACGTGAACGAACTTCTGGGCAAGAAGGCCCTCCGCAGCGTCATCACGGGCGTGATCAAGTCCACCGGTGTCACCCGTACCGCCCAGTTCCTGGACGATATCAAGAACCTGGGTTACTACCAGGCTTTCCGGGCCGGCATCTCCTTCAACCTGGGCGATGTGCTTGTCCCGCAGGAGAAGTACGCCCTCATCGAGAAGGGTTACAAGGACGTGGAGGCCATCAAGGGCAATTACGCGATGGGCTTCATCACCAACAACGAGCGTTACAACAAGGTGATCGACCTCTGGACGGCGATCGACAACAAGCTCACCGGCATCGTCCGGGAGCAGATTTCCGCCGACCAGCAGGGCTTCAATCCGGTGTACATGATGCTGGATTCGGGCGCCCGTGGTTCCGTGCAGCAGATCAAGCAGCTGTGCGGCATGCGAGGCCTGATGGCGAAGCCGCAGAAGAGCGGCGCCTCCGGTGCGGAAATCATCGAGAACCCGATCGTCTCCAACCTGAAGGAAGGCATGACGGTGCTCGAGTACTTCATCTCCACGCACGGTGCCCGTAAGGGTCTGGCCGATACCGCCCTGAAGACGGCGGATGCCGGTTACCTGACCCGCCGTCTGGTGGACGTCTCCCATGACGTGATCATCACCGAGGAAGACTGCGGCACGCTCCGCGGCCTGATCGCCACGGCCATCAAGAACAAGGACGAAGTGGTCGAATCCCTCGGCGAGCGCATCCTCGGCCGCACCTCCGTGCACGATATCCACAACCCGCTGACCGGTGAGCTCATCATCGCCGCGGGCGAGGAGATCCGCGAGGACACGGCCGCGCTCATCGATTCCCTGCCCATCGAGCAGGTCGAAATCCGCAGCGTGCTCACCTGCGAATCCCGCAAGGGTGTCTGCGCCAAGTGCTACGGCCGCAACCTGGCCACTTCCCGCATGGTCGAGAAGGGCGAGGTCGTGGGCGTCATCGCCGCGCAGTCCATCGGTGAGCCGGGTACCCAGCTGACCCTCCGTACCTTCCACGTCGGTGGTACCGCTTCCGGCTCCGTGGCCGACAACTCCATCGAGTCCAAGTACGAGGGCAAGCTTTCCTTCGAGGAACTCCGTACCATCGAGGGCGTGAACGAGGACGGCTCTCCGAAGACCATCGTCGTGAGCCGGATGACCGAACTCCGCATCGTGGACGAGAACACCGGCATGACCTACTCCCAGTATGACATCCCGTACGGCTCCACGCTGTACTTCAAGGATGGCGACAAGGTGAGCAAGGGCGACCTTATCTGCGAATGGGATGCCTACAACGCCACGACCATCGTCGAGCACGCGGGTATCCTCCGCTTCGAGAACATGGTCGAGGGCGTGACCTACCGCGAGGAGAATGCCGACGAGTATTCCAACAACACGGACAAGGTCATCATCGAAGGCCGTGACAAGACCAAGAACCCGGCGATCCACATTGTCGATGAGAACGGTGCCTCACTCCGCCAGTTCAACCTGCCGGTCGGCGCCCACATCATGATGAACGACGGCGACCCGGTGAAGGTCGGCGACGTGATCATCAAGATTCCGCGTGCCATCGGCAAGGCGAGCGATATCACCGGCGGTCTGCCGCGTGTGACCGAGCTCTTCGAGGCCCGCAATCCTTCCAACCCCGCCATCATCTCCGAGATCAACGGCGAGGTCCTGATGGGTCGCGTGCGCCGCGGCAAGCGCGAAATCGTGATCAAGAACCGCACCGGCGTCGAAAAGCACTACGAAGTTCCGATGACCAAGCAGATCCTGGTCCAGGAGAACGACTATGTCAAGGCCGGCACCCGCCTCTCCGACGGCGGTACCTCTCCGACCGACATCCTCAATATCCTCGGTCCGGTGAAGGCGCAGGAGTACATCGTGAACGAGATCCAGGCCGTGTACCGTCTGCAGGGCGTGAAGATCAACGACAAGCACTTTGAGATCATCGTCCGCCAGATGATGCGCAAGGTCCAGATCAACGACCCGGGCGACACCGAGTACCTCCCGGAGGAACTCGTGGACAAGTGGGAGTTCATGGACGCCAACGACGCCATCTTCGGCAAGTACTACATCCTGGATCCGGGCGACAGCGTCCGTTTCGAGGAAGGGGACATCGTCGGTGCCCGCGAGCTCCGGGGCGAGAATGCCTCGCTGGAACGCCAGGGCATGAAGATGATGGTGGCCCGCGACGCCAAGCCGGCGACGGCCTCCCAGATCCTCCAGGGTATCACCCGTGCGGCCCTCAAGACCGGCAGCTTCATCTCCGCCGCCTCCTTCCAGGAGACTACGAAGGTGCTCAGCGAAGCCGCGATCCGGGCCCGTGTGGACCACCTCGAAGGCCTCAAGGAGAACGTCATCTGCGGTCACCTCATCCCGGCCGGTACCGGTCTTTCGGACTACCAGGACATCGTCGTGGGCTCCAAGGCCGACTACGCCGCCGCGATGAACGAACTGTAATCGTCCTTCTGAGCGCAAGCGAAGAATCTGTCAAAAAGGCCCGGCCATCACATAATGGCCGGGTTTTTGTATATCTTTGCAGAAAACCTTCAGAGAGATGAAAAGATTGTTCAAATCCATCGCCTTGGCGGCGATAGCCTCCCTGGCGCTGACTGGATGCTTCAAGCATGATCCGATAGTCCGTCCCGGCGGACACGAGCCTGGCGGCAATGGCCGGGAGGAGGAGGTGAAGCTGGTCGTGAACGAGCGTTCCGACTGGTCCGTCCGCTATGTCGCCCGGGAAGACTGGGTGAATGACGACGGCAGCGTGGACCGGGTGGAGCACTTCAAGTTCAACTATACGGGAAAAGGATACTACATCGTCCGGCTGGTCCGTCCGGAGGACTTCGAAGGCGTGTACGAGAGCGATGCGGCGGCCTTCTTCACCTATGAGGCGGAGAGCCTGGTGGAGGATGCAAAGAAGGATAATGTGAACTTCTGGGATTATACCGACGAGGTGTTCACTTCCCGGATTTCCGACATCTATTTCAACCGCCTCCGCAGCGGCAACTGGATTGCCTTCCTGATCGAACTGGACGGCAAGGGGAATGTGACCGGCGATTATGCCGAGGTCAGTTTTACCATCCAGGAAGAGGCGGCTACCGAGTCCTTCTCCAAGTGGCTGGGCAACTGGCGGGCCTCCAACGGCCTGGTGGGTTATGACCTCACGATCTCCAGCCTGGACAACAACTACCTGTACCGGATCGACGGCTGGGAGTGCGGGCAGGCTGCCTCCTTCCAGATGGACCAGGAGTATCTGGAGGGCGAATTCTACGCGCCGAACGGCTTCCTGTACATCGTCTCCCAGTATCTGGGGACCTATGACGACGAGGACCTGGGCACCGTGGACGAGCTCTTCCTGGGCAATATCTTCGACTCCGGCGGGCTCACCATCATCGAGGACGAAGGTCTCGACCTGGCCGTGATGGTCCCGCAGGAGGAGAACCTGGCTGAACTGCAGGCCTTGGAGGTCACCCTCTCCACGGCCAATGGCGACTATACGACACCCTTCCATTCCATGCAGTATTATATGTGGGCCCACGACGACGGCAGCTGGCATCCGTACAACGGCAGTGTCGCCCAGCTTCCGCTCACGATGACCCGCCAGCCGGGAACGAAGGCCGCAGATGCCGCTCCGGCGAAGGAGCGCCCCGCGACGAAGGCCTCCATCCATCACGCACAGCCGAAAGCCGGACAGGCCTCCCGAAAGAGCGTGGCGAAGAAGGCGGTAAGGTTGAAATAAAATTCGTATATTAGCAGTCTGGATTTTCAGACTGCTTTTTTTATGCGAAACCTCTATCTGACCAATACCCTGACGCGCCGCAAGGAACTTTTCGTGCCCATCCATCCGGGCCATGTGGGCATGTATGTGTGCGGTCCTACCGTCTATGGGGACGCCCATCTGGGGCACGCCCGTCCGGGGGTGACCTATGATGTCTTGTTCCGTCTTCTCAAGCACCTGGGCTACAAGGTCCGCTACGTGCGCAACATCACCGATGTGGGCCACCTGGAGCACGATGCCGACGAAGGGGAGGACAAGATCGCGAAGAAGGCCCGCCTGGAGGAGCTGGAGCCCATGGAGGTGGTCCAGACCTACACGGAGCGTTATCACGAGGCGATGCGCCTGCTGAACGTGGAGTCCCCGTCCATCGAGCCGCGCGCCTCCGGTCACATCATCGAGCAGATCGAGACCATCAAGACCATCCTGGACGCGGGCTACGCCTACGAGTCCAACGGCTCCGTCTATTTCGACGTGGAGAAATACAACCGGGACTTTGGTTACGGTATCCTGTCCGGCCGTACCCTGGAGGCGACACTGGAGGGCACCCGTTCGCTGGACGGACAGTCTGACAAGCGCGCCCCCTACGACTTCGCCCTCTGGAAGAAGGCCGAGCCGGAACACATCATGCATTGGCCTTCCCCGTGGGGCGAGGGCTTCCCGGGCTGGCACCTGGAGTGCTCCGTGATGGGGGAGAAGTACCTGGGCAAGGAATTCGACATCCACGGCGGCGGCATGGACCTCATGTTCCCGCACCACGAATGCGAGATCGCGCAGAACCAGGCCTCCCGTGGCACCCAGGGCGTGCATTACTGGGTCCATAACAACATGATCACCATCAACGGGCAGAAGATGGGCAAGTCCCTCGGCAACTTCATCACCCTGCCGGAACTCTTCAGCGGCAACCATCCCAAGCTGGAGCGCGCCTACAGCCCGATGACCGTCCGCTTCTTCATCCTCCAGGCCCACTACCGCAGCACCCTGGACTTCTCCAACGAGGCCCTGCAGGCCGCAGAAAAGGGCTACAAGCGCCTGATGCAGGCGGGACGGGAGCTGGGTGCCACGCCGGCGGAAGAGGGATTTCCGGCGGCTAAAAAGAGTGTCGATGCCACCGGAAATCCCTCTTCCGCCGTGGTCGCACTCATCGAGAACGTCTATGAGGCGCTCTGCGATGACCTGAATACGCCGATTGCCATCGCGCACCTGTTCGAAGCGGTGAAACTGGTGAACGCCGGCAAGCTCCCCGAGGCCGACAAGGCTGCCCTGCGGAAACTGTTCGAGGACGTCGTGTACGGCGTCCTGGGCCTTCGCGACGAAGAGGCCGCCGGCGGTTCCGGCAAGGCTGAAAAGGCCCTGGAAGGCGTGATGGACATTGTCCTGGAGGACCGCGCCAAGGCCCGTGCGGAGAAGAACTGGGCCGAATCCGACCGTATCCGCGACCTCCTCGCCTCCTTCGGCATCACCGTGAAGGATACCAAGGAAGGTGCAACCTGGACGCTGGAATAGATTCTTTCGTCGGTCTTCGACCTCCTCAGAATGACAAAAAACCTGTCATTCCGAGCGGAGCGAAGGATCTGGCAAGAAGGTCTGTCATTCCGAGCGGAGCGAAGGAATCTCAAACCAATGAAAAGTATGAAGTTCATTTCCTGGAACGTGAACGGCCTCCGGGCCGTGGCGGGGAAGGGGTTCGCGGACGTTTTTGTGGACCTGGACGCCGATTTTTTCTGCCTGCAGGAGACCAAGCTGCAGGCTGGCCAGATCGACCTGGAATTTCCCGGATACCAGTCCTATTGGGATTATGCAGAAAAGAAGGGTTATGCCGGTACGGCCATCTATACGAAGCATGAGCCGCTGTCGGTCCGGTATGGGATCGGTGTGGACGAGCACGACCACGAGGGGAGGGCGGTTACGCTGGAATATCCGGATTTCTTCCTGGTGTGCTCCTATGTGCCCAATTCACAGGACGGTCTCAAGCGGCTCGACTACCGTATGCGCTGGGAGGACGACATGCGCGCCTACCTGTGCGGCCTTCCGAAACCGGTCGTCTTCTGCGGCGACCTGAATGTGGCGCACGAGGAAATCGACATCAAGAATCCCGCTTCCAACCGCCGCAACGCCGGTTTCACCGACGAAGAGCGGGCGAAGTTCGGAGAGCTCCTCCGGGCCGGCTTCATCGACACCTGGCGCTTCCAGCATCCGGATGAGGTGAAGTATTCCTGGTGGTCCTACCGCTTCAACGCCCGAGCGAACAACGCCGGCTGGCGCATCGACTACTTCGTCGTCTCCGAAGCCCTCCGCGACCGCATCGTCTCCACCGACATCCATAACGAAATCTTCGGCTCCGACCACTGCCCGGTGGAACTGGTATTGCGGTAGGGTGCGGCTCCCGCGCCGCGTCGGGAACGCTTCTCCTTCCGAAGTGCTGATGGTGGTCCACACTCTGGACCACCATCAGTGAAAATCAGGGTTAAGTGCCGATGGTGGTCCTTTTTGTGGGACACCATCGGCAGTAACTCATATTTTGTCCAGCAGTTCGGTCACCTCTTTATAGGAGCGTTCTGTAACCCGCATGAGTTGGTTGGCATTGGAAGAGAAACGGTAGCGGAGTTGCTTGAGCAGTTCGCCCAGCTCTTCTTCCGTCAAATCCGCGAGGGCGGGTTTCCGGAACAAGGACTGGCATAAGTCGGGGATGGCTGATCGGACAAGTTGGTCACGGAAGGAGGGAGGGTCATTCTGACTGGAAGTGAGACGTCTTTTGGCCTTGGAGGAATTCTGAAGGAAATAATTCATCCGTTTGGGCGTACGGAAAACGGTTTCCACAAACGTTACCGGGACATAGGATTCGGGAAGGATGTAGCCGTCTTCCCCAACCAGCCAGTGGGGTGGCATAGGCTGCGTACTGTGAAGCAGGGCGTAACGGGCCCGGTCGGACAAAGAGCCTAACCGGCGTCCTTTGGGCGAGATTGCCTTGAAAAAAGCATCCCCCGTTCCCCAGGGATAGCCGGTCGGGCTCAGGCATATTCCAGCCGCCACGCAGTTCATGTGGATATAGGCAATAACCCATTCGAGCGATTCGTCATTCCCGCTGACCGGCTCCACCTGGACACCGACTCTTCGGAGCAGTTCCTTCGTTCCGTATTTCTTGTTGATGTACTGCGAATAGCGTTTCTTGTACTCCTCGATGAACCGGTCTGCCTTTTCACGGGAACAGCATAGGACGAAATGAACGTGATTGGACATCAGGATGAACGAAAGCACGTCCACCGACAAGGCGACGGCAAGAACGGCCACCAGGTTCATTCCCATCTTGTAGTCATCGTCATCCCTGAACCATATCCGGTTCGAAAGATGATCTGTAGTGATAAACCAGATTT
Source organism: uncultured Bacteroidia bacterium (assembly GCA_902778105.1). GTDB lineage: Bacteria > Bacteroidota > Bacteroidia > Bacteroidales > UBA932 > Cryptobacteroides. Next base: position 7,862 of record CACYWN010000023.1, read on the forward strand.
CCATACAATCCTTCAGAACACAAATCTCACATGTTGGTCAGAAAAACCGTTGACGCCAGGCATCAACTTCTGCGAAGATACTGTTTTCCGGCGGAAAAGGTGCGTTTATTATCAAGAAAATAATTCATTTTGAAGACCGGATGCCGATGGTGGTCCATCTTCTGGACCACCATCGGCAAAAACAGGGGAAAAATGCTGATGGTGGTCCAAACTCTGGACCACCATCGGCATTCAGACCATAGAAAGGAGGAATAAACCCCGGAAAGAGGGGAAGGCCGCCTTCTCAGAACGGCAGGTCGTCGTCGGGAGCGCCGGCATCAGGCTGGGCGGGAGACTGGTAGGGCTGCTGCGCAGGCTGGGGGGAGAACGGCTGGGGGCCGCCCTGCGGGCCGCCTTGGCCGGGATAGCCGTTTTGCGGTGCGCCCTGCTGTCCGGAATAGCCGCTATGGGAGCCGGCTTGTCCGGAATAACCGCCCTGTCCGTTATAGCCTCCCTGTCCGGCGTATCCACCCTGGCCCTGCGGGGCATCGGGGCGCTTGCCCAGGAGCTGGAGGTTGTCCACCTGGATTTCGGTGGTGAAGCGCTTGTTGCCAGTCTGGTCGGTCCACTGGCGGGTGCGGATCTTGCCTTCGATGAAGACCTGGCTGCCCTTGTGGACGAATCTTTCGATGAGGTCGGCGTTGTTACGCCAGGCGACGATGTTGTGCCATTCCGTGTTCTCGCGGGTTTCGCCGTTACGGTCGCGATAGCGTTCGGTGGTGGCGAGGCGGAAGGTGGCTACCTTGGTGTTGCCCTGGGGGCCTTGGGGATTGGAATCGAGGTAACGGATTTCGGGGTCATTTCCAACGTTACCGATCAGCATGACTTTGTTGAGTGCCATAGTGCAATGTATGTTTGGTTCTAACAAAGTTAGCAAAAAATCCGCAACATCGCATCCCGGTCAGGTGCTTCTGAAGTAAAAATCGAATACCCCGCCACGGCCTGGTACAGCAGCCAGCGGAGACCGGAAACATAGGCCCGGCCACGGCCCGCGAGGACCGGTGTCCGGTAATTGGCTTCGAGGATTACGGCATCCGGGAAATCCGGCAGGCCTTCCATCGGCCCGGGAACGGTATAGATGACCAGGTCGGGGCGGGCCTTGGCCGGGAAACGCGGGCTGGGAAGCGGGTCTCCGGGACCCGGATCCGATCCCCCAAGGTCTCCGGCCGGCATCCAGCCGCAGCCCAGTTCGGCCGCCAGGGAGGCGGCGCGGGAGGGGGTTCGGTTGACGAGCGTCACGCGGCAGCCCAGCCGGAGGGCAGCCACGGCCGCGGCACGGCCGGCGCCGCCGCAGCCCACCACCAGCGCCTCGGATACCGGAATGCCGGTCTCCCGGACGGAAAGGACCACGCCGTCGACATCCGTGTTGTATCCGACGATACCGTCCGGCGTCTTTACCGCCAGGTTCACGGCTCCGCACAGGCGGGCGCTGTCCGACAGGACATCGACCGAACGGAAGGCATCCAGCTTGAAGGGCGCGGTGATGTTGATGCCGTCATACCCGTCCAGGAAGCGCTGCCAGGAGCGGTCGAAATCAGCCCCTTCGATCAGGTCGTAGGGATATCGTTCCCCATAGGCCGCTTCGAACAGCCGGGGGCTCAGGGAGCCGGCGACAGGATTGCCGATAAGGCCGAAGCGTTTCACGGGCGGCGGAAAATTGACTCGTAGACGTAGGAGCATCCACCGAGAATGATGTCGGTGAGGACCTGGGATTCATGCGAGAGGGTGGCGAAGACGATGCCCACGCCGAACGGTACGCCGTACAGGCTGGAAAGGGCGCCGGCGACGACCGTATGGAATGCGCCGAAGCCGCCCGGGACCGGGACGATCGAACTCAGGGCTCCGGCGAACATGAGAAACAGCGCGTCGCTCATCCCCATGGCGTTCAGTTTGTCCACGGCGGCGGCGAAATCGGGGCTGAGCCCCGACGTGTCGATCCCCTGCAGGGACCATAGGATGCTGGCGCTCATCAGCCAGTACAAGCCCCAGATGATGACGGTGTAGACGATGAAAAGCCAGCCGTTCCGCATGTGAAGGCAGGAGGCGACGCCGTCCCCGAGTCCGCGGATCCAGCCCCAGACACGGCCCCAGATGCGACCCCGTTCCCGCAGTTTCCAGCACAGGAAGAAGAAGCCGCACACGGCCAGGAGTACCAGGGCGGCGATCCACCAGAGGCCGGCTTTGTCAGCGAGGCCGGGAAAGAACGTATCCTTGAAATAGGTCCCGAAACGGTCCCACATCAGGGAAAGGACGAGAACCATGACCAACGCGAGGGACGCACCGTCCCATACGCGGTCCGCGAGCACCGTGCCGATGACCTTGTCCAGCGTAGCAAGCCGGCGGCCGGAATGGTCGCGCGTGGAATTCTTCGTAACCAGGGCGCCCCTGGCGACTTCCCCTGCGCGCGGGATGACGAGGTTCACGACCATGCAGACGTTGTAGGCGTTGAAGCAGGTGAGCCGGGACGTGGAAGGGTCGATGGGAAGCAGCTGCATCCGCCAGCGCAGGGCTCGGAACCAGAGGGCTATGGCACCGAAGACCATGGACAGGACCACGTATTCCCACCGGCAGCTCCGGAGCGCCGCTCCGAAATCCTTCCAGTTCACACCCCGGAAGGAGAAGTACAGCAGGGCTGCCGCCACCCCGGTCCACAGGATGTACTGAAGGATTCTTTTCAAATTCTTTCCCATTGCTGTTGCAAAGTTAGTGGAAAATCCCCAAATAATGCATAAATTTGTAGGTTAATGGAAAATTGCCACCGTATGAAATCCATCCTGGGCATCGGAAACGCCCTCACCGACATCCTCGCCGTCCTCCCGGACGATTCGCTTCTGAGGAAGTACCATCTTCCCCTGGGCAGCATGCAGCATGTGGATATGGAGACGGGCGACCGGATCTGGGATGCCCTGAAGGAGTACGGCGTCAAGTACGTCCCGGGCGGATCCGCCGCCAACACCATCACCTGCACGGCCATCTTCGGGATGCCTTCCGGCTACATCGGCAAGATCGGCAACGACGACCTCGGGAACCTCTTCAAGAGCACGATGGAGCAGTACGGCGTCCGCGCCCAGATGCTGTACGGGACCAAGTCCAGCGGCCGCTGCATGGTCTTCATCACCGGGGCCAATGCCGAGCGCACCTTCGCGGACTACATGGGCGCCACCCTGGAACTGGGCCCGGACGACCTCGTCCCCGAGATGTTCGAAGGCTACGACTATTTCCACATCGAGGGGTATCTCGTGCAGAACCAGGAGCTCATCGCCAAGGCTGCCCGGCTGGCGAAGGGCGCGGGCTGCACCGTTTCCATCGACATGGCTTCCTACAACGTCGTCGAATCCAATGACGCCTTCTTCCACAACCTGGTGGAGAACTACGTGGACATCGTCTTCGCCAACGAGTCCGAGGCCAAGGCCTTCACCAAGCTGGAGCCGCGCGAGGCGGCGGACGAGATCGCCCGCCACTGCCAGATCGCCGTGGTGAAGGTGGGCAAGGACGGGTCGATGGTCCGGTCCGGGGACGAATTCCATTTCATCGAACCCAAGCCGGCGGATCCGGTGGACGCCACCGGGGCGGGGGATACTTATGCCGCCGGATTCCTCTATGCCCATTCGCTCGGGATGCCGCTCCGCGTCTGCGGGGAGATCGGCTCCATCATCGCAGCCAAGGTCGTCGAAGTCATCGGCACCAAGATCGACATTCCGCGCTGGAGGGACGCCAAACTGGAAATCCGTGAACTCATCGCTGCCAACACACCATAGACTATGCTGGATTCGGTCAAAGATATGCTCAGGCGCCACAGCCTGAAAAAGAATGCCTCGACGGAGCCGACGGGATTCGTCCCGCTGAGCGATATCCGATCCGCCGTCGCGTTCATCGACGTGGAGGACACCTCGTTCAACGAGTGCAAGAACGCTTTGATGCTGTTCTTCCGCGAACATAACATCAAGGGAGACATCTTCTTTTTCGACTTCCGGAAGCTTACGGAGGGGGAGCGTCTCATCACGAGCATCACGACCACCGTCCTCAAGAAGGACCTCAACTGGTTCGGCAAACCCTCCAACGAGAAAGTCGCCCTGATGCTCAGCGGCGAGCCCGACCTTTTCATCTCGCTGCTTCCTTTCAACGACTACCCCCTGGAATTCATGGCCAAGTGTTCCCGCGCCCGTTTCAAGATCGGCCGGGTCCAGCTGCCGGGCGATACCTTCGACCTCGTGATCAAGGATCCCGAGGACCGCAAGCTCAATGAAGCCGAGGTCTGCAAGGAACTGATCAAGTTCATGGGCAAGATCCGATGATCCAATACCTGATTGTCTTCCTGATCTCGATGGTGCCGCTCATCGAGCTGCGCGTGGCCGTCCCGTACGCCGTCGGCATGGGCCTGCCCCTCGTTCCCTCCTGCATCATCGCCGTCATCGGGAACATGCTGCCGGTCCCCTTCATCTTCCTGTTCGCCCGCCGGATCCTGGAGTGGGGCAAGGACAAGAAGTACATCGGCAAGTTCTTCACCTGGTGCCTGGAAAAGGGCGAGAAGGGGGGACGCAAGCTGGAAGAGAAGGCCGGCCGTGGCCTGTATGTCGCCCTGCTGCTGTTCGTCGGCATCCCGCTTCCCGGGACGGGCGCCTGGACAGGTACCCTGGCTGCCAGCATCCTGGACATGGATTTCAAGAAAAGCGTCCTGTACGTACTCCTCGGCGTCCTGCTGGCGGGGGCGATCATGCTCCTGGGTTCCCTGGGCGTTTTCGGAGCCATCAATTTCATGAAATAAACCACTCGAAACTATGACACTGAAACGATTCATCCTCTGGAGCGCATCGCTCCTCCTCGCGGCGAACTGCCTGACCGGCTGCCTTGCCGGCAAATTCATGACGAACTATGCCCTCAAGCCTGCGCAGCACGGTGAGGCCGATATCGAGCGCACCCGCGCCAAGGCCGACTCCCTGGCTCCCGGCGTGATGGCCTGGTACGACGACCTGCACCAGAAAGGCATCTTCAAGGACATTACCCGTACCGATCCTGACGGTTATAAACTGCACGCCGTATACGCTCCGGCCAAGGATCCGGCCAATGCCCAGGGTACCGCCATCATCGTCCATGGATATACCGACAACCATCTTGTCTTCATGTACCTCGTGCGTATGTACCGCGACGAGTTCAACTACAACGTGATGGTTCCGGATCTCCAGTACTTCGGCTATTCCGAGGGCGTGGCCGCCCAGATGGGCTGGCTGGACCGCTTGGATGTGGAAGACTGGGCTGTGGTCGCCCACGACATCTTCAAGGATGACTTCACCGTCGTGCACGGCGTGTCCATGGGCGCCGCCACCGCGATGATGATGAGCGGCGACGACCTCCCGCCCTACATCCGCGCCTTCGTCGAGGACTGCGGCTATTCTTCCGCCTGGGACCAGTTCGCCCACAACCTGAAGGACAGCTTCCACCTGCCCCCGTTCCCGATCCTGAACAGCGCCTCCATCGTGTGCCGGAAGCGCTACGGCTGGGGCTTCAAGGAGGCCTCGTCCGTGGACCAGCTCGCCAAGTGCGATCGTCCGATGCTCTTCATCCACGGCGATGCCGACGACTTCGTCCCCGTGGACCACGTGTATAAGAACTACGCCGCCAAGACCCACGGCTACAAGGAACTCTACATCGTCCCCGGTGCCGTCCACGCGAATTCCTATGCGAAGGACCCCGCGAACTACACCTGGCGCGTGAAGTACTTCCTCCAGCGCGTGAAATCCGGAGAAATCCGATAGGGAAGTGCTGATGGTGGTCCATCCGCTGGACCACCATCAGCGTTTTATACCCCGTCTTGCCGATGGTGGTCCAGCATTTGGACCACCATCAGCATTTTAGTAGCGTCGGGAAGGGGAGGAAGACCCTCCGGTTAGGCGTTCCGCTGACGGACGGCCTCGAAGAGGAGGATGGCGGTGGAGACGGAGACGTTGAGGCTGTCCAGGTGGCCGAGCATCGGGATGCGGATGTGCGCATCCGCAGCGTCCCGCCAGATCTGGGTGAGGCCGGTGGACTCCGTGCCCATCACCAGGGCCGTGCCCACGGTCATATCCACGTTATAATACCAGGACGAATCCTGCAGCTGGGCGGTGAGGATGCGGATTCCGTGGGCCTTGAGCCAGGCGATGGTCTCCTCCGAGGAGGCCGCGACCGTGGGCACCGTGAAGATGCCGCCTAGGCTCGCGCGGATGAGATTCGGGTTCCACAGGTCCGTGAGCGGATCGCAGACGATGACCGCGTCGGCCCGGGCGGCGTCCGCGCTGCGGAGCACGGCGCCCAGGTTCCCCGGCTTCTCCACCGCCTCCAGCACGACGACGAGCGGATTCTCCGGCAGGTCCAGGTCTTCCAGGCCGATGTTCCGGCACTCCACCTCGGCGATGATCCCTTCCGTGCTTTCCCGATACGCGACCTTCCGGTACAGCGCTTCGGGGATTTCGATGACGAGCGGATCACCGGCGAGATTCTTTCGTCGGCCTCCGGCCTCCTCAGACTGACAGGTGAATGTCGTTCCGGACGAAATGTCCTTTGTCATTCCGAGCGAAGCGAAGGAATCTTCCCCCGCCACCTCCGGGCACACGAACACCGTCCGGACGGTGAAGCCCGCTTCCAGGCAGTGCTCCAGCTCGCGCCGGCCTTCCACCACGAAAAGACCCTGCTCCCGCCGCGCCCTGGATTTTTCCTGCAGCAGGAGCAGATGCTTGATTTTCGGATTCTGCGCCGATGTGACCTGTTCGGTTTTCAAAACTTTTCCGGCCGCATCGTCGGGAAGAACAGCACGTCCTGGATGGCGTCGTTGCCCGTCATGAACATGGTGAGGCGGTCGATGCCGATGCCGATGCCGGAGGTCGGCGGCATGCCGTACTCGAGCGCGCGCACGAAGTCGTAGTCGATGTACATGGCCTCGTCGTCGCCCTTGGACTTGAGGGCGGCCTGCTCCTCGAAGCGTTCCAGCTGGTCGACGGGGTCGTTCAGCTCGGAATAGGCGTTCGCAAGCTCCTTGCCGGCGACGAAGAGTTCGAACCGCTCGGTGAGCGTGTCGTCGTAGCGGCAGCGCTTGGTGAGCGGGGACATTTCCACGGGATAGTCGATGATGAAGGTGGGCTGGATGAGATTCTTCTCGCAGTATTCGCCGAAGATGGCGTCGATGAGCTTGCCCACGCCCATTTCCGGGGTGACTTCCACGCTGAGTTTCTTGCAGGTTTCACGCAGCTGGGCTTCGTCCATGCCCTTGACATCGACCCCGGCGTACTCCAGGATGGCGTCGAGGATGCGGAGCCGGCGGAAGGGTCCCTGGAAGGAGACCTCGTTGCCGCCGATGGTCTTGGTGAGACCGCCCGTGGCCTCGGCCACCTGCTGGAGCATCTTCTCGGTGAAGTCCATCATCCAGTTGTAGTCCTTGTAGGCCACGTACAGCTCCACGCAGGTGAATTCCGGGTTGTGGGTCTTGTCCATGCCCTCGTTGCGGAAGTTCTTCGCGAATTCGTACACCCCGAGGAAGCCGCCCACGATGAGGCGCTTCAGATACAGTTCGTTGGCGATCCTGAGGTACATGTCCACGTCCAAGGCGTTGTGGTGCGTGATGAACGGACGGGCCGTCGCGCCGCCCGGGATGGGCTGCAGGATCGGGGTTTCCACCTCCAGGCAGCCGGCCTCGTCGAAGTAGCGGCGCATCGTGGAGATGATCTTCGCCCGCTTGACGAAGGTCTCCTTCACCTGCGGGTTCACCACGAGGTCCACATAGCGCTGGCGGTAGCGGAGTTCCGGATCCTCGAAACTGTCATGGACGGTGCCGTCGGCGTCGGTCTTCACGATCGGAAGGACGCGGAGGGACTTGGAAAGGACGGTGAGTTCCTTCGCATGGACGGACAGCTGGCCGGTCTGGGTGATGAAGGCGAAACCCTTGATGCCAATGATGTCGCCGATGTCCAGGAGCTTCTTGAAGACGGTATTGTACAGGGTCTTGTCCTCCCCGGGGCAGATCTCGTCCCGCTTGACATATACCTGGATGCGTCCCGCATGGTCCTGCAGCTCCATGAAGGAGGCTGCGCCCATGATGCGGCGGGACATGATGCGCCCGGCGATGCACACGTCGTCGAAATTGCCTTTTTCAGGGTCGAAACCCTCCGCGATTTCCACGGTCGTGGTATTGATGGGATAGAGGGGTGCCGGATATGGATTGATGCCCAGTTCACGGAGCCGGAGAAGGGACTCCCGACGGCCGCGTTCCTGCTCGTTCAGTTCGGTTGTAGATGCCATAGGTATTTATCAATGAAAACGTTGACAGTTTTATGCGGATACAAAGGTACGAAAAACCTCTCACAAATTGATAAACCTTGGATTTATTTCTAGAAAAGTTTCGAAAATGTTGGGAAAATTAGATAATTCTGCTTAATTTTGCGTTTGTATACGATAGTGTCTACACCGGAACTTGGGTCCGGTGGGCCCAAAAAGGGCCACTTGGCGCGTCGTTATACCTTAAATTAAATAGGATAGAACGCAACAACAATTCTTATCATATGAAACTGAAAAGCTTAACACTGATTCTCGCCGTTGCGCTGGGTGCCCAGGTGGCGTTCGCGCAGCAGAGCACGACCGATCCCAGCGTGGAGTTCAACCCCCACTGGTACGGCCAGATCCAGGGCGGTGCCGGTTACACCATCGGCGAAACCGCGTTCAAGGACCTGATTTCCCCTGCCGGAGCCCTCTCCCTGGGTTATCAGTTCAATCCTGTCCTCGGTGCCCGCTTCAATGTCGCCGGCTATCAGGGTAAGGGCGCTGTCGTCGCTCCGCTTGAGGTGTACAAGTTCAACTACCTCCAGGGCGCGTTCGACCTCACCGTCAACCTGGCGCAGCTCCTTGGCTACAAGCATGACCGCGTGTTCAATCCGTTCGTGTTCATCGGTGGCGGTGCCGCCTATGGCTTCAAGAACGGCGCGAACAACATCACCAAGACCAATCCGAAGGAATACTTCGCCCTCCTGTGGGAGAAGAGCCTCATCACCCCGGTCGCCCGCGTGGGCCTGGGCGCTGACTTCCGTCTGAGCGATGCCGTCGCCCTCACCCTCGAGGTGAACGACAACGTCCTCTCCGACAAGTTCAACTCCAAGAAGGTCGGTCATCCGGACTTCCAGTTCAACGCCCTCGCCGGCCTGAAGGTGAACTTCGGCAAGGCCACCCGTCCTTGCGCCAAGTACTTCGCCGACCTCGCCGCCGCCGAGGCTGCCGCTGCCGCCCTGAAGGCCCAGCAGGAAGCCGAGCGCGCCGCGAAGCTCGCCGCCGAGAAGGCCGCTGCCGAGAAGGCTGCCGCCGAGAAGGCTGCTGCCGAGAAGGCTGCCGCCGATGCCGCCGCCGCCGAGAGACTCGCCGCCGAAATGCGCCAGGTGAACACCTTCTTCGTGATCAATTCCGCCGTCATCTCCGACGAGGAGGCTGCGAAGCTCGTCCGCTACATCGACTGGCTCAAGGCCAACCCGGATGTGAATGTCGCCATCGCCGGCCACGCCGACAAGGGCACCGGTAACCGTCGCATCAACCAGCGTCTGTCCGAGGAGCGTGCCGCCGCCGTCAAGGCCTTCCTCCTGGAAAGGGGTATCGCCGAGTCCCGGATCGTTTCCGTCGTCGCTAACGGCGACCGTGTCCAGCCGTTCGCCGAGAACGACCTGAACCGTGTGGTTATCAGCACCATTGAGTAATCATTAACTCTTAATTCTATACCAACTTTATGAAAGTCAAATTCACCAAACTTGCAGCGCTGCTTCTAGCCGGAGTAGCCCTGCTCGCTGCTGGATGTACCGACTACGAGGTCGACATCCAGAAGGTTGACAAGAAAGTGGATGACCTCGCCAACGGTAGGGTGGCCACGCTCGAAAGTCAGCTTCAGTCTTTGGAGGCCACCCTTAAGGCTGACTACGAGACGATTGCTGCCCACGATGCGGACATGAAAGCGGTCCGTGGTGAGATCACTTCCCTTGAGACGACCCTGAAGGGCCTCATCGACAAGAAGCTGGACAAGTCCACCTATGAGGATTTCCTTGCTAACATCGCTGATGCCCAGAAGACCCTTGCTGGCCTCAAGTATGCCGACAAGGACTTCGTTCACCAGGTCGCCGACCTGCTGAAGGACCTGGACGCCCAGGTTACTGCGAACAAGGATAACCTTGAGGCCATCACGAAGGAAGGCGGTCTGCTGGACCAGTACCTCGCGAAGGCGAAGGAGTACACCGATGGCGAGATCGGCCGTCTCGAGGGACGTCTTGAGAAGGCTGAGGCTTATATCGAAGAACTCTCCAAGAAAGATGGTATCATCGACCAGATCAAGGCGCAGATCTCTGACCTTGAGGACCTTACGGCCGGCGAATGGGGCGATCAGACCATCAAGGAGTATATCGATGCCACCAAGGAGACGCTCCAGCTCCTCAAGAAGAGCTATGAGGCTTTGACAGCCAATTTCCCGACCAAGGAGGATGGCACCTTCAAGTCCATTGTCGAAGTGCTCGACGATTATGTCCTGACTACGACCCTGGATAAGTTCATGGCTCTTGTCGGCACCAAGGAAGAGCTTGAGAACATGGAAGGCACGATCATCGGCCGTCTCAAGGCTCTCGAAGAGCTCACTGCTTTTGCCGAGGGTGACCTGCAGGGTTACATCGACGGTGAGGCCAAGAAGCTCCAGGACCAGCTGGACCTGATCACCAACGCGGAAGGCACCGGCCGTCTCGATGTTCTCGAGAAGACCGCTGAGGAGTACACCCAGAAGGTGGACGACATCCTTGATGAACTCGAGTTCGCCGAGGGTGACCTCCAGGGTTACATCGACGATGCCGCCGCGAAGGCTCTTGCCGATGCCATCGATTACGTGGACAAGCAGATCGCTGCCCTTGAGGCCGATCTCAAGTACCACATCGCCAATCTGTATGCCCTCCTGTTCGCGAACCTCGAGCGCATCCAGAGCGTCGTCTTCGTTCCGACGCACGACGACCTCAAGGTGAACATGAACGTTTCCGTGATGACCCAGACGGTCACCAACGAAGACGGTGAGACGGAAGAGGTCGGCCTGTATATCGGCCAGCCCACCGAGGTTACCTATAAGGTCACTCCTACCGAGTATGCCTCCTGGCTTGCTTACTATGTCAACGGTTTGAGCGGCTTTAACTATCACGAACTCGATTATCCGAGCGATTATGTGCTGCCGACGGGCATGGATAAGCCTTATGCCCAGCTTTTCAAGGAACTCTTCGATGCGAGCTATCCTGCCGTCTTCTTCGACACCAAGCCGCTCCAGACCCGTGCCGACGAGGAAGAGGAGAAGACTCCGGAAGTCGTCATCCTCGGTGTCACCAATGCCGACGACGAGTCCGGTGAGGTTACCTTCCTTGTGTATCCTTACGGTATCGCCAGCCCTGAATTCATCGCCAACGCCAACAAGCCGCGCTATGACATGGATCTCTTGGATGGAAATTATGATTGGGTTCAGGCCGGTAGCTTTGCCTCGTACTATGAGGATATCGCCCCTGTCTGGGGTGTTGAGGATGGCACTTATACGGTCGGCGTCTGGGATGCCAATGAACTGCAGGCCTTCATGCTCCGCAAGGCCTATGCTACCAGCCTGACTTTCTATATCCCGGATGCTGACGACTACAGCCTTCTCGGCACGGACATCGGTGAGATGCTCGGTGTTGAGGAGTATCCCGACGACTACTTCCTTGTCCACAACGAGGTTTCCAGCACCTACAATGTGCTCTATCCGGTCACCACGACCGCTGAGATCCTTCCCGAGCCGTACAAGCCGGAGCTTGACGAGAACGGTGAGCCCGTCGTCGACGAAGAGGACGGTCACACCAAGCTCATCCCTGCGATGGAAGAGCACCAGGAACTCCCTTACAGCTCCCTGCGTGAAAATCCCGTCGGTGAGAAGGCTTCCCAGGATCCGAAGGGTTACCGTGTGATCCTTGACGGTGCCGTTCCTGCCGTGAAGGTCGACGGTGGCGAGCCGATGACCCTTGAAGACGCTGCTGCCATCTACGGCCTCGTCCTTCCGGAGTTCACGACCGCTTTCGAAGGCTTCACCTATGATAAGGGCACGGCCGAAGAGGTGGACGAGGATAACTTCGTTGAGACCAACAAGGTCTATGCGGAGATCGAGATGAATCCGGAGAAGTCCGCCGCTGAGCGCAAGCTTGCGATCGGCAACGTCATTACCGGTACCTACAGCTTTACTTCCTTCCTCGGTTCCTTCCCTGGCTGGGGTGATGTGACCATCACCAAGGCCCTTGGCGAGGTAGACGTCGATGCGAAGATTGTCTGGACCTGGGAGAACGACGCCGTCGTGGACCACAACCTCTTCTACGAGACTGGCGAGGAGCCGACCATCTACAGCCGTGTCGCTTATCCGCTCCACGTTGACGAGGATGATCTCGCCTATCTGGATGAGCATCTTGATGTGCAGCTCGCTTCCTTCGACCATGCCATTCCTACTTCCGTCACCGTTTCTTACGTTGACAAGGAGACCGGTGAGACCGTCGAGGTTGAGTACGATCCCAAGATGGGTGTTCCTGCCGAGGGTGAAGGTCTTGTCATCAACGGTGTCGCCATCACTGAGGACGGCCTTGTCGCCAACATCTCCAACTTCGAGTGGGATCAGGTCTACACCATCGTCGCTGTCTATGAGCTCGAGGATGCTGTGATCACTGTGAACGGCACGCTCACCACCATCGACCGTAACCGTGAGAAGGTCGTCATCGGCCCGATCGAGCACACCTTCATCGTCAACGGTGAGGAGTACTATGACGGTTACTATCACTGGACCAGCGATCCGCTCTACGGCCCGATCTTCAAGGCCTTCGACGAAGAGGGTGTCATCAATGTCGAGGACAACGTCGACTTCGAGTATGACGCCGATCAGGACGACTTCAACGTGAGCGAGCTCGAGGGTAAGCTCAAGGCTGCTGCCGATGCCGGCACCGCCAAGGGTTATATCGACATCCGCAACGCCGAGGAAACCGACGTCTATGCTTGGACCCTGAAGTCCTTCACTTCCAGCGTCCTCGCTGGCGAGATCTTCAACAGTGGCGAGCGTTCCGCTGACGATCCGAACCTCTGGCTCGGCAACACCGTCACCCGCAACATCACCACCTACATCGGTGAGGAAGTGGAATTCCAGTTCATCTTCAACTACAAGGTTCCGGACTACAACTTCCTGCACCTCCGCTACTACACCTTCAACAAGGATAAGGAAGTGGATGGCCTCATCCAGCAGCTGGACTTCGCTGACAACGACGGTTCCGTTCTCTGGTGGTCTCAGGTCTACCCGTCCTACTTCACCACTGTCAAGGAAGAGGGTACCAACGAGACCGATGCTCAGAATCGCGTCAGCAACCGTTATGCCCTTGCTGATTACGATGTCGCTTACATCAACCTCGCCGAACTCGCGTTCAACGTCGTTGACGAGAACGATGACATCATTGAGGATGCCCAGCTCGAGGAACTCGGCCTGAACGTCAAGTTCGTCTACACCGACGAGACGCAGGGTGAGAAGGAACTTCCTGAGGTTGACAAGATCGATCCTGAATTCCTCCTCTACGAGAGCCTGTGGGTTGACAATACCATCTTCTACTACAGGACCAATGAGAAGAAGTTCATCCCGGCCCTCGGTCAGCTGACCCTCACCTCCGGTGACTATGACTTCCCGGTTGCTACCCGCTTCGAGTTCCCGAAGAACTCCGTCAAGTTCCCTGAGGAAGTGCTCGACTACAGCACCTACGCCATGGTCCGCTGGACTCCGTTCAAGGAGCCTGTTGCCAACGGCTTCACCATTGTCCTCGACGAGAACAAGATCTACCGTGAGCCTCTGTTCAAGGGTATGTTCCTCCAGGACAACCGTCCGACCGGTGTCTCCTTCTATGTGATCAAGGATGGTGAGTGGGTTGTCGGTGACGCCGCTGAGAATGCGACGGCTGCCAGCAAGTCCAACGGTTACATCAGCGGCATTGCTGCCAACGATGCTTACCACATCACCACTGACTTCGTCTATGACACCACCGGTATCCCGAACGAGCTCAAGAAACTCCTGTCCGTCGAGGTTGAGAACGGTGTCCCGTACGTGGTCTACAACTACACTTCCGAGGTCCAGTTCCACGGTGTCATCACCCTCCCGGTGGTCGTGAAGCTCGAGAATCCTTGGCAGGAGCAGCTCAAGTTCGTCTACAATGTTACCATCAAGGGTGTTGGTGACTAATCCCAAGCGAACTCCATGAAATCGGGCCGGTCCTTTCGGGGACCGGCCCTTTTTTTATTTCGCCTTTCTTCTTATCTTTGTTATCGGTTAGAATGATTGATCTATGAAGAAGTCCGTTTATCTTTTGGTGGCCGTCCTTACCGGCCTTTTCGTTTCCCAGAGCAGTTTTGCCATCCAGGATCCGGATGCTCCGGGTACCAAATTGATTACTTTCCAGGCTGGAGGAGGTCCCGGGTTCGGGGGGCTCGTTTCCAGCAACATTGCCATTGCAAATTTGGGTGCCACCCACCTGTACGGTGGATTGCAACTGGGAGCGGACCTACATAGTGGATATGGTTCCAAGCGGACGGATCTTTCGCTGGCACCGCGGATTACCCTGGGATTCAACCTTTCCCGGGTAGTCGAGTTGCATTTCGGCGGTCTGGCCGGCATCGCGATGCGGAAGATCTCTTCGACCGGTTTCTCTCCGGATCCTTCGCTCCTGTTCTGCTATGGCGGTCTGGGCGGTTTCCGCTTCAATATTTCCCCGTCCGTAGGCATCATCCTGGAAGGCTGCTATTCCAACTGTATGCCGTACGGTACGGGCGGCATCGCCTTGCGGTTCTAGGCTAATACGCTACATACCAAAGAATTGGCCGGGTCTCCTCCCCAAGAGACCCGGCCGGTATATAAAACGAACTTAACAAATAGACACGAATTAACTTCGTTGTCCATGACAAAGTTATAATCTTTTATGAAACTATGCAAGTTTTCTGACAAACTTTTATTAAATAAAAAATTTTAGTTAGAATCTAAAAGATTTTAGATTCCTTCGCTGCACTCGGAATGACAATGAGTTGCGCTCGGAATGACAATGAGTTGCACTTCGGGGAAGTGACTTTGTCATTCTGAGGAGGTCGAAGACCGACGAAAGAATCTGTTACTTGTTCCGGTACTCGGACGGGGTCATGCCGGTGTGGGCCTTGAAGAACTTGTAGAAAACGGACTGGTTGGGGAAGTGGAGCCGGTATACGATTTCCTTGATGGCCAGGTTCGTGTACTTGAGGAGATTCTTCGCTTCCAGGATGACGAATTCATCGATCCACTCTGGAGCGGAGCGTCCGGACGCCTGTCTGATGAGTTTGGAGAGGTATTTCGGGGTGAGGCACAGCTTGTCGGCGTAGAAGGCCATACCGCGCTCGGAGCAGTGGTATTCGTTGACAAGGGCGAGGAACTGCTCTAAAATCTGGTTCAGGCGTGCGCTTCGCTGTGAACCGTTTTTTTTCCGTGCCTCGTCCACCTGGTGTTCCCATACATCGGTGGAAAGATAGGTGAGGGAAGTGAGGAGGGAGCCGATGATTTCCCGTTTGTTCGAAAAGGGGGCGCCCACCACTTTCCGGGCGAGGTTGAAGTAGTCGTTGGCAATGGACATCTGGAAGTCGTCCAGGGTGATGCAGGGATTGTCCAGGATGCGTATGCTCTCCTGGAAAACCTTTATGAAATCGAACCGGATGCCTGACATGAATTCCTTGGATATGAGGACGAAGATCATTTCCATATCCCCGATGCGCTGTTCGTTGTATTTGGAAATCTTCACGATATTCCCTGGAACTTGGATCATCAGGGATTTCTCCCTTACTTCGTATGAATGCAGGTTCACGTCTACGGTAAAATGCCCCTTCTTCAGGTAAAAGATGATGAATCCGTCGAACCGGACGGGGTATTGGAGCATCCGGAGGAGAGCTTCGCTTTTTTCCACCTTTTTTCCGCTGACTTCGCCGATGACGAAGTCGTCTCCGATGCTCATTTCTTCAATGACAGGGGCGAGGGCTTTGATCTGCTGCAGGTCGATGGTTTGAGGGGTGTCGGTCATGATTATCCTTATTTTCGCTTTTGACAAAGATAATATTTTCCTTTGGATATTTTCATAATTTCGCAAAATTCGACCAAAAGAATAATTTTAAGGGGAAAATGATGGCAAATGGTCTGTAATCCGGCAGTATCTTTGCACCAGTTTTCGACGAAATGAAAATGACTGACAATATGTCAAAAGGTAAAAAGATGAAAAAAGAAGCCCTTTTACTCGCCATGCTCCTGCCGGTCCTTCCCCTGACGGCACAGCCGCAGCGCCTTACGCTGGACGACTGCCGGGAGATGGCCCTGCAGGCAAGCAAAGACCTGGAACAGGCCCGCACGCAGGTGGAAATGGCCGGTTACGACCGGAAGATCGCCCTGGCGAATTATTTCCCGAACGTTTCCGCGACGGGCGCGTACATGTATAACAACCGGGACATCGCCCTGGTCGATGAATTCCAGTCCTCGATGCTCCAGAGTGCCGGTTCCATCATGCAGGGCGTGATGGAAGGCGCTGCCGCTTCCATGCAGGAGCAGGTTTCCGGCGCCATGTCCCAGGCCATGACCGGGACAATGACCCAGCTCATGACTGCGATCCAGTCGAATCCCGCCCTCGCACAGGAATACATGTCCAGCCCGATGTGGCAGACCGTCCTCGGAATGCTGCAGAAGATGGACCCTTCGGCCCTTGGGCAGCTGCAGCTCCCGGACATTTCCGAGCCGGTGAATGCCATCGGTGCGGACATCGACAAGGCCCTGCATCCGGACCTCCACAACATCTGGCTGGGGGTGGTGAGCGTCCAGCAGCCGGTGTTCGCCGGTGGCAAGATCGTATATTCCAACAAGATGGCAGCCCTGGCGGAGGATTTGGCGCAGTCCCGTTACGACCTCGAGGAGACGAAGGTCGTGCTGGATGTGGACCAGGCCTACTGGCAGATTGTCTCCATCGCCGGGAAAAAGCGCCTTTCCGAGTCCTATGCCGACCTCCTGCACACCCTCCAGGCTGATGTGGACGCATCGGTGCGGGCCGGTGTCATGACCGAATCCGATGCCCTCCAGATCAAGGTCAAGGTCAACGAGGCCGAGATGCTCCGCACCAAGGCCACGAACGGGCTCACCCTCGCGAAGATGCTGCTGTGCCAGCGCATCGGCCTTCCCCTGGACAGCGACATCGAACTGGCCGACGAGAACCTGGACGTAGTTCCGCTTCCGCAGCGCACCGGGGACAAGTCCCTGGACGACATCTGGGCCGACCGTCCCGAAACCCGCAGCCTGGACCTGGCCTCCCGGCTGTATGACGCGAAGGCGAAGGTCACCCGCGCGGACGGACTCCCCAAGGTGGCCCTCACCGCCAACTGGATGGTATCCAACCCGAACGCTTTCAACGGCATCCAGAACACCTGGAACGGAGGAATGCTCAATGCCGGCGTGATGGTGAACGTCCCGCTCTTCCATGGGCTCGAGAACATGAACAAATACAGGAAAGCGAAGGCCGAAGCCTCCCTGTACCGCACGCAACTGGAAGATGCGAAACAGATGATCCAGCTGCAGGTCACCCGCGAGCGCAAGGCCTATGACGAGGCCCTGGAGAAGCTCTCCATGGCCCAGGCGAATCTGGAGAGCGCCGAGGAAAACCTCCGCACCGCCACCATCGGTTTCGAGGCCGGGGTCATCTCCACCGCCACCGTCCTTTCCGCCCAGACCGCCTGGCTCTCTGCCCACAGCGACTGCCTGGACGCCGGCACGGAGCTCCAGATGGCCGCCGCGGCCCTGCGTCAGGCCGAAGGGATCCGATAGATTCCTTCGTCGGTCTCCGACCTCCTCGGAATGACGGTTTTTGTCATTCTGAACCTGCGAAGCAGGTGAAAGAATCTATAGCAAAGAAACGTAAAACAATCATAATATGGCAAAGAAGAATTACAATCTGCTGATCGGCATCAGCGCCCTCGTGGGCATCGTGCTCGTGATCGCTTTCGTGGGATACCTCGTGAGCAAACCCCGTCCGCACGTGATCCAGGGGGAGGCCGAGGCCACGGAGTACCGGGTTTCCTGCATGGTGCCCGGTCATGTGACGGAACTCTACGTCCGGGAGGGCCAGACGGTCCACCGGGGTGATACGGTCGCATTCATCGATTCCCCGCAGGTGCGGGCAAAGCTGGCGCAGGCCCAGGCGGCCCGCAGCGCGGCGCAGGCGCAGAGCGCCAAGGCCCGGAACGGGGCCCGGCAGGAGCAGATCGCCGGGGCCTACGAGCTGTGGCAGCAGGCGCTGGTGCAGGAGGACGTGATGAAGAAGTCCTTCGACCGCGTGCAGACGCTCTATGACCAGAAGGTGATCTCCGCCCAGAAATATGACGAGACCAAGGCCAAGTACGACGCCGCCGTCGCGCAGGCGAAGGCCGCAAAGAGCCAGTACGACATGGCCCTCAGCGGAGCCCGCAGCGAGGACAAGGCCGCCGCGGCCGCCCTGGTCCATCAAGCCGACGGAGCCATCCGGGAGGTGGATTCCTACCTCCAGGAGCTGTACTTGGTCTCTCCGGCCGACGGGGTGGTTTCCAACGTCTATCCCCGGCAGGGCGAACTCGTGGGCCAGGGCTCCCCGGTTGCGACCGTGACCGACCTGTCCGACCTCTGGTTCACCTTCAACATCCGCGAAGACGAGCTCCACGGCATGCAGACGGGGAATGAACTGACCGTGAAGGTGCCTGCCCTGGACGGGACGACCCTGAAAGCGAAAGTGAATTACATGGCGGTCCGGGAGTCCTATGCCACCTGGAAGGCGACCAAGGAGACGGACCAGTACGACGCGAAGACCTTCGAGGTGCGTGCCGTGCCCATGGAAACCGTACCGGGCCTGCGTCCCGGAATGACCGTTCTCATTGTGAAATGACCTTCCTGGATAAAATAGACAAAGTCATCCGGCGGGAAATCCGGATCTGGGCGCGGCGCCCGATCTATTTCCTGGGATCGGTGGCGGTGATGGCCTTCTGCACGGTCTTTTACCTGACCTTCCTGCAGGACGGCGTCCCGTCGGACGTGCCCATCGCCGTAGTGGACCGGGACAACAGTTCCATATCGCGGAACTTCTGCCGGCAGCTGGACGCTACCCAGCTCGGTAAGGTGGTGCATTACAGCACTTTCGCCGAGGCGGAAGCCGACCTGCAGGGCGGCCGCGTGACGAGCATCTGCCTGATCCCGGAAGGCTTCGCCCGGGATATCCAGGCGCAGCGGCAGCCCACGTTCAGCTTCTACATCAACGGCTTGTATTTCCTGGGAGGCTCGCTCGCCTGGAAGGACATCCTGACGATGGTGAACCTGACGGCCGGCGCCGTGCAGCGGGAGGTCCTGCAGATGAAAGGTGTGCCGGAGAGCCAGATTTACGGCCTCCTGCGGCCAGTGGACATCGACATCCACCAGATCGGCAACCCCACGATGAATTACGGGGCCTATCTCGCCAACATGATGATTCCGGGCATGCTGCAGATGGTGGTGATCATCGTCCTCATCTACTCGCTGGGCGCGGAACTCAAGTACGGGACGAGCCGGCATCTGCTGGAGGCCGTGGACCACGACATCTATGCGGCCGTTAGCGGTAAAATGGCCCTGTACACCGTCCTGTTCACGCTTATAGGCTGGACCATCGAAGTGATCCTGTACAAATGGATGCATTTCCCGCTCGCGGGAAGCCTCTCTCAGATGCTGCTCGGCTGCTTCCTGCTGGTCGTGGCCTCCGAAAGCGTCGCCGTCCTCATCATCGGCTGCGTGCCGGTGTGCCGGTTCGCGCTTTCCATCGGCGCTCTGTACAGCGTCCTGGGCCTGTCCCTGACCGGTTTCACCCTGCCTGTCGAGGCGATGCCGACCGGACTCCGGGGTCTCACGGCGATGTATCCGCTCCGGCACTATTACGACCTGTACGTGCAGGTGGGCATCTTCGGCAGCGGATTCGGCGAGTGGTATCCGCAGGTGATCGCGCTGCTGCTGTTCTGTTTCCTGCCGTTCCTGGTGCTTCCGCGCCTGGGAAGGGCCTATACCTATTTGGATTATGAAAGGAATTGAGTACGCCAAACAGTGGGTGCGGGATGCCCTGGGCATCTTCAACCTGGAGCTGAGGAACATCCTCCACGATGGCGGCGTGATGATCATCTTCGTGGTGGCGGGCTTCCTGTACCCGATCCTGTATAATTTCGTCTATCGGAACGGTATCCTGGAGGATACGCCCATCGCCGTGGTGGACGACGCCGCCTGCAGCGACACCCGCCGGATGATCCGGGAGATGGACGCGACACGGGAGATAAACATTGCCTACCGGTGCACGGACATGAACGAGGCCAGGACCCTCCTGCAGCAGCGGAAGGTCAACGGCATCGTGTATTTCCCCTCCGACTTCGGCGACCGCCTGGCCGCGAAGGAGACGGCGACCTTCAGCATCTATGCCGACATGAGCAGCTTCCTCTACTACAAGAACCTCCTCATGGGCAGCGAGTTCGTGATGCTGCACGAGATCAATTCCATCAAGGTCGAGCGCCTTTCCCTGGACGGCCTGACGGACCAGGAGGCCGATGCGACCGTGAATACGGTCCGCTACGAGGACATCAACCCGTACAACCGGGCGTTCTCCTACGGCATCTTCCTCATCTCGGCCATCCTCATGCTCATCATCCAGCAGGTGATGTTCTACGGGATGGGCATGTCCGTGGGGACGATGCGCGAGGAGAACCGCAGCTTCGCCTCGCTGCCGGATACCTATTCCGGGCGCGGCGTGGGCCGGGTGGTCCTGGGCAGGGGAGCGGTGTACTGGCTCCTGTTCATGACGATCGGCATCTATGTGGGCTGCATCGTCCCGGCGATGTTCGGCTTCCCGCAGCGGGGGAGCTTCTGGGACATCCTGCTGCTCCTGGCCCTGTTCGTCACCGTGTGCGTGTTCTTCTCGATGACCTGGACGACGCTCGTGACGCGGCGGGAATCGGCCTTCCTGCTGTTCCTGTTCATGTCGCCGGTGCTGGTGTTCCTGACCGGATTCAGCTGGCCGACGACCGCTTTCCCCGCCTTCTGGAAGTATTTCTCCTACCTGTTCCCGTCCACTTTCGGCTGCCAGGCGTTCATCAACCTGAACACGGCGGGCGCCCCGCTCGCGGTCGTCGCCCCGCAGCTCCGCGCCCTTTGCATCCAGGGCGGCGTGTACTACATCCTCGCGTGCGTGGCGGTGTATGTGGAGAATTTCGCGCTCAAAAACAAAGCCCGCGGAGACCGCGGGCTTGTCGAAGTTCGTGCAGAAGGGGCTACTTCTTCACGCTGAAGGCGAAGATGCAGTGGCTGTGGTAGGTTTCGCCCGGACGGAGGACGACGGACGGCCACTCGGCCTTGTTCGGAGAATCCGGATAGTGCTGGGTCTCCAGGCAGATGGCGTGGCGCTGGTTGTATACGACGCCCTTCTTTCCGGTGACGGTTCCGTTCAGGAAATTGCCTGAATAGACCTGGATGCCGGGCTCGTCGGTGTAGACCTTGAGGTCGATGCCGGAGGCGGGGCAGTAGAGTTCGGCGGCGACCTTCGTGACGTCACAGGCGGTGTCCAGGACCCAGTTGTGGTCGTAACCGTTGCCGTTGCGGACCTGCTCGTTGTCGGCGGTGATGCCGTCGGAGATGAGATGCATCGTCGTGAAGTCAAACGGAGTGTCCTTGACTGTCACGATCTCACCGGTGGTCATGTAGGTGTTGTCAACGGGGGTGTAGTTGGATGCGTTGACATACAGGCAGTCGTCCACGATGCTGTGGCCGGCCGGGTCGCCGGAGAGGTTGAAATACGAATGGTTGGTCATGTTGATGACCGTGGGGGCGTCGGTCGTAGCCTCGTAGGCGATGTCGATCTTGTTGTCGGCAGTGAGGGTGTAGGTGACGTAGGCCTTGACTTCACCCGGGAAGTTGTTGTCGCCGTCCGGGGATACGCGGAGGAGCTTCACGTGGGAGGCGTCGGCCTCGACGCACTCATAGACCTGGTACTGCCAGCCGGTGGGGCCGCCGTGGAGGCAGTGCTGGAAATTGTTCTGCGGCAGCTGGTACTCGGTTCCGTCGATGGTGATCTTGCCCTGGTTGATGCGGTTCGCATACCGGCCGATCGCGGCGCCGAAATCGGAGGCGTTGTTCTCCGGGAAATAGTCGGCAATCTTGTCGAATCCCAGGACGACGTCCTGCATCTTGCCGTCCTTGTCCGGGACCATGATGGATACGATACGGCCGCCGAAGTTGGTGATGCACACCTCCATGCCGGCTTCGTTGGTCAGGGTGTAGAGGGCGGTGGGGGCGCCGTTATAGGTGCTGGCGAAGTCATCTGGATTCAGGCCGGAAGCGGTGAGGACGGGTTCTTTTTTCTGGTTGCAGCCGGCGATGGCAGCCGTTGCGAGCAAAAGGGTCAGTAACTTTTTCATATGCTTGGGTTGTTGTTGGTTCTTCGTTATACAAAGTTGCGAAATTTTTTCTATATTTGAGAGATTATTGGAAAATAGAACGATAATTTTTAACTATAAAACACAAGACAAATGACTGAAACCAAGAAAAACACCAATCTGGTGGCCATTATCACGATGTGTTTCATCTTCGCGATGATTTCCTTCGTGACCAACATGGCAGCCCCGTTCGGCAACATCTGGAAGGGCCAGTACAGTTGGGCCGGCATGATGGGCAACATGATGAATTTTGCCGCCTACCTGTTCATGGGAATCCCTGCCGGCAAGATGCTCCTCAAGGTGGGTTACAAGAAAACCACCCTCATCGCCCTGGCTACCGGCTTCGTGGGCATTGTGATCCAGTGGCTCTCCAGCCGTTCCTTCCTGGGCGGCAGCGCCGTTTACGTGTACCTGCTGGGTGCGTTCGTCTGCGGTTTCTGCGTCTGCATGCTGAACACCGTGGTGAACCCGATGCTGAACCTGCTGGGCGGCGGCGGCAACCGCGGTAACCAGCTGATCCAGACCGGCGGTACGCTGAACTCCCTGGTCGGCACCCTCACTCCGCTGCTGGTGGGTATCCTCATCGGCACCGTGACCGAGAACACCGCCATGTCCGACGTGGCTCCGCTGCTGTTCATCGCCATGGGCGTGTTTGCCATTGCTTTCGTCATCATCTCCCTCGTGAAGATTCCGGAGCCGGCGCAGGAGCGCAAGACCACCGTCTATGAGCACAGCGCCTGGAACTTCAGGCACTTCGTGCTGGGCGCCGTGGCCATCTTCTTCTATGTGGGCATCGAGATCGGTATCCCGGCCCAGGTGAACTTCTTCCTCTCCGACGCTTCTTCCCGTGGAGCGGGCATCCTCGTGAACGGAGCGGCCGTGGGCGGCGCCGTGGCGGCTGTTTACTGGCTTCTGATGATGATCGGCCGGTTCTGCAGCACCCTCATTTCCGGAAAGGTTTCCACCCGTACCCAGATGACGGTCGTGAGCACGGTTGCCATCGTGCTTGTGCTCGCCGCCATCTTCACGCCCAAGACGGTCACGATCAGCATGCCGGGTTACAGCGCCACCGACGGATTCACCATGTTCGACCAGGTCCCGCTGAGCTGTCTGTTCCTCGTCCTCTGCGGTCTTTGCACCTCCATCATGTGGGGCGCCATCTTCAACCTCGCCGTGGAAGGCCTGGGCAAGTATACTGAGGCCGCTTCCGGCATCTTCATGATGCTGGTGGTGGGCGGTGGCATCATGCCGCTCATCCAGGAATACCTCGCCAAGGGTGTGGGCTATATGAACAGCTATTGGCTCGTCGTTGCGATGCTGGCCTATCTGCTCTACTACTCCCTCATCGGCTCCAAGAACGTGAACAAGGATATTCCGGTTGACTAGTATGGGACAGGATCTCGTTATCGGTATCGACGTAGGCGGCCAGACCGCCAAATGCGGCGTCGTGGACGCCCGCGGCAACATCGTTGCCCAGACTGTCATCAGTTCCGAGAATACCACCAATGCGGAGGAATTCGTGTCGGCCCTCGCCGAGGCGTTGAACCGCATCATCGTGGAAGCCAAGGCCGAAGGCTGCATCCGCGGCATCGGCGTGGGCATTCCGAACGGCAACTTCTACACCGGCGTCGTCGAGAACGCCGTGAACCTCGTCTGGGCCAAGGGCGGCAACATCCCCTTCGCCAAGATGCTCCAGGAGCAGATGAACGGCATCCCCGTCTCCCTCACGAACGACGCGAACGCCGCCGCCATGGGCGAAATGACCTACGGTGCGGCCCGCGGCATGAAGAACTTCATCATGATCACCCTCGGCACCGGTGTCGGTTCCGGCATCGTGATCAACGGTGAGGTCGTCTATGGCCACGACGGTTTCGCCGGCGAGCTGGGTCACACCTGCGCCGTGCGTCACAACGGCCGCCGCTGCAACTGCGGCAAGGAAGGCTGCCTGGAGACGTACGCTTCCGCGACCGGCGTCGCCCGCACCGCCCGCGAGTGGCTGGACATGACCGACGAACCGTCCCTCCTCCGTTCCCTGGACAATATCAAGTCCAAGAACGTCTATGAGGCGGCGAAGGAAGGCGACAAGCTCGCCCTCCGCGTGTTCGACTACACCGGCCGCATCCTCGGCGAGAAGTTCGCGGACTTCATCGAGTTCTCCGCTCCGGAGGCCATCGTCCTCTTCGGTGGTCTCGCCCGTGCCCGTGAGTTCCTGGAGGAGCCCATCCGCAAGGCGATGGACGAGAACGTCATCCCGCTCTGGCGCGGCAAGGTGAAGCTCGTCTTCTCCCAGCTCAAGGAATCCGACGCCGCCATCCTCGGCGCCTCCGCCCTGGCTTGGGAACTGTAGAAGGCTAACTTCCCCCGCTTGGTATTTAGATAATAGGACAGGGTCCGGACGACTTTTTTTCGGAGTCCGGACCCTGTCCTTTTATCTATAATCGCGTAATCGGGCTACTTCTTGTACCGTACGGCGGCGGCCTCCACGGGGAGGGCGGCCTTGTAGTTGGCGAGGTAGGCCTCGAAGCCGGCGACATCGGCGGGATCCGGGTCGATCTTGGTGCCGGTGTTGCCTGCGAAGACGACCTTGTCCAGGAAGTCGGGCAGGGAGAGGGTGCCGCCGTTCACCATGTAGGAACCCAGGAGGGCGATGCCCCAGGCGCCGCCTTCACCCGCGGTCTCCATGACGGAGATGGGGGAGTTCAGGGCGGCGGCGAGGAAGCGCTGTCCCACGACCGGGGTCTTGAACAGGCCGCCGTGGCCGGTGATGCGGTCCACCTTCACGTGTTCCTTCTCGAACAGCACGTCATTGCCGATCTTGAGGACGGCGATGGCCCCGTACAGCTGGGCACGCATGAAGTTCGCGAGGGAGAACTTGTCGGAGGCGCTGCGCACGAACAACGGGCGTCCTTCCGCGAAGCCGGTGACCGGCTCGCCGGAGACGTAGTTGTAGGCGACGAGGCCGCCGCAGTCGGGATCGCCCTGCAGGGCGTGCGTGAACAGGATGCGGTAGATGTCGTGCTTGTCCTCGATGGGACCCAGGAGGGCCTGGTATTCGCGGATCATCTTCACCCAGGCGTTCAGTTCCGACGTGCAGTTGTTGCAGTGGACCATGGCGACGAGGTTGCCGTCCGGGGTGGTGACCATGTCGATCATCTCGTTCGGCTCCGAGAGCTCATGCTCCAGGACGATCATGGAGAAGGAGGAGGTGCCGGCGGAGACGTTGCCCGTGCGGGGCTTGACGGCGTTCGTCGCGACCATGCCGGTCCCGGCGTCGCCTTCCGGCGGGCACAGGGGCACGCCGGCCTTCAGGTGGCCGGAGATGTCCAGCCGCTTGGCACCGGTCTCGGTGAGACGGCCGGCGGCCGCGCCGGCGGGCAGCACCTTGGGCAGGATGTCCCGGAGCTTCCAGGAATAGCCCTTCGGGGCGACGAGCTTCTCGAACTTCTCCACCATGTCGGCGCGGTAGTTGCCGGTGGCCGGGTCGATGGGCAGCATGCCGGAGGCGTCTCCTACGCCCAGGACCTTTTCGCCGGTGAGCTTCCAGTGGATGTAGCCGGCCAGGGTGGTGAAGTAGGCGATCTGGGGGACGTGCTCCTCCCCGTTCAGGACGGCCTGGTAGAGGTGGGAGATGCTCCAGCGGAGCGGAATGTTATAGACGAAGAACTTGGAGAGTTCCGCGGCGGCGGGGCCGGTGTTGGTGTTTCTCCAGGTGCGGAAGGGAACGAGCAGGGTGCCTTCGGCATCGAAGGGCATGTAGCCGTGCATCATGGCGCTGATGCCGATGGCGGCGAGATGCTCGATCTCGACGTCGTAGCGGGCCTTCACGTCGGCGCGGAGGGAGGCGTAGCAGTCCTGCAGGCCGAACCAGAGGGCTTCCTTGCTGTAGGTCCAGAGACCGTCCACGAGCTGGTTTTCCCACTCATGGGCGCCCTGGGCGATGGGGTTGTGGTCCTCATCGACCAGGACGGCCTTGATGCGGGTGGATCCGAACTCGATGCCCAGGATGGCTTTTCCGGTTTCGATGGTGATCCTCGGGTCCATGCTACTTGAGGGCTTTGTTCAGGAGATAATAGACCTCGTTCGTGCGGAGTTCCTTCTTGAATCCCTCGATGGTCGTGTTCTTGTCGATGTGGACGAACTCGATGCCGGTCATCTCGGCGAAGTCGTCCCAGTACTCGGCCGTGACGTCATAGCTGAAGGCGGAGTGGTGCGTGCCGCCTGCGAGGATCCAGGCGCCGGCGCCCACTTCGAAGGTCGGCTGCGGGATCCAGAGGGCCGAGGCGACGGGGAGCTTGGGCATCGGCTTGGGCTCGATGCACTCCACGTCCTGCGCGATGAGGCGGAAGCGGTTGCCGAGGTCCACGACGGTGGCCTTGATGCCGAAACCGGTCTTGGAGGTGAACACGAGGCGGGCGGTCGGCTGCTTGCGGATGCCGATGCCGAGGAAATGGACCTCGAGCTTGGGTTTGTCGGAGGCGATCATCGGACACACCTCGAGCATGTGGCTCTGGAGGGAGGAGCTGCGGTCGCCGGCGAAGTTGAGGGTGTAGTCCTCGAGGAAGGAGCAGCCCTTGGGCAGGCCCTGGGTCATCACCCAGAGGGTGCGGTACAGGCAGGCGGTCTTCCAGTCGCCCTCGGCACCGAAGCCGATACCTTCGGCCATCAGGCGCTGCGAGGCGAGGCCGGGGATCTGGTCGAAGCCGCAGAAGTCGGGCGCGTCGATGTCGGCGTCGCCCAGGTCGTCGAAGTTGGTGGTGAAGGCCGTGGCGCCCTTGTCGGCGAGCACGCGGCGGATGGCGATCTCCGCCTTGGCGGAATTGCGCACCTTCTCCCAGTAAACCTCCTCACCGGTCTCGTCGATCTTGACGGTGTAGAGCTTCTTGTATTCCTCGACGAGCGCATCGACCTCGGCGTCCGTGACCTTCTTGTAGTATTCCATCAGGCTGGAAACCGGGAAGTAGTCCACATGGTAGCCCAGGCGCTGCTCGAACTCCACGCGGTCGCCGTCGGTCACGGCGACATTGTTCATGTTCATGCCGAACATCAGACAGCGGACGTTCTTCGCATCGGCGACGCCGGCGGCCACGCGGGCCCACACGGCGATCTTCTTCTGGACTTCGGCGTCCTTCCAGTAGCCGACGACGACCTTGCGCTGGACCCGCATCCGGGTGCAGATGTGACCGAACTCGATGTCGCCGTGGGCGCTCTGGTTCAGGTTCATGAAGTCCATGTCGATCTCGTTCCACGGAATCTCCGCGTTGTACTGGGTGTGGAAGTGGAGGAGGGGCTTCTCCAGGGCCTGGAGACCCTTGATCCACATCTTCGCCGGGGAGAAGGTGTGCATCCAGGTGATGATGCCGGCGCACTTCTCGTCGTTGTTCGCGGCCTTCATCACGTCCTCGACCTCCTTGCTGGAGTTGGCCGTGCCCTTATAGACGATCTTCACGGGAATGAGACCGGAGGCGTTCAGGCCCTCGACCATTTCCTTGCTGTGGCCGTCCACCTGGACGACTGCGTCGCCACCGTACAGGAGCTGTGCTCCGGTGACCCACCATAATTCGATGTTTTCGTATGCCATAATTCTAATCCGTGTTTTGGGTGTTTCTATTTTTTATCCTGCCCGTAATAGGCGTTGGGGCCGTGTTTGCGGGAGAAATGTTTCTCGACCAGGAGGGGATTCATCGTCAGGTTCGGGTTGACGCTGTAGGCGACGAAGGCCATCTTGGCGACCTGCTCCATCACGACGGCGTTGTGGACGGCCTCGTCGGCATCCTTGCCCCAGGAGAAGGGTCCGTGGTTCTTCACGAGGACACCGGGGGTGTGGACGGGATTCAGGCCTTCGAAACGCTTGACGATGACGTTGCCGGTCTCGAGCTCGTAGGCGCCCTTGACCTCCGCCTCGGTCATGTCGGCCGTGCAGGGGATGGCGTCATGGAAGTAATCGGCATGGGTGGTGCCGATGTTGGGGATGTCGCAGCCGGCCTGGGCCCAGGCGGTGGCGAAGGTGGAGTGCGTGTGCACGACGCCGCCGATTTCCGGGAAGGCCTTGTACAGGACCACGTGCGTGGGGGTGTCGGAGGAGGGCTTGTAATGGCCCTCCACGACTTTCCCTTCGAGGTCCACGACCACCATGTCCTCGGGTTTCATGTTGTCATACGAAACCCCGGACGGCTTGATGACCACCAGGCCGGTTTCCCGGTCGATGGCGGAAACATTGCCCCAGGTGAAGATCACGAGACCGTGCTTCACGAGGTCCAGGTTGGCCTGGCAGACTTTCTTTTTGAGTTCTTCTAACATAGTAACAGATTCTTTCGTCGGTCTTCGACCTCCTCAGAATGACAATGGCCGACTACCAGAAGTAGATGTAGAAGGCCACGGTGAAGGCCAGGATGATGACGGAGTGGATGACGTCCCACTTGTTCCAGGAGGCGCGGGTGACGGCCTTCTGCTCCTCGGTGGCGGTGCCGAAGCACAGACCCTGTACCTGTTCGGGTTTGGGCTGCGGGGTGAGGAGGGTGATGACGATCGCGAGGCAGATGCAGAACAGGAACATCCAGACGCAGAACGCATAGACGTTCATCTCGTTGAAGATGTAGGTGAAGGCGTTGTGGGCTTCCGGATTGATGATCATGGTGATCAGACGGGTGAAGCCCAGGACCAGACCCACGATGAGGGTCCACATGCCGGCCTTCGGGGAGGTCTTCTTCCAGCTGATACCCAGGAGGAACACCGCGGCGATGGCCGGGGCGAGGAGGCTCTGGACGCTCTGGATGTAGTTGTACAGGCTCTTGCCCATGCGCTGGATGACGAAGATCCACAGGACGCCGAGGACGCTTCTTCTCATCGGTCTGAGGGTGCTTGCGCTTGTAGATGTCGATGGTGTAGAGCATCGCGGAGGAGTTGTACAGGGAGGCGAGGGAGCTCATGAGGGCGGCGAGGATACCGCAGATCACGACACCCTTCAGGCCCACCGGAAGGAGGGTGTTGACGAGCATCGGGAAGGCGATGTCCGGGTTCGCGACCGTGCCGTTCGGCTGGAGCTGGAGAGCGGCGGCGAGCTGCTGTCCGATGGCGGAATCCGGGGTCTTGGTGAGCGCGTAGGCGATCATGCCGGGGATGAGGAACAGGAAGACCGGGAGGAGCTTGAGGTAGGCGCCGAAGATGGTGCCGCGGCGGGCCTCCTTCTGGTCCTTGCCGGAGAGGACGCGCTGGACGATGAACTGGTCGGTGCACCAGTACCAGAAGCCGATGATGGCGGAGCCGAAGAGGGCGCCGTACCACGGGAATTC
>CACYWN010000024.1 GCA_902778105.1 uncultured Bacteroidia bacterium
ATCCAACCAGGGCATCTCATCAATGAAGACAACCATCCTTTTCCTCCCCTTCTTTCCATCCAGCAACGCTTCCAGACGGTGAAAAGCCTCAAACCAGTTATCAATTGAATCATCTTTGGTATCGCCGTATTTCCTCAGCGAATGAGCGAATTCATCCAGTTGGGCACGATACAATAACTTTGGCTGATCCTTCAACTCAAAGGGAGACAATGCGGTATGATAAAAAGCGAACGTGTCTTCAAAGAATTCCCTGACAAGATATGTCTTGCCTACACGCCGTCTTCCGTATACGGCTAGAAATTCAGCGTTATTTGACTGATACAAAGAGGTCAATACTTCCTTCTCACTCTCTCTAAAATTATTCCGCCACGAATATAGCATTTTATTCTTATTTGGCGAAATAATTTCTAGAAACTTCTCTTTTCCATCGCCAGCGGTCAAATGGAGAATCCTCTCGAAATTGACCCCCTCGTGACACCTCTATTTGACCAGGAGAAACGCTACTTTAACATGACCTACCAGCAGATCAAGGACTGGATGGAGAACTATGAAATCTGGGACTAAGACTGCCCCATGCGATACTCTGACGGCGTTTTGCCGATAGTGCGCTTCAGGTAGCGCGTCAGCATCGGCGGCGCAGGGAAATGCATCCGGTCCGTGACCTCGGTAAGGGTCAGGGCCGGATCATTCAGTAATAGAAGTATCTCATGGACAGCATAATACTCTATCCAATACAGGGCGCTCTTGCCGGTGATTTTCTGGCAGATGGCCGACAGATATTTCGGTGTCACGCAAAGCTCTGAGGCATACCAAGCCACCTCCCGAATCTCCCTGCATTTCTGCTGAACCAGCGTCAGGAAACGCATAAAGAGACTGGCCGAATTCTCATCGGTGTCGGCCTTTTCCATCTCACGGGAATAGATGTCCCACATATCCATGAGAAGAAGCTGGAATACGCGGCCCACCAACTCGTCGTGGAAGATGACGCGTCCGGAGTGGATCCTGCGCCGGAACTGGGCGAAGTCAGCCTCGATAATATCCCACTCGTCGGCCTCCAAGTGGAAGACCGGGTGGGTTTTGATATAGACATACCCCTTGGTGGCCCACACCTGCTCCGGGTTGTAGAGATTGAGGAAAGGATTGGAAATCAGGAGGAAATCGGCATCGAAACCGGCCGAATAGCTGACATTTGAAATGAGCGTCGTCATCTGCCAGATGACGAGGTCGCCGGAGCCGGCCTTGAAAGGTTTTCCCATCGCCTCAAAGTGCATCTCCCCGCTTCGGCACAGGATGTGGCAATGATAGTTTTCCTTATAGGCATCCGGATACTTTCCGTCTCCCAGCGTATTGAATATCAAAAAATCTTCCATACCAGCGAAGGTACGGAAGATTTGTTGCTTATCAAAATTTCCCGTGCTAATGCATAGAGGCTTTGCCTAGTACATAGCCTCGTAGAGAGCCGTAATATGCTCTTTGTCGCTCATTCAGTTGTGTCCTTTCACGAATGCTTCAATCTGCGCTCCGGCGGTCTTTACCTTCGAACCTTGGATGGAGAGGCCCTTCTTAACCGTTGCCGAAGGAATGGCGGCCTTCAGATCGCGAAGACTGCTGCCAAAGCCACTCCCCTCGTGGGTCGTGAACGGAATCACGGTTTTGCCTGTCCAGTCGTGGGCTTCCAGGAAGGTGGCCACGCACATGGGATAAGTGCCCCACCAGCAGGGCCAGCCTAGATAGATGGTGTCATACTTGGTGATGTCGATGTCGGCTTTCAGCGCCGGACGGGCCTTCGCATTCAGCTCTTCTTTGGCCTGTTGCGTGCATTCGTAGTAATCGGCCGCATACTGCCGGACGGTCTCCAGCTGGAAAATGTCGGCTCCGGTGAGCTTCTGAATCTGCCCGGCGACTACGGCCGTGTTGCCGACTTTCAGGTCTACGATTCCGTCAGAGGTATAATTCTGCCCGGTGCGGGAATAATAAACCACCAGAGTCTGAGCCGATGCTGACAGTGCCGCGAGGGCAAGGACTGCCGTAAGGATGATGCGTTTCATAGTGCTATTTGGCTTGTTCAAGGATCAGTTTGACTTCGCGGTCGCAGTGGGATGCAGCAGCTCCGTGGATGGCTACGCCTGCAGTAAGATGGGCATCCGGAACGGTCATCTTGAGCTGGCGGAGGCTGCCGCCCAGGCCGCTGCCTTCGTGGGAGCAGAACGGGATTATCTTCTTCCCGGCAAAGTTGTAACTCTCCAGGAAGGTGAACACGGCCATGGGCGGAAGTCCCCACCAGTTGGGATAACCCAGGATGATGGTATCATACTGGTCCATGTTCTCAACCTTGGCGGTAAGTTCCGGACGGGCCTTGGCCCGGAGTTCCTCTTTGGCCTCCTCGATGCAGACCATATAGTCAGGAGAGTACTTCTTTACGGTCTCTATCTGGAAAACATCGGCATCGGGAAACTGGGCCTTAATCTTTTCCACAATGACTTCATTATTACCCTTTGCAAGGTTTCGGATGCTGCCGCCTACATAGTTCTGCCCGCGGCGGGAATAAAATGCGATCAGTGTCTTTGCCATAGTTGTAATCAATTAACCGGTGCAAAGGTCGGTGATTTTCCCGAACATCCCGTTATCGATTTTCCTTTGGAAATTATCGAATTTCCCGAAAGGAAACTACGTGATCGCTTGAATGAACAATCCATAGGAAAACGCGTGTTTATGATCGGGCTTCCAGAATCCCGTCCAGTGGTAACAGGTCCAGACATTATAGCTCTGAAAATGACGCAAAGGGCCTACCAGCCCCTCATACAGGCAAAATGCCTCGCTCAGAAGCCAGTCGGCCCCTTCCACATATTCCCGGCAAAGATAGCTAAAGCCCCGCGATTTCACTATCTTTGCAAGCGCATGGTTACGCTGATCATCATCCTGATTACCGCAGGGGTAAGCATCCTGTGCTTTACAGGGACGTTGAACATCCATTCGTGGGTATTCAATGCTTACCAGGTATGGCACGGGAAACAGTGGCACCGGATGCTTTCCTATAGCCTTGTCCACAGCGGATGGGGACACCTGATCTTCAACATGCTCACGCTGTATTTCTTCGGACCGGTGGTAGAGCAGTACTTCGCCGCCGCGTTCGGTGCAACCGCGGGAGCCATCCTCTTCGCCGTCCTGTATGTCAGCGCCATCGCCGTCTCCACGGTGGGTGACCTGCTGAAGTACAGGAACGACTACGGCTACAATGCCGTCGGTGCCTCCGGCGCCGTTTCGGCCATCCTTTTCACCTCGATCCTTTTTGAGCCGAAGATGGGTATCTACATCTTCATGATCCCGATTCCGATACCCGGGTACATCTTCGCTCCGCTGTACCTGCTGTACTGCTGGTACATGGCCAGGCGGAACATGGACAACATCGGCCATACTGCCCACTTCTGGGGCGCGGTTTACGGTCTGGTCTTTCCGCTGTTGTGCAAACCTTCCATCTTCGCCCACTTTCTCGCTCAGCTGGGACTCTGATTGATCTTTCCCTACATCGTTTCGATACACCAGGAAAAGGCCGCTGCAAGCCGCTTGTCTTCATCCTGGAAATGGCCTCCGGGATTCCAGACCAGGGTGCAGTTTTCTTCCCCGAGCTGTGCTTTCAACAATTCCAGTTCACCCCGTACGCTGTCCCCTACCCGTGCAATCGCCCGGTTCTTCACATGCTCCTCCCGGTCTCCCAGGCTCAGGTACACCTTGGCAGCCTTCACCGGATGCGTTTGGGCAAAGTCCAGCCAGTCCCTGATCCAGAGCGATGGCGATGCCGCTGCAATGGCGGAAAAACGGTCGGTTTGCATGGATGACCAAAGGGCAAAGAGCCCGCCCAGAGAGTAACCGCCCAGAATGACGGGCAGTTTCCCATATTCGGTTTCCAGTGCAGGCAGAAGCGACTTTGTCACGTAGCGAAGCGTTTCACCTGTCCGGGTTCCCACTTCCGGTTTCCGGTTGATGGCGTCATCGTGCCATGGGGTAAGGTCCAGGTCCCAGTCGAACACCTGGAATGCAGCAAGGACAAAAGGGATATCGGTTGCCCCGGCAATCAATTCCGCCGTCCGGTCGAAAAGACTGCGTTCATGGTTTCCCAGTGTCTGGACAAGGATATATCGTGGATGATCGGAGCCGCTGACGAAGCATTCTCGGCCGTCTATAGTCATACTTTTGTGGTTCATAGCATACAAATTTAACGTTATTTGAGTAAATTTGAGCCATGGAATACCTGTCAAAGCAACGATATGACGAGATTTCGGCCGAGTTGAAGCACCTGATCAACGAGGTTTACCCCAAGGTGAAGGAGGACCTCGCAGAGGCCAGCGCCCAAGGGGACCGAAGCGACAATGCGGGGTACCGGGAAGCCCGGCGGATCCAAGGGAAGACCATCAGCCGGATCCGTTTTCTGCAGAAAATCCTGGAACATTCCCGCGTGATTGACCCCGACGTTCTCCCCAAAGACAGGGTCTGCCTGCTGAGCCGGGTCGAATTCACGAACCTTTCGACGGGCACCCGCATGGCATTCGAGATCGTCAGCCCCCACGAGATGGACCTTGATGCAGGCAAGATTTCGCTGAAATCCCCGATCGGCGCGGCCCTGATGGGAAAAAAGGTCGGCGAAACCGCCGAGGCCCGGGTCCCCTCCGGAATCCTGCGCCTGAGGATCGAAAGCATTACATTCGGCTGGGAACATACGATGGAATAAGATGAAACGGACACTCGTTATCGCATCTATCTTGATGATTATCAACTATATCAGCAGTGCACAGACGGATGTGCACTGCCACATGATTCCGGAGTCCTACCTGTCTGCCGTTAAAGCCCATGGGATGGAAATGGATGAGGGCTTCCCAATCCCGGGCTGGAGTGCCGATGCGCACCTGGCGTTCATGGACGAGGCCGGAATCGGGACCGCGGTCCTGACGATGCCCGCTCCGCAGCCGTATTTCGGGGACGGCGCGCAGTCCGCCGCCATCTGCCGGGAGTTCAACGAAGAAGCCGCTGCGCTGAAGGCCCTGCATCCGGGCCGCTTCCTGTTTTGTGCAGCCCTTCCGCTACCGGATGTGGACAAGGCCTTGGAAGAAGCAGAATACGCCCTGGAAGTGCTTGGGGCCGATGGCGTCAAGCTCGCCTCCAACAGCTATGGCCAGTATCTGGGAGACCCGGATCTGGATCCGCTCATGGCTTACCTGAATGACAGGAAGGCCGTCATCATCACACACCCGCACAAACCGTCGGCTGTGAACGAGAAGCTGATTGACACGGTTCCCCTGGCCTCCTACGAATATTTGGCGGAAACCACCCGTGCCATCCTTAACATGGTGGCCCATGATGTCCTGGTCCGCTATCCGGACCTGAAAGTCGTGGTCCCGCACTGCGGCTCTTTCCTGCCGAATGCACTCCCCCGCTTCAAGGGCCTGCTGCCCGTGATGGTCAAGCAGGGATACATGCAGCCGGTGGATGTGGATGCCAATATCTCCCGTCTGTACTTTGATCTCGCCGAAGCTTTGGACAACGGCCTGACCGTCAGCGAAGCCAAGGAAGCGCTTTCGCAATTGTACGCGTATACCGGTTTCCCCCGCTCGCTGAATGCCCTGGGGACGCTTCAACGGGTCCTGACAGCACGGCAGGCGGCAGGAATCCAGGACGATCCCGGGAAAGATGCCGATCCGCTTCCTGCCGATTATGATGCCTTGAAACAGGGAACGGCCGTACAGACGCAACTGTCGGGAAAACCCTTCAACTACGGTTTTGTGCCCGCGACCGTCTACTACCTCAAGGCCCATCTGTTCGGGGATATTTTCGCCCGCAACAACCTGGGTTTCGCCGACCGTGAGATCGTTACCGTGAGCGCCATCTCCGCCCTTCCGGGCTGCGAGCCGCAACTGGTGGCACACGTGTCCGGGGCACGGAACATGGGTGTGACCGATGCCGAACTGCGTGCTTTACCGGCATTGTTGGAGGAAAAAGTAGGCCTTGCCGAGGCGGAAAGGCTCCGAGAGGCGCTCAAAGCTGGATCTCATTGAAAAGATCGGTCTCCAGAACTGGCTTGTGAAACAGCTTTAAACAGGGAAGCCATGGAAAAGATCTACGATTTCAAGACCACCTGCAACAAAGGCGCCGAAGTGGATTTCGCCCAGTTCGAAGGCAAAGTCCTGATGATTGTCAATACCGCCTCCAAGTGCGGTTTCACCCCCCAGTATGACGGCCTGGAGGCCCTCTACCAGAAATACAAGGACCAGGGATTCGTCATCGTCGGTTTCCCCTGCGACCAGTTCGCCGGCCAGGAACCCGGCTCCAATGAGGAGATCGCCGAATTCTGCCGTCTGAATCATGGCGTCACCTTCCCGCTGATGGCGAAGACCGATGTCAACGGACCCAAGGCCGAACCCATCTTCGAGTATCTCAAGGCCCAGGCTCCCACCGAGGAGTATAACGGCCTCAAGGCCAAGGCCACGAAAACCATGCTCAAGGGACTGAGCAAGAGCGTGGAAAAGGACAGCGACATCCTTTGGAATTTCACCAAGTTCCTCGTGAACCGGGACGGTACCGTCGTCAAGCGTTACGCCCCCGTCGTCAAGCCGGAGGATATCGAGAAGGACATCCAGGAGATGCTATGATCCGAGAGGAATTCAAACTGGACAACCAGCTCTGTTTCCGCCTCTACACCGCATCACGCCTTCTCACACAGGCCTATCATCCGCTGCTCTCTGAACACGGACTGACCTATCCGCAGTAGCTGGTGCTGCTGGCCTTGTGGGAGAAGGACGCCCAGCCGGTGAATGACATCGCCAAGCGGCTGTTTCTGGAGACGAATACGGTCACTCCCCTGCTCCAGCGGATGGAGAAGGAAGGTATGCTGATCCGTAAGAAAGGCGAAAAGGATGCCCGTCAGATGATCGTCACCCTGACCGGAAAGGGTAAGGCGCTCCAGCAGGAGCTGGCCGATGTTCCTTTTGCCGTCGGTAATGCCGTCATCTGCGACAGCGTCACCCCCGAGAGCACTCCGGACCTGTTCCGGATGCTGGATGATATCATTGCAAAACTGAGCGGCGACCGGAAGCCAGGACAAGCCCGAGCGTAACGGCAAAGGCTGCGACCAAGAAAGCGAGATACTCTTTCCATGCATACAGGAAGTCACGTACCCGGGAGAGGATCTTCGTTTCCTGCGCAATGGGAGGGTACAGGAAAACAAGGAGCATCGCCAGCATTCCCACCACCAAACCCGTGACCAGGGTGACGACAAAGATACGGCGGGCCCGTTTGTGCTGACGGTCGACTTCGGTCTTGATGCCTTCCACCTGTTCCATGCGTCTCCGCGTTTCCATCAGGAACGCGGGGTCGTCTTTTATCTGGGGTCTCGCTTCTTTGAGAAGCGCATCGATATCTTGGTCTTTCATAAACTCAAATGCTCTTTCAGATGATTCCTTCCCACGGAGAGATGGTATTTCACCGTCCCCGTGGGAATCTCCAGGATAGCGGCGATTTCCTTGATGCTTTTGTCCTCGAAATAGAACAGGACGATGACGGCCTTCTCCTTTTCCGGAATGAGGTTAAGCGCCCGGTAAAGCTGCTGGTAACGGAAGCCGGCATCCGCGGTATCGGCTGACGGAACGCTCTGGGCCTCATGGCTTTCGGGATCCGTCCGTTGCAGAGTCTTCTTCCGGGAATGGTCGATATAACAGTTGTAAGCGATCCTGAAAAGCCATGTCTTGAACTTCGACCGTCCCAGGAAGGATCCGGACGACACATAGGCCCGGACCAGGGCATCCTGCGCGATATCATCGGCCAGGGCGGAATCACCGCTGCACAAGGCAAGCAGGAACCGTCTCAAGGGCTCCTGCTCCGTCCGTACAAGGTCGATGAATTGCTCCGAAGTCATCTACTCCGCCTTTTTGTCCATTCCCTTTTCCTCGGCCTCGATTTCCTTGGCAAGCATGTTCTTGCCAACAAAATAGCTGATGAACAGGGCCATACCGATGGCGAGTAAAATGCTTCCGACGGTGGGATAGCCGGCCATGATGGAACCCGGGCAGAAGAAGTTCAGGAGAAGGAAGGCCGTTCCCATCAAGGTGGTCACACAGGCACCGGTGAATTTGTCCAGGAGATCCTGCTTGATACTCCGGTTCTTTTTCTTGTCGGGCTTCAGGAACTCCTGGTCGATGGGAATTCCGGCCTCCATAGCCTTGAGAATGAGGTCAGCCTTGCGGTTCACTTCGTGTTGACGGGCCCTGAGGGCGATCCAGACAATCAGGACAGGCAGAACTACGCAGATGCCAAGGATAATGATGAGTTCGTTCGTGGTCATGGCTTTTTCGTTTTTGGTTTCTGCCTATTAGACGGAACGGCCCGCCGAAAGCTTGGAAAAAAAGATAATTATTCCAAAAAATCCTTCAGAACATACAGGCCGGGCAATGCCCGGTGCGATTCATTGTCCCAGAGGCCCCGGTTGATCCAGCCGGTCAGGACGGAACTGTCCGGACCGTTTCCATTCTCTTCCGGAAACCACCAGTACAGGCCGTTCACGTTCGGATGTTTCTTGAGTTCCGATACGAGATCCTTGGCAAAGGCAGCCTGGCCCGCAGGCGTGTATGGCCAGCGGTCTGAGAAGTCATACTCGATCCCCTGAGGCCACTGGTAATAATAGGCCGTCTCCACGATTTGGACTTTCTTGTCGGGGAATGAAGTCGCAAGCGTGTTCAGGGACTGGGAAAGGACCTGCAGGGAATTGTGCCAGAAAGGATAATAAGAGAGACCGATCTGGTCGTAATCCACGTCGGAGAGCCGTTTGTAGATGTCGCTCAGGACATTGGGTTTCCCGGCCCGTTCGGTATGGATGATGATTTTCGCATCCGGACACACTTCCCGGCAGGCCTTGGTCGCCTGCTGGAGGAAGCGGATGAAGCGGGTCCAGTTCTCCTGGGGAGAATCGGAAAAGCAACGGTTTGTCCGGGAAGTACGGTCCACCTTCGAACTCCAGAGCATCCCATAGGAAATCTCGTTGCCGGGCTGGATGAAGTCCGGCGTGGCGCCTTCGGCTTTCAGTCGCTGAAGGCATTCCTTCGTATAGTCATAGACCTTCGCCTGCAACTGATCCTCGCTGAGCGAAGCCCACGCCTTGGGAATCCACTGATTGGCGGGATCGGCCCAGGTATCGCTGTAATGGAAATCCAGCAGCAGGGCGAATCCTTCCGATTTGATCTTCTTGCACAGGCGGACGACATAATCCAGGTCCTGGCAGACCTGTGCGTCGGTTTTCCCGTCTGCGTCCTTCCGGACGGGATCCACGAACAACCGCACCCGCAGGGCGTTCCAGCCCACATCGTCGCCCTTCAGGTATTCCAGCACATCGGGAATCCGGCTTCCCTGCCCGTCATAGTAGGAAACGCCCTTGTCCAGGTAGCTTTGCAGGACGGAAACATCCCCTCCCAGATACATCTCCGGAACAATCGGTTCAGGTTCAGGTTCGGGTTCCGGTTTCTTCTCCTGGGTCGGCTCCGCACAGGAGAAGGCCAGGCCCAGGAACAAGGTCAAAATGCTCAGATTCCTTTTCATAGTCAATGTTCTTCAGGCAAATATACGATTTTTTTCGATGCCTCACTTCCCTGCGGACACCTTCAGCAGGTAGTCCTTGAAGGTCCTGAAGTCCTTGGAGAGAGGCGTTTTTTCAGGCGTTCCATGCATGAAGGCCTGCAACCTGGACGGTATTTCCACGGGCGAACCGATGATCGGCTCCACCGTATCCCTGAACTTGGCAGGATGGGCGGTCTCGCAGAACAGTCCGGTCTCACCGGGAAGAAGGCCATCGGAAAGGGCACGGTATCCACATGCCCCGTGAGGATCGCAGATATACCCCGTACGCCCGTAAACGTCACGGATCGTCTCTGCGATGCAGGTATCATCAAAGGTAGCCCCGGAAATGTCGCGCCGGATGGCCTCCCAGTCTTTTCCATACAGGTCAAAAATACGGGCGAAGTTGCTCGGAGCGCCGACATCCATCGCATTGGCCAGGGTCCGCACGGACGGACGCGGCGAATAGACACCGGTCCGGAGATAGTCGTAGAAGACACTGTTGGCATTGTTGGCGGCGATGAAACGGCGGACAGGCAGTCCCATCCGCTTCGCGAACAGACCCGCACACAGGTTTCCGAAATTACCGGAAGGCGTGCACACGACCAGTTTGTCGGCCAAACCGGCCCGCTTCATCTGCGCATAGCCCCAGAAATAATAGAATGCCTGGGGCAGGAACCGGGCCACGTTGATGCTGTTGGCCGAAGTCAGCGTCAGGGAAGCATTCAGTTCCGGGTCCATAAAGGCCTGCTTGACAAGCGCCTGGCAATCGTCGAAGACGCCGTCGATCTCCAGCGCCCGGATATTCTTGCCGAGGGTCGTAAACTGGCATTCCTGGATGGGACTGACCTTTCCCTTGGGATACAGGACATAGACCCGGATGCCTTCGACACCCAGGAAACCGTTCGCCACGGCGCTGCCGGTATCGCCGGAAGTCGCAACAAGGACGTTCAGGGGCTCCCCAGAACGGAAATGCCTCAGCAGACGGGCCATGAAGCGGGCGCCGACGTCCTTGAAGGCCAAGGTGGGTCCATGGAAGAGTTCCAGGGCCCATATCCCCTCTTCCACCCGTACCACCGGGCAATCGAACGCCAATGTCTCGCGGACAATGGAACGGAGGATATCCTGATCCACGTCTTCGCCGAAAAAAGCATCGGCGACGGTGCAGGCAACCTCGTGGAAACCCATTTCCTGGATCGACTCGAAAAACGAATCCGGAAGGCGTACGATCCGCTCCGGCATATACAGGCCGCGATCCTCGGCCAGTCCTTTCACGACGGCTTTTTCCAGCGAAGCGAGCGGCGCTTTTCCGTTGGTGCTGTAGTATCTCATTGGGCCAGCAGTTTGGCCCCTTTGTTCGTGACCTTCACGACATATACTTCGCAGGGGATGTTCCGGGAATCGAAGTGCTCCTTCATGATTTCACCGGCGCGGTGGGCAATCTCCCGTTTGTCGGAAAGAGAAAACACGGAAGGGCCCGAACCTGAGATGTTCATCGCCATGGAACCGGAGGCGAGGATCTTTTCCCGGAGCTCGTCAAAACCGGGGATGAACTGCTTCCGGTAGGGCTCGGCCACCGCGTCGCGCATGGCCCTGCCCACCAGGCCGATATTGCCGGAATAAAGGCCGGCGATGAGACCGCCGACATTCCCCCACTGGCTGATGGCGTCGTGCATCGGAACCGCCTTGGGGAGGATGCTCCGGGCGGCCTTGGTGGAGACCATGATCCGGGGATGCACCACGGCGCAGTAGAAGTTGCCCGGAATCGGCAGCTGGATGAGGTCCAGCGGCTCATATCCCCGGATAAGGATGATGCCGCCCAGCAGGGCCGGAGCGGCATTGTCGGCATGGTAGCCGCCGCTGGCCAGGTTCTCCCCCTCCATCGCACAGACGACCATTTCCTCGTCGGAAAGCGGGCAGTCGAACAGTTCGTTCATGCCGTAGGCCGCCGCGGCGCTGGAAGCGGCACTGGAGCCGATGCCCGAACCGGGATAGATCTTCTGGCATACGGTGACATCGATCTGCGCCTTATTCCCGGTCATTTCCAGGAACTTACGGATGACCGGGGTAATGACGTTCTCCTCGATGTCCTCCGGAAGAGGGACATCCGTCCGGTTGGTAATGGTGATGCCGTCGCCTTCGGTGGCAGTCATCTCCAGGATGTCCCCCACCTCGTCCAGGGCGAGGCCCATGATGTCGAAGCCGCATCCGAGATTGGCAATGGATGCCGGCGCAAAAACCCTGACTTTTTTCATCGGTTTATACGTTGGCGACGCTCATGATATCGGCGAAGACACCGGCAGCCGTGACACTGGCGCCGGCACCGTATCCCTGGATGAGCATCGGGTGTTTATTATAGCGCTCCGTAGTGAGGAGAATGATGTTGTTGGACCCCTCAAGCTCATAGAGGGAAGATTTCCGGTCGATGGCGCAGAGCGAGACGGTGTACTTCCCGTTTTCCATCCGGGCCACGACGCGCCAGTGCTTGTCCTGCGCGGCCAGTTCCCGGCGCCGTGCCTCGAAATCGGCATCCAGTTCAGGCAGTTTCTGCCAGAACTCCTGAAGCGAACAGTCGAAGAACGGCGCAGGAATGAGTTCCTCGGCAACGACGTCTTCCTGGTTGACCCGATACCCGGCTTCCCGGGCAAGGATGACCAGTTTACGGATGACATCCCGGCCGGAAAGGTCGATGCGCGGGTCCGGTTCGGCATAGCCCTGTTCCTTGGCCATCCGGACGGTTTCACTGAAGGGAACGGTCTCGGAAAGCGTATTGAAAATGAAATTGAGGGTACCGCTCAGGACAGCCTCGATTTTCAGGATCTTATCGCCGCTTTTGCGCAGCGCATTGATGGTATTGATGACCGGGAGTCCCGCTCCCACGTTAGTTTCGAAGAGGAATTTGACACCGCGCTTGAGCGCCAGGGCCTTGAGGGCGGCATAATTGTCATAATCCGAGGAGGCTGCGACCTTGTTGGCCGTCACGACCGAAATGCCGTGCTCGAAGAAACTCTGGTACAGGTCCGCTACTTCCGCACTGGCCGTGCAGTCCACGAAGACGGAATTGAAGATGTTCATCCCGATCACTTCGTCCCGGAGCCCGGCGATACCAAGCGGTTTTCCGCCGTCCAGCCGTTCTTTCCAGTTTTCCAGGTCGATGCCTTCGCGGTCGAAGATGCCCTTGGTACTGCGGGCGATGCCGACGACGTTGATCTTGAGGTTGTTCTCCTTCATCAGCTTTTTCCGCTGGGAAGCGATCTGACCGAGGAGGTTTCCGCCCACCGTGCCGATTCCGCAGACGAAGACATTCAGTTCCTGATACTCCGAAAGGAAGAAACTGTCGTGGATGACATTGAGGGACTTGCGCAGAAACTTGCGGTCCACGACAAAGGAGATGTTGTGTTCCTCCGTACCCTGGGCACAAGCGATGATGCTGATTCCGTTCCGGCCCAGCACGCTGAACAGTTTGCCGGCGATACCGGCGTTGTTCTTCATGTTCTCGCCCACGATGGCAACGGTGGCCAGTCCCTTCATCAGCTGGACGGGGTCCATGGACCCTTCCGCGATCTCATGGGCGAACTCCCGCTCCAGCAATTCGCCGGCCCTGTCGGCCTGGGAAGCGCTGACACCCAGGGAGATATGCGTTTCCGAAGAAGACTGGCTCACGAGGAATACGCTGATGAAATTGTCGGCCAGGACCTTGAAAATGCGGCTGTTGACACCGATGATACCGGCCATCGAGGTGGCCGATACCGTGATGAGGCACGAATCGTCGATGGAGGAGATACCGGTAACCGTCCGGCCTCCGGTGCGTCCATTCTTCCGGATGACGGTTCCCTTTGCTTCCGGGTTGAACGTATTCTTGATGAGGACGGGAATGTC
The DNA here is from genome assembly GCA_902778105.1 of uncultured Bacteroidia bacterium. Taxonomy (GTDB): domain Bacteria; phylum Bacteroidota; class Bacteroidia; order Bacteroidales; family UBA932; genus Cryptobacteroides. The sequence goes on from CACYWN010000024.1 coordinate 13,471, forward strand.
CTTGGCGTAAACGGGATAGATGGCCGGCGGATAGATGACCTTCGCTCCGAAGTTGCACAGTTCCATCGCATCGGAGAAACTGAGCTCGTCGATGACGTAAGAGGTCTTGATCACCCGGGGATCGGCCGTCATGAAACCGTCCACGTCGGTCCATATCTCCAGGCACCGGGCGTCCAGGGCGGCCGCGATGATGCTGGCGGTATAGTCCGATCCGCCCCGGCCCAGGTTCGTGATCTCGCCCGTGCGGGAGTCCGTGGAGATGAACCCCGGAACTACGGCGATTTCATTCCGTTTTTCGATGTCCGGGAAGGTCTTCCGGACCAGCGCTTCCGTCGGTTCGGAATCCAGCACGTTCTTGCCACCGATGACCGTGGACCTGATGAATCCGAGCGCATCGTACAGTTTGGCGCCGGGGATGAGCGTGCTGACGATCAACGCGGAAATACGCTCTCCATAACTGACGATCTGGCAGGCCGTCTTCTCCGGAAGGACCCGGAGGGTAAAGACCCCTTCGTACAGGGCGCGGAGGGTCTCGAAGCGGGACTCGATTTCCTCCAGCAGACGGGTCCGGACATCCGAGGGCTCGAAGACGGCTTCCACGAGGTCCAGATGACGACGCCGGATCCGTTCATACGAGGAGCGGAAATCCTTGTCCCCGCGCTCCGCCAGGGCCGATGTCTCCAGGAGCATGTCCGTGACGCCGCCCAAGGCGGAAACAACGACGATAACGCTTTCTTTCCGGGAAGAAACGATCTGCCTGACCAGCGAAATGGACTGGGGGGACCCAACGGAAGTCCCGCCGAATTTAAGGACATTCATAACACTACTGACTAACGGTTGCTCAAGATATGAAATACTTTTAATATCTCCAAATTTTGGCGGCATTGAGCCGGAAATGTCGTATATTTGTACTGCAAAAAACAAGATGTAAGACCATGACACTCGAACAGCAAATCCAGGAAGCCATCAAGGAGGCCATGAAGGCCAAGGACACCGTCGCACTCAGCGCCAACCGCGCCATCAAGGGAGAGATCCTGCTTTTCAAGACCAGTGAAAACGGCTCCCGGGAAGTCACCGACGGAGACATCCTCAAGATGATCCAGAAGCTCATCAAGCAGCGCAGGGAAGCCGCCGAACAGTTCTCCGCCGCCGGACGACAGGAACTTGCGGACAATGAACTGGCGGAAGCCGCCGCCATGGAAAAGTATCTCCCCAAGCAGCTTTCCGCCGAGGAGGTGACTGTCAAGATCCAGGAAATTATCGCCCAGACCGGCGCCACCTCCCTCAAGGACATGGGCAAGGTGATGGGCATCGCGAACAAAGCCCTTGCAGGCCTCTCCGACGGCCGCACCATCTCCGGAATCGTCAAGCAGCTGCTGGGATAAAACGGCCCGTCCGGATTTGGTTTTTCCAACCGGAATGACTATCTTTGCATCCCGTATTCAACGAAAACTTCTTATGAAATACGGGTTCGACAACGCAAAGTACCTCAAGATCCAATCGGAACACATCAAGGACCGCATCGCCGCATTCGGCGACAAACTCTACATGGAGTTCGGCGGAAAACTCTTCGACGACTTCCATGCGAGCCGGGTCCTTCCGGGGTTCGAGCCGGACAGCAAGCTCAAGATGCTGATGCAGATGAAGGATGACGCGGAAATCGTCATCGTCATCAGCGCGCTGGACATCCAGAAGAGCAAGATCCGGAGTGACCTTGGCATCACCTACGACGTCGATGTCCTGCGCCTCCGGGATGAATTCATGGACCGCGGACTGAGCGTGAACAGCGTTGTCATCACCCATTTCAACGGGCAGTCCAGCGCCGTAGCCTATCGGAAGCGCCTGGAAGGGATGGGGATCAAGGTCTACTATCACCACACGATCGAAGGATATCCCCACAATGTCGCCCTTATCGACTCCGACGAGGGATTCGGCCGGAACGACTATGTCGAGACGAGCAAGCCGCTGGTCGTCGTCACGGCACCCGGTCCCGGCAGCGGCAAGATGGCCGTCTGCCTGAGCCAGTTGTACCAGGAGAACAAACGCGGCGTCAAAGCCGGCTACGCCAAATTCGAGACTTTCCCCATCTGGAACCTCGCCCTCACCCACCCCGTCAACCTCGCCTACGAGGCCGCGACCGCGGACCTCGAGGATGTGAACATGATCGATCCCTTCCACCTGGAAGCCTATGGGAAAACGGCCGTCAATTACAACCGTGACGTGGAGATCTTCCCTGTGATGAACGCCCTGTTCATGGATATCTACGGGGAATCGCCTTACAAGTCCCCGACGGACATGGGTGTGAACATGGTGGGCTTCTGCATTTCCGACGACGACGTGTGCCGTGAAGCATCCCTGCAGGAAATCATCCGCCGCTACTATGCTGCCCTGTGCAATTTCGCCGAAGGGAAGACGACGGAAGCTGAAGTGAACAAGATCGCCCTTCTGATGAAGCGGGCGGGTATTTCGACGGCCAACCGCATGACGACGGTCGCCGCCAAGGACCGGCTGGACCACTCCAGCACCTGTACGGCCACCGCCGCCATCGAACTGGAGGATGGAACCATCCTGACCGCCGAGGGCAGTCCCCTGCTCGGGCCCAGCGCCGCCTTACTGCTCAATTCCCTGAAACATATCGCCGGTATTGAACACAATGTCAAGCTCATCCCGCAGACGATGATCGCCCCGATCCAGAAGACGAAGGTTACCTATCTCCATGGCCGCAATCCCCGCCTGCATACCGACGAGGTGCTGGTGGCGATCTCCATGCTGAGCCTGATCGACGAGAACTGCAAGCTGGCCCTGGAACAGCTGCCCAAACTAAGGGGCGCGCAGGTCCATTCCACGGTGATGCTCAGCGAAGTGGACCGGAAGACCTTCCAGAAACTGGGAATCGGCCTCACCTGCGATCCGGTGCGGAAGATCAAGAAAAAACAGCAGGTCGTCGACGAGGAAGTCTAATCCTCCTCCGCATCCTCCCTGCGGCCCTCCCGCCGGGATTCCGCGATGGAAAGCATCAGGTTCCTGACCGTGAACACGATGGAGAACTGGCCGATCGCCAGCACCCAGTCGTGCCGGACCAGACCGTACGCGATGATCATGACGGAGCCGATGACTCCCAGCACCCAATGTCCGAGCGGAAGGACGGACCGGCGCCGCCGGTAGCTGTACACCAGCTGATAGACCGTACGCATCTCATACGTGAACTGTCCCAGGACACCGAACAGCAGCAGCCCCAGGGGCACATCCTTATTATGGAGGAAAGTTTCCACGAAGGAACTGAAGTCCCGGGCGATCAGGGCGAGGATGACGACCGGGAACAAGGCCTGGATGACGATCAGGAACCTGGGGACTTTCCTGTAAAGCCCCATGATGCCGATGTTCCACATATAGATGTAATACCCGACACTCTCACCGAAGATGATGGAGAAGTCCTTCCGGAGCCAGCCGTAGACGTACAGTACAACGGCGCCGATGCTGCTCAGGACCCAGTAGATGCCCGGAGACTCCACCTGGTGCGATTTCTCCGACAGGTACCATTGGATCAGGATCCGGACACCGTAGATGCCCATCCCCGCAAACCCCAGGAGATATACCCAGAAAGGACTGTCCATACCGGATCAGGAACGGGGTTCGCCGTAGAAACGCCTCCAGACCGCGTCCTGCAGATCGTCCGGAAGACCCCGGAGAATCGCCCGGAGCGTATTCTTCGGGAAGTCCCGGTAGCGGAGGAAGATCAGCCCGTCCAGGCTGTCGCAGAAGAGTGGATCCACGTTGAAACAGACGAGTTTCGCCCCGCAACTGAAATACTTGCGGACCAGGACGGGAAGACGGTATTTTCCGTCGGACATGGCTACCAGCACCCGGTCCAGCGCATCCACGTTGCCGGGGGCGATGGACAGGTCGTCCGGATTGACGGACAGGAAATCCGTTTCGAACGGATGGGTGGGGCTGGCGATTCTCCCGGCATCGGGCATCGGATAGTTTTTCCCGATATAGTCGACGATCAGGCTCTTGTAGAAATGCGGGATTTCGTTGCTGATGCTCACGGGGCCGGAATAGTATTCCAATTCCGGCGATTGCAGGACCGACACGCCCAGGCCGGTCAGAAGCAGCCGGAGCGGCTGGATCTCGCGCTGGTATTTCCGGACGATGAAGGAGCGGCCGAGTTCCATCGAGCGGGCAAGGAGCGGCTCCGCCTTGTCGCCATACTGATAAAGGCCGGCGGAATAAAAGCCCGGAAGACCGCCATGCTCCTTCATGATTTCCGGTCCGAATCCGAGCCGGTAGGCACCGACGATCTCCCCGTTGGGGATGTGCCAGAGGACCATCTGGCGATAATAGGCATCGAAAGGATCCGTATCCTCGGCGAGGCCGGTTCCTTCTCCGATGGCACGGAAAGTCTCCTCCCGAAGACGATAAAGTTCCTTCATCGTGGAGGGTGCCTCCCGGGAGGAAAGGAGATAGGCGCAGTAATCGCCGGAGGTGAACAGTTTCCTGTGCTCCAGGCCGGCCAGTTCTTTCCGGACGAGTTCCGCGGAGACAGGTTTCGTCAAGGGCGCCAGTTTCGACTGGGAGTCCGTTTCCGGAGCGGGAATACATTGGGCCTCCAAGGCATAGCAGCGGCTACGCAGCAACTTCCCAAAAGCCTTCAGGTCAAGCGTTTGCGTTTCGGATGGAAGGATCGGTCGCCCAATCCGGACCTTGATGGTCGTCCCCGGTTTATTGAACACCTCATGGATGAGCCGGGCGGTCCGGAGACGGGGATGGATTTTTCCCAGCACGTGGAAAGAGCGGGAATTGCCGCCCTCGAAATAGACGGGAATGACCGGGAAACCGGATTTCCGGATGAGTTTGATGATATTGTCGGCCCAGGGAATATCCTCTACGACCTGCTTGTCACCCAGGGAGGTACGGTTCTTCCCTTTCTGCCAGGTGGCGACTTCCCCGGCCGGAAAAAGGCCGAGGGGGTGTCCGCCGGCAATGTGTTCCAGCGCCAGCCGGATGCCGGTAATGCTCCGCGCCCCGCCGGTAGAGAAGTTGTCCACCGGAATGAAACTGTCCTTGAGGGCGGGAATCATCGAAAGAAGGAAGGTGGTGAGAATCTTGTAGTCCGGGCGGATGGAACCGAAGACCGTGCTCAGGATCATCCCGTCCAGACTCCCGTAATGATGGTTGGAGACCGTGATGAATCCGCCTTCCCTGGGAATGTAGTCCAGTTGCTCAGGATCGATTTCGTACCGTACGCCGACTTCTTCCAGGACATCCCCGGAAAAATCAGGTCCGCTGACCGCACAGTACTTCTCGTGGACGCGGTTTACCTTTTCAAGTTCAAGGGCCTTATATGCCGTCTTGGCCAGCAACCGGCCCAAAAGTCCCTTGACTCCAATGGCTTTCTGAAGGTCGTCGACCTCCAGAACCGTGGTTTTAGTATCACTCATCAGCACAAAGATAGTAATTTTTACTTGAATTGCCTATCTTTGTCGGCGCGATGCAACACCTGGGTGAAATCATATCCCTTATCGTCGCCGTTTCCTGGACGGTAACGGCCATTTTCGCCGACAAGGCGAGTCATCGGCTCGGGTCGATGGCGACCAATGTCCTCCGCCTTGCGATGGCCTCCCTTTTTCTCGCCATCCTGCTCTGGTTCACCATCGGCCGGCCCTATCCCCTGTATGCCGACGGCAGGGCCTGGCTCTGGCTCGGGCTCTCCGCCCTGGTGGGCTATGTGTTCGGGGACTGGTGCCTTTTCAACAGCTACCTCGTCATCGGCGCGCGCTTCGGACAGTTGTTCATGACCCTGGCTCCCCCGATGGCCGCCATCGCCGGATGGGCTCTGCTCGGAGAGACGCTTACCTGGGAATCGATGCTGGCGATGGCCGTGACCCTGAGTGGTATAGCCATCTCCATCTTAAGCAAGGGAGAAGGTCACAAGATGAAGCTTTCGTTACCGCTGAAAGGTGTCCTGCTGGGTCTGGGCGCCGGAGCGGGACAGGGCGTCGGCCTCGTCCTCAGCAAGATCGGCATGCAGCATTATGAGGCTGCGGTCCCCTCCGCTGCACCGGAACTGATGGGCACGATGCTTCCTTTCGCATCCACGATGATCCGTGCGCTTGTCGGCTGTGCCGGGTTCCTTTTGCTGATGAGCCTTCAAAGAGACCTTCCCCGCTTGAAAGCCGCCTTCCGGGACCGCAAAGGATTGACCTATGTCGCCATCCTCACCCTCTTCGGCCCCGCCCTCGGCGTCTCCCTCTCCCTGATGGCCGTCCAGTACACCGACGCCGGCATCGCATCCACCCTGATGGCCCTGACGCCCGTCCTGATCATCCTCCCGTACGCAATCCTGTACAAGCAGAAGATACGCCTGAAGGAAATCATCGGCGTCACGGTGAGTATGGTCGGTGTGGGGATGTTCTTCCTAATGTGACAGCCGCCGCCGGCCGGAGAACAGCCGCTGCGGCAGTTCCATCGCCAGGATAATGCCCAGAACGATGGCGATGGCTATCTTCGCCGCCGTGAAGCCGACCGTACTGGATAAGTCCAAATGGCTGGAAATCAAGTAATAAGTACACCAGAAAATTCCTGCTCCGGGCACGAGGGGGAAGATGCCGCACAGCAGGAACACCGCGGCGGGGCACTTTTCCATGACAGCGAAGACACGGGAAAGGATGCCGATGAAAACGGTGGACAGGACCGTAGCGATGGCGGGCGTCATACCGGCATGACGGAAAAGGACCAGGTAAAGGAGCCAGCCCAGCGCACCGACGATACCGGCCGGGACATACTGTTTTCGGGGCACGCCGAACAGGACGGCGAAGGCGGTCGTACCGACGAACGCGGCCAGAGTCTGGACCAGCAGGCCCGCCGTCTCCGGATTCACCCACACGCCGTTCAGTTCAATGATGCCCCTGAACAGGGCACCGTCCAGCATGAAGCCGACGCTGACGCCGATCGCGATGCAGAAAAAGCCCAGCAGGGCGTCCGTAAGCCGCGTCAGGCCGGCCAGATAGTCGGCATTGGCCAAATCCCGGACACCGTTCACGAAGGGGACCCCGGGGATGAGGGGCATAATGGCACCGATGATGATGTTGGCCAGGCTGTTACCGAAGCCGAGCCGGTAGCATCCGACGCATAACAGCGTAGCAGCCAGCGCATTGCAGATACCGCCTACGATACGGGACATATACCGGCCGCTCACCAGGAAGATGAACAGGTTCAGCAGCAGGCCCACAATGAAGGCCGCACCGCAGTCCAGCCAGCCGCCGCCGAAGACGGCGCAGAAACCGGCGGCCCCGAAGGCGGATCCGAGCGTCTGCTCCCACATCGGCTTGGCCGGGGTGCTGCGGATCTTCTCCAGCCGGGCACGCGCGTCCTGCAAAGTACATTTCCCCGCAGAGATGTCATAGCTCAGCTGGTTGACTTCCACGACCTTCTGCAGCTGGATGGGACGGATGGGGATGAACTCCACGTTGGCATAGGTCGACGCCTGGCCGCCGGCTTTCTCCACCTTTCCGGCACTTCCGGTGGTGAAAATGCCATTGGACAGGACGAAGAAATTGCCCTTATCCACGCCGAAATAGGTGGAAATCCGGGCCATGATGTCCTCCACGCGGGAAATCTCCGCTCCGTTCTCGAGCAGGATGTGTCCCGCGATGGAAGCCACCTCCAGGACCTCGGAAAAATCGTGCTGCTGTTCCATGGCGCAAAGATAAGCTATTTCTCGAAATGCTGGTAATCCTTGACCGTCCGCCAGGAACCGCCCCAGGTAAAGCCGCGCTCCAGGAAGAGCCGGCAACAGAGGTCATCCCGGTCGATTTTGTGGGGAAAATCCCTGGAACGGTCGGCAAAGGTCGCCCCTCCCGGAGGACTCACCACGGCGGAACGCACGCAGGGGTTCTCCAGCGGATTGATATCGACGGCCATCCCGCGCGCATGCTTGGACAGCGTCTTTGTTCCGGCAACGACCCGGTAATTGAAACAGGAGGTGTTGTCCGCTTCCATGGATGCGATGTCATCCCCGCCGAAATCATCGATGAGCCGGATGCTGCGGATGGGATAGCGGGCCTCGTACAAGGCCCGGAAAATGTCCAGCAGATCCTGGGCGATGGCCTGGTTGCAGATCATCTCCCCTACCTGTTCCTCTCCGTCAAAATCAACATAGGAAAGCTTCAGGTAACGAAGCTCTGATAACTGGATCTCAGCTCCTTCCGGATAGGATACACCGCGCATCCGGGCCTCGGTCTCCGTTGGGATCGACAAGGCCTGGAAGACGGGTTCCCGGATGACCGGCGCTTCCTGGACTGCCTCCGGACCAGCCTCGGCGGCCTGCGGACGCCCCTGTCGCATCCGGCATCCGGAGAAAAGACAAAGGGACGCCAGGAACAGAACTGGCAACTGGCGGGAACGCATGATCATCGGTCAGGATTTTTTCGTCTGCATCGCCAGCCGGAACATGTCGATGAGGGCGGCGATGGATTTATGGATATCGTACTCTTCGGTGGATTCGGCGTACCTCCAGCCCATCGTGTGCCGTTCTTCCGGATGGTCCAGCCAGTAGTCGATGCAGGAAGCAAGCGCCTCGGGATCCTTGGTCGGGAAGAGGCTGTGCTCGTCCAGGGCGAATTGAGACGTAGCTGTAAGCTCGCCCTTCGCGATGACGGGAACAACCGCCTGCTGAAGGGCTTCCAGGGCCGAAAGGCCTTCGACTTCGACCGTCGCGCAGTGGATATACAGGTCGGCTTTCGCCGCCAGCATCCGGAGTCCGTCCCGGTCATGGAACCGGAAGACCGGATCGTATTTCACCACCCCGTCCTCGTATAGCTTGTGGGCCATTTCCTTGACCGTATCCGCTTCCGGCCCCCGGCCGGCGAAGTAGAGCTGGATGCGGTGTGCATATTTGGAATACTTCATGGCCTCCAGGAGCGTGGGCTGGTCCTTTTCCACGGCCAGCCGACCGATGCAGACGACCAGGAACGGCCTGTTGGGATCGTCATCCCGCTCGATACGCGTGACCTTGTCCGGGATGATTCCGTTGGAGATCAGGTGGAGGCGGGCCTTGAAGCCGAACTTCTGCAGGCGCTCCAGGACGTTCTCCGTCGGGCACTGGATATCGGTGCAATAGTCGAACACGAAGTCGCGCCAAAGCCGCAGCATGTTATAATTGAGGAACTTCCAGTCTCCCAGGTTGACGGAACAGAACAGATTCTCCGGATGCAGGTGATACGTGCCCGTACAAGGGACACCGTAATACTTGGCGATCCGGGCCGTGAACATCTGGATGATGAAGGGCTCTTCCAGATGGACGACGTCCGCCCACCGGACCGCCCGCCGGATGATGGCGATGTCCGTCCTGGCGAACTTGTAGCCGTGGGACTGGACCAGTCCGTCGAAGACGGGCACGTGGAAATCGGCCAGGACATAGTCGGGCTGGGGCGTCTCCGCCTCATGGTTCCGTCCAGACAGGACGCGGACCTCCTCCCCCGCTTCGCGGAGATACTGGACCGTCCGGCGCGCCGAGGCCGAAAGACCGTTTCCCGGCGCGTAGAAATTGTTGACGACAAAGAGGATTTTCATAGTTTAGTAATTGAACCGGAATTCATCGAGATAAAGCGTACTGCCGTCGGCACCGGTAAAATAAGCCCCGGCCTGGCTGGACGTTGCCGTGATGACCACATATTTCGGTGTCTTCCCGTTCCGGTATTCGATGGGAATATCGAAATGGATGTATCCGCCGGTATCCTTCGTAAACGACAGTTTGGCACGTCCGATCAGGTGCGGATCCGTGGAAGGGTCGATGAATTTCTCGTTGTTGGTGACGATATGGTAGGGTTTGTCCCAGTCGGTCAGGATGACTTCGATGTAGCCGGTGTCCGTCTCGCCCTTCCGGTCCAGGCAGGGGTCCTTGGCATAGTCGATCTTTTTGGGAATATAATGTGCATAACCGGACAGACTCTTCGGGCGTCCGTGGAACGGGACCCCGAAAAAGAGCTCGGCGCCGGCGAAATTGACGATCTTTCCGAAGCGTCCGGTATACAGGTTGCCGGCGACGAAGGCCCAGAGAACCTTCTTGCTGACGATCTTCACGGCCGCCTTCCCCTCTCCCGCCACGGCGACATGCCTGTATTCCGGCATGGTCCCGTTGATGCCCAGGAGGCTGAGTCCATGGTTGGCCGTATCCCAGACGCGGTCCGAGGCAGGAGCGCCCTTCGCATACAGGTTCCAGGCCCCGGAGGACTTGGACCAGCTGTCGAAATCCATGTTGTACAACTGCTGGGCCTGCATCGGCCACGCTGCCAGGGCGATCAGAACCGCCAGATAAAACTTCTTTTTCATTTGCGGCTGCAAAATTAGCAAATTCCGCGCTAAAAGGCTATATTTGTAAGTTATTTGGCGACAACGTATGGCACTGCTGCTCATATTTCTTTTCGGGGCGATGGCGATTTCCTTTCTGTGTTCCCTGCTGGAATCCACCCTGCTGTCCACCCCGATCTCCTACCTCTCGATGAAAGAAGACGAGGGGGACCGGAACGCCATCCTGTTCATGCAGCTCAAGGACAATCCGGACCGCCCCCTGACCGCCATCCTTTCCCTGAACACCATCGCCAATACGGTCGGCGCCGCCGGCGTGGGCCAGCAGGCCAGCCTCCTGTTCGGCAGCCAGTGGTTCGGCCTCGTTTCCGCCATCATGACGCTGCTGATCCTGGTCTTCTCCGAAATCATCCCGAAAACCATCGGATCCTACCACTGGAAGAGCCTGACCTGGCTCGCCCGCATCATGAAGGGTTTGATGATCATCCTGTATCCCGTGGTCTGGCTGGTGGAGAAGATCCGCCGCCCCCTGGCCGGCGATGAGCCGGACACCGGCATCTCCCGGGAAGAGGTCTCGGCCATGGCCAACATGGGCGAAGAGGAAGGCGTCATCGACAATTCCGAGAACAAGGTCATCCAGAACATCATCAAGCTGGACGATATCAAGGCCTATGACGTGATGACCCCGCGCGTGGTCGCTGCCATCGCGCCGGAAAACATGACCCTCAAGCAGTTTTACAAGCAGGAAGAGCTTTCGCACAACTCCCGCATACCCGTCTACGCGGATTCTCCCGAATTCATCACCGGCTACATCCTGCGGTATGATGTCCTGGAGAACCTGGCCGAGGACAAGTTCGACACGCGGTTGAAATCCATCAAGCGCAAGATTGCTGCCTTCCACGAGGAAACCTCCGTCAGCGACATCTGGGAATCCCTCCTCAAGACCAAGGACCAGATCGCCCTCATCATCGACGACTACGGCTGCTTCCAGGGAATCATCACGCTCGAAGACATCATCGAGACCATCCTCGGGATGGAAATCATCGACGAGAACGACACGATCACCGACATGCAGCAATACGCGAAGGAACGCTGGCTCAAGCGCAAGAACCAGTACAAGCAGATCGTGCTTCCCGAAGAGGATCCCGAAGCATAAGACCTTTTGACATAAATGAAAAAGATCGCCGTCATAGGAGCCGGTGCCGCCGGTTGTTTCTGCGCCGCCGAACTTCGACGGAGGCTTCCGGAGGCTGCGGTCGATGTCTTTGAGGCAGGCCCGAAACCCCTGGCCAAGGTGGCCGTTACGGGAGGCGGACGCTGCAACCTGACCAACTCCTTCGAAGGCATCCGGAGCCTTGCCGAAGCCTATCCGCGGGGCGAACGCCTGATGAAACGGCTCCTGCGGGTTTTTTCTCAGGAAGATACGTGGCACTGGTTTGAGTCCGCCGGTGTTCCCCTCGTTTTACAGGAGGACCACTGCGTGTTCCCTCAATCCCAGGACGCGATGGACATCGTCCGGGCCCTGCTTCGCCGCATGGAAGGCGTGAACCTGCGGCTTCGCACGCCGGTATCATCTGTCATTCCGGGCCCGTCCCGGACCCTCTTCGTCGATGGCGAGCCCTACGATGCCGTCGTCGTCACCACCGGTGGTGCCCCGAAGGGCCTCCCGCTGTTGGACGGCTTGGCTTTGGAATGGGTGCCCACCGTACCCTCGTTATTCACGTTCACCATCCGGGACGAAGGGTTGCGGAGCCTGATGGGGCTGGTCGCGGATGCTTCCGTATCCATCCCCGGTAGTACCTTCAAGGCCGACGGCCCCTTGCTGATTACGGACTGGGGCCTGAGCGGACCGGCCGTCCTGAAACTTTCCGCCTACGCAGCCAGGTATCTGCACGAGAACGGTTACAAGGCCCCCCTTTCCGTCAACTGGCTCGCCCTGAATGAAGCCGATACGCGGGAAATCCTGCAGGAAACTGCCGCCGTGAATCCGCGCAAACAAGTTTCCAACACTCCTCCAGCCGGGCTTCAGGCCCGTCTGTGGGGCCATTTGGTGCACAGGCCCGGAATCCGGCCTGACATCCGCTGGGCGGAACTGGGCTCCAAGGGAATGAACAGGCTCGTAAGCATCCTCACGCAAGATACTTATTCCATCGAGGGAAAGACGAAGTTCCGTGAGGAATTCGTCACCTGCGGAGGTGTCGCCCTGTCCAACGTGGATCCGTCCACCCTTGAAAGCAAGAAATATCCCGGACTGTACTTCGCCGGTGAAGTCCTGGACATCGACGCCATCACCGGCGGATTCAACCTGCAGGCGGCCTGGACCACCGGGTTCACCGTCGCCCAATCCATTGCCGAGAAATGAAAGAAATCCTTCTGATCGTCGCCCCCGTTGCCGTCGCACTCCTTGTCATCGCCGTCCTGGTCACCTGGCTGATCCTCAAGTCCAGGTATGGGAAGGCATTGAACCAGGTCGAGAACCAGCTCATCAGCTCCCAGGGAGAAGTCAAGTCTCTGACCGCCCTCCGCGAAAACGACCTGGCTTCGCACGAGAAATCCGTCGCCCTGCTCAAGGAGGCCCACGAGGCAGCGCTCAAACAGCAGATCGCCGCCATCCGGGCCGAAATGACCGCCGAGACGGAGCGTCTTCTCAAGCAGCGGGAGGAAGAACTCTCCCGGAAAGCCGAAGATACTTTCAGGACCATATCCGGCGGTCTGAACAAGGACTTGAAAGACATGAAGGAAGCCTTCGACGCCCAGAAAAAGAGTCATACGGAGAGTTCCGCCTCCCTGAAAGAACAGTTGGAAGGCGCTGTCCGCAACCTGGCAGCCCAGACCCGCGACATCGGCCAGAAGGCCGACAACCTGGCCTCCGCCCTCAAGGGGCAGAACAAGATGGCCGGCTGCTGGGGAGAGACCATCCTGTACAACATGCTGGTGGACGAAGGAATGGTGGAAGGCCGTGACTTCGACAAAGAGGAGACGCTGCGGGATGCGATGGGGCTCATCCTCCTGAACGAGGACAGCGGCAAGCGGATGCGGCCGGACTTCATCCTGCACTACCCCGACAAGACGGAAATCATCATCGACTCGAAAGTGTCCCTGGACGCCTACTCCGACTGGGTGGCCGCCGAGACGGAAGCCGCGAAGAACGATGCCGCCGTCCGCAACCTCGCAGCCATCCGGACCCAGCTCAAGTCTCTCTCCGGCAAGCGGTACCAGGATTACATCCGGGAGGGATACAGGACGTTGGATTATGTCATCATGTTCATTCCCAACTACGGTGCCCTCCAACTTGCCAAGACGCTGGCTCCGGACATCTTCCGCGAGGCCTACAACCAGGGCGTGCTGCTGACGACGGAAGAGACGCTGATGCCCTTCCTCCGGATGATCCGGATCGCCTGGACCAATTACGACCAGGCCCGCAACCAGGAAAAGATCGTCAAGGCGGCCCAGACGATGATCGACCGCGTGTCCGACTTCGCATCGGCGCACGCCGCCATGGGCAAGAAACTGGAAGAGGCCATGAAGGAATACGAGCGATGCTCCGACAAGATCAAGGATTCAGGCCAGAGCATCCTGGTGTCGGCGCATCAGCTGGTCAAGCTCGGGATTCAGAAGAATCCGAAGAAGCCGCTTCCTGAAATCGAAGAGTAAGCGCGGCCGTCTCCATCAGGACGAAATCCATCCCGCAGTTCGCGGCGAACGCCCGGTCATACTCCGAATCGCCCAGCATCAGGCTGCGGTCCGGAGCGATGTCGGGGAAATCGCGGCACGCCTGCAGGAACATCCCCGTCTGGGGCTTCCGCATCGGATGGCCGCTGTCGAGTTCCGAACAGGTATAGATGGCGTCGATCCGGCCGCCGGCTTTCCGGATTTCCTCCAGCATCCGGCCATGGACAGCCTCCAGGTCTTCCAGCGTCATTTCCCCCTTACCTACGCCGCGCTGGTTGGAAACCAGGATGATGCGGCGGAACTTGTCCGCCCATTTCGCAAGACATTCCAGGATGCCCGGCAGGAAGGTGAAATCGTCCCAGGTCCTGACATAATCCCCCGGCAGCCAACGGTTGATCACACCGTCCCGGTCCAGGAACAAAGTGTCGGAGGGAGTGGCTATAACGGCATCGGACGCTTTCAAGACCGCCTGGATCTCAGGCAGTTCCCGTTGGGCACGGGCATAGTCCTCCGGAACGCCGATGTCGATGAAATATCCTTCCTGCACCCGTCCGGCCACGAGGTCCAGGTCCGAGAGAGGTTCCAGGACATCCTGCTCAAACGAGAACTTTTTGGGATAGAGTGCAAGGTCCAGCTGGGAGCGGTCAACCGCATAGACGCCCCCGTTGATCAGCCCCTCGGAGCAGGCCTGCTTTTCCCGGAAACCGGTTACCAGGTCTCCGTCCCAGTCCACGGCGCCGTACCGGTCGAAATCCCGCATAGGCTTCAGCGCAAGGGTGACCGGAGCGGCGAAAGGAAGGGCGGAAAGGTCGACATTGAAGAAAGTGTCCCCGTTGAGGACATATACCTGATCCCCCTCGCACTTTGACAGGGCGAGGCGGATTCCACCGCCCGTCCCCAAAGGCTCTGTTTCGATGGCGTAACTGATCCTGAAAGGCCAGGGACGGGAGTCGATGAAGTTGAAAATGACTTCTTTGAGATAGCCTACCGAAAGGACTACATGCGTAACGTCAAACCGGGAGAGCCATTCCAATACATACTGTAGAAACGGTTGCCCGTCTACGGGAGCCATGCACTTGGGGACTTCGCTGACGACGCTGCGCAGCCGTGTCCCCAATCCCCCGGCCAGGATTATCGCTTCCATAACTCGGCGACCTTGTCCGTCTCATACACCCGCCAGGCGTGGGCGCCCCGTTCCGTGAACTGGAAGGGAACCACCTGCCCCGGAAGGGATTCCAAGGCCTTGACAACCGCCATTTTACGGGTGGGCGGAACCATCAGCATCATGAAACCGCCACCGCCGGCGCCGGAGACCTTGCCTGCCACAGCCCCCGCCCCCATCGCCGTATCGAAGGCTTCCTGGATGACCGGGTTCGTGATGGCTCCGGCCATCTTCTTCTTGTCTTCCCAGGCCTGTCCCAGGATCCGGCCGAATTCCGTCATGTCGCCTTTCAGGAGCGCGAGTTTCATATCCACGGAACTCTGCTTGATCCGGTGCATCGCCTCGATGGCGGAAGCATTGCCGGAAGAGGTGTTCTTCTGCTGCTCGCCGATGATGGCGGCGCTGGAGCGGGACCGGCCCGTATAGTACAGGACCATCGAGGATTCCAGTTCATCCACGATCCAGCTCTTGATCTTCAGGGGGTTGACGATGACCATGTCGTTCCGGAGGAACTCCATGAAGTTGAAACCACCGAATGCGGCTGCATACTGGTCCTGCTTGCCGCCGGCAAGGGCGAGGTCCTTCCGCTCGATCTCATAGGCCAGCCTGGCGATTTCATAGTCCCCGAGCGGGAGGTTCATCCACTCCGCAAAACACTTGAGGATGCAGACGACCATCGTAGAGGAGGTGCCCAGGCCGGAGCCGGCAGGCGCATCGTTATAAGTCGTGATCCGGAAGGCGCCCGGGACGGGCCCATAGTCCTTCACGATGCGGTTATAGACACCCCGGATCAGGTCCGGAGCACCGTCCAGGGTGGCCAGGAGCGGGCATTCGGTGTGACAGTCCGCATCGTAGGCATCGACCCGGACCGTTTCCCCTTCCAGCGTCTCGATGGTCGCATAGGCGGAAAGGTTGATGGTCGCATTGAGGATCAGGCCCCCATACAGGTCGCTATAGGGGGAAACATCACTTCCTCCCCCGGCGAGGCCGAGTCTCAGAGGAGCTTTGCTGCGAATGATCATGTAGTCACAATTTGTACAAATTTGCGGAAGAAACCGCTACTGGGCGATCGTAGCCATCTTATCCTTCACGGCTGCGATGCGGTCGGAAGCCTCCGCATAACCGGTTTCAAGCGCCTTTCCGTAATAGAGAAGCGCCTTCTCGTACATTTCGAGGGTCAGGGATTTGACCTTCGCCTTGTCTTTCCGTCTGGATACGGTCGGGGATTCATCCCCCAGTTGTTCGAAATCCTCCCCGGCCCGGAACAGCATCCGGGCCTGTTCCCTGACCGCCTTCTCCAGATTGGCCTGCTGGGCCGTGATGGTTTCATTCTGAAGGAGGATGGTCCCGTGCTGGGCGGAAATCTTCTCGTTCTGCTCGGTGATGGTGCGGTCCTTCGTCTGGATTTCCGCCCGTAAACCTTCGATTTCCTTTTCTTTCTCGGCGATGACGGATTTCAGCGATGAAACCATCTTCTTGTAGGCGGCGTTATCCTTGGTCAGCCGCTCCAGCTGGTCCAGTTTCATCTTGATTCCGTCGATGCTTTCCTCAATCATCTCCACCTGGTTCAGGCGGGCGGTTCCCTGTTCGAGGTCGGAACGGAGTACAGCCGTACTGCCGGAAATCTGGGAGAGTTCCTGCAGGATATTGTCCACGGCGGCCGCCTGCTCGATATAGCCACTCCGGGTAACCTCTGCACTGGCTTTAAGATCCTCATAGGCCTGGACAACGGCATCGTAGTCATCCTTCGGGACGGTTTCATTCGAAGGATTCATGCACCCGATGACCAGCAGGGCGGCCAGCGGGAGAAGGGTTATCGGGAAAGCTCGCATAGGAAGTCCTGTTTTTCAAAACGGATGGTCGTCAGTTTGAGGTCGGAACGGTAGGAGATGCTCCCCTCCCCGAGTTCCTCGGATTTCACCGTCCCGTCTTCAGCGACCGTGAAGGTATACACGGCCGGACCGTACACTGTCACGCGGGCGATCTGATACTGCCGTTCCGCAATCTTTTTCACGGAAGCGGTGGCGTACCGGGTCTCGCCACCCGACGTGAATTTCATCGAATAGCTGCCCTCCAGGCTCCCGATCTTCTGGATGTCGGGAAGGAGGCTGACCTGTTGGACCGAACGGCCTGCACAGCCGGCCAGGGCGGTGCAGACGGCAGTCAGGAGGAGCAGATGACGAAGGGGTTTCATAAGATGGAAATTATTGGAGGATGGCGTCTGCAAGGGCTTCCAGGGCAGCCTGGTCACTTTCTTTCATCCGGCTGCGTATGGTGACGGGTTCACCGACGATCTCGACATCCTTCATCGCGCCGAACATTTCTTTCATGACTTTGCCGGCGGTAGGGGCCCAGGTCCCGTTTTCAATCAGGGCGACTTTCCGCTTTTGCCAGGATTTCATCTGAAGGGTATGGAGGAAATTGTAGGCCGGAGAGAACAGACCGCCATCATAGGAGGAGGCGGCCAGAACCATCCGCCCATAGCGGAAGGCATCTTCCACGGCCTCGGCCTGGTCGTCCCGGGTGAGGTCGGAGAAGGCAACCTTCGGGCATCCCTTGGCAAGCAGGATTTCCTTCAGGTGCTCCGCGACGGCAAGGGTTCCGCCGTGAATGGATGCACAGGCGATGAAAACACCTTCCGTTTCAACGCCATAGGAACTCCAGGTATTGTACAAGTCGAGATACTGGCCAAGGTCCTTCCGCAGGACCGGTCCGTGCAAGGGGGCGATAGCCGCAGGCTGCAGCGGGAGGACTTTCTTCAGGAGGATCTGGACCGGAGCGCCGTATTTCCCGCAGATGTTGAAGTAGTAACGGCGGGCCTCGCAGGCCCAGTCGTCATCCTCTTCCCCGAAATAACCGCACTTGGACAGGGCGCCGAACTTGCCGAACGCATCAGCCGCGAAGAGGACTTTGTCCTTCCGGTCGAAAGTGACCATCACCTCCGGCCAATGGACCATCGCGGCCAGGATGAACTGCAGGGTATGGGCACCGAGTTCCAGGGTGTCCCCTTCCTTCACGGCCAGCGTATGGAAGGCCTTTCCCTCGAAGAACTGCGCCAGGAACACGAGCGCCTTCGCAGTAGCGACGATCTGGATGTCAGGATACTTTTCCGTCAATGCCAGGATGCACCCCGAGTGGTCGGGTTCCATATGCTGGACCACCAGATAATCGGGTTTCCGACCGTCCAGAGCCTCTTCCAGGTTCCGGAGCCACTCTTCCCCTTTCCGGGCGTCCACGGTGTCCATGACGGCCACCTTTTCGTCCAGGATCAGGTATGAATTGTAAGACATTCCCTCGGGAACGACATATTGGCTTTCAAATAAATCCAGGTCCAGGTCATCGACGCCGATGTACCGGATGTCGGAAGTGATGTTCTTAATCATAGCTTTGTGTTTAACATACAAAGATAATCCTTTTTTTCGTATCTTTGCGTACCAAACAGGACTAGAATGAAAACTACACTTTACCTTTTCGCCGCTCTCGCACTGGCGGTGTCCGGTTGCCGGAATGCGGCGGAGCAAAACACCCAAGACATGAATACGAAAGAAACCCTTCAGGAAGTAGCCGGACGTAAGAATTTCGGCTCGAGCCATGCCCTGATGACCACGCCCCAGCCCTGTGTCATGATCGCCACCTGGGACAAGGACCACACCCCTGACGTCATGATGGCCGCATGGGCGGGTCAGTATGACCACAACCAGATCGTCGTGAGTCTTTCCAAGCACAAGACCACGGAGAACCTCGAACTCACCGGCGCTTTCACCGTCAGCTTCGCCGATGTGCGCACGGTAGCCGAATCCGACTATTTCGGCATCGTCAGCGGGAACATAGTTCCGGACAAGGTCGCCACGGTCGGTTTCACGGCCACTCCCAGTCCGAATGTGGATGCCCCCATCATCAATGAGTACCCGCTCACGCTGGAATGCAAAGTCGTCAGTTGGGAGGATGGCATCCTCGTCGGAGAGGTCGTCAACATGAGCGCCGACGAGTGCATTCTGACGGACGGGAAAGTGGATCTCGGCAAGCTCCAGCCCATCGTGTTCGACGCGGCGGCCAATACGTACCGCGCCCTCGGCGAGGTCGTCGGACAGGCCTGGGGTTCCGGGAAGTAATTCGAGTAATCCGGAACGGACCATGAAACTGGCAGAAGCTTTGAACCAGCGGGCAGACCTGCAGAAACGGATCGCCCAGCTCAGGGACAGGCTCTCCAACAATGTCAAAGTACAGGAAGGAGACCAGCCTGCGGAGAAACCGGAAGACCTTTTCAAGGAACTCGAAGGTTCCCTGAAACAATTGAAGGACATGATTGTCAGCATCAACCGGACCAACCAGGAAACGGTCTGGGAAGGCAAGACCCTGACGGAGATCATCGCCGAAAAGGACGTCCTGTCGATGCATCTTGCCGCCCTTCGTTCCACTTTGGATGCGGCCAACGTCCGCAGCGACCGGTATTCCCGGAACGAGATCAGGTTCGTCCGAACCATCGACGTAAACGTACTCCAGAAAAAGGTCGACAGCCTGTCCCGGGACCTGCGGGTCCTGGATTCCAAGCTCCAGCAGGCGAACTGGGCGACCGACCTCAAGTAACACCGCCGAGGCAGGGCGGGCACACCTCCGGACGGGAGGTAAAAACGTCCAACGCTCACTTCTGGTGATCCGGGAAACGGAGCCGTCCCCTTTTCGGCATTGTCCGGCTCAGCACCGCGTACAGGCGCACATTTCAAGACGTACTCATTACCACCGAGTGCCGACTGCCAAAGCAAACCCTCCCCGATCATGGGGAGGGTTTTTCATCCGAATCTCTTTCCTCAAGCTCCTGCCGGCGAATTACGCTCAGCATCATGACATCCCTTTCTATGCAGACATACTGGGGATTACGCCCATCTATCTGTCGCGGATCGTCCGGAAGATGTCCGGCCGGACCGTTGTCGACCACATCAATGACCTTCTTCTGAGCGAGGCGAAAATTCTGCTCAAATCCACCGGCCTGAATATCGTTCAGATCGCAGACCGGCTCCACTTCGCCGACTCGCCCTCCTTCAGCAGGTTCTTCTCCAGACTGGCCGGCGTTTCGCCGAGACAGTACAGGAAAGGGTTGTGACAAATATGGGAATTTCCCATTTTTCCATTATTACAGTTAATTATGAGGCTTACTGGAGAAAAAGTGCTAAATTTGTTCCTTAACAGATTCCAATAATTACAGTTTCGAGACTATGACACCAGAAGAAAAAGCGCGCGTACTCATTGACCAGATGTTTGCGGACGCTGGTTGGAAGGTCGTTTCCCGCGACGGGTACTCTGCCAACCTGTCTGCAGCCGCCATTGAGGAAGGAATTCTTGAGGGCGGAAAAGAAGCTGATTATCTTCTGTTTATTAACGGGAAGGCCGTCGGTGTACTTGAAGCAAAAAAAGCTTCGATCGACGTGTCGTCGGAAAAAGTCATTTCACAGGCAGAGGGATACACACACAAACTGACCAAGTATTATCAGTTTTACGCCAACCCGCTGCCTATTGTTTATGTGTCCAATGGACAAGTAACTCTTTTCCGGGCGGATGACGGAAGCTATATCCCTGTCGGAAGTGTCCACACTCCCAAGGAAATCTGCAAGATGCTTGGAATCGAAGATGAGTTTGCCGGACTCCCGACGCTGAAAAAGAAAGGGCTCCGTGACTGCCAATATGAGGCCATCACCGAGTTAGAGAATAGTTTCCGCAGTGGCCAAAACAGGGCATACATGGTGCTGGCAACGGGTGCGGGAAAGACATACACCGCCTGTATGGCTTCTTACCGTTTCCTCTCGTACACACCGATGCGTCGTGTCCTTTTCCTGGTTGACCGCAATAACTTGGGGAAGCAGGCCGAAGACGAATTCGGGAAGTTCAAGCTCACGGAAACCGGGGATGCCTTCAATACGATCTACACCGTCAACAGGCTCAAGAGCAAATCTATTCCCAAAGATTCCAACGTAGTCATCGCCACCATCCAGAGGCTTTTCTCCCTGCTGAAAGGCGAAGAAATCGAAGATACGGATGATGACGAAAACTACGATGGCGACGACACCCCGACACCCGATGTGATTCTTCCGGAGAATCCTGTTTTACCCAAAGATTTTTTCGACTTGATTATCGTTGACGAATGCCACCGCTCCATTTATGGCTCCTGGCGTTCGGTGCTGGAGTATTTCTCGTCAGCACGGATCATCGGTCTTACAGCAACTCCTGCTCCGGAGACGGAAGCTTTCTTCAACAATAACCGGGTTATCAATTACACGCTGGAACGGTCGATTGCCGATGGGGTCAATGTGGATTATCGCATCTACCGTATCAAGACAAAAGCCACTGAAGACGGTGGCGCCATCCGCGACGGCGAAAGCCTGAAACAGGTCACGCGCTACACCGGCAAGGTTGAAAACGTCAGAAACAGCGGCGAAAAGACTTACTCGGGCAATGAACTGAATCGAAGCATCGTCAATCCTTCACAAATAAAACTGGTTTTGGAGACCTATCGTGACGCCGTCTATAAGGAAATGTTCAACGATCCTCCGCGCGAGCAGAACATGGACTATCTTCCCAAGACGCTCATCTTTGCCCTCAACGATGCCCATGCCAGCAATATCGTCCAGATCGCCAAGGAGGTTTTCGACAAGGAGGATGACCCGCAGTTTGTCCAGAAGATTACGTACTCTGCCGGCAACAGCAATGAACTCATCCGCCATTTCCGCAACGACAAGGAATTCAGAATCGCCGTCACGGTAACCCTGGTAGCCACCGGGACTGACGTGAAGCCCATCGAAGTCGTGATGTTCATGCGCGACATTGAGTCCGAATCCCTCTACACCCAGATGAAGGGTCGCGGCGTTAGGACCATCGGCGACGAGCAGCTCCGAATCGTAACACCCAATGCGTTCAGCAAGGACTTGTTCTATCTGGTGGATGCCGTTGGCGTGACTGAGCATGAGATGAAAGTTACCCGCCCGGGAACCGATCCACGACCGGCCACCATGACCTTGAAAGAACTCCTGGAGCGGACCACGCATGGATATGTGGATGACGAGTACCTCAAGATCCTTGCCGGCCGACTCTCGCGTATTTACAACAAAGCCGACGATGAGCAACGGACCAAGTTCACCAACCTCGCAGGGAAGGATATGAAAGATATCGCGTCCCGCATTTACGACGCATTGAACGAAAGCACGCTTCCTCCATTTGTGGACATCAACGGGACAAACAATGAAAGAAAAGGCTTGGTATCCGCTCTTGCCAACCACCCTGAGGCGCGCGAATACCTGCTTGTCCTGAACGCAGGTTTTGTCAAAATACTGATTCCCGGTGAGGATGAATTGATATCCAAAGGTTTCTCACAGGAAGAGGCCACGCAAACGACAACCGCCTTTGAGAAATACGTTGCTGAGCATAAGGATGGAATTGAGGCTCTGCGCATTATCTATAACAATCAGGGAGAGCCCATTACATACTCCATGCTCAAGGAACTTGAGACTGCGCTTCGCTACGCGAATGCCAAGTTCAATCCATCGCTGCTATGGAACACCTATGCATTGATCCGCCCGGCTGATGTTGTAGAATTCAACACCAAGGATGAGAAAGACGCGCTCACAAACATCATTCAGCTAGTCAGATTCGCATTCAAACATATCCAAAAACTGGAAAGCCTCAAAGGCGATGCCGCCAAATACTTCAACCTCTGGTGCGGCCAGACCTGGCGAGGCATCTCTGATTCGCAGAAAGCCTTGCTCCAGCAGGTTGTAAACTATATCGTAACAAACGGTTCCTGCACCATAGAAGACATCAAGGAAGAGGACAAGACCCAAGCTGGGCAGATTATCCAGGCCTTCGGTGGTCTCGACAAGGCCAACCAGGCTGTCTCTTCCCTCTCCCAATTTTTGATTTACAGAAGATCCGCATAACACATCATGGCAAAGCCCTCATCAGAACAAACCCTTATCAATAAAGTCTGGAAAGTGGCCGATGTCCTTGCCGGACAAGGCGTTGGATTCACGGATTACATCACCCAACTCACCTATCTCCTGTTCCTTAAAATGGACAACGAGAATGTGAAAACCTTCGGAGAGACTTCGGCTATTCCAGAAGGTTATCGCTGGGAGGACTTGATTGGTCTGGACGGTTTGGATCTGATTGCCCAGTATGAAAAGACTCTAAAGGTCCTCAGCGACCAGGAGAATCTC
>CACYWN010000025.1 GCA_902778105.1 uncultured Bacteroidia bacterium
TGACGACGAAGAATGTGGGATCCGGGACATCACCGTGTCCTGGGAGCCGGATGGGGACTTCCTTGTCGCCGGTACGACATCCTTCCGGGACGAGCGCACCGGCGAATCCATAGAGGGCAGGGAGACGCTCCGCTACCACTGTGTGTCCACCAAAGAGAAGAAAAAACGATGAAAAGAGTGCTGTTGACGGCGGTCCTGCTGCTCGCAGGAGCCGCTTTGTGGGCGCAGACCACCCTGAAGCGCGAAATGACCGCGCTGGAAGAAAGATACGGAATCCGGTTCGTGTATGATGCGGCCTTACCGCTGGACGTACGGGCGGACGCCCCTGCTGGAACGACCCTGGAAGAAAGCCTGGAGCAACTGTTTGCCGGGCGGGATATCCGGTATGAGATCAAAGGGAACCACGTGGTAATCAGGAAAGTACGGAAGTTTACCATCAGCGGTCACGTGACGGATGCCTCTTCCGGCGAGACGCTGATCGGGGCCGGGGTATTCTCCGGAGAGACCGGTACGGTCACCAACAGTTACGGCTTTTACTCGCTGACGGTCCCGGAAGGGGATATCGACCTTTCGGTCTCCTATATCGGCTACGGCCGGAAAACGCTGCGCATCCATCTGGAAAAGGACCGGACGCAGGACATCGCCCTCGTGCCGGATGCCCGGATCCGGGCGGCCGAGGTGACCGGATGGAAAGATACCGGCATTGGGTCCACCAGTCTCGGCGCGTTGGAGATTCCCCAATCGGTCATTCGGCGGGCGCCGATGCTTTTGGGCGAGGCAGATGTGCTCAAATCTCTCCAGCTGCTTCCCGGCGTGCAATCCGGCTCGTCAGGTTCATCGGGCCTCTATGTGCGGGGAGGCGGGCCGGATGAGAACCTGGTCATGATGGACGGCATCCCGCTTTATAACGGGGAACACCTGCTGGGCCTGTTTTCCGTCTTCGCCCCGGATGCCGTGAAAAAGGTGACCCTGTACAAGAGCTCTTTCCCGGCCCGCTACGGCGGTCGGACCTCCAGCATTGTGGATGTCCGGATGAACGACGGCAATGCGGAGGGCATCCATGGGAGCGTCACCGTTGGGTTGTTGACGGAAAAGGCCCATGTGGAAGGCCCCATCGGCCCGAATCGGGAGGGTGTTGCATTCGGGGCTGGTTGAATTGGTGGGCCGTCCCCTGGGGCTTCCGGCCAACTATTTCTTCTATGATGTCCATGCGAAGGCTTCACACAGCTTCGGGCCCAGGGACCGTGTATTTGCGGATTACTACCGAGGGAAAGACTATTTCCGGACCGATAGTCAGGAGTACGTCTTCGACCACAATTACGATGATAACTATGCGGCATACGATCGATATACGGACACCCGAAGCCAGTTCCGGTTGCGTTGGGGCAATACGGTAGCCGGGCTGCGGTGGAACCATGTCTTCGGGGGACGGCTGTTTTCCAACACGACCCTGTCTTGGAGCGGATATCGCTCGAACATGTTGACGATGGGAGAAGAGAATGTGGATGACGACGGCTACCGAACGCTCACCCGGAATGAATTCCAGTATTTCTCGACCATTGGCGATGCGACGCTCCGGACCGATTTCGAGTTCACCCCTTCGCCCGCCCAGACCATCCGTTTCGGAGCCGGAGTGACGCGCCACGTCTTCATCCCCGACGGAATGTCCCTTTCGATGCGCGAGGAAGTGGAAGGAAAGGTCCTCCGTGACACGCTGCTGCAGCGCTCGGAGGGGACCTATATGCCCGGGTGGGAAGCTTCCGCCTATCTGGAGGATGAGATTTCCCTGGGCCGGGTTTCTTTCAATCCGGGCCTCCATTTTGCCCTGTTTTCCGCCAGCGGGAAGATTTACCCGTCCCTCCAGCCGCGGCTGTCCGCACGCTGGGCCGTTACGGATGCCTGGACGCTCAAGGCCGGCTATTCCCGGATGGCTCAGTATGTCCACCGTCTTCCCTTCGCCCGCGTGAATCTCCCGACGGACATCTGGGTTCCGGTGACGGACCGGATTCCTCCCCAGGAATCGGACCAATGGTCGATGGGCGTGTATTATACCGGCATCCCCGGCTGGAGCCTGTCGGCGGAAGTCTATTACAAGGACCTGAGGAACATCCTGGAGTTCAGGAACAACCGCCTGGTGTTCTCGGGCGCGGACCAATGGGAAAAGACCATCGCGACTGGCATCGGCCGGGCCTATGGGACCGAGTGGCTGGTGGAAAAGACGGCGGGCCGTCTCACCGGCTGGTTGTCCTACACCCTGTCCCGGAGCGAGCGCCGTGTTCCGGACGGAAGCGTCAACGAAGGCCGCTGGTTCCCCTATGTCAATGACCGTCGCCACAAGATTTCCGTCTATGCCGATTATACCCTCAACGAACGGATCGACTTTTCCGCCACCTGGCAGTTTGCGTCGGGCGACCGGATGACCCTCCCCACACGGCATTCCTTTACCATGGGTGAGGATGGCCTGCAGGAGCAGCTGTATATCCCTTCCCGCAACAATTGGACAGTACCGCCGACACACAGGTTGGACGTGAGCGTGAATTTCCGGAAGAAAAAGGCCCGGGGCGAAAGAGTCTGGAACGTGGGCGTCTACAACGTGTACGCTGCCCGGAACCCGGATTTCATGCTCTATGATGAGAATCGCCGGTGGACGCGCACCCTTCCGGACGGGACCACCCAGACGGGCCTGGACCAGGAAGAGATTCCCGAAGGCCGGATCTATGCGATAAAACGCTCCGTCTTCTCTGTCCTTCCTTCCGTAAGTTATACCAGAACGTTTTGAAAATGAAAAAGATATATCTTGTCATCGCCTGCTTTCTGCCGCTGTCCTGCGAGACGGCGCTTTTCCCGGATCCGGTGGGGCTGGAACGGGAGATCGCCCTGCAGGCACGGCTTCTGACGACAGACACCCTCCATACCATCCATGCCGCCTATAGCCTGCATGATTCCCTTGTATCCGCTGCCGATCTGACCATTGCCTGCTATGTCAATGGGGAATGCGTCGCTGTTACTTCGGACAGCGAGGCGGAGACTGACCGGTGGAAGACTGAAAAAGCTTGGCGGGCATACCGGTTTCGGGCGGACATCCATCCGGGCGATTCCGTGCGGATCGAGGCGACAGGCCGGGATGGCACTGCGATGGCACATGTGAAGGCACCGGATGCTCCTCCGGCACCGGAAGTTTCCGTGGAAAAGATTTCGATGACAGATGGAGGCGGCTATGATATGACCCTCTTCCGGTTCCGGATTCGGGTGGACGACCTGCCCGGGCAACGGAACTGGTACCGTTTGGTAGCACTGGGCAGGCAGGTCGTGGATGAGCATTATCCGGAAGGACATCCTCATTTCCTTCCGTATTGGACGGAAGAAGGGGGCTGGTACCGGATCGTGGACAAGGCGTTTGCCATCCGGGTGGACAATACAAAGGATTCGTTCCTGAATCCGGATGGCAGGACAGCGGATGAAAGGAATCCCGATTACCTGGCCAACCAGTACAACATGTTTACGGATGAATTGTTTGAAGACGGGTCAGTCACCCTTACTCTGGACGCAAACGCCGCAGACTATTTCAAAATCACCGATCTGTCTACCAATTCCCTGTGTACGTACCGCAGGGCTATCGCAGCCCTGTTCGATCTCCAGAGCCTTTCCCGGGAGGATTATCTCAACAGCCGGATGTTGGAAATGCGGTATTTTTCCCTGACGGGCATCCCCTATGTGGATGGCCTTCTCTCAGAAGACATCGTTCCTCCGGACAATGTGGAAGGTGGTATTGGCTTCGTGACCGTCCGTTCGGTCTCCCGTGCTGCCTGTGACTTCGGCGAAAGGGAACTCCAGGGGGGCAGTTTTGACTGGCCGCTGGAATAGGTACGACACGGTTCCAGCCGGCCGCTCCAATGCCTCTGTTGCTGCACGGACGGCTGAACCTATCGCTCGACGACAAATTAAGCCGTATTTGTTGTCGACTTCGGGAGAATCGCCATCTCGATACCAGATTCCGTGCATTTTGTCGCCGAAGGGGAGGAGGCAGCACCGCCCCTGCCCCTGTGCTGAATCCATCCCGTTTCGCCTCCCTCATGGCCAAACCGGCGCACATGAACCTGCCTCTGGGCTACCCGAAAGGGCAATTCTCGTGCGCCATTGGCTGATATGGGCCTTACGCGCACCGGCATCCTTGCCGGAAGGCCGCAGAACAGTGCTCTCGGTGCGCCAGTTTGGCGACGTGGCACAGACACGCCTTCCATTCATGCCAACGGCCGCATTTGCGGCAAACCGGCCGCTGAGGCCCTTCCCCGTGCATCAGACCTGCAAGGGAATCATAGATCATGGGGAGAGAGATGTTAAGTTTGTTATTCGTTCGTTCTCAGATACTTCCATCCGATGACGGGGAGGACGAAAGCGATGAGGCAGGCGATGATCCAGAAGATGGAGACGGGGCCGAAGTTGTAGACGCCGTCGGCGGCGTTGCCCTCGATGAGGAAGCCGGAGACGATGGACTGCAGGCCCGCCGCCGCATAGCTGGAGATGCCTACGATGCCCAGGGCGGCGCCGGTGGCCTTGCGCGGGACGAAGTCCAGGGCCATCAGGCCGGCGACGATGCAGAACACCACGCTGAAGGCCATGCTGAAGATGGCGATGTACAGGATGTTCATCCAATAGGTTCCGCCCGTGAACAGGAACAGGGCCAGGGTGACGACGGTGAGCGCGCCGGCGATGACGACCGGACGGGCGCGGTTGCCGTGGAACAGGCGGTCGGAGATCCAGCCGGCGAGGAGGTTTCCCACCACGCCGAAGGCTTCGGAGATGCCGATGATCTGCGTGGCGCTTTCCAGCGAGAAGGTTTTCTGCTTCTGGAGGAAGAGCACGCCCCAGTCGCTCACCGCATGCTGGGTGATGTAGATGAAGGCGCTGGAGATGGCGATGACCCAGATGCCCGGATGCTTGAAAACCCATTTCTGGAGTTCCTGCGTGGGCTTCTTGTCCAGGGTCCTCAGGGGTTCGCCGGCGAGTTCCTGCACGGTGGGAAGGCCCTTGCTTTCCGGGGTGTCGGAGATGAAGACGGCGGCGACGATGGTGCCGATGACACCCGCAGCGGCCGCGGCCACGAAGCCCCACTGCCAGCCTGCGACCGCCACGACGAAGCCCAGGGCGATCATCGTGATGGCCTTGCCGAAGGAGGGGGTGGAACTGAAGATGCTGTACATCGTCCCGCGCCTGGAGAGAGGGAACCAGCGGGAAAGGCTGATGGTTCCGGGAGGCGATCCCATCGACTGCACCCAGCCGTTCACGCCCCACAGGAGGGCGAAGGTGATGAACAGGACGACGGATCCGGTTCCCAGCGGCCCGTGCAGCAGGCCCAGGACGCCGA
Organism: uncultured Bacteroidia bacterium; assembly: GCA_902778105.1. Classification (GTDB taxonomy): domain Bacteria; phylum Bacteroidota; class Bacteroidia; order Bacteroidales; family UBA932; genus Cryptobacteroides. Next base: position 5,366 of record CACYWN010000025.1, read on the forward strand.
GAAGGAGGTTGATGCCGGCCGAGACCCCCAGGCCCCAGGCCATGAAGCGCCGGATGTTGCAGTAGTCCGCGATGAAACCGTTGGTGAACTTGCCGGCCGCGTACACGAAATAGAAGATGGAGCCGATGATGCCGAGTTCCCCCGCGGTGAGGACGCCCCCGTCGATGACGGGCTGCTTCACCACGCCGAGGGTCATCCGGCACACATAGTAGAAAATGTAGGCCGTGGTAACGCCCCAGAAGGTCCTTGTCCTGAGTCGTTTATATTCTTCATCCACGCGGTCCGCCGGCACTTTCGCCGCGGAGGGCTTGCTGATCCGGAAATAGTTGAACAGCGACATGGGACAAATTTACAAAAAATCCGCAATACAGGCGGCAAGGTCGGTTCCGGGTTCGTACCGGACGGCCTGCCAGCCGGAGGCGACCGCCGCATCCACGTTGCGCTGCGAATCGTCCACGAAAAGGATCTCCCCGGCGGGGAGTCCGATTTCCGCCTGCGCCCGGGCGAAGATTTCCGGGGAAGGCTTGAGCAGCTTCATCCGGCTGGAAATGAATTCTTTCCGGAAGACCTGCCGCCAGGGAAGGCCGTTCTCCTCATAGATTTCATGCATCCGTTTGACGGAGATTTCGTTGTTGTTGGAGAGTCCGTAGACGGGATACCGCTGCGCCAGGGAGACCAGCAGGGTGACCTTGGCCGGGTCCATCCCGGTCAGAAGGCCGGCCATCGCCCGGTCCACGTCGGACGGGACACAGCCGGGCCGCGACTCGCGCAGCACCTCCGCCCGGAAGGTGTCCTCCGAGATGAGACCGGCTTCCATGTCCCCGTAGATCCCTTTCTGGTGGCAGGGATCCAGCAGTTCGGTAATCCTCTCATAGCCAAGGATTTCCCGGAACGCCCGGATGCAGCGGCCGAGGTCCAGGTCGATGAGCACCCCGCCGAGGTCGAATACAATCGCTTTCACCATAGCGGTGCAAAGGTAAGAAAAAGTCCGTATATTTGTAAACTGTGTCCAGAATAGGAAAGAAACACCTGCTGCGGCTGGCCGCCATCCTGACGGCCGGGGTGCTGCTGTTTGTCCTGTTCCTCTGGGTCCACGTGTCCCTGCTGGGGCGCGACCTCCCCAAGACGGCCATCCTGAGGCGGCAGAATGCCGACTGGCTGTCCCGCCTGGAGCAGGTCAGCGGGCAGTTGGACCACTGCGAGGACGTGATGGACCTGCTGGAGATCCGGGACGACCGCATCTACCGGTCGGTCTACGGTATGGACGAAATCCCGCAGCCCGCCCGCAGTGCGGTCCCGGGAGGACTGAACCGGTATCCGGGCCTGGACCAGCTGGACCGGAACAATCCGCTGAAACGGACCATCCTGCGCCTGGACCGGCTGGAGAAGCGCTCCTATGTCCAGTCCATGTCGTACGACGACGTCGCCTCCTTCGCCCGGGCGGCGGGAGACAAGGCCACCCATATCCCCTCCATCCCTCCGATGGACCCGAGGCCGGGTTCCTTCGTCCTGTCCAGTCCGTTCGGGGTCCGCACGGACCCGATCACGGGAGAGAACCGGATGCACAACGGAATGGACTTCGCCTGCCCGCCGGGCAATCCGATCTACGCGACCGGCGACGGAGTCGTCATCCTGGTGGAGAATTCGTTCACCGGTTACGGGAACCATGTCGAGGTGGACCACGGCTTCGGCTATGTGACCCGTTATTCCCATATGTCCGTCATGTACGCCTATGTGGGACAGCGGGTTACGCGGGGCGACTGTGTCGGCCTGAGCGGCCAGTCGGGCCGTGCGACCGGACCGCACCTGCATTATGAGGTGATTTACCGGGGCAGTTATGTGAATCCGCGCGGCTATATGGACCTGGACATTTCGCCGGAGGACTATGCCGCGATCGTCCGTAAGCCTTCAGGAAGATGAGCGGGAAAAACTACCATATCCGCAGGAAACTGGGCCGTTTCGTCCGCTTTGCCTCCGCGGCGGTGACGGTCTCGGTCCTCCTGTATGTCCTGATGGCCCTGTTCTACACCACGGAAGAGGAGAAGCGGCTCCAGCGGGAGAATGCCCTGTATGAGAAGTATTACCCCACCCTGAAGGAAAAGGCCAGGCTGGTGGGCGACGTGGTGGAAGGGCTGGAAATGAAAGACAATGACCTGTACGGCAACGTGTTCGGGACGGAGGCCCCCTCGGTGGACGCCATCACGGCCGCCGACGTCATCAGCGGAAGCGATTCCCTGTCGGAGAGTTTCTTCCTCTCCTATTCCGCTTCCAAGAGCGAGAGTCTCCGGATGATGGCCCGGAACGTGGAGGAGAACTTCCGTGAAATCTACCGCCTGATGGCCCAACGGGCGGATTCCCTTCCTCCGCTTTCCATGCCGCTCGAGGAAATGTCCTATGTCCAGACCGGCGGCTCCGTGGGGATGAAGCACAGTTCCGTCTACGACGTGGACCAGCAGCACGACGGTATCGACCTGGTGGCTCCGCAGGGGAGTCCCGTGCTGGCCAGCGCCGACGGCGTCGTCCGGGAGGTCATCCTGTCCGAAAAGGGTCTCGGCAACATCGTGGAGGTGGATCACCGGAACGGCTATGTGACGCGTTACGCCCTGCTCGGGGACGTCTCCGTCTCGCGGGGCCGGACCGTCTGCCGGGGCCAGAGAATCGGGACCGTGGGCATCTCCTTCACGACTCCGATGCCGCATCTGCACTATGAGGTCCTGCGGGACGGCGAGGTCCTGGACCCCGTCCATTTCCTGTTCGCCTCCGTGGAACCGGACGAATATGCGAAGATGCTCTACATGGCGGTCTCGACGCGGCTGTCTTTGGATTGATTTTTTTACTATCTTTGTCAGGATTACATGCTTAACGATATGGCCAAGCTGTTATACACGATGGGCGAGACCGCGGAACTGCTCGGGGAGAGCACATCGGCCGTCCGGTATTGGAGCAACTATTTCGAAAAATTCATCAAGCCTTCCCGCAATGCCAAGGGGAACCGCCTCTTCCATCCCGAAGACGTGGAAACCCTCCAGCAGGTCCAGTACCTGCTGAAGAAGCAGGGGATGACCCTGGAAGGGGCCGTCGCCCGCCTGACGGAGGACCGTCGCAGCGTGGAGAAGCGGGTCAAGGCGCTCAATTCCCTCAAGGAGATCCGCTCCCGGCTCGTCGAAGTGCGGAAGGCCTTATGAGGGTAGGGGACATCATCGCTGCCATCGAGCAGTTCGCCCCCCTTTCCATCCAGGAGGGCTGGGACAACAGCGGCCTTTCGATCGGCTCGCCCGAAGACGAAGTGCACGGGGTGCTGGTGGGATTTGACTGCACGGCGGAACTCATCGACGAGGCCGTCGCCGCCGGCTGTAATATGGTGGTGACCCATCATCCGCTGATTTTCAAGGGCTTGAAGCGGATTCAGGGCGGAGATCCCGTTTCCGACGCAGTCATCAGGGCCGTCCGGGCGGGCGTGGCCGTCTATGCCGCCCACACCACGGCCGACAAGGTGATCGCCGGGGTGAGCGGGGCGATGGCCCGCCGGCTGGAGCTGCAGGACATCACGCTGATGGAGGATGAGGGCGGATTCGGTCTCGGTGCCGTGGGGACCCTTCCCCGCCCGATGACCGGAGAGGAAGCCATCGTCTATGTCAAGGACAAGTTCGGCCTCTCGACCGTCCGGGTTTCCCGTCCGGTGGACCGGGTCGAAAGGGTGGCCATGTGCGGGGGCTCCGGTGCCTCGGAGATCGAGGCGGCCCGCGCGTCGGGGGCCCAGCTGTACATTTCCGGAGACATTTCGTACCACCACTTCTTTACGCCGGACGGTTTCATGGTGATGGATATCGGCCATTTCGAGAGCGAAGTGGACATTGTCGGGATATTATTTAAGGTTATCAGCGAAAAATTTCCTACCTTTGCAGTTCGCATCAGCGACAACCTCGGACGGAGCAATCCGGTCCGATACTATTGAAATACATAAATCGATTTATACAAGACCCTTATGGCAACCAAGAAAACCGTCAAGAAAGTGGACGCCCCGATCGACCAGCACGAAACCTTTGTCTCGCTGCAGAAGAATTTCGCCGATTCCGAGATGTCCGTGGAGGAAAAGCTCAAGACCCTGTTCGAGCTCCAGAAGGCCGACTCCGAGATGGACAAGATCTTCCAGCTCCGCGGTGAGCTTCCGGCCGAGGTGGAGGCCCTGGAAGGGGAAATCGCCGACCTCAAGGCCCGTTCCGCCCAGCTTTCCGCCCTCATCGAGCAGCTCAACCGCAATATCGCCGATGCGAAACTCTCCATCGCCGAACACGAGAGTACCGTGGAGAAGTATCAGCGCCAGCTCGAGACCATCACCAACAGCCGTGAGTACGACTCCCTGAACAAGGAGATCGAGAACCAGGACCTGCTCCGCCAGATCGACGAGAAGAACATTTCCGACACCCGTTACGAGATCGCCGCCCGCAAGGATGAGCTCGAGGACCTCAAGGACCATATCGCCATCCGGACCGAAGACCTCCAGGCCAAGAAGGAGGAACTTGCCGTGATCGTCGAGTCCACCGCCAAGGAGGAAGCCGTCCTGCAGGAGCGCCGCGACGCCTGCGCCGCGAAGATCGACGCCCGCACGATGAGTGCCTACGAGCGCATCCGCCAGAGCGTGCACAACCACCTTGCCGTGGTGTCTGTGTATAACGGGAACGCCTGCGGCGGCTGCTTCAACACCATCACGCCGCAGCGCCTGGTGGAGGTTGCCTCCAACCGCAAGCTCATCATCTGCGAGCACTGCGGCCGCATCATCATCAACCCGGACTTCGAATAGCCTTCCCGCCCTATGCCTGAGTATTCCAGGAAGAAGAAGGATCAGGCGGTCAATCTGGAGACCCTGATGGGGAACAAGCCCCCTCAGGCGCTGGATGTCGAAGCGGCTGTCCTGGGAGCGATGCTGGTGGAACCGTCGACGATCGATGAGTCGATGGAGGAACTCTCCGCATCCTGCTTCTACGACCCCAAGAACCGGATGATCTTCGAGGCGATGTCCGCCCTCGTGAACGAGCACGTGGCCATCGACCTCATTTCCGTGTCCGAAAAGCTCCGTACCCTGGGCAACCTGGAGGCGGTGGGCGGACCGGTCGTCCTGGCGAACCTGTCGCAGAACATCGGCGCGGCGGCCCATATCGAGTATTACCTCAAGATCCTCAAGCAGAAGGCGATCCAGCGCGACCTGATCACCGCTTCCTACGAAATCCTCCGGGAATCCTTCGACGATGCGGTGGTCGTGGACAACCTGATCGACGACGCCCAGACAAAGATCTTCCAGGCCATCCAGACCAACGACCGGCGCGACGTCAAGGATGTCGGCTCCATCATCAATTCGGTGATGGAAACCCTGCAGGAACTGCAGAACATCACCGGCCCTTCCGGCGTTCCTTCCGGCTATCCTTCCATCGACCGGATCACCCAGGGCTGGCAGAAATCCGACCTCATCATCCTGGCGGCCCGTCCGTCCGTGGGTAAGACGGCTTTCGCCCTGAACATCGCCCGCAACGCCGCGGTGGACCACAACATGCCGGTGGCCGTGTTCTCCCTGGAGATGTCGGCCGACCAGCTGGGCAAGCGTCTCATCACGACGGAGTCCGGCCTTCCCGGCGACAAGATCAAGGGCGGCGTGAAGCTGGAGCCCTTCGAGTGGGAGCAGCTGGAATACACGCTCAAGCGCCTGGCGAAGGCTCCCCTCTATATCGATGACACTCCCGGCATTCCCATCATGGAATTCCGTGCCAAGGCCAAGCGCCTGGTGAAGCAGAAGCAGGTCCGCCTGATCGTGGTGGACTACCTCCAGCTGATGCAGGGCCCGGTGGAACTCCGCGGTCTCCGCGAACAGGAGGTCGCTGCGATCTCCCGTACCCTCAAGGCGACGGCCAAGGAACTCAACATACCGATCATCGCCCTGTCCCAGCTGTCCCGCAACGCGGTCCAGCGCACGGGCGGCAGCGGAAAACCGCAGTTGAGCGACCTCCGCGAATCCGGCTCCATCGAGCAGGACGCGGATATGGTGATCTTCATCCACCGTCCCGAATTCGTCGGCATGTCCGAGGATCCGGCCGACCGGGAGAAAGCCTTCATCTGCATCGCCAAGCACCGTAACGGCGAGGTCTGCGACATCGAAATGAAATACAAGGCCGGACAGGTCCGTTTCGTCGAACCCGACCAGTCCCTGGACATCCAGGCGACCCGCACTTACGTGAGTGCGGCGAGCGAACCTTCCGCTCCGGCATCATCTTTGGACGGATACGATTTCGACGAATCGAACCAACCGTTTTAAGTTATGAGAAGATTCCGTATCCTCCTCCTGCAGGCCGCCCTTTTGCTGGGAACCGTCCTGTCCGCCTCTGCACAGGGTGGAAAGTGCCTTCCTGCCCGCACGGACGGCGTAGAACCGTTCCAGGCCGGCGAAAAGATCGTTTTCAACATTTCCTATAACTGGCACGCAGTCCAGACGGACGTGGCCAAGGGAACCCTCACCGCCAATCAGGAAACCCTGAACGGGGAAAAGGTGTGGCATACGTCCATGTCCATGCAGACGGCCCCGTTCTTCGACGTTTTCTTCAAGATCCGGGAGAAGTTCGATTCCTGGTTCGCCCTGAAAGGCGTGGAGCCGCGGAAGTTCCTGCGCGACAGCCGGGAAGGGGACTACCATGCGGTCAATGACTACATCTATGACCGCCGGGCGGGCGTCATCCACGCGAACCTGGAGTATTGGGACAAGGATCAGAAAACCCTGGACATCCCGTACGGCGACTGCACGTATGACGTGACGGCCCTGTTCTACTTCGCCCGCCGGATGGACTTCGCTTCCATGAAACCGGGCACCGTCATGAAGATATCCATCGCCATCGACGAAGGTGTCCAGCAGGTGAACCTGACCTACCGGGGCAAGGAGAACAAGTATCTCCGGGGCATCGGCACCATCGCTTCCCACAAGGTGGGCCTCTCCCTGAAGAAGGGCGATGTCTTCGAGGGAAACGAGGATGCGATCCTGTGGTTTTCGGACGATGACAACCGGGTCCCCGTCGCCTTCATGGCTCCGCTCAAGGTAGGCGCGATGAACGGCCGGCTCGCTTCCTACAGCGGCCTGGCCCACGAATTCACGTCCCTGATTTCGACAAAGAGAGTCAAGTGATGAAGGAAGAGGTGAAGCATACCGGGAAGGTGGTGTCGATGAATCCGTCGCAGACGACGGTGCAGATCGTATCGCATTCCGCCTGCTCGGCCTGTCACGCCGCCGGCCTCTGCGGCATGTCCGAATATGCCGAAAAGGCCATCCAGGTACCCACCGACCCTTATGCCTCCTACGGCGTAGGGGACGAGGTGCAGGTGGTCCTGAAGGCTTCCATGGGGATGAAGGCGGTCTGGCTCGCCTACGTCCTTCCCCTTTTCGTGCTGATGGCCGTCATCCTGGGGCTGATCGCCCTGGGGGTGGGGGAAGTCGTGTCCGGCCTTGCGGGCCTCGGCGCCGTGGGACTGTACTATCTGGGCCTGTGGCTCCTGCGTGACCGGCTGCGGAACGACTATGTTTTCACAATCCAGGCCTGACTATATTAACTAAACCAACTATATGACCAACACAATCATCTGGACCATTGCGATCATCACCGTGCTCGGCCTGCTGCTCGCGCTCGTCCTCTACCTTGTGGCGAAAAAGTTCAAGGTGGAGGAAGACCCGCGCATCGACGAGGTGGAGAAGGTGATGCCGGGTGCGAACTGCGGCGGTTGCGGCTTTGCCGGCTGCCGGGCGTTCGCCGAAGCTGCGGTCAAGGCCCCGGACCTGGACGGACATTTCTGTCCGGTCGGCGGCAATGACGTCATGGCGAAGGTCGCGGCGATCCTCGGTTACGAAGTCAAGGCGAAGGCCCCCCAGGTGGCCGTCGTCCGTTGCAACGGGACCTGCGCGAACCGTCCCGTGGTGAACGAGTACGACGGTTTCGCCTCCTGCAAGGTGAAGGCCGCCCTGTACAGCGGGGACACGGCCTGTTCCTTCGGGTGCCTGGGCTGCGGGGACTGCGTGGCAGCCTGCCAGTTCGGCGCCCTTTCGATGGACCCCGAAACCGGACTTCCCGTCGTGGACGAATCCAAGTGCACGGCCTGCGGCGCCTGCGTCAAGGCCTGCCCCAAGCGCATCATCGAACTGAGGCCGAAAGGACCGCGCGGTATGCGTGAATCCGTGCGCTGCGTGAACCAGGACAAGGGCCCCGCCGCCAGGAAGGCCTGTGCCGCCGCCTGCATCGGCTGCGGCATCTGTGTGAAGACTTGCACGCATGACGCCATCGTTCTCGAGAACAACGTCGCCTACATCGATCCGGCCAAGTGCAAGCTTTGCCGCGAATGCGAAGCCATGTGCCCGACCGGCGCCATCCACGGGGTGAACTTCCCGAAGCCCCTGGACAAGGAGGCCGTCAAGGCCCGTATCAACGAACGCAAGAAGAAAGCCGCCGAAGCGAAGGAATCTGATAAGAAGGAGGCCGCCCATGAGTAGAAGTACATTTTCCATCGGCGGAGTCCATCCGCACGACAACAAACTTTCCCGCGACTGCCGGATCGAGGTCCTTCCGCCCGCTCCGACTGTCTTTCTCGCCATGTCCCAGCACATCGGCGCCCCGGCGAAGCCGGTCGTCGCCGTCGGGGACAAGGTGAAGGTGGGCCAGGTGGTCGCCGAACCGGGCGGTTTCGTGTCCGCCTTCATCCATTCTTCCGTCTCCGGGACGGTCAAGTCCATCGGCCCCCGCAAGGATTTGGCGGGCAATCCGGTGAACTGCATTGAAATCGCCGTCGAAGGCGACGAGTGGCTGGAAGGCATCGACACGTCCGACAAGCTCGTCACCGAGATCCCTTCCGACAACAAGGCCATCATCGAGAAGATCCGCCTGGCCGGCGTCGTGGGTCTGGGCGGCGCGACTTTCCCTACGCACGTGAAGCTTTCCCCGCCTCCCGGTTCCAAGTGCGAGCGCGTGATCATCAACGGCTGCGAATGCGAACCGTACCTGACCTCCGACTACCGGGTCCTTCTGGAGAAGGGCGAGCAGGTGGTCGTGGGAGCGGCGATCCTCTCCCAGGTCATGGGGAATGTTCCCTGCACCATCGCCATCGAGGAGAACAAGCCCGAGGCCATCGCCCATGTGAGCGAGGTCATCGCGAAGCTGGGTTACAAGGGCATCGAGGTGATGGTGATGAAGATGCGCTACCCGCAGGGCAGTGAAAAGCAGCTCATCGACGCGGTGATGCACCGCCAGGTGGGCTCCGGCGCCCTGCCCATCAGCGTGGGTGCCGTGGTGCAGAATGTCGGTACGGCCCTCGCCGTGTATGACGCCGTGCAGAAGAACAAGCCCCTGATTGACAACACCCTCAGCGTAACGGGCGAGTGCTTCCCCCGGCAGGCGAACCTGCTGGTGCGCGTAGGTACTCCGTTCCAGTATATCATCGATTTCCTTGGCGGAATGCCGAAGGAGGCGGCGAAGGTGATCAGCGGCGGCCCGATGATGGGCAAGGCGGTTTCGAACCTGGAAGCCGCTACGCTCAAGGGCACCAGCGCCCTGCTCTTCCTCACGGAGAAGCAGACGCGCCGTGCCCCCGAATCCGCCTGCATCCGCTGCGGCAAGTGCGCCGACGCCTGCCCGATGGGGCTCGAGCCTTTCCTGCTGCAGAAACTCTCCCGCATCGCCGATACCGAAGCGCTGGAGGCCAACGCCGCCCAGGATTGCATCGAGTGCGGCTGCTGCCTGTATTCCTGCCCCGCCCACATCCCGCTGCTGGACATCATCCGCACGGGCAAGGGCCTTGCCCTGGGCGCCATCCGGGCCCGCGCCGCGGCCGCCAAGGCCGCCGCTGAAGCTGCGAAGGCCGCTGAGGCCGCGAAGCCGTCTGTCATTCCGAGCGAAGCGAAGGAATCTAAAAAGTAATTGGACATGAGTAAGTTGTTAGTTTCCCCTTCACCCCACATCCATTCCAAGGACTCCACCCGGTCCCTGATGCTGGATGTCGTGATCGCGCTCCTGCCCGCCGTGCTCTGCTCCTTCGTCTTCTACGGATGGAGGGAGATCCTCGTGATGGCGGTGAGCGTGTGCTCCTGTCTCCTGCTGGAGTGGGCCATTACCCGCTATATGCTCAGGAAGCCCTCCACGCTCGGCGACCTTTCCGCCGTCGTGACGGGTATCCTCCTGGCGCTGAACCTGCCGTACACGACGCCCTGGTGGGTTGTCGTCATCGGTGCGGTCGTCGCCATCGGCGTCGCCAAGATGACTTTCGGCGGCCTCGGACAGAACATCTGGAACCCCGCCCTGGTGGGCCGTGTGTTCCTGCTGGTTTCCTTCCCGACCTATATGACCACCTGGAGCGCCCCGCAGGGCCTCTTCGGGGCTGATGCCGTGACCGGCGCCACCCCCCTCGGTGCCATCAACGAAGGCCTGATGGGCGGTGCGTCCGTGAAGGACATCATGGCTCAGAACGGGTATGACTACGGCCAGATGCTGTTCGCGAACCTCGGCGGTTCCGCCGGCGAGGCTTGCGCCATCGCCCTGCTGCTCGGCTTCGTGTATCTGTGCTGCCGGCGCGTCATCAAGCCTTGGATCACCCTGACCATCTTTGCCACGGTGGCCCTGACGGCCCTCATCTTCTGGGGCGTGAACCCCGACCGCTTCACCGGTCCCGTCTTCAACCTTCTCACCGGCGGTCTCATCCTCGGCGCCTGCTTCATGGCTACCGACTATGTGACCTCCCCGATGAGCCTCTGGGGCGGAGTCATCTTCGGTGTGGGCATCGGCTTCCTCACGATGATGATCCGTTATTTCGGTTCCTATCCGGAAGGCGTCAGCTTCGCCATCCTGATCATGAACTCGTTCGTTCCGCTCCTCAACCGGGCGTTCCACCAGAAAAAGTTCGGGAGGAAGTAAGATGGCAGCACAATCCAACCTCAAGAACATGGTGATGGTCCTCGGACTCACCTGCCTCCTGTGTTCCGCCATCCTCGGCGGTGCCTATGCCCTCACGAAGGAACCCATCGACGCCGCGGCCGTCGCCAAGACGAACAAGGCCATCGGGGCGGTCCTTCCCGCCTTTGACGAGACCACCTACGAAAGTGTCGATGTCGATGGAAAGACCTACAACTACTACAAGGCCGTCAAGGGCGGGGAGACCGTCGGCTACGCCGTGGAGTCCACCGTCGTCGGCTTCGGCGGTCCGCTTTCCCTGATGGTGGGCGTCACCCCGGACGGGGTCGTCCACAACACGTCCGTCCTCTCCCACGCCGAGACCCCCGGCCTGGGTGCGAAGTGCAACACCGACGCGAAATTCATGGCCCAGTGGGAGGGCTTCGACCCTTCTGCGAAGATCCTTTCCGTCAAGAAGGACGGCGGTGACGTGGACGCCATCACGGCTTCCACCATCACCTCCCGCGCCTACACGGAGGCCGTGAAGAATGCCCTTGCGGCAGTTTCTGTCATTTCGAGCGGGATCGAGAAATCTAATGTGGAGGAGGAAAAAGCCCATGAGTAAGAACTTCAAACTCATCACGGAAGGTCTTGTCAAGAACAACCCGACCTTCGTCCTGCTGCTGGGCATGTGCCCGACCCTGGCCACCACCACGTCGGCCATCAACGGCCTGTCGATGGGCCTGGCGACCCTGTTCGTCCTGGTCCTTTCCAACATGGCCATTTCCCTGATCGCCCCGGTCGTCCCTGACAAGGTGCACATCCCCGTCTACATCGTCGTCATCGCCACCTTCGTGACCCTGCTTCAGTTCCTGATGCAGGCTTACACTCCGGCAATGTACGAGACGCTGGGCCTGTTCATCCCGCTCATCGTGGTGAACTGCATCGTCCTGGGCCGTGCGGAAGCCTTCGCTTCGAAGAACGGTGTCCTCGCGAGCGCCTGTGACGGCATCGGCGTGGGCCTCGGCTTCACGGGGTCGCTCACCGTCCTCGGACTCGTCCGCGAGATCCTGGGCTCCGGTTCCGTCTTCGGCTGGAACTTCATCGGCGGAAACGACGGCATGCTCGCCTTCGTGATGGCCCCCGGCGCCTTCCTGTGCCTGGGCTACCTGATGGTCCTGTTCAACAGATTCTTCAAAAAGAACTAGGCTATGGAGTACTTCCTGATCATTATCTCGGCGATCTTCGTCAACAACATCGTCCTTGCGCAGTTCCTCGGGATCTGCCCCTACCTGGGCGTCTCCAACAAGCTTTCGACGGCGACCGGCATGTCGATGGCGGTCTGCTTCGTCATCACCCTCGCTACGCTCGTGACTTACCTCATCAACAAGTACCTTCTCGTTCCTTTCCAGCTGGAGTTCCTGCAGACGATCGCCTTCATCCTGGTGATCGCCGCCCTCGTGCAGATGGTCGAGATCGTCCTCAAGAAGGTGAGTCCTTCCCTCTACCAGGCCCTCGGTATCTTCCTTCCCCTGATCACCACGAACTGCGCCGTCCTCGGTGTGGCGATCACCGTGGTCACCAAGGAATTCACATTCGGCCTTCCCTCCCACATGCTGAACCTCGGAGAAGCGCTGGTCTACGCTTTCGCCACATCCCTCGGTTACGGCCTGGCGATGGTCATCTTCGCGGGTATCCGCGAGCATCTCGCCATGAACGACGTGCCCAAGGCGTTCAAAGGCGTTCCGATCGCCCTGGTGAGCGTGGGTATCCTGGCGCTGGCCTTCATGGGTTTCAGCGGCATGGTCAAGTAAAACAACCTTAACATCTTTAAAATCAATTGCATTATGAAGAAGACTTTGATTCTCATTGCGGCTGTCCTCGGCTTCGCCGTGGTGGCCTCTGCCCAGCCCCGTGCCATCGGTGTCCGTGCCGGTTACGGCGGTGAACTTTCCTATCAGCACAGCCTTGGTGGCAACTTCGCCGAATTCGACCTCGGCTGGTTCTCCAACGGGTTCGACATCGTGGGTATCTACGACTTTGTCATCGCCGGTACCGGTGAGGTGAACCTCTATGCCGGACCTGGCGCCCAGCTGGGCTTCTACAATGCCGGTGACCATTCCGGAATGAATGTCGGCCTTGCCGGCCAGCTCGGCGTCGAGTGGAATTTCCCCGCCGTCCCGCTGCAGCTTTCCCTGGACTGGAGGCCGGTATTTTTCTTCTTGAACAACCGGGGCTTCGGTTACGACAGCGTCGGTCTGGGTCTGAGATATCGCTTCTAGGATGAAAAAAACGCTTTTAGTCGCACTCGCCCTCCTCGGCCTTTCCCTGGCCGCAGTGGCTCAGCCGAAAGCTATAGGTGTCCGCGGCGGTCTTTTCGGTCTGCGGTTCAACGGAGAAATCAGCTATGAGCAGTGGACGGACCTGTTCGATAACGACTACGATTTCTTCGAGCTGGACCTCGGCGTGTTCGGCGGCGACGGCTTCAAGGCCACGGCCCTGTACAACTTCACTTTCGCCCAGCCGGAATTCACCGACCGCGGAGAGTGGGGCTTTTATGCAGGACCGGGCGTGGCTGTCGGTTACGGAACGGGCATCAACAAGGTGGATGAAAGGAAATCATCCCCGTTCGTGGGGCTTGCCGCCCAGCTGGGCCTGGAGTACACCTTCTGGTTCCCGCTCCAGCTCTCCATCGATTTCCGTCCCAGTTTCATGATCCCCGCTTTCATGAACCGGGGCAACTGGTACGGTTTCGCCCTTTCCGCCCGCTACGCGTTCTAAAGCGCCGACAGCGACATCAGCAGCTGATACTGCTGGTTGACCGCTTCGGAAAAAGTGTCATTGAGGATGGTATCCGCGAGGATGCCATCCTTTGTCTGTATCCGGAGGGAGGCGACGTGCCCGTAGGCGATGGCGCGGAGCTGGTCCATCGAGGGATACAGGTAGAGGAAATTGACCTCGTCGCGCGTCTGGGGGAGGGTGATTTCCGTCCCGTCCTTCAGGACGAAGGTGACGGGGGCGTCCGTGTCGATGGCGTATGACTTGTCCGTGCCCAGCTGGAAGGCCAGGTCGATGTCCTCCTTCGCGGTGGTCTTGTAGTAGAGATGGCTGAGGATGATGTTGTATTTGAGGGATTTCCCGTCGGCGACCAGGGGATTGGAGGCGGTCAGGATGCTGGAAGTCTGGTCCGCCCGGCCGGCCGGCTCGACCTTCAGGTCGACGGTGGCGGCCGACGCCTTTTCGATGGCTGCGCAATGCCTTTTCAGGAGGGCGGCGAAGGCGTCGTCCTTGAAATTGTACTGCAGGTAGTCGTCAGGGTCCCAGCCGGTGGTCAGCTCGAGGGATTTGACGCCCCGGGTGAGTTTTTCCATGTCGGAGGGCTCCAGGGCGTAGCGGAGCCGGTTGAGGTACAAACCGTCCTCCAGGCGGCTTTTCGTGGCGCTTTCCCGGCCGATCTGGTCGGCCCGGACGAAGGAACCGTCGGGGAGGGTCGCTGTCATTTTCACGCCCTTGGGGGCCGTGAAGGCGGTTTTCTGCCGCAGGTCCACGAAAAGGAGGTACATCGTGGATCCGTCCGGGAAGCCGACCAGCTCGACGCGTACGTCCATGTCCTGGAACTTCTCGGATACGGTGGAAATATGGGTCATCCCTTCGGACCGGTAATTGGTCCGGATCCCCTGTGCGGAGAGGGAGAGTGCGGCCGCAAGGACCGTCAGGGTAAGGAGTATCTTTTTCATCATGGACTGCAAATATACACATTCAGTGCCGGGAAAAGGAAAAAATTCGTATCTTTATCGACACTAAAACGAAAACCGCTATGTACAAGTACCATGTATCCGGCAACCGCTATGTTCTGAGCGTAGACAATCACGTGGAAATCTCCGCGGCGCTGGCAGCCTTCTGCGAAGAGCTGGACATCCGCTGCGGGGCCGTATATGGCCTCGGGGCCATCTCGGAGGCCACGTTCCGATTCCTGGATCCGGCCACGAAGCAGTATGTGGACAAGACTTTTTCCGAGCAGATGGAGATCACCAACCTGACCGGCAATATTTCCCGGAAGGACGGCAGCGTCTACCTGCACCTGCATATCACGGCCAGCCGGCGGGACTACACCTGCATCGGCGGCCATCTGCTGACGGCCCGCGTAAACGGGGCCTGCGAGCTTGTCGTGGAGCGCTTCTCCTGCGAGGCCGGTCGCCGCTTCGACCCGGAAACGGGCCTTAACCTGTATGATTTCTAAAGCCTTGACGGTACTATGAGTTTTGTCATGATTATCGAGCTGCTGATTGTTCTGGCAGCCCTGTACGTGGGGTCCCGCTACGGATCCCTGGCCCTCGGCGCCATCTCCGGCATCGGCCTCGCCATCCTCGTATTCGGCTTCGGCCTCAAGCCCGGCACCCCGCCGACGGATGTCATCTACATCATCATTGCCGCCGTTACCTGCGCGGGTACCCTCCAGGCGTCGGGCGGTATGGACTGGATGATCCAGATTGCCGAAAAGATGCTCCGGAAGCATCCTGAGCACATCACTTTCCTGGGACCGCTCGTCACCTTCTTCCTGACGGTCCTCGTAGGCACGGGCCACGTGGTCTACACCATCATGCCCATCATCTGCGACATCGCCCTGAAGAAGAATATCCGTCCGGAGCGTCCCTGCGGCGTAGCGTCCATCGCCTCACAGGTGGGCATCACCTGCTCGCCGATCGCCGCCGCCGTCGTCGCCTTCGTCACCATTTCCAATGCCAACGGTTACATGGTGAGCATCCCGCAGGTGCTGATGGTCACCATCCCGGCCTGCGTGATGGGCCTGATGTGTGCCGCCCTAGCTTCCTACAAGCGCGGCAAGGACCTGGACGAAGACCCCGAATTCCTGAAGAGAAAGGCCGATCCCGAGCAGTACGCCTACATGTACGGCTCCTCCGCCACCACCCTGGACAAGGTCATCACCAAGGAAGCCAAGGCCTCTGTGTTCATCTTCCTGGGTGCGCTGCTGGTGATCGTGGGCTTCGCCTTCTGCCAGATGATCCATGTCGACGGCGGAAAGACCGTCGCCGAGGCCATCAGCCTGCCCAAGATGAACATCTGCATCCAGATCATCATGCTGGTGGCCGCCGCCTGCAACATCATGCTTTGCAAGGCCTCCCCGAAGAAGGCCGTCGCGGGCGCCGTGTGGCAGTCCGGCATGGTCGCGGTGGTCGCCATCTACGGCATCGCCTGGATGGCCGATACCTATTTCGGCAATTACATGGAAGAGATGAAGTCCATGCTGACGGGGCTCGTGACGAACTACCCGTGGTCCATCGCTTTCGTGTTCTTTATCGTATCCGTCCTGATCAACAGCCAGGGTGCCGTGGTCGTGGCCTTCCTTCCGCTGGCCTACCAGCTGGGCATCGCGGGTCCCGTCCTCCTGGGTGTCCTTCCCAGCGTGTACGGCTACTTCTTCATCCCGAACTACCCGTCCGATATCGCCACGGTCAACTTTGACCGGTCCGGAACGACGGTTATCGGAAAGTACCTGCTGAACCACAGCTTCATGATGCCGGGCCTCATCAGCGTGATCGTCTCCACCGTCGTGGGCTACCTGATCACCAACGTGCTGTTCCCGGGCTATTTCGCAAGCTTTATTCAGTAGTTGAGAAATTTTTGCTAACTTTGCAGTCCCCTTACCGGGGATTACCGGTTCCGTAGCTCAGTTGGATAGAGCAACAGCCTTCTAAGCTGTGGGTCTTGGGTTCGAATCCCAACGGAATCACAAAACGGCAGCCGTACGGCTGCCGTTTTGCGATAATGGCATTTCATGCATTGGGGGGCTAACCCCCCAAACCCCCTGCGTCGCTTCGCTCCGAAGGTGCCTCGATTCAGCGTCGGTGCTTTTCCAGGCTTTTGGACCACCGTCGTCCATCCTATGCTCGTACATTGCCCCCCGGCCAGACACTTCCCAGCGAGCGTCCAACCCTCTTCCCGTCCGCCCTGTGAAAAGCGAGCGCGGGCCGATCGTCCTTTCGTGGCCTCCAAGGCCATCTCGCCCGCTTTAGGCCCCTCTTCAAAAGGGCCTAAAGCGGACCGACCCGTATCTGGGCCCCTTCTATGGCCCATGTCCCCGCTCTCGTTTTTCATCTTCGGGCCTGTAATCCGGCGCACGTAATCGACCGGACCTAAGTGTAATCCTAACTGTATTACTTTTATGTCGCGCTTGATGGTGCTGGAAGACTTCCCGAATTGCCTTGCCAACCTTGCTGTAGTAATAGGTTCATTTTTGGTGTCATCCTTCGTGATACCAAAAGGCAGCAATTCATAGATAAGTCTCTGTCTTTCAGTTAACTTTTTGGTGTCATAATCTATGAAATCCTTGGTGTCACCAGCCTTGATCAGCCTGCCGGTCTTAGGGTCAACCCGTCCGCCATGCTGGATGCCGTAGAAGATTTCACGCTTGACGATGACACGCACGCCGCCGAATTCTTCTTCAATCGTAGGAACTTCGAGCCCCTCTTTGGTAAACGTTTCCGTGATTAGTTCATAGCCACGGCCCCATGCTTCGACAAAACCGGCCATGTAGAAGGCGTTGGCAATAAGACGATTCCGGGGCTGGGAATCGTGGGGTTGGAAGATGGATTCTGGAGTTATGCCTGCCGGAAGTGAGCCTTGGTTCCAGAAAGTGATACGATCATCAAAAACGCGGATCAGGCTGTCCGGACCGTTATAATCTTTATGGATTTCAAGGTTATACAGTATTTCCCTAAGGCCTTCTTCCGGCAACTCCATGGGCTCTCTGCGCTGCATCCCCTCATAGTGGATAGGGCGAATAAGATACTTGGCATCAAGAGCCTCCATCACGCGGTCGGCCATCCGAATGAGGTCTCCGTCGATGAGGTCCTGGTTCATCAGAGCTGCTTGCGAGTGACCGAATCGGCCTATCTTGATTCGTGCATTCAGGCAATAGTGCTGAGGATTCTTCCCGAAAAGAAGCAGGGCGACTTCAGGTCATCTTGACTTTTGGGTCGCCCTCTTTTTGGATTCAATACCATCAGCTGCAGGCGCATTGCGCTGGACGGGACGTTTTTTATTCGTATATTTACGCGAAACTAACATATGAATCCCATGAAACGATTCTTCCTGACGGCCCTCCTGACGCTCGTGTCCGTGGCCGGTTTCGCCTGCACGAACCTCATTGTGGGCAAGTTGGCTTCCGTGGATGGAAGCGTGATGTGTACGTACAACTGCGATGGCTTCGGCTTCGCGTCGCCCCTGAGCTGGTCGGCGGCGGGTCGGCATGCCCCGGACGAAATGATTGCCATCCGCGGCTGGGGGGCGGATTCGCCGGTGCACTATGTGAAGCAGGTGGAGTACACCTACGGGGTCGTCGGCCTCATGAATGAAAAGCAGGTGTCCATCGTGGAGACCACCTGGGGCGGACGGCCAGAACTGGAGAAGTCGGAAGGGGCGCTGGATTATTTCGTGCTCATGGAACTCGCCCTGCAACGGAGCGCAAGCGCACGGGAGGCCATCGAGGTGATGCATAACCTCGTGCAGGAGTATGGTTACAACCAGACCGGCGAGTCCTTCGCCGTGTGCGACCCCGAGGAGGCCTGGATCATGGAACTCATCGGCAAGGGCCCCGGCCGCAAAGGCGCCGTGTGGGTGGCTCTCCGTGTCCCGGACGACTGCATCGCGGCCTACGCCAATTCCAGCCGCATCCGGAAATTCCCGCAGGCCAGGAAGATCGACAAGAAAAAGGGCTACGGCATCGTGGAAGGCACCTGCATGTACAGTGCTGATGTCATTTCCTTCGCCCGCGAGATGGGCTGGTACGAGGGTGCCGATGCGGATTTCAGCTTCCGGGAGGCCTATGGCCCCATGGACTTCAGCAAGATCCGCTACTGCGAGGCCCGCGTGTGGAGTTTCTTCCGCCGCCATTACGACAAGGACGTGATGGACTCCTATCTCCCCTTCATCAACGGCCACACCGAAATCTGTGACGAGCTTCCCCTCTGGATCAAGCCGGACAAGCCCCTGAGCGTCCGTGACCTGATGGCCGACATGCGCGACCACTACGAGGGCACCGCCCTGGATATGACGGTCGATGTTTCCGCCGGTCCGTGGGCATCCCCTTACCGGAATCAGCTCACGAACTTCGAGGCCCCGGACGGCACCAAGATGTTCCGCGAGCGCCCCATCGGCTGCCAGCAGAGCGGCATGACGATGGTGTGCCAGATGCGCTCCTTCCTCCCGGACGAGGTGGGCGGCGTGACCTACTTCAACATGGACGATGCCACGATGGTGGCCTATGTCCCCGTGTACTGCTCGATCAACCGGATCCCCGCCCCGTTCCGCCGCGAGAACAACAACATCCGCGAGTTCAGCTTCGAAAGCGCCTTCTGGATGAACAACTGGGTGGCCAATATGGTCTATCCCCGCTGGAGCGCCATGATCGGCGACCTGCGCGAGGCGCAGGCCGAGCTAGAGGACTACTACGCGGAGGATCAGAAAGAGGTGGAGAAACAGGTGACGGACCTTACCCACCAGGAGCGCGTGGACTATCTCACGGCCAAGACCGAGGCTTACACGGACCGGATGATGCAGCGCTGGGACAAGCTTGCCAAGCTCCTGATCGTCAAGCATAACGACCAGATCATGCAGCCCAGCGAGAATGGTGTCGTCGTTCCCGGCCGGCGCACCTCCCCTCAATACGCCCCGGCTTTCATCGAGGCGGTGAAGGCGGTCACCGGCGACCGCTATGTCCGTAAGGGCGAATAGGGCCCGTTAGGAGCATCCCCGCTAAACTGCAATACCATGAAAAGAGATTATTTCGAAGAGGTTGATGTCGCGGTGACCGTTTGCGCCAAGGACGGAACCATCCTGGACATGAACGGAAAGTCCCGGAAAACCAACCTGAGGCCGGGGCAGGAGAGTATCCTTGGACAGAACGTCCTGGACTGCCATCCCGAGCCGGCTCGCTCCCTGCTGGAGGACATGCTCAGGAACCCCCGTACGAATGTCTATACGGTGGAAAAAGAGGGTCTGAAGAAACTTATCTTCCAGACCCCCTGGTATGACGAAGGCGAATATGCCGGTTTCATGGAACTGTCCATGGTCTTGCCGGAGATTATTCCTCACCGGGTCAGAAAACCGGCACGGTAGAAAACCCTGCGGTCGCGTTACCGGTAGTCCTTGATGTTCCACTCGTCCATCCATTCGAGGTACGGGGTACCGTTCTCGTCGAACTGGATGGGCAGCCAGATGTACCGGGCGTCGATCGGGTTGCGGGGACGCCAGATGTCGGCCATGAACAGGTAGAGGTCCTTCTTTCCGGGGACGGGAAGGATGTAGGTGCTCTGTCCGCCGTAGGTGATCTCGTACTTGTCGCCGCGGCAGGGATTCGGATGCTGCTCCCAGGGTCCGAAGATGGAAGGGGCGGAGAACATCCGGGCCGCGTTCGGGTCCCAGCCCGTGCAGCCGGAGGTAATCATCCAGTAGGTTCCGTTCCGCTTGAAGATGGCGGGAGCCTCGTTGTGTCCGGCCGGCGCCACGCGGACATACCGTCCGCTGTGGGAAAGGTAGTCGTCGGACAGCTCGGCGATGTTGAGCGTCAGGTTCTCCTCCGAGGCGTAGATATGGTAGGCTTTTCCGTCGTCATCGACGAAGAGGGTCATGTCCCGGGCCATCTGTCCGCCTTCGAAATCCCGCTTGAAATACAGGCCGCGGGAGACGGCTTCCAGCCATTCGGGCGTCCAGGACGTCGGAACTTCCGTCAGGCTGTCCAGCCAGGCGAAATCCTCTTCCGTCACGTTCTCGGCCATGATGCCGGGGTTGACGCGGCCGGAGCCCAGGTAGGTGTACGGCCCCGTGACACAGTCGCTGACGGCGACAGCGGAACGGGCGGCGCTGTAGCCCTGGCCCTTGAGTTCCAGGTGGAACCACATGACGAACTTGCCGGTCTTTTCGTTGTAGATAACCTTCGGGCGCTCAAGCACGCAGCCGCTGGTGATCTCACTTTCGGGATCCTCGGAAATCGGGAGGGCGACGCCTTCGTATTTCCAGTTTACCAGATCCTTGGAGGAATAGCAGGTGACACCGACGAAAGCGGCGCTGGAGCGTTCCCCCTTGTGTTCGCCGAACCAGTAGAAAGTGTCATCATAACAGAGGATGCCGCCGCCGTGGGCGTTGATGTGTTCGCCCCGGTCGTCGGGCCATATTTCGCCGGAGCGGATGGGCTGGTCCGTGTAGGGGGAGCAGGAAAGGGCCGCCAGGGCGACCAGGGTGAAGACCGAGGAAGCAAAGGCCTTGGAGATCAAGTTGGACATGGCAGTTATGGTGTTAAATGGGTTCATTCCGACATGTTCCGGACGTAGGGCAGGTCCGGCAGGTCCCGGAAGCCGAATAGATCCCGGGCGTTGGTACAGAGGAATTTCTCCTTTTCGACGGCGGAGAGAAGGTCGCTTTTCACGATGAAATCGTAGGACATCCGGTACGTGATGGCCGTGATGGTGCGGGGGTAGTCGGAGCCCCACATCAGCTTGTCGATCCCCACTTCGTCCGCCGCCTCCCGGATGGCGCGGACGGCCGAAGGGAAGGGGTAGAACTCGGCGTTGAAAAGCCAGGTGATGCCGCCGCTTTCCACATATACGGCCGGATGCCGGGCCAGCCGGATCTGTTCCATCCAGCCGGGACGCGTGACCATTCCGAAATGGCCGATGACCACCCTCAGGCGGGGGCATTCGGCGATGACCGTCTCCATCTCCCCGACCTGCAGGTCTCCGTCGGCCAGTTCCACGTGCAGGATCAGGCCCCGGTCCTCCATGAGGTGGAACAGCTGCATCATCTCGGGACTGTCCAGGCGCACCCGGCCTTCCGGGAGGAGCAGCCGGGCGGCGGGAATCTTGATCCCCCGGAAGCCCCTGTCCATCAGGCCGATGGCTTCGGGAAGGAAGTCCGGCCGGCGGAATTCGCACATCCCGAACACGAAGAACCGGTCCGGATAGCGGCGCTTCACGTCCTCCAGGTAATCGTTCTGCGGTCCGTCGATGAATTCCTGGGTGACGACCGCCGCGGATACCTGCGCATAGTCCATGTTGGACAGGAGGACTTCGGCGCTGTTGACACTGTCCACCAGGAACGGCGGGAGCATCTGCACTTCTTCGCCCATGAACAGGCTGCGGCCGTTCGGGAGGGACCGGATGGCCTTCCCGTTCACGACGGCGTCCTGGCGGAGCCAGAGATGGGTATGGGCATCGATGATTCTCATGGCATCACGTATTGGCCCAGGAAACGCGCTGCTGGTCGCCGATGATCTCCTGCACTTCCTGCAGCAGCTGCAAGTCCATGGGCTCGTTGACGTATTCCACGTTCTTGAGGACATTCTCCGGTCGCGTCGTACTGAAGACCGTGGAGGCGATGCGGCTGTTCTGCAGGGCATACTGCATCGCCAGTTTTTCGATGGGATAGCCCTTGGCCTCGCAATGCTCCGCCGCCCGGGCGCAGGCTTCAACCAGGGGCTTCGGCGCCGGATGCCAGGCCGGGACGCCGCGTCGGGTGAGCAGGCCCATCGAGAAAGGGGATGCGTTGATCACGCCGATGTGGTGCGCTTCGAAAAAGTCCAGGAAATCCACCAGTTTGTCGTCGTTGAGGCAATAGTGGCAGAAATTCAGGACGCTGCCGAGGGTCCCTTCCGGGACGTGCTCCACCATCCACCGGAGATTCTCCAGCTGGAGATCCGTGCAGCCGACGTGCTTCACCACGCCTTCCTCCTTCAGCCTCACCAGGGCCGGAATGGTCTCATCCGCCACCTGTTGCAGATCCGCGAACTCGATGTCGTGGACATTGATGATGTCGATATAGTCGATGTTCAGCCGTTCCAGGCTCTCGTACACGCTGCGCGTAACCCGTTCCGCGGAATAATCCCAGGTGTTGTGGCCGTCCTCTCCGTAGCGGCCCACTTTCGTGGACAGGTAGAACTTGCCCCTGGGGATATATTTCAGCGCTTTTCCCAGCACTTTCTCCGCCTTGTAGTACCCGTAATAAGGGGAGACGTCGAAGAAGTTGATGCCGGCTTCGATGGCGGTGAAGACGGACTCGATGCCTCTCTGCTCGTCAAAGTCGTGGAAGACGCCGCCGAGGGACGACGCGCCGTATCCGATGACGGATACCTTCAAGCCTGTGGCGCCCAGTTTCCGGTAGATCATGACTCGTTGGAATTGAATTCGACCAGGATGCGGAACACTTTCCCGGGATCCGCGTGCCAGGCGGCCAGGGCGGCCGCGGCCTCTTCGGGTTGGACGACGGCGGATATCAGCTGGTCGTACGGGCAGGTTCCCCGCCGGAGATACTGGATGACAGCCCTGAAATCTTCCGGCTGCGCATTGCGGGAACCGCTGATGGTCAGTTCCTTCTGAACAAACAGGCGGGAGTGGAACACCGTGTCTTCCCGGGCATATCCGATGAAGGCGACCCGTCCGGTGAAGCCTACGCAGTCGATGGCCTGGTTCTGCGTCAGGGGACTTCCGACCGCCTCGATGACGACATCGGCCATCCGGCCTTCCGTCAGCCCGGCCACCCGCTCCCGGATGTCTTCCGTCGCGGCATTGACCGTGTGGGCGGCACCGAGGATCCGCGCGACTTCCAGTTTCTTCCCGTCCACATCCACGGCGATGACCGTGGCCCCGCGCAGCGAAGCCCGGACGATGGCGCCGCCGCCCACCATGCCGCATCCCAGGATAAGGACGGTGTCGTTGTCCGTCACCTGGGCCCGGCTCACGGCGTGGAATCCCACGCTCATCGGCTCCACCAGTGCACAGTTCCTGGCGGTAAGGCCTTCAGCCACAATGACTTTTTGCCAAGGGACGGAAAAGTACTCCCGCATGGCGCCATCCCGCTGGACGCCCAGCGTCTCGTTGTGTTCGCAGGCATTGTAGCGGCGGTTCCGGCATGCGGCGCAGTTTCCGCAGTTCGTATAGGGATTGACGGTCACTGTCATGCCGGGGCGGAGTTCCGCCGGGACCCGGGATCCCGTCCGGACGATTTCGGCCCCGATTTCGTGACCGGGGATGACCGGCTGTTTGGCCAGGGCGTTTCCGCCCCGGAAGGTGTTGAGGTCGCTTCCGCAGAACCCCACATACCGGATTTTCAGCAAGACATCCTCTTCCCCGCAGACCGGCTGCTCCAGGGCGATGAGGTCCAGGGCGAAGGGTTGACTGATCTGGAGTGCTTTCATAAACGGATGTTTCTACGAAAATACGTATTTTTTTTCAGATTCGGGACAGGATGGCGGATTGTATTTATTGTTTTTTCCACTATCTTCGCAAAGATGAAAGCTGGAATCATAGCCGTTCTGACAACGCTCCTGGTTGCCTGCGCTCCCCGGACGGAGCGCCTTCGCACCGGGGATCTGATCTTTTGCGCGGTCCCTTCGGAGATGGATGAAGGGACGGCGGCCGGGGCCATCGCGGCTTCGGTGGGCCATGGGAACGTGAACATCATCCATGTCGCCATCGCGGAGGTGGCGGATGACACCGTCTGGGTCATCGACGCTACGATGAAACGGGGGGTGGACCGGCATCCGCTGGATACGCTCATCCGTGATTTCACCGGGGCCGGGGGAGAGAAGCCCGTCCTGCTGGTAAAACGGCTGAAAAAAGGCTTCTCCCCGCAGTTCATCGACAATGCCAAGCGTTTCCTGGGCCAGCCGTACGATTACTGGTTCCAGCCTGACAACGGCCGCCAGTACTGCTCGGAGCTGGTCTGGGAAAGCTACCGCGGGCCGGACGGAACTCCTTTGTTCGACAGTTACCCGATGAATTTCAAGGGACCCGACGGTGCCTATCCCGCCTATTGGGTCCAACTCTTCGAAGAGCTGGGCGAACCCATCCCGCAGGATGCTCCCGGAACGAATCCCCAGGACATGGCCGATGCGGACATCCTCCGGGACGTCCGCCTGCCGGCTGTCGCCCAGGATCCCGCGCAAGAGGACGAGGCGGTCCTCCGGGAATGGATCAAGACCATCTCTTCCGATGCTTTCGGCGGCCGGAAGCCGATGACTCCCTATGAGGACATTACGGTGGATTATCTGGAACGGCAGCTGGCCGGGCTGGGCCTGCAGCCGGCGTTCGGCGGCAGTTGGGTCCAACCCTTCCGGATGGTAGCCGTCACCTGCCGGCCTGTCGGCGGGAAAATCGTGGCGGAAGGACCGCGCAAGGTCGAACTCGGCTATCCCGACGACCTGATCGTCTGGACGGCCCGGGCCGGGGAGAAGGTGGTGGTTCCCGAGGCGGAGTATGTGTTCTGCGGCTTCGGCATCCAGGCTCCGGAGTATGGCTGGAACGATTATGAAGGGGTGGATGTCCGGGGCAAGATCGTCATCGCGATGGTGAACGATCCCGGATACTACGATGCCACGCTTTTCCGGGGAAGAAACATGACCTATTATGGCCGGTGGCTATATAAGTTTGAAGAGGCACTCCGCCAGGGAGCGGCAGGATGCCTGGTTTTGCACAATACGGAGGCGGCGAGCTATGGCTGGCACGTTTGTGTCAATGGCCATCTGGAAGGGAACCTGGCCCTCTATGACCCCGAAACGGGGAATGCCGGTGAGCTGGCCATGAAAGGCTGGCTGCACGAGGACGGTTGCCGGAAACTGTTCCAGGCTGCCGGCCTGGATCTGGACGAGGCGCTTACGGCTGCGAAAAAGCCGGGCTTCAAGGCCATTCCGCTCCAGATGCGCAGCCGGGTCGAGATGGACGTCCATGCCGAGATCCAGGAAACCCGCAATGTGGGCGCCATCCTTCCCGGTACCGACTTGAAGGATGAGGTGGTGGTCCTCTGCGGCCATTGGGACCATCTGGGATTCGGCAAGCCCGACGAGACCGGGGATGAACTCTACAACGGGGCGTCCGACAACGCCTCCGGCATGGCCGGCGTCCTGCTGGCCGCCCGCAAGTTCCTCGCCCTGCCGCAGCCGACCCGCCGCTCCATTTTGTTCCTGTTCCCGTCCTCGGAGGAGAGCGGCTTGTTCGGTTCGCAGTATTACTGTGAGCATCCCGCGTTTCCCATGGACAAGACGGTGGCCTGCCTGAACTTCGAAAGCATCGGTCCGGCCCCCCTGACGCGGGACGTCGTCATCCTGGGCGGCGGGGAGAGTGCGCTGGACGATTACTATGTCGCGGCCGCATCGGCCCAGGGACGGGAAATCTTCTTCGACGACGACAATTCCGACGGCTGGTTCTTCCGCTCCGACCACTACAACTTTGTCAAGAAAGGCGTCCCTGCCGTCGTGGTGGAGAACGGCCTCCATCTCCTGGATCCGCGCGACGCCGGCAAATACCCGATGGAATCGTGGTACCACAAACCCTGCGACGAATACCGGGACGACTGGGACCTCACCGGCACCCTGGCCAACATCAACTTGATGTACGACGTCGGGCTGTCGTTGGCGAATACGGATGCAAGACCTTAAAAATCAGGATATTTCACCAAACACTTTCCCATATGAAGATCCTCCGGTTCCTTCTCCCCGCGCTCCTCGTCGCATCCTGCTGCGGTGGCGGGAAAAAGGCCGCCCAGAATGACGGGCAGCGTCTCTTTGTCGGTGACGACTACGCCGTCACCCAGACCCAGTACGGCAAGGTCCAGGGTTACATCCTGGACGATGTCTACACTTACCTGGGCATCCCTTACGGTGCCCCGACCGGCGGTGCGAACCGCTTCCTGCCCCCGCAGAAGCCTGAAAGCTGGGAGGGCATCCGCCCGGCGATGTTCTACGGCAACGATGCGCCCCAGAACATGGACAACAAGTGGAGGAACAATTCCAGTACCTTCACGGACCACTGGAACTATTATGATGTGAGTGAGGACTGCCTGAACCTGAACGTCTGGACTCCGGCTCCGGACGGCAAGAAGCGTCCGGTCCTGGTGTGGATGCACGGCGGCGGCTTTTCCTCGGGTAACAGCGTCGAACAGGACGGCTATACCGGTGCGAACCTCGCCCGCGGCGGCGACATCGTCTTCGTGAGCGTGAACCACCGTCTCAATGCCTTCGGCTTCACGGACCTTTCCTCCTCGGGCAATCCCGCCTTCAAGGAGTCCGGCAATGTGGGCATCCTGGACCTGGTCGCTTCCTTGCAGTGGGTTCACGACAATATCGCGAACTTCGGCGGAGATCCCGGCAACGTGACCATCATCGGCCAGTCCGGCGGCGGTGCCAAGGTCTGCGACGTGATTTCGATGCCTGCTGCCAAGGGGTTGGTACACAAGGCTGTAGCCCTGAGCGGCAATGCGACGTCGGCCATGGATCCCGCCACTTCCTCCGCCATCGGTGCGGCCATCCTCAAGAATGTCCGCGGCGACGTGAAAAAGCTGCAGGCGATGCCTTGGGAGGAATACTATGCCTTTGCCCACCAGGTCGCTTCCGGACTCGGTGGTTTCTCCCCGGTGGCGGACGGCGCTGTCCTTCCGGCCGACGGTTTCTTCAAGGATGACGTGGCTGCGGATATTCCGCTGATCCTTTGCACCACCTCCTCCGAATTCTCCCTGAGCAAGGAGAACCTGGAGATGGAGAACCTTACTTTCGACGGGGCCGTCGCGGTTGTCCGCGACCAGTTCGGACAGGCCAACGCCGAGGAAATCCTCAAGGCTTACCAGGCCGCTTTTCCGGACAAGAAACCCATTGAGCTGGTGAACCTTACAGTGGCCCAGCGCAAGAACGTCCTCGCCACGGCCAATGCCAAGAGCCAGCAGAAGGCGCCGGTCTACCTGGCCTGGTTCGACTACAACGCCCCGCTCTTCGGCGGCCGTATCCGTGCCTTCCACTGCTCCGACATCTGCTACTGGTTCAAGAATACCGACCTGATGGTCACCCATACCGGTGGCGGCGCCGAGCCGCGCGGTGTCTCCGACCAGATGTCCGCCGCCCTCCTCGCCTTCATGCGTACCGGCAATCCGAACTGCCCGGAAATCCCCGAGTGGCCTGCCTACACGCCGGAAGACGCCCCGACGATGATCTTCAACGTGAAGAGCGAAGTCCGCAACGCCCCCGACCGGGCCGCCCTGGAACTGATGTCCGACTTCAATCCCTGGCGCATGGCCCGTCCGGCACCGGCGAAGAAATAGTCCGGATCCAAAACCCCGAAACACCCCAGCATCATGAAGCAATACACCCACGCCTGGCTCGCCATGATGGCGATGAAACGCATCGAGTATGCGAAGATTCCGGTGAAACAGCAGGATGACGCCAAAGCCCTTATCACCTGGTTCAAGAACTACCGGGACCTGGTCCTCCAGGGGGCCTGGTATCCTGATTCCGTCTTCAAGGACATGTCCAGCAGCCATATCGCCAAGTACTTCCCCCTGGCGGACTACCAGAAGAAGGGCTCCGGCCTCGAGTCGGCCCTCGCGGACGACGTGGGCGAGATCGACGGCGAACCGGAGGAGGTCAATGACGAGAACCCGAAGATCCGGATCGAGTCGAAGTTCAGGAAGATGCCCCAGACCTTGCGGATGTTCAACCGGGGAAAGGGTTCTGTCCTGTACGATCAGCCGTACATCCAGTTCAAGCGCCACAACCTTTGCGACCGTTGCGAGTCATTCACGGAAAGCCTGATCGACTCCTTCAAGATCCTGACGATGGAGAATCCCGGCGCACCCGTGATCCCTTCCAACAATCACATCGCGATGCGGTTCTTCATCCTTTCCCACTATATCGCCGACGGCCATATGCCCTTGCATTGCGACGCCCGTTCTTTCTATAACAAGAACGAAGTGCACGCGTTCATCGAGAAGATGTGGGATGACCAGGTCCAGGCCGCCTACAAGATCGACGAGTACAATGAGCGCTTCTATTACGACAAGGACGGCTATCCGCTCCTGAATGAGGACACGGAGCCTTCTCCGCTGATCAAGTATGTGGAGAAGGAACTGCGCGACCGTTCGTTCAGCTGGGACTGGGGCGATGACAACAACAATACCTGGGATTACATGAGCGGCATAACCCAGTATTCGTACCTGCTGGCCTATGACCTGATTCCTGCAGACCGGGATCCCAAGCAGATCTCGACGGAATACTATATGGGAACCGAGGCTTACCAGGAGCATTTCGAGGAGTATAGCAAGATCATCCTGGGCGATGCCGTGGAAAGCATCGCCAAGGTGTGGCTGCACGCCTGGTGCCGCTACCGCAGCTGGTTCCGCGACCATGAACTGGGCATCCTGAAAGCGAAGACGAAGACGGCCCAAACGATGTTCAACGCAACGGACAAGATCATTGACACGCATCCGGGACTCATCACGAAAAAGCAGGATGCGATCGAGGCCGCGGAACAGACGCTCCAGGCCCGGGAGTATGACCTGAATGATGCCATCAGCAAAGGCAAGAGCGTCAAAACAAAGACGGAATCCCGCAATGCTGCCGCCCGGAAAGTGGAGAAACTGAAGGAGGAACTGTCCAGGCTCGAAGCCGAACTCGACAAGGCGGTCTCCTACTGGGATATCCATCAGGCCGTCTATATCGCCGCACAGCTGGAGATGAAGAGCAAGGAAGCCGAGATCGAGAAGTACGGAAAAACCAATTCGGTTTAGTCCGGGTCTTTCCGTACTTCCCGGCTTACGGCTTCACATACCGCTCTCCGGCACATCTTTAACGGCATCGACAAATGCGGGGGTCCGCGTTCCGGCATGCCTTGGGCATAAAAAAGGAGGACCCGCAATCCGGATCCTCCCTTCACTCGTTGAACAGGGGTTAGGCCTCCTTCTCGTCCTTATCTTTCTGGAGCTTGGCTTTGGCCTTTTCCACGACCTCGGCGCCTTTCGCCTTGGCCTTGCCCACGGCTTCGCCGACTTCCTCCTTGGCATCGGCATAGAGGTCCTTGGCCTTGTCGGAAGCCTTGGCATAGACATCCTTCGCCTTGTCGGCGGCCTTGTCATAGACCTCCTTGCCCTTGTCCTTGGCCTTGGCGGCGAAAACCTTGGCATCCTCGAGGGCGTCCTTGGCGTCTTCCTTGACACCATCGTACACCTTCTTCACGCTTTCTTCGACTTTGTCGCTGGCCTTGCCGGCATAATACTGGACTTTCTCTCCCAGGGTAACCTTTCCGTCACCGTTGAGGTCCATCGGGTTCACTTTTTCTTCTTCCATAATGTTATCAGTGTTTGGTTCTCACAAATTTACAAAAATCCCGCCAAGCCGTATCATTTTTTTGACCTTTCTCTCCACAGGGCGGTCATGTCTTCCAGGGTCTTGCCCTTGGTCTCCGGCACCAGGCGCCATACGAAGACGGCGGCGATGATACAGATGACCCCGTACAGGGCATAGGCGAAGAAGTGGCCGAAACTGTCCCCCATGGCCCCGAGCTTCATGTTGTACATCGGGACGAAGGTGGAGGAGACGATGAAGTTGAAAATCCATTGGAAGGCGACCGCGATGGCCGTGGCCTGCGAGCGGATCGTGTTCGGGAAGAGTTCGGAGATGTACACCCAGCAGATCGGACCCCAGCTGAACATGAAGCACGCGCTGTACACCATGATGGAGAGGGGAGCGACGAAGGCCGGGAGGGTCATGACGTTCGAGAGGGCCACTCCCAGTGCGCCCACGGCCATGCCGAGGGAACCCGTGATGAGGAGCGGTTTGCGGCCGAGCTTCTCCACCGTAAACACGGCGACGAGGGTGAAGCTGATGTTGATGATGCCCATGATCACCGTGAACAGCATGTTGTTCGAGACGCCCATCGACTCGAAGATGCGCGGGGCGAAATACAGCACCGCGTTGATGCCGATGGCCTGTTGGAATACGCTGAGCATGCACCCGATGAAGATGACCATGAATCCGTAGGCGAACAGTTTCTCGGTCTTTTCCACCGCCGTGGCCTTGATCTCCGCGAGGATTTCGCGGGCCTTGGCCTCGCCGTTGATGTTGGAGAGCACCGTGAGGGCCTTGCCGTCCTGCCCGTTGAGGGCGAGGAAACGCGGCGTCTCCGGGACGAGGAGGATCAGCAGGGTGAACAGGCCGGCCGGGACGCACTCGGACACGAACATCACCCGCCAGCCCACGGCGTTGGTCCATTCCACGACGGCCGGATCGTTCGCGTGGGAGCGGATGATCAGGAAGTTCACGAAATACACCACGAGTTGGCCGAAGATGATGGCGAACTGGTTCCAGGACACGAGGGTGCCGCGCTTGTTCGCCGGGGCGACCTCAGCGATGTACATCGGGCACAGGGCCGATGCCAGGCCCACGCCGATGCCGCCGAGCACGCGGTACAGGTTGAACGCCACCAGGAGGCTCTTCGTCGCGACGCCCTTCTGGAAGAACAGGAACTCCGGATAGTAGGAGCCGAGGGCGGAGAGGAAGAACATGATGCCGGCGCAGAACAGCGACTTCTTACGTCCCAGGCTGGAGGCCATCCAGCCGGAGAGGAACGCGCCGATGATGCAGCCGATGAGGGCGCTGGAGGTCGTGAAACCGTGCCAGCCGTCGGTGTAGGTGAAGTCGGAAGCGCTCTGGAAGAACGCCTGCAGGCCTTTCTCCGCACCCGAAATAACCGCGGTGTCGTACCCGAACAGCAGGCCGCCGATGACGGCCACGAGGACAATGGAAAACAGGTAGCCGGGGCTACCTGTCTGTCTGTAACTAGTCATATCCTGTCATTCTGAGGAACAACGTGACGTGAGAATCTATTTCGCGTAGAGGTTCAGCAGGGTCTCGTAGAGTTCCTGCTTGCCGGATTCGGCAACGACCTCGCCCTTCGCCTTGGCGTACTCGTAGAGTTCCTCGAGGGTGGCGTTGCCTTCCTCGAATTTCTTGCCGAGGCCGCTGTCGAAGGAAGCGTAACGCTTGGCGACCATCTCGCAGAGCGGGCTCTCCTCGAGCACGGCGGCGGCGTTCAGCAGGGCGTGGGCCATGGCGTCCATCGCGCTGATGTGGGCGATGAAGATGTCCTCCGGGTCGGTGGAGGAGCGGCGGAGCTTGGCGTCGAAGTTGGTGCCGCCGTCCTTGAAACCGCCGTTGCGGATGATCTGCATCATGGCCTGGGTGAGGTCGTACGGATCCACCGGGAACTGGTCGGTATCCCAGCCGTTCTGGGCGTCGCCGCGGTTGGCGTCGATGCTGCCGAGGAAGCCGTTGTCGACCGCCACGGTGAGTTCGTGCTCGAAGGTGTGGCCGGCGAGGGTGGCGTGGTTCACCTCGATGTTCACCTTGAAGTCCTTGTCCAGGCCGTTGGCGCGGAGGAAGCCGATCACG
>CACYWN010000026.1 GCA_902778105.1 uncultured Bacteroidia bacterium
GAACGGAGTCCTCCGGGAGGGTACTCCCTTCCTCACTCACTCCATCATACAAAAAAGAGGATGACCTTAAGTCAATCTGACTTTTTGGTCACCCTCTTTCAAATCACGTATATTCCACGGCCTGCTATTTCACATCGGCTTGATACTGGATCTCCTGGCCGGGGACCAGGTGGTCACAGGCGATAGAGGGACGGGAGGCTGACGTGGCGTTGCAGGGGATGGTGACCCAAGCTTCATCGCCAGGCATCAGGGTGCGGAGGTCGAAGTCTCCGCGGACGCCTTCCACCTCCACGAAGGCAGAACGGTAAATGGGGGCGACGCCCACATTGGCGATGAGAACCTCCGCCTCCTTCCCTTCCTTAACCTTGAAGTCCCGTACTTCGAAGCGATAGCCCATGGACATGGCGGCCTCGGTGATGCGTTCCGGAGTCTGCTTGCCGGGTTGGTCATTGCCGATGATGAAGGTCATATGGGCCTTCGCCACCACGTCTTCGAACACACGGCCGTACATGCCCTCCTTGTCCAGGACATGCTTCTGGTCGTAGTTGGAATAGTAGCTGAATTCACCGCCGGCCGGGCCCTTCTTGTAACGTTCCAGGCCGAAGAATCTCCATCCGGACCAGTTGTAACCGTCCCAGTCCTCACACATGAAGGAATCATCGAAGTTGCCGAAATTCAGCTCCAGCAGCTCTTTCTTCTTGTGGAAAGGAGCATATTTGCTGTCGGATGCGTCGATGGAGAAGAGCCAGGGCGTATGCTGGAACCACTCGTCCATCTTAGGCAGGAACTCCGCCTGAAAATCATGGGAAGGGAAAGTCTGACCGCTGATGTACAGACCGTCGTAGACATGGTATTCGGCCCAATGACCGAAACCGATCTCCACGAAAGCCAGCCGGGGATCCTGGTCGTACCGCTCGGCAAAACGGCGATGGAACTCCAGGTGGAAACGCTGTAGTTCCTCGCAGCGCCAGTCAGGATACTCCGTGTCCGCCTTGGGCCGGCCGTCCGCCTTGGCCCACCGGGCCTCATAGCCCGGCCATTCCTTGATATAGTCCGGTACGGCGCTGGCATAACCCGGATAGGTGTAACGGAAACGCACCACGACCTGGTGGCCGCGGGAAGCCGCCGTCTCCAGCAGCTTGTCCATGGGCGTCCAGTCAAACACGTCCTTTTCCTTGCACACGTCATTGTACAGCATATAGGAATACTCCAGCTGTACATAGTCCTTCTTCACGGCGCTGCTGGTATTCCACAGGACGATACCCGTCATCGGCTGCACATGGGTGATGGAAGACTGGAGGGGAACCCGGACACTTTCCTCCGTCGGGACAGGCGAAGGGGTTTCCCTGCAGGCACAGGAGCCAAGGACCAGGGCCAGAAGAAGGATGAATCTTTTCATCGCTTACTCCCGGCTGAAAATGAACACGCAGCTGATCGCCGCCACGATACCGATGATCTGCGGCACCGTAGGGATGGCGGAATACAGGATCAGGGATATGACGCACATGATGACCGGAGCGCAGGCGTCGGCCAGCGGAGCCACGATCATGGCCTTGCCGTACCGGTTCGCATATACCAGCGTAAAGGCACCAATGGCGTTCAGGATCTGGACAGCGAAGACCTTGCCCAGCTCACCCCATCCCTGCGAGGTGATGCAGGAACCGTCACCCATCGCCAGGGCGATGGGAATGAGCAGCACGGCTGCGATGGCCATGTACACAAATACGCTCTCAGCGTCCGGCGTGGAATTGTTCGCCAGTTTCATCACGAAGGCCTGGATACCCCAGGAGATGAAGACCACCGAGGCATACACGATCCAAATCCAGCTCTTGACTGCACCGTCTGTATTGTCCGGAAGCGCGAAGCACACAAGGGCGACGAAGGCCAGGGCAATACCCAGGATACCCAGCTTACTGACCCTTTCCTTCAAAAAAACAGTGGAGAGTAGGACCGTTACGATGGGCGCCACCGAAATCATCGGCATCACCAGATATGCAGGCGCGTAATCCAAGGCCAGGAACAGCACCAATTGTCCGCCGGCACCCAGCAGGCCCACGGCGAGGCTCAGAAGCGCCGGCTTGCGGCGCACGTCCATCTTGAATTTAATGTTAATGAGCGCCGCCAGGGCGCAGGGAACCATACTCAGGGCCCACACGACATAGACCAGCGTTTTGGGAAGGGTGGTCTGGTCGCTAAAAGCGCCCCAGATGCCCCAGGTAATCATCGTCACCAGGGCATACAGCAGCCAAGTATTCTTTTTCCGATTCATTTTCCTTGTCGTCTTATATGAAGAAGCGTGGCCGTTACGGTCACGCTTCTTCATGCATGGACAGAGACTACAGTCTGCAGTCAATCGTAACCTTGTTCATATCCTTGTTACCCCAGGATGTGATCTTGATGGTGGTATTGGGGATAGCGGGGAGGTCGGCACGAGGAATGCTGTACTCGATGAAGGCACCCTCGTCATTGGCGACACCCTTGCATTTCATGTTTGCGAGCGTGAATTCCTCAGGAAGCCAGCCGCCGCCCTCTCCCGGCGTCTCGATGATGGCGGGCGCTTCGGCCGTCCCGCCATAAGGGAAGA
This sequence comes from uncultured Bacteroidia bacterium, assembly GCA_902778105.1. Classification (GTDB taxonomy): domain Bacteria; phylum Bacteroidota; class Bacteroidia; order Bacteroidales; family UBA932; genus Cryptobacteroides. Next base: position 2,585 of record CACYWN010000026.1, read on the forward strand.
AGAAGCCGATGAAATCGTACATACCGTTACCGTTCAGTTCCACGCCGTTGGTTTCGTCACCATCCAGTTCGAAACCGAGGTAGAGATAACCTTCGCCTCCCCAGAGAGCCGAGTATCGGCCACCCAGCCCCCTGTAGGAATAGAAATAGAGGTTCTCCTCGTCGGAACCGACCTTGAACTGGATATAGTTGCCATTGCTGACGCCCTCGATATCTTCCCATTCGTCAAAGTTTCCGTCAACGGCGAAAGAAGGCTTCGGGGCCTCACCGCCCACGTTCACGACGATGGGCTGACTTCTCAGGTTGCTCGCGCTTTTGTTACCGGAGGTGTAAACCTTGATGGTGCTTCCGTACGTAATGCCCAAATCGGCCAAGGGGATACGGATTTCCGTCTCAACCACATCCTCGGAGATCTTACCGGCGAGCGCGTTAGCGGCACAGGCATATTCCTCTGTTTCAGTAGCGCCAGCCGGAGCATCAGGAATCTCGGGAGCTTCGGAGGAACCCAGGAAGAAATATAGGTACATCCATTTGTCAAGCCCGATCAGATTGTCCCTGTCGGCAGGGCCGGTAGCCACATTGTTGTCCGTATCGACGAAGAAGTAGTAATAACCGCCGCCCCACATGGCAGGATCGTTGTTCCGCTTGTGATAGAAGTAGATGTATTCCTTGTCGAAGGCCACTTTGAAGGCCTTCAGCGGCTTGGATTCGTCTTCGGAGATGAGCACAAAACCACACCGGCAACGGAAGCGGCCAGCTTCGCTGTCGTGGTCGTACCGGGGACAAGGGCGTCCTTGTCAATGACCAACTTCCCGGTCACTTCGCTTTCGCCGGCTTTCATAACCAACTCGGAGGGGAAGGACATGCCGGACTTCATGGTGGAAGTGGGATCCAAAGCGAGGGCGATGGCAACGTCGGCGGGGACAGGAACATTGGAAACGACCTTGAGAGTAGCCTCTGTTTCAGAAGTGGTTTTTGCCGAGAAAGTGAATTGGACGGGAGTGCCCTTCGGATTTAGCATCTCATTTTCCGGAACTTTATCGCAGGAGGCGAAAGCAAACGCGGAAAGTGTAGCAATGAACAAATACTTAGCTAATGATTTCATGGGTATCTGTGATTAATTGATTATTCGTCGTTTGTTGTAAAAAATCCGAATTATTCCAACATCAGGCTGCGGAACTCATCAATCTCTTCCTGCGAAATGCCGATGGTGAGGAGATAGGACTCAACGCCGTCCGCAAAACTTCCGTCCTCACCGGCCAGAGTCCAGATATACCTGGCAGCACTTGCATAATCCGCCTTACGGGTCATTTTGGTCTTCTCGCCGTCGGATGTAGCCCAGCCATGGGGAGCAAACTGGGTAAGCTCGTATTCCTTGGAGATATCCCCCTCGTTCACGCCCAGGAGGCCCAGAACGAGCATGGCAATCGTTCCAGTGCGGTCACGTCCCAGCGAGCAATGGAAATAGACAGGCTTGTCCTCGCGGACGCACTTCATGATAAACTCGATGCACTGCTTTGCCTTCTCCGAATCATTCCGAAGCAAATGCGTATAACCTTCCTCGATAACCGGAGCGCAGAATTCAATGCCTTCGATGGGGCTTTCGCTGAGCACATCGCTTTTTCCACGAAGGTCCAACTGGGCCTTGATGCCCTCCGCCAGGATATCTTTCTTTCCGCTGGTCACGAGTTTGCCCTTCTCCAGCCGGCCACCGCGGTAGATCTTGCGGTACTTGACGGTCTTACTCCCATCCTTTGTCATCCAGCCACCCAGGTCACGGACGTTCCGGACGCCCGAGGAAAAGAACAGTTGATGGACATGTCCCGTCGTCTTGAAGGCACCGGAAGTAAGCACCTTGCCACCGGCCTTCACTTCGAAATGATAATTCGCATTGGGGCGCAGGTTGGAGATGGTCAGATAGTAATCTTCAGCAACGAGGTTGGTGTATTCACGACTCCATCCGTCATCCTCCCACAGACGGGCGACCGGATCCCCAGCCAATTTGTCGGCGGTCCAGCGGATCGTAAAGGACTGCGGCTTGTCATACTTGCCGGGACAGGTCGGCTGATAAGCCTCATCCAGCAGGTGGGTTTCGGTATAATTGTTCTCCGGATATGTCACCTCCGTCATGAATTTTTCCACTGTTTCGTTGGTGACCAGGATGACATCCCCGTCCTTGACCTGGGGAGCCAGGTCGTCCTCCACCGGATCGACCGGAGTTACGGGCGTAGGATCTACGTTTTCCTTTTCTTCTTGATTCTCTTTGCTTCCCTCTTCCGGCTTTGTGCAACAGAATAGCATCGGAAGAATGACAAGCAACGCAAATAAACGGATTCTCATAGTGCAACTAAAAGTGATTACTTGGCAAATATAATGAATAAAACGTTTCAATTGAAAGCTTTTGTTTCATTTTATCGGATAAAAAACGTTTCAATTGGTTTCGTTTCGAGAAACAAAGGACGCAACGAGCCTCCCCCATTCATCATTCTCCCGGATACCGGTGAACGCCGCTGAGCCGGGGCCCCAGGCATAGAAGGGAACGGCGATGCCGTTATGGCTTTCGCTGGCGAAGGACACGCCGATCTCCCCTTTCTCCAGGTTCCCGTCCCGAAGGGTGAGACAGCCGGTGGCATGGTCGGCGGTCAGGACCACCAGGGTGTGGCCGTCGGCGGCCGCCCACGCGAGAACGTCACCCAGGGTGCGGTCGAAGTCCAGGAGTTCTTCCATGGCCTTCGCGATGTCGTTCCCGTGCAGCCAGTCGTCGATGCAGGAGCCTTCCAGCATCATCACGAAACCATTTTCACCGCTTTCGCGGGACAGGATGTCCAGTCCGCGGGCCACGGTGTGGCGGTACAGGTCACCGCGTTCCATCGCCACGGGCAGGTTGTCCGGGGCGAGGATGCCGATGACCGGCAGTTCCGCCTGCATCAGGGCTTCTTCCGTCAGGGCCACGGTATAGCCTGCCGCCGCCATCTCCTTCGTAATGTCACGGCCGTCGGTCCGATTCACGGTAAACCAGTCCAGGCCGCCCCCGGAGAGATAATCCACGCCGCATTCCACATAATCGGCGATAAGGTCCTCCTGGTTATAGCGGTACTCGTTGTGGCAGCAGAAATCGCAGGGCGTCGCATCGGCGAAATGGCAGGTGACGGCGACGCCGGTTTTCTTGCCCAGCTCCCGGGCCTTTACCAGGATGGAAGGGATATCGGTGCTGTCCGGCGCCGTACCCACATGGCTGTAGGCCGTCTTCACGCCGGAGGAAAGGGCCGTTCCGCCCGCCCCGGAATCCGTGATGAGCTCATTGGTACACCAGGTGCGGGACAGGCCCACGTGGGTCATGTTGTCCAGGTTCAGCTTGCCGCGGTTCAGCACCCACGCGCAACTGACCTGCTCCAGGCCCATGCCGTCGCCGATCATGAAGATGATGTTGCGCACCGCGTTGTCCTGCGGAGGTTCCTGGACGGAAACGACGTCGTAGGTGTACGGGGTGGCATAATACTGCAGGGCGGTCTCTTTCTCCTTCTGCTTGCAGGAAACGGCCGCCAGGGATACGGCAAGGGCGAAGAGGGCGATCTTATTCATTTTATTCGGCAGGAATGATGGCCTCGTCCAGGCCGGTGAATTCGAAACGGTACAGGTAGGAAGTGGAGCCGTAGTCGTCACCCACCCAGATGCAGCTGTGGGCATGATCCACGCAGATGGATTCGGGATTCTCGATCTTCCCTTTCTGGAAGGTGGAATAGGAACCGAGCAAGGTTTCAGCATCACCGGTCAGGGCGAAGAAATACCGGGACTCCGAATCGATAATCCACAGCCAGTCCGTCAGCGGATCATAGCACAGGTCGGCGATTTCGGTGATGGCCGGGAAGATGGTCCGCAGATCCTTCCTCCATTTCACTTCACCGGTTGCCAGGTCACAGAGGTAGAGGTAGGAACCGGTCTGCGTGCCGGCATAGGCCAATCCGTCCTTGTAATAGGTGAGACCCTCCAGGCCGGCATTGCTGAAGCCCTTCGCATCGTCGATCTTGAAAAGGGCGTCGACGCCCTTGAACGTGCTTGCACTGAAAATACCGCCGACCTTGTCCTTCGGGATGTTGCACACGCTGGCAGGCTCCCCGCCGATCAGGAGATCTCCGGTATCATAATTCAGGGATATGGCTTCCGAGTCAATGGAAGAGCCGCCCGTGGTCTTCAGACTCGCCTTTTCCAGCACCTCTCCCTCAAAAGAAAGCCGGGCGATTTCACTGCCGTCTCCGAGTCCCCAGAGAAAACTGCCGTCCTCACTCAGGCAGAGACCCGACAGTTCATTGAATTGAACGGCATATTTGGTGCGCTTCCCGATTTCCGGCATCCTGGGCTCAGGCCCGTCATAGGGCACCAGTGCCGACGTAATATCTCCGAGATCGACGATTTTTCCAGCGGTCAACTTGATGTCGCCCGCCTGGACATAGGAAAAAGGCCAGGTTCCGTCATTTCCGAAATAGAGCGTCACACCCTCCTTCAGGGTAAGGTTGCCGGGGAACCAAAGCAGGACCTTTCCCTCCGTGACCGTTCCCTCCAGGAAAGGATACCCGTCGTTTTTCCGGTTATAGAAGGATTCGATAAGGGAGGTGAATTCCACTTCATAGTCCGTGAAGCGGAGACCGGGACGCTGGTTGCCGGCGAGCACGAACCGGGAATATCCCGACACCGAAAAGGAAAGGCCGGAGGAGGCATCGACAAACTCGAAACGGTCATCGGTGAGGTAGGCGACGGACAGGAGCCCGTCCGTGCGGTTAAACCCCGTTGTTCCCTCCGTAATACCCTCTTCCTCGATGACCGCTTCACCAGGCCAGGCGGCATACAGTCCGTCTGGCTGTGCAGGATACTCCGTGACGGCATCCAGTCTGACACTGGCTGTGCGGCCGTCCGATGAAATGTCCGATGCCGAAAGCGTGACCATCTGCGCGGCAGGTCCATAAGCCCCGTGCACATAGATCTTGTCTCCCTCCTCCCATTTCCCTTTCAGGGACGATGCGACGAAGGTATAGGTACCAGGCTGGGGGCCCGTAGGTTTCGGTTGGGGATCGACCGGAGTGATATCCACCACTTCCTCCTGCCGGGAATCATCCTTGACCTTCGTGCAGGACAGACCGCACGACACAAACAAGGAGGCCGTTGCAACAGAAAGGATGGAAAAGATGTTCATTCTCATGGTATAGGTCTTTAAAGGGCAAGGGCATACGGAATCTCCACCTTTCCGTCAGGGGAAACCACGAAATAGACCGGCGTAAGATGCGGATCGAAGATGTCCGTGGCGTTGTCAGGGAAGTAATATTCCCATCCGGGGACGTCGGGACGGGCTCCCGGTCCGCAGCCGATGGCGACATGCCGGCAGTCGGCCCATTCCGGTTTGCCGGCCAGGACCGTGAGGGCCTCCCGGCAGGAAGGACAGCCCAGGTCAAGGACCAGCACCAGGGTACGCATGCCTTGCGGCACGACAACGGGGAGGGTGGCGGGGGCACCTTCCTGATTGAACTGGATCCAACCGGCTTTCTGAAGATAGGGGGCACACTCTCCCTCGGACAGGATCCCGTCGACGGCCATCCGCTCCACGGCTTTCGCAAAAACCGCAGCATTGCGGCAGGGTGAGAGGAGATGGTAGAAAGCATCGTCAATCCAGTCGGTATAGAGATAATAAGCCACATCGTCCTCTTTCAGTCTGTCAAAAAGGACATCTATGGCGGCAAGGGCATCGGCCTCCGGGGCCGCCACGGCTTTCTCAGCGAAGATGGCAAACTGGTCCTGTGCCGCATCGACATCGCTATAATCGATGCTGTGGGTCCTCCAGAAATCCTGCACACCCGCTTCCCGGCACCCCGCAAGGAGCGTCAGGAACAGGAATATGGAAACCATCCGCCTCATGTAAAAACTACTTGGAGAAAGTTACTTCCAGGAGGTTTCCGTAACCGCCGTCAGCGTTGGGCATGTTGGAGAGTTCCTCCCATTTGCCGGAAGATGAAGTCTCATAAAAGCGCATGCTGGTCTGGAATGTGTTCCCCATAGGCATGGGCACCGCGCTTTTTGCCACCGCGTCGTTGAAGATGGTGCGATCCAGCATCAACTCATACTCATACCCGTTGCCTTTACCGATGGTAAGGCCGCTGTTCTCTCCCAGAAGTTCGGACCAGCCGTCGTTGATGCGCTGACAGAGCGTACCGTTCTCGGCCGTAGCCCAGCCGCCGGCACCGTTTCCGAGGGACATCTCGATGATGAAGTCATAGCCCTGAAGGAAATAATTCTGATAGCCGGAAGAGAACTCCCCGTCGGTATTGAGGTTCACGCGGGCGGGGAAGGTATCATTGGCCTCGAAAAACTCCTTCATCGTTTCCTTGTCGAAACGGATGTAGTAATAGACATAGTCTCCCTGGGCGTATACACGCAGTTCCTTGACCGCTTCCCAAAGGGATTCCGAACTGTTCCTTGCGGATACGGCGCCTTTCAGGTCAGCCCAGTCGGTGAAATCACCGTCGATGGTGATGGGGGCTTCCGTCTCGTCCTGCTTTTTGTCCTCTTTCTTGTCATTCTGGCCAGGTTTGCTACAGGAAAGCGCAAACAAGGTCATCGCTGCAAGAAGCCATGCAATCTTTTTCATCGTTGATTCTGGATTTATTGGATTTCAAACAGTTTGTTCAACCCGGTACCGGGATCGAAGACCTGCTCGTTGGCAAGGGCGATGCAGTATTCGGGGCGCTCGCGGAGGAGCGGATCGGACAGTTTCAGATACAGGGTTCCCTTGGAGGTGGAAGGAGTGAAGTTTCCCGCCACCGTATGATAACCAGGCTGCCAAGTCCGGGGATCACTGCCCAGGGGCGTTTCTACCCTTTCCCCATCCGGCGTTTCCCACACCAGAATGGCATCACGCGGATTCATGGGGGCGGCGAAGCCGGTATTGTAGAAACGGAGGGTCACGGAGCAAGGTTTCCCCACCGTGAAATCCCGGGCGTAGAAAAGATCCGTCATGACCAGACGGTAGCCCAGCCGGCTCACGACTTCGTTGTAACAACCTGAAGACTTCCAACGGTTGAGCACATCCGAATGATAATCCTTGTTCAGGTAGGTCCAGTGGTAGTCTGCCATGTCCTTCAGGGAGGCGGTGCAAGTGCAGTAATCCGACAGGCCGCAGGTTTCCCCGCCCATGATGGTGTAGCGCGTTTCGGCTTTCCAGAATTCACGGTCCTTGGTTTCGTTGTCGAAAGTACCGTAATCCGTCTCAGAAGCGCCAAAGCAGTCGTTGTGACCAGCCAAGCGGGAGAGGGGGCTGCCGTCGTGGGACGTGGCTGCCGTGAGCGTATCCTGGACCGAAAGGCCGAACATGCGCATCTTGAACTGCGGCGTACGTAACTGAACCTGCCGTGATATGGGAAGGGCGTCCAACAGAGCGTCCGTCAGCCGTTTGCGGGGAAGATAGTCGGCGTCTGTCCTGGGATTGAAGCCGAAGTGGGAAGTATAATACCATTCGCCCCAGGCGCCCACGAAACCGGCCTGCAGGACGAAGATGACATCCTCGTTCCGCTGCAGGAGCGGTTTCAGCTGCTCTACGTGGTGAAGTACGATCTCCACGTCGGGATCCATCTCATCCTTGTCGTTGTGGTAATCCCTGTACGCGAAGCGCAAAACGCATTTGGCTCCTCCTTCGCGGAGGGCGTCCATGCTGGCCTGGAAGGTATCCAGAAAATCAGACGAAATGTTTCCCTCCATGAAATCGGTCAGATAGAAGCCGAGATACCACAGCGTATAGCCGGCCATACGCTGAGCCTTCACTTCGGAAGCCTTCAGCTCGTCGGAAGGATGGTAGATGTTCCGGGCCCGGTAATGGCCACGTTCGGGATTGACCAAGGGAGCCGTGGACTCCGTGAAAACAACCTTCACACCCTCCAGATCCGGATGATGCTCGGAAGGAACTGTCGGTCCGACCTCCGTCGATTCCGGCAACACGGTGAAACGAACCTCTTTCCTGACCTCGGGATACTCCCCTTGGGCGGCCTGGACAAAGGTGATGGTTACCGGAGTTTCCTGCGCGGGGGCTTTGACTGACACCTTGTACTGCCGCCTGGCCGCCAGAGCGATGGCGGCTACGTCAGGACGGTCGGACTTGAAATCAATGCCCCCCTTCGACTGGGATGAAACGGTGAGGATAAACGATTCGTAAGCCTTCACCGCCTCTTCCGGAACGCCCGAAACCGTAAACTCCGGATCTGGCGGCGTGGTCTGCTTGTCCACAGGGGAATCTTGGCCAGCGGGAGAGCTGCAGGCCATCAGGCCCAGAAGGACCAAAGGGCAGAACAACCAACGTTTCATAGCCGGCGTAAAGGACTAAAGGGTGATGGTCCGAAGCAGGTTGAATCCGGTTGCCTCATCCCAGATATCCTCGTTGGCAAGGCGGATGGAGAAGAGCGGATTGTCACGCAGTTTTTCGGAGGGATCCGGCAGGTTCAGAGATAGCGTGTACTCACCGGACAGACCCTCGGGAAGGTTGATGGTCTGGTCCACAACCGTTGTGGTTCCAGGCATCCAGAAACGAGGGTCGGAACTGACCGGATAAGTCTTGACGACCTTCCCGTCTTTATCCGCAAGGACAAGTTCCGCATCGCGCGGGTTCATCACGGAGGCAAAGCCGTCGTTCCGAATCTTCAGGACAACGCGGAACGGGCTTCCGGCGGCGGGATGATCGGTATAGCTGCCCTCCGTAAGGGCAAGGCGGTAACCCAGGCGGGCCTTGATCTCGTCGTAGCAGCCATTCTTCTCCCAGTACCGCAGCACTTCTTTGTTATAGCTGACGTTGAGATAGGAGAAATGCTGTTCGGCAAGGCTCTTCAGCGTATTGTCGCATTTGCAGAAATTGGACAGGTCGCAGGTTTCTCCGCCCATGATCGTATATTTGGTTTCCGCTTTCCAATACTCCTTATCACTGCCGCCGTTGAAGGTGCCCTGGTCCGTAGCGCTGGCCAGGTAGCAGTCGTTATGCCCGGCGAGGCGTGCCTTCACAGTGGGCTGATGAGCCTCGGCGCGGGTAATGGTATCGGCCAGGGTATAGCCGTACATTTTCATTTTGAATGCCGGGGTGCGCAGTTCGACCTGCCGGTCCCCGGGAAGTGCGTCCAGCAGGGCATCGCAAACCCGCTTTCTGGGCAGGAAATCCTCTGTGGTGACGGGCCCTTGGACAAAGTGATCGGTATAATACCATTCTCCCCAGCAGCCGATGAAGCCAGCCTGAAGGACATAGATTACGTCGGAGTACTCCTGGAGAATGGGTTTGAGCTGTGCGATATGCCGGAGAATCTGCTCCTCGGTCGCATCGAAGGGAGCGCTCTCATAGGGGTGGGAAAGGTCTTTGATGCTGTTCGAATAGCCGAAACGGAGGATACACTTGGAGCCGCCTTTCCGATATACTTCCAAATTCTTACGGATGAGCTGCAGATACCCTTCCGAAATGTCCGACTCAAAGAAGTCCCTCAGCCAGAACTCCAGCATGTACAAGGTCCGCTTTTGCGCATGTTCCGCCGTAAGCCTGCTCAGCGTGATGGGACTCTCCGTTTCCGAACTGAAACTGGTCCCGGAATACATGCCACGCTCCGGATTAGCGATCAGCTCGTCCGTTACCGTGTAGGAAACCTTTACCAGGCCTTTGTCGGCTGCTCCTTCCCGATGGCAGGCGGACAGAAGAAGCATACAGGCCACCCCGATTGAAATGTGGAAATGTCTCATTCGCCGTATCCATAAAAAAGAAGGACATAGAACTGCCCGGAGCAGTCTATGTCCTTCCAGAGAAAAAAACTATTTGTTCACCTTCACGGTCAGCAGCGGAGCCTTGCCGCTGGGGTTGTCATCGGACGGCTCTGCGTTCGGAAGGGCGCCGGTGGCATCCCAACCGTTGGTCTGGAGCTGGAAGCCGATGGAGAACTCCTCGGCGAAGGTGCCGGCCGGATAGAGGTCGCGGGACAGCGCAAACTCCATACCCTTGTTGGTGCACTTGCCCTGGGCAAAGTCAGCGACTTCGACGTCACCCCAACTCCAGCCGTCTGTGTTGGGCTCGCCGTTCCAGGCGTAGACTTCGCAGTCAAGATCCTTGATCCAGCCGCCGGCATCGGGATCGAAGTAGGTACCCATGACGAGGACGTCGATGCAAGGGGTTTCACCTTGATCCCACTGGCCATTGTACCCACCGGTAGCCGTGTTTCCGTCACCGTTGATGTACAGCGCGAAATGCGAGCCGGATTCCGGAGACAGTACGGCGGTGTTGAACTCCATGTAGACAAAGACGAAGAGTTCGTCGGCATAGACTTTCGCGGACTTGATCTCGGGATAGGCCCATGTGTCAGCAGCCTTCAGGGTGCAGGATGCCGTCTTGGAAGCATCCAGCTTCGCCCAGTCGGAGAAATCACCGTCGAGGGTGATGGGCGCTACATACTCTTTCTCTTCATCTTTTTTGTCATCCGGCTTTTTCGGATCGTCGTTCTTCTTGCAGGAGACGGAGAGAATCATTGCCGTCAAGGCAAGGAAAGAAAGGATTCTTTTCATAATGCTTAATGATTAAAGGTTAAATAATGATTGGTAACGTTGATTCGATTTATCGGGGATTCTGCTCGATGCCGCTGCTGTTGATCTCGTCCAGCGGGATCTGAAGTGCCAGTCGCTTGTCGGTGTAGTCGATGAAGTCAAACGCGTGATAGCCCACATAGCGGCGGTCCATCTTCCTGCGATTGCGGAATACATCGAAGTAGCGGTGACCCTCGAAGCAGAGTTCCATGCGGCGCTCGTCCAGGACAACGTCCAGGATGGAGTCGTAACCACGGGCCTTGTAGTTGGAGGATGTCATCAGGGCGTCTCCGGAAAGACCGGCGCGCTGGCGGATAAGGTTCACGTCGTCCAACGCTTTCTGGTCCTGTCCCAGTTTGGCTTCCGCTTCGGCGCGGTTCAGGATCACTTCACCCCAACGGAGGAACACCGGGGAGGTAAGCATGGCCTGGCCGTCCTGGCCGGCGAACTTCGTGTTATAGTAGATGGCATACTGGCCACCATTATCACGGACACCGCCCTTACCCACGTTGCCACCGTCGGGACGGACGAACACACGGGCCTTGCCGTCCACCTTGATGCCCGGGAAACCGGCATCGTTGACATAGTACTCCGTATAGGTGTTCACCGTGGTGGGAACCGCCGTGTAGGTCTTCTTCTCGTAGGTAAAATCGATGGAGCCGTCCGCCTTGGGCGTGAGGCCGTTGACGATCGCACTCGAACAGTTCTTGTTGGTGTCCTTCGTCTTGATGGGGAAGGTCACCATCAACTTGCCGTCATTGGTCGGCTTCGGCATCAGGAAATAGGCGGCAAAACGCTTGTCCTCCGGATAACGCTGGAAAAGATCAATCAGGATATCGCTCCAGTAGTGTTCTCCCCAACCCTGGTCTCCATTGTTGAAATACATGGAGCTGATGGATGAAGTGGGGTGATCCACGAAGAACTTGTCGGAAACATCCATCTTGACGCACCAGATGGTTTCGTCGGAATTATAGGTATGGGCAGGATACCGGCTCTGGTCCGGATTCTTGAGCTCGCCATACGGAAGAAGACCGTAATCACCACTCTTCGCGACGGCGGGAATGTGTCCCATCAGGTCGTTGCAGATATCCAGGCATTCCTGGTTCTTTTCCATGTACAGATAAACTCGGGCCAACAGGGCCTTGGCCGCATCAACGGACACATAGGAATGGTCCCCGCGCGGCGTTCCGTCGGCCATGAACCGGATCGCCTCCTGGAGGTCATTCACGACGGCTTCATAAACGTCGCCGACCTTGGCGCGAGTCACGGCGTCATTGGAATAAGAATCCATCCCCTGATGCAGGATGACACCCGGATTGTCGACACCGCACACATAAGGCATGGCATAGAGTGTCACCAGATGGAAGTGGGCAAGGGCGCGGAAGAAATAGTTCTCACCCAGCATGTGGTCGGTTTCCGCAGAGGCGCCGGCCTCGATGGCGTCGATATTGGAGTTGGCAGCGTAGATGATCTTATAGGCCATCCACCAGGTATAGTACATATTCTCCTCCGTGGGAACATCCGCATAGTCATAAGGATGGATGAACGGGTCGGAGGTAACACCGGAGATGGTTACATTGTCAGAACGCAACTCGGTGATCTGGAAGTAGTGACGCATATACTGGTTGCGTCCGTTCGGATAGGCCTCGCTCTCTCCCTTGTACGCGATGGCGTCCTTGAACATGGAATAGATGCCGTCGGTGGTATAAACAGCCGATGCGGGATTGTCCTTGAGCTGGGAGGAGGTCATCGAGTCGGACTGGTAGAAGTCCATCTTGCAGGACGCGAGGGCCAGTGCAGCGATTAAAAATGCAAATATCTTTTTCATGACGGAATCTTTTAGAACTTGAGATCAATGCCAAGAACGACAGAAAGCGGAACGGGATAGTTCTTACCGCAAACACCGGCACTGCCGACGTCACTAAGGCTGACTTCAGGGTCCATACCGGAGAACCGGGAAATCGTGAGGAGATTGTCGCCCGATACATAAATCCTTCCGCCGCCCATCTTCATCTTCCTCAGGAAGGTTGCAGGGAGGTCATAGGAGAAGGTGACATTGCGGAGACGGAAGAAACTTCCGTTTTCAAGGAATCGGGAAGACAACTTATTGGTGCTGTCGGTACGGCCGCCGATGGCGTAAGGATGGGTGGCGGACTTGTTGTATTCGATAGCGGTCTGCCTGTCCTCCTCATTGTCATAGGAAGCGACGTCAAGGGCGCGGATCCATCCGAGACCATTGTTGAGCGACATCTGGTTCAGGTTGGTGTAACCACCATCGGAGTCCATGTTCTCACGGGCTTCGTTGTAGATGGTGTTACCTACGATGAAGCTGCCGGTGGCGCTGAGGGTGAAATTCCTGTAACGGAAGCCCATGTTGAGACCGCCGCTGAACCAAGGAGATGCGGAACCCACGATCTGCTGGGTCGCCTTGGAATAGTCGTTGGTCGTCGATGCGACCATCTTGGCCTGGGTTTTTCCGTTCTCATCGACGTAGAAGGTGGGGTTTCCGGCCTCATCCAGTTCTGGAATGAAGGTCTCCCACAGCGGGCCGCCGGTTTCCGGATCGACACCCATCCACTTCGGCATGTACCAGGAGAAAATGTCCCTGCCTTCCCGGAGAATCTGGGGAGACATGACCATATCATCGTGGTTTGGAAGTTCCAGAACGCGGTTCTGGTTGTAGCCCATGTTCAGGCCGAAAGTCCAGCCGAAGTCCTTGTTGTTTATGATGGCACCGTCAATGGCGAGTTCGACACCGCGGTTCCGCACCTTTCCCACATTGTCGAACTTGGCGAAGAAGCCGGTCGAAGGGGCCATCGGGGCCTCCAGAAGGATGCGGGAGTTGAGGGTATTGTAGGCGTCCACCGTAATGTTCCAGTTGTTCCGGATCGTAGCGTCGATACCAAGGCTGGCCATATAGGCTTCCTCCCAACCGAGGTTGAAGTTTGCCTGACGACGGAGCACGGCCGCCGTCTTGCCGTTATACAGGGTGCTGAGGGCGAAAGTATCTTGATACTGAAATGCGGGAATGTTGTCGTTACCCGTCTTACCGTAACCGGCACGCAGTTTCAGGAAGCTGAAGAAACCGTTGTCCTTCATGAAGTTCTCCTTGGAGATGATCCAGGCCGCGGAGGCGCCAGGGAAGAAACCGCCCCGATTGTAAGGTCCGAACTTATAGCTTTCATCGTAACGGATGGAGGCCGTGAAAACGTACTTGCCCAGATAGGAATACTGGGCCTGGCCCAGGACCGCCCAGGAACGGGAATGGTAGTCGGAACCGGAGATTTTGCTCATCACGGTGTTGGACAGGGCGCGCTGGCCTTCCGGGAAACTGGTTCCAGCCGCACCCATGCTGCGGGAATAGCCTTCGCCGTATTCCCAGCCGATGGTGGCGTTCACATCGTGGTCGCCAAAGGTCTTGAAGAACTTGGCGAGGTTGGTGGTGCCCCAACCGTTCCATTCGCCATTCGTATTCTCCAGTTCGCCGCCGGTCGCCGCTCCGTCATAAGTGCGCGGATCCACATAAGACTCCCAGTAGGAGGTGGAGGTATCGTACCGGTTCGTGGAGGTAAGGGTAAGCCAGTCGGTCACATTCCAGACGAGCTGCAAGTCGGCGGTCAGGGACTCGCCATGGCCTTTGGAATAGTTGTACTGCTCACTGTGCAGGACGTTGGAAGGGTTTTGGGTCCACCACTTTCCATCACGGGCCCCGTAACCGTCGGAACGGGCCGTCTTGTCATCGGTCTGATAGAGGACCTCATCGGTCTGATACCAGTTGCCGTCTTCGTCCTTGGCCATCACATAGGGGACGTCCCAAGGCATGGCGTAATAAGAATATTCCAACAGTCTCCAGGAGGATCTGCCCTGCTCGTTGGACTTGGCGTAACTCGTACGCACGTGCATGGTGAGACGGTCCGTAATGGGGGCGGAAAGGTTCAGACGGGCGGAAGTCTTCTTGTAATTGGTATTGATCAGGGTTCCCTTCTCGTTGTAGTGGTCCACGCTGGCGAAGTAGTTCACCTTGTTGGCCCGACCGGAAACGGAGCCATAATAATCCTGGACGAATCCGATCTTGAAACAGTTGTTCACCCAGTCGAAATTCTGGTCCATCAGGGTTTCCGGATACTGCGACTTGAAATAGGCCGGCTTGAACATCGTCTTCTCGTATTCGTAGAGTTCGACGGCGTCCATGGCATGGAAACGACCCATCAGGGCTTTTTTGATACCGCCGTTGGCCTTGAATTCCACGGTAGTCTTGTCCCCGGAGCCGGTCTTGGTGGTAACCACGATGACACCGCCGGAAGCGGCTGCACCGTACAGGGCGGTGGCGGAAGCGTCCTTCAGGACGGTGATGGTTTCGATATCGTTGGGGTTGAAGGAGCCGCCGGCGACGCCGTCCACCACATAGAGGGGACCTGCGCCCGCGGTGATGGAACCGGTACCGCGGATACGGATGTCAGCGGAGGAACCCGGCTGACCGGAGCTGTTCATGACCACGACACCGGCAACCTTGCCCTGCAGCATGTTACCTACGTCGGAGGTGCTCACGTCACGAAGCTTCTCTCCGCTCATGGAGACAACGGCACTGGAAAGTTCCGCCTTCTTCTGCGTAGTGTAACCCAGGACCACGACTTCGTCGAGGGCCTCGGTGTCGGGGCTGAGGGCTACATTGATGACAGTACGGCCGTTGATGGCTTCCGTCACGCTGACATAGCCCAGGGAAGAGAATGTAATTGTCGCATTCGCGGGCGCCTGGATAACGAAATTGCCATCGTAGTCGGTAATGGTACCATTACCGCCAGAGAGCATGACACCCGCCCCGATGAGGGGCTGGCCGTCCGAGGCGTCCGTAACCTGGCCAGAGACGGTGACGTTCTGGGCCGTTGCAGGGATGGCGAGCGCGACGGCGGCCATTACCGCAAGCAGGTAGGAATAGATTTTTCTCATGGCGAGATCTATTGGTTATTGACTATAATAAGATGAAAAAAAAAATCACTTGTTGCCGAGGCCTATAATAAATCGTTCAGGCCGATCAGGTTGAACGCCCGGAAATACTTGTCCATGTCGCGTTCGATCCGGCCCAGGACCACCTCTTCCGCGTCGATGCCGACCCGCTTCAGGTTGTCATACAGGAAGCCGCGGGCGGAGAGGGGTTTCGGCTGCTGCCAGATATAGCGGCAGCAGGTCGCGACGATCCAGTCCTGACGCTCCGGCGTGAGCTCGTGAAGGTCCTTTCCCTGCTCATCCTCATGGAGCCACTTTTCCCAACGATGGGAAGCGTGGACAGCTTCCAGGAGGGTTTCCTTCATCCGGGACGGGACGGCGATACGGCCTTCCGCATCCAGTTCCTTCTCCACTTCCTCCAGCTCGCAGAGGGCGCGATACTCGCTCATCGTGAATTCGGGACCCACGTTGGCGGCGCCCATGCCGCAGAGAGGATACTCCTCAGGGTTAGCTACATCATCGGTATAATGACCCTTGATGTAGCTACCCAGAGGACGTACCTTGGATGTCAGCCGCTTCGCCACTTCACCGTCAAACACCGTCGTATCCAGGTCGGTGCCCACTTTCCCGACGATGAAGCAGGGCCACACATCCCCCAAACCAACGTTTACCAACCCTATTTTCAAATCATGGATGAAAGTGTCGAAAGTCGTTTCGTCCGCGAGACCGCCGTGGACTTCTTCCGTACCCACTTCGTAGGAGATGGGAGGAAGACCCTTTTCCTTGCGGAAACGCTCCACATGGTCGATCAGCTCGACGGTACGGGCAGCTACCAGATGGATGTCGATGATCTCCCCCTTGGGGACGTTGATGTCCACCGTGGGATCCACGTGGATCAGGTCATATCCGGCGAGGACGGCCGCCTCGAAGGACTTCTTCACTCCGTCCATCGCATCTTTCACGGACCATTTCTCCGTACGCTGGCGGTCCTTGAGCCAGGGTCCGCCGTGGTCGATGGCGATGATGACGGGGCCGGTAAAATGGACCCGCTCGGTTTCAAAACGGACCAGCCGCGTGAACTGCTCCTGGGTCATCCCGGTATAACCGCCGTCGCAGTCCACCTGGTTGAGGGTGGCCGCGAAGTAGATGGGCGCGTTGTTGCGCTTGGCGGCGCGCAGGGAGGCGCGGATGACGGACGGGGAGTTGGGGCAGGCCGCGAAGATCGTGCGGCGGACACCCGTCTCACGCTCCAGCTGGTCGATGCGGTGAAGAAGATTTTCAGTTTTTGCCATAGTTCTAATTATATAAGGTCACGCCTTCCACCACGCGGGAAATGTTTCCGGACACGGAAGGGGTATCGGGGCAGAGCCCCTTGTCAATCGATTTGAACAATCCCAGCATCTGGCCCACGAACGCATAGCTCACGCACCCGTAGCAGGGGGGCATGGAGGGCGTGATGCCGGTTTCCACACAGAGGTCGTAGCTGTCCTCTTCCAGTTCGGGTTTCTCGAAACAGGCCACCAGGACTCCTTCCACCCGGTTGTTGGCCTTGACCTGGCGGATAAGGTCCAGTTCGTAGCGGCGGACGGCCGGATTCGGGGAGACCAGATATACCAGCAGGGAGTCCTCCTTCACGATGGCCTTGGGACCGTGGCGGAAGCCCAGGAAGGAGTCGAAGGCACACATGACGGCGCCGTCGGTGAGTTCCTGCAGCTTGAGCCGGCATTCTTCGGCCACGCCCTTCAAGGGACCGGAGCCCAGGAAGATCGCACGGTTGAATTTCCGGGAAGCCAGCCGCTCTATGGCCGGCTCGTACTTGTACATGGCCTTTTCCACGCAGGAAGCCACCTCCCTGATCAGGGGGGCGTCTTCCTCGATGCGGCTGATATTGGCGATCATCGAGCAGCAGAGCAGCATGGTGGAATAGCTGCTGGTCATCGCCAGGGACAGGTCGTTGGTCTCCGGAGGGAGGAGGATGCAAAGGATGTTGTCCCCCTTGGTCCGGGCCAGCTGGCCGTCCTTGTTGCAGGTGATGAAGATATGGGCCACCTTTCCGGCGGTCTTCTCCACGGCCTTGATGGCGCCCACGCTCTCCGGACTGTTGCCGGAACGGGCGAACGACACCAGCAGCACCTTGCTGTCGCTGTCGAAGTACATCTGCGGATTGGTGATGATATCGGTGGTGGCGATGGCGCGTGCGCCTTTGAAGCCGGTCGTGTACAGGGCGGGTTCCAGGGCGTCGCCGATGTAGGCCGACGTGCCGGCGCCCGTCAGGACGATCTCATAGCCTTCCTGAAGATATTTCGCAGTGAATTCCCTGATCTCCCGCTTGCGCGCACGGACATAATCCAGGGTCTTCAACCACATCTTCGGCTGCTGAAGGATCTCCTTATACGTGTTATAATCGTGTGTCATCGACATGGTATCTAGCTTTGCAAATGTATAAAACATCCGGCAAAATGTTTCGATTTGTGTTTTGAAATTTTGGATTGAAAAAACCGAAACAGAGCTCGAAATAATCTAACGAGCTCTGTTTCAATGTGCTGCTGATATTTTAAAAACGTTTCAGTGCGTTTCGAATATTTTACAAGACGACCGTTTCAACATTGATCTTCATGGCCTTCAGCTGCCGTTTCACATTGGCGGGCAAGTTATTGTCCGTAATGATCGTATGGATTTTCTGGGTCTCTGCGATAAAGGCGAGGGCGCGCTTGTTCACCTTGGACGAATCGAATACGGCGATGACTTCCCGGGCACGGGAGATCATCACCTGGTTCGTACTGGCTTCCTCCACGCTGGGAGTGGAAAGGCCGGTCTCCACCGAAAAGCTGTCCACGCCCAAGAAGAGCTTGTCGCAGTAGAAAAGCTTGAGGTTGCTCTCTGCCAGCGGCCCGACGATGGAAAGGCTGCTCTCCCGGACCGATCCACCCAGCAAGATCACCTTGAAACGCTTATATTTCAGAGCCTCCATCATGGCGACGATGGAGTTCGTAATGATGGTGAGATCGTCGAACCGATGCAGGTTCTTGACCACTTCCAGGGCAGTGGACCCGGAGTCGACGAGGATGGTGTCCCCGTTCTTGATATGGGCGGCCGCCGCGCGGCC
This sequence comes from uncultured Bacteroidia bacterium, assembly GCA_902778105.1. Taxonomy (GTDB): domain Bacteria; phylum Bacteroidota; class Bacteroidia; order Bacteroidales; family UBA932; genus Cryptobacteroides. Next base: position 21,212 of record CACYWN010000026.1, read on the forward strand.
GATGGCCTCCTTCTCGCGCGCGTTAACCAGTTTCTTGAAGTTCACATGCCGCTCCTCCACCTCGTCATTGATGGGGGAAGCACCGAGAATGGCGCCTCCGTGTACACGAACCAGCAATTTCCTTTCCTTCAGGATACGAAGGTCTTTTCGGATCGTCACTTCCGAAACGCCGAAACGTTTGCTGAGTTCGGTGACATTGACGGAGGAATCGTCCTTCAGGAGCTGAAGGATGGCAGAACGGCGGCCTTGGGCAGAATCAAAGATGTCCATGTAGATAGCATTAGGTTTAGTACTGGGGCAAAGATAAGGATTTTTTTATACGAAACAAAACGAAATACTTTTTTTACCCATAAATCGAAACCAAGTGAAATCTTTTACGATTTTTTTTGCATCTTCGCATCATAAAACCACATAGCATGAAAAAGTACGACATCGCAGCCATCGGAGAACTCAACGTGGACATCATCCTGAACGGTATCGAATCGGAGCCGGAGATCGGCAAGGAAAAATTCTGCAGGGACATGACGGTCACCCTCGGCAGTTCCACGGCCATCTTTGCCGCCAATGCGGCGGCTCTCGGGAGCAAGGTCTGCTTCGTAGGGATGGTCGGCAGGGATTCCTTCGGCGACCTGGTGAATGCCTCCCTGCAGGCCAAGGGCGTGGATACCGGCTATCTGATCCATGGAAACACGCCTACGGGTGCGACGATCTGCATGAACTATGGGGAGGACCGCGCCAATCTCACCTACCAGGGGGCGATGGACGTGATGGGCTTCGACGACATCACCCCCGAGGTCTTCCGGGAAACCCGGCACATCCATCTCTCCTCCCTCTTCATGCAAAGCGGTCTGCTGAGGGACATCCACAAGATCCTGGACGCGGCCGCCGAAAACGGCGTGACCGTTTCCCTGGACACGCAGTGGGACCCGATGGAAACCTGGAAGCTGGACTACAAGAGCGTCCTTCCCAAGATTACGGTCTTCATGCCCAATGAGAAGGAGCTTCAGGCCCTCACCGGCACCACCGACCTGGAAAGCGCCATCAGCGCCGTTCTCCCCTGTCTCGGCAACGCCATGGTCGTCAAATGCGGATCCAAGGGATCCCTCCTAGTCCGCAAGGACGGCACCATGAAGCTTCTTCCCGCCTTCCTCAACAAGGACGTCGTGGACGCCATCGGCGCAGGCGACAGCTTCAACTCCGGCTTTATCAGCGCCTTCGTGAAGGGACTTTTCCTGGAAGACTGCCAGAAGACGGGGAACCTCACCGGCGCCGTCAACACCACCGCCGCGGGCGGAACGGGGGCTTTCACCTCCCTGGACGCCGTGCGCAGCATCTGTAAGGAGCGTTTCGGACAGGAATTCGCATGGTAAATCAGAATAGAATACAGTATATGAAGAAGTTTTTAGTCCTGGCGGCCCTCGCCGCCGTAGCCCTCTCCTGCGCCAAGAAGGACGAGTACGGCTACACCATCAAAGACAACCAGATCGTCTACAACACGCCTGCCCGTCCGGCGGACCAGCAGTCCATGCTGGGCTTCGCCGCCGAGCCCATCGAGCACGTCCGGGTAGGTCTCGTCGGCCTGGGCGACCGCGGCACGGGCGCCGTCCGCCGCTTCCCCTTCATCGAGGACGCCACCATCGTCGCCCTCTGCGACCTGATGCCCGATCGCGTGGAGAATGCGCAGAAGATCCTAGAAGAGCTGGGAGCCCCCCGCGCCCAGTATGAGTTCAGCGGAGAAGAAGGCTACAAGCAGCTTTGCGAACGGGACGATATCGACCTCGTGTACCTGGCCGTTCCCTGGCAGCTCCACACGCCCATCGCCGTCTATGCGATGGAGCATGGGAAGCATGTCGCCATCGAAGTTCCCGCCGCCACCTCCATCAAGGAGTGCTGGGACCTGGTGAACACCTCCGAGCGCACGCGCAGGCACTGCATGATGCTGGAGAACTGCTGCTACGATTTCTTCGAGCTCACCTGCCTGAACATGATCCAGCAGGGCCTGTTCGGCGAGGTCGTCCACGTGGAAGGTTCCTACTGCCACAACCTGGAGCCCTATTGGGACCAGTACCAGGGAGACTGGCGGATGACCTACAACAAGGACCACCACGGCGACGTGTATCCCACGCACGGCATCGGCCCCATCTGCCAGGACCTCAACATCCACCGCGGCGACAGGATGGAAATCCTGGTGTCGATGGACACGGACGCCTTCGCCGGCCAGGAAATAGCGGACAAGCGCTACGGCAAGGGCTCCGTGGCGAAATACGCCAATGGCGACAACACCTCCACCCTCATCCGTACCCATAACGGCAAATCCCTCCTCGTGGAGCACAACGTGGTGACCCCCCGTCCCTACAACCGGATGTACCAGGTGACGGGCACCAAGGGATTCGCGAACAAGTATCCCAACGAAGGCCTCGCCCTGGGTTCCGACCTGGTGAAGGCACCCGTCGCCTACGACGACCTGGATGCCGAAGAGTACATGTCCGATGCCGACCGCGACGCCGTCATGGAGCAGTACAAGCACCCCATCATCAAGGAGTTGGAGGAAAAGGCCCGCGAAGTGGGCGGCCACGGCGGAATGGACTTCATCATGGACTACCGGCTCATCTACTGCCTCAAGCACGGCCTGCCGCTGGACCAGGATGTGTATGACGCCGCCGAATGGAGTTCCCTCGTGGAACTGACCGAGGTTTCCATCAACCACGGCAGCATGCCGGTCGTGATGCCGGACTTCACCCGCGGTGAATGGAACAAGATCCAGGGGCTGACCTTTGCCAAAGCGGAATGACCCTGTCCCGGAAACTGAATTGTCTCCTTACGGCCGCCGCCATCGCGACGGCCGTTATGGCAGGGTGCAACAAGCCCGAGCCCGAAAAGGAGCCGGATTCCGTTGAACTGGAGGACCTCAAGCTCTCCGTGCCCGTGAAGGACAACTGGGTTTTCTCCGGCAGGCCTACGCTTACCATCAGCGTGGAGAATCCGAATCCGGTCGCCGCGAAAGCGGAAGTGAAGGTCCGGATCGCCACCGACACGAAGAAGGAAGTGACCACTTTCACCCAGGCGGCGGAGGTGCCCGCCAAGGGGTCGATGGACATTGACATGACCGTTCCCGAGGAACTGGCGCCGGGTTTCTACAAGGCTTCCTGCTATGTCAACAACCGGTCTGCCCGGATGTTCAACTTCGGCGTATCGCCCGAAAAGATCGTCTCAGCGCCCGACAAGCAGGCCGACTTCGACACCTTCTGGGATGCGACCCTCACTCAGCTCGAAAACGTGGAAATGAACGCGACCCTCACCGAGCTTCCGGACCGGAGCTCCAGTGCGGTGAAAGTGTACCTCGTTGAGATTCAGTCGATTCCGGATGGCCTGGAAGGTGACCCCGTCCTCATCCACGGCTACTACCTGGAGCCGCAGGACGGACAGAAACACCCCGTCCTCATCCATTATTTCGGCTACGACGACCTCAAACCCGGCGGTAAGCTGGACTGCCCCTCCGGCGGTTCCAAGGCGGAGTTCGCCGAGTTCTACCTGTCCACCCGCGGGCAGATCATCAACAACCGGACGGCCGCCCAGCGGAAGGACGGCGTGGAGAAGGATTTCGTGAACACCTACGGAGACTGGTTCGCCTTCCAATTCGGCGACCGCGACGGCTACTACTACCGCGGCGCCTTCATGGACTGCGTCCAGGCCGTCCGCTTCATGGCGACGCGACAGACCAGCGACATGGACAATGTCTTCGCCGAAGGCTCCAGCCAGGGCGGTGCTTTCTCCTATGCGGCTGCCGCCTTGAGTCCCTATCCGCTCCGGGCCGTCGCCCCCTGCGTGGCCTTCCTCGGCGACTTCCCGGACTATTTCAGCATCGTGGACTGGCCCGCGAACGTAGCCAGGAAGAACCAGGGCTCGATGACCGATGCGGAAATGTACACCTTCCTGTCCTACTTCGACACGAAGAACCTCGCCACACGCATCACCTGCTCCGTCATCGCATGCAGCGGCCTGCAGGACGGAACCTGCCCGCCGCACACCAACACGGCCCCGTACAACAACCTGACCGTCGAAGACAAGCAGATGTTCTACTACCCGCAACTCTCCCACCAGATCCCCGGTGACTGGAACAGCAAGTACATGAAGTTTTTCAAGGATCGCATCCGGTAAAGGTTATCTCCACTTTTCCGGGGAATAAAAGAAAGACACAGGGTTCGGGCTCCGAAAAAAGTCGCCCGAACCCTATGTCTTTCTTTTACCGTCAATGATAGAACGGCTTCGCCGCTATTGCGCGCGGAGGGAGATGGCGAAACCGCCGGAGCGGGCCATCTTGAGATCCAGGACGGAAGTCGAGGTAACCGTTTGTCTGGTAATGGTGTAGGCCTGCGGATTGGTCTCGAAATCCGCATCCGGGGCATCGGCATAGATGGTGGCCTCGTACGGCTGACCTGGAGTCAGGAAGTCGAGGCTGACCGACACTTCGCGGGCGTTCTCGTCGGTGATGCCGCCCACATACCAGACGTCATGCGCCTGGCCGTCCGGATGGACGAATTCCCACACGCTGGAGTGCCCGGAGAGCCGGCCGGAATCCAGCGTGGACATCCTCGGATGGCGGGCCGTCACGATGTATGCGCCCGGCTCCGCCTCCAGATACACGGTCTTGTCCCAGTCGACCGCCACGTCCTTGATGAACTGGAAGGCGTCCATGAAGCGGGCGTAGTTCTCCGGCAGGTCGGCCGCCATCTGAAGCGGCGAATAGAAGGTCACGTACAGGCCCAGCTGGTTGCACAGGGTATGGCGCATCTTCCCGGTCTGGCCGGGAGCGGTGACGGACATGTCGGTCTCGAAGATACCCGGGGTGTAGTCCATCGGACCGCCCTGGAGACGCGTGAAGGGAAGGATGGTGGTATGGCCGGGATTGATGCCCGCACGGTACTCATTGCCCATCGCGGCTTCGTTGCCGATCAGGTTCGGCCAGGTCCGGCAAAGGCCGGTGGGACGCACTGCCTCGTGGGCGTTGACCATGATGTGATGCTTCGCCGCTTCCTTGATGGCGAACAGGTAATGGTTGATGAGGGGCTGGCTGTAGTGGTGCTCGCCGTAAGGGATGATATTGCCCACATAGCCGCTCTTCACCGCGTCATACCCGTACGCGTTCATCAGCGCATACGCCTCTTCCATGTGGCGCTCGTAATTGACCGTCGATGAGGAGGTTTCGTGATGCATCACCAGACGGATGCCCTTGCTGTGCGCATAGGCGTTCAAAGCCGGCAGGTCGAAATCGGGATACGGGGTGACAAAGTCGAAGACCGCATCTTTCTGATGCCCGAACCAGTCTTCCCAGCCTTCGTTCCAGCCTTCGATGAGGAGGGCGTCGAAGCCGTTCTCCGCGGCGAAGTCGATGTACCGGCGGACATTCCCGTTGTTGGCGCCATGGCGGCCGTGCGGGGTGGATGCGGCATAGTCGGTCACTCCCAGCTGTACCGAAGGATAGTCATAGGTATAGGACCACTCGCTCTTGCCGGTAATCATCTCCCACCAAACGCCCATGTACTTGACCGGATGGATCCAGGATACGTCCTCCAGGGCACAGGGTTCGTTGAGGTTGAGAATCAGGCGGGAAGAGAGCACATCCGTGGCTTTTTCACACACCATCACGGTACGCCAGGGGCTCTTGCAGGGGGCCTGCAGGCGTCCCTTCACGCCTTCGGCGTCGGGCGTAAGCCAGGTGCGGAACACGAACGTCCTGTCATCCAGGTCCAGGTTCGTCGTGGGATAATCCACCACTTCCGCCTCGTGGATGTTGACATACAGGCCTTCCCGGGTCTTCATCTGCAGGGCGGTCTGGACGCCGGTGTCCGAGAAGCCTTCGGCCGATGCATTGCCCAGCCGCATGCTTTCATACCACTTGCGGATTTCCGACAGCCTGGACTCCGTGTAGTTGTATTCCTGCGTGTCATAGTCACCCGGAATCCACCAGGCCGTGTGGTCGCCGGTCATCGCGAACTCTGTCAATTCCTCCTTGACCTTGAAGTAGGTCAGGGCATTCTCCTGCGGGAACTCGTACCGGAAGCCCAGGCCGTCGTCATACAGGCGGAAACGTACCTGCATCACGGCGCCCCCTTCCTGTTTCAATTCCACCAGGAGCTCATTGTAATGATTGCGGATGGAGGCTTCCTCGCCCCACACCGGTTCCCAGGTCTCGTCCAGGGAATTGAACGCGGTCCCGGTCAGGGTGAATCCACCGTCCAGGTTCTCCTGGTCGACCAGTTCATACCCCAGGCGGGAGGGCAGGACGACGGCCTGTCCCGCAAAATCCAGCGAATACTCGGGGACGCCCGCCATGACGGCGAACTTCAGTTCCAGCCGTCCGTCCGGGCTGCGGAGCGATACGGCGTCGGAGGGCATCTGCGGAGCCTTCGTCCCGCAGGCCATAGCCACCGCTGAGATAGCCACCAACAGAGTGGCGTTTAACTTATTCATAATCAATCTCCTGAATAGGTATGCCTTGTGATGCGCGACACAGGGCATACCCCCTTAAAACGAAATTAATCAATTGCTTGAGCGCCACGCTTGAATTCAACGATAAGGGCGGAACGGGGACCGACAGCAAGGCCGTCACAAAGGGTGACCGGCTCGCCGGAGAGGACGTCGCGTCCCGTGACGGGGCCGGAGACGAACTCGTCATAGTGGGCCCAGTCGAGGGTGCGTTCCTCCTCCGTGTTGTTGATATACACGAAGACCGCGTCCGTATCGTCATAGCGGAAATACGCATAGGTGTTGTCGGTATAGTTCACGTCATCCACATTCTTCCGGGAAAGGAAATGGAGGGTCTTGCCGTGGTGGATGACCGGGCAGCCCTTGCGCCAGCGGAAAAGGGCGCGCGCATAGTCATGCAGGCCCGCCGCAGCCGTATAGTCCGCCTCGGATGTGTACCCCGCCGCAGCACGGCCTTCTTCCGTGAACAGGTCGGCCTCATCCCCTTCCCAGCCACCCGGGAAGTCGATCCGCTTGGACCCGTCGTGATGGAATCCCGGGCGTTCGCAGAACATCATCTCGTCGCCGTAGTACAGTTGCGGGATTCCCCGGAGGGTGGCGAGCAGCGTCAGCGCCAGCCGCATCCGGGAGGGATCGTGCCGGAGCACATCGCCTGTCCGGGCATGGTCGTGATTGGCGAAGAAGATCATCAGGTTGTCGAGATCCTTATAGGCGAAATCTTGTGCCAGAACACTGTACACCCGGGTCATCCCCTCATCCCACCACACCTGATCCTCGGTCAGGGCACGGAGCATCGCCTGCTGGAGCGGGAAGTCCATGATGCAGGGAAGATGGCTGTCGAAGCCGTTCTTGTTGGGATTTCCGGCCTGCCAGTAAGCCACCTGCGGGATGTTCATGTCCCAGCACTCTCCCACGATGTTCATGTTCGGATACTCCCGCCGCACCGCCTTGCACCACTCGGCCATCGGCTCGGGCTCGTTGTAGGGGTACGTGTCCACGCGGAGGCCGTCCAGCCCCGCATACTCGATCCACCACACGGCCCACTGCTGGAAATACCGCAGCACGTAGGGGTTGTCCAGGTTCATGTCCGGCATCGACGGCACAAACCAGCCGCTCTGCTGCCGTTCCCGGTCCTTCACGGAAGCATGCGGGTCCATATACACGGAGAACAGGGCGTTCATCTGCATATAGGGCTCGGTGACGTGATACCAGTCGGGGAAAGGCGGATTGTCCATCCACCAATGGGCCGTGCCGCAATGGTTAGTGACGATGTCCATGATGACCTTCAGCCCTTTTCCGTGGGCCTGGTCTACAAATTCCTTGTAGAGGGCATTGTCGCCGAAGCGCGGGTCGATGTGATAGTAGTCCCCGCAGGCGTAGCCGTGATAGGACTCCTTCGGCTGGTTGTCCAGCAGGAGCGGAGTGCTCCAGATGGCCGTCGCACCGAGGTCGGCGACATAATCCAGATGGTCGATAAGTCCCTGAATATCACCGCCATGTCGGGCAACGGGATTCTGCCGGTCCACGACATCGGGCGTTTCGGGAACGGCCCACGGAACCGCGGAGCCGTCGTCATAGGACTCCCCGTCCCAGGCCCGGTCGTTACCGGAACGGGCCGACGCGAACCGGTCGGGCATGATGAGATAAACCAGGTCGGCCGTGGTGAAACTCACCCGGTCGGCACTCCCCTTTTCCCGCTCGCGGATCAGGTACGGATACTTGACTTCCTTCTCGCCGTCATCCACCACCAGGTAGTAGGTTCCCGGCTCGGCATTGGCCTGGATTTCCACGTCGACGAACAGATAATCCGGACTGGCGGCGGGATGGAGGGCCTTAACCACAACGCCTTTCCCGCCTTCGATGCGGATTTCCTTGCCACCGATGCCGGTTCCCTGCACCATCAGCTGCAAGGGAGTCTTCATCCCCGTCCACCAGCTCAGCGGTTCCACGCGCGTCACCTCTTCCCGGGTCGCATCGGGAACCTTCGCCGGGTCGAAAGCGGTATTGCAGCCAGTCAGCCCGGCCACCACGGCCGTCGCCATCATCACTTTCTTGATTTCATTCATTTCCTTGAAATGCTATTCCGGAGGGCTGACCTCCCTGAATCGTCGCTGCGCGACCCCTCCCATCAAGATGGGCCCCTCCCTCTTATACGGCCGAGGGTGGCCATAGATTCAGGGAGGTCAGCCCTCCGGAAAGTCTATTTGGTCAATACAATGTATTCTCCCGGAGCCAGGGTGGTCGTGAAGGTGCCCTTGGGAACTTTCTCACCGGTGAACCAGTTGGTGAAACCGCGGCCGACGGGTACGGAAACCTCCACCGGGTCGGATTCCAGGTTCAGGAACGGGGTGATGACCCGTTCGGTCGCGGGCCGGTTGTCCACCGCCTCCGGATTCCCGGCGGGAACCGGATCGACGGACAGTTCGGGAGTCACGCCGAAGTTCGCAGCCACGATGACTTCGTTGCCTTTTACCTTGCGGGAGAAAGCGATGACCCCGTCGGGGGCGTCAAGGTACGTGATGGGGCCGCCCTTCTCGCCGGCGGCAAGGGCGGGATTACCGTGCTTGAGGTCCACGAGCTTCTTCCAGAATGTCGTGTATTCATTGGCACTCCAGTCCGTAATCGGGTCTTTCTCAAAGAATTCCAGCCGGCGGGAAAGGCCGATTTCCTGACCGGTGTAGATGAGCGGCTGGCTGCCCGGAAGGGTGAAGCAAAGGACGGCGCAGGCATCCGCGGCGGCGCCTTCGCGCTCGAACTCCGTGCCTGACCAGGAGTTCTCGTCATGGTTGGACGTGAAAGTCAGGCGGAAAGCCTCCTTCGGGAACCGCGCGGCGTCCCGGGCGATATAGTCCTTCAGGTCAGCGACCGTCTTGCCACCCTGGGCAAGGCCGTTCAGAAGATGGTGCAGCTCCCAGGCATAGTTGGCATCAAAGGTTTCGGTGGCATCGGCCAGGTTGTCACGCTCGGCTTCGGCGAGGAGATAGATGTCGGGATAATCGGCGTTCATCTGGGGAAGGATACCCTTCCAGAACTCGGCGGGAACCTCACCGGCCGCGTCGCAGCGGAAGCCGTCCACGCCCTTTTCCAGCCAGAAACGCATGGCGTCGTCCTGGGCATGCCAGACCTCCTGGTTGTCATAGTTGAGGCTGCGGGTATCGGTCCAGTCATACTCCCAGATGGCGTTGCCCAGGGAGTCCCGCTCGTAGAAGTCGGCCGGTTTTTCACGCATCCATACATTGTCCGGGGCCGTCTGGTTGGCCACCCAGTCCAGGATGACCTTGAAACCGAGCCGATGGGCCTCGGCCAGAAGGTGTTCGAAATCCTCCATCGTCCCGAATTCGGGATTGACTTTCTTGTAGTCGGAGATGGCATAGTAGGAGCCGAGGGTGCCCTTGCGGCCTTCGGTGCCGATTTCGTACATCGGCATGAACCAGAGGATATCCACCCCGAGGTCCTTCAGGCGGGGCAGCTGGGCTTCCACGCCCTGGAACGTGCCTTCGGGCGAGAACTGGCGGATATTGACTTCATACATCACGGAGTTGTAGGTCCAGTCAGGATGGACCGACGGGGCGGTCTTCTTGCAGGCGGAGAGGGACAGCAAGGCGACACAGAGAATCAGGAGTTTTTTCATACGCGCGTGTTATTAATCGGTTAAAGATAAGAAAAAACCGGGAGCGCCGCATCCGGAACTCCCGATTTTTCCGACGAAAGGCCCGTTTGGGCGGACGGACTGTCAACGGAGCGAAGCCTTCGCCGTCTCCAGGGCCCCGATGACCCGGTCGCACCAGGCGTCAAAGGCAGGGTCCGGGCGCTGCAGTCCGGGATGGGCAAGGATGTTGGCAATTGTCCGGCGTACGCCCTGTTCGAAACGGACGGTAGCCTGGAAACCCGGGACGGCGCGCTTGAGTTTCGCGTTGTCAAAAAGGACCGTTGTCGCCTTGTCGCCGATGAGGCCGCCGCGGAAGTCGTAAGGGCCCACCGCATCCAGGAACTCCGAGGAGACATGGACCGCCTTCAGCGGGACCCCGAGGGCATCGGCGATCGTCTGGTAGATCTGGTTCCAGGTCAGCGTCTCGTCGGAGGTGATGTGGAAGGTGTTTCCCAAGGCATGCGGGTTGCCCATCAGGCCGATGAACCCCTTTGCAAAGTCGCTGTTGTGGGTAAGGGTCCACTGGGACGTGCCGTCGCCGTGGATGATGACCGGCTTCCCGTCCAGCATCCGCTGCAGGACCTGCCAGGAACCGTTGTCGCCATGGACCCCGAGGGGCACGGAGCGCTCGTCATAGGTGTGGGACGGACGGATGACGGTCACGGGAAATCCCTCGCCGCGATGCTTTTCCATCAGGAAGTCCTCGCACGCGATCTTGTCGCGGGAATACTGCCAGAAGGGATTCACCAGGGGCGTCCCTTCCGTGATGAACGGGCTCGCCGCCGGCTTCTGGTAGGCCGATGCGCTGCTGATGTACATGTACTGCTTCGTGCGGCCTTTGAACAGCCGCCAGTCCCGTTCCACCTGCGCCGGGACAAAGCCGATGAAATCGCATACGCAATCCCACTGCGTGCCTTCCAGCAGTTTTTCCACGGCCGCCTCGTCGTTGATGTCGGCCTTGAGGATCTTCACGTTCGCGGGGACTCCGTCATTCCGGTTCCCCCGGTTCAGGAGCGTCAGTTCCCACTCCCCTTCCGCCGCGAGCTGCGCGGTGATGGCGGAACTGATCGTTCCCGTTCCGCCGATGAACAAAGCCTTGCGTTTCATTTCCATTCCCGGTCATCCATCGGATAGTGGACGCCCCATTCCTTGCGGAGGCCGTCCATCAGTTCCATGATATACAGCGTCTCTTCCAACGGCATCTGCGGAGGCTCGATGAGCCCCTCCGCGATGGCATCCCGGCAGGCAACAAACTGGTATTCATAGCCCGTAATCTGCTGAGGTACATGGATTTCCTCCACGAAAACGCGGTCGGGTCCGTTCACGGTAATACGCTGGGGATTGTTGACATTGTCGATGACGATGTTCCCCACCGTCCCGGCGATGACGCCGGTATTGTCACCGACACAGGCGGCCGAAGTCTGCATATTGGCCAGGATTCCCTCGCCCAGGACGACGGAGATGGCATTGGTGAGATCCATCCCGGTGCCGGTCTTCACGCACTGCGAGTTGATGGACAGGATGGGCTCGTCGCAGAACATCCGGACGAAATTCAGGGTATAAACCCCGAGATCCAGGAGGGAACCGCCGCACAGGTCCGCCCGCATGATCCGCTCCTTGTCCTCCATGCTGTAGCAAAGGGTCGCGGTAAGGAGCCTGGGCCGGCCGATGCGACCTTCCTGCAAGAGGTTCCGGACAATCTGGACCGCCGGCTGGTACCGGGTCCAGATGGCCTCGGCGAGAAAGACTTTCTTCTCCCGGGACAAGTCCACGATGGCCTTCGACTGGGCAAAATTCGCCATGAAAGCCTTTTCCACGAGACACGGCTTGCCCTTTTCGAGCGCCTCCTTCGTGATGTCAAAATGGTGCGAATGCGGCGTAGCCACATAAATGAGGTCTACGTCCGGGTCGTCCACCACCTCGGAATACGAGCCATAGGCGCGGGAAACGCCCCATTTGGCCGCAAAAGCCTGCGCCTTCCCCAGCGACCGGGACCCGATCGCCAGGCAGCGGATCCCCGGCTTGCCATCCGGCGCGGACCGATGGGCCTCCCACAGCCCGTTCAGCGTTTCCGCCGCCTTCTCGGCGATCCATCCGGCGCCGACGATACCTACATTGAAAGATTGTCCGTTCATGCTTATTTGTTTTTACGTTTTTCCAAAAAGCGGTCCAGCCCGGCCGTCACCACCCCATACAAGAGGCCCGCGATGACATATTCCCTGTTCATAAGGAATTCATTTTAAGTGGTCAGTATCACAAAGATACGCTTTCCCCTCCGTATTTGCAACCCTCACACCAAAACCAACCTGCGCCAAAACAGGAGGCCGACTCACTTCCGAGCCAGCCTCCTGTTCCGAGCCTCCATTTATCGGTTCCGATCATGGAGATCCGTCAACGGACCGTTTTCCGTATCATTCCTCCCCGGACAAGCCCTCAAGGATTCCGTCAACCGCACTTCCAACACGTTCCAAGGCTTTTTGGGTAATGGCCTTCGTGAAACGCGCGCTGAGCTGCGCAACCTCCTTGAGCTGCTCGTTGGTGAAGTCACAATCCTTCGCCTGTTCGGTAATCGCATCGAACTTGGCTTTGAGAGCATCGATATCCTTGACATCGAAACTGTCCTTTTCCACCGTCTTGCAGAGCGATTCCATCTGAGAAATGACCTTTTCCTCCTTCGACTGGCAGGAAGTCAGCAAAGAGAAAGCAAAAAGCAGGGCGACGACCGTCGCGACCTTGGTAATAACGTTGATTTTCATAAGATAGAAGATTAATCAGTGTGACAAAGATAAACAATTCAACGGCATTCGCAAAGCCCGTTACCCCCCGGGTCAAAGATGGTGGGACCGGCGCCACTGGAGTGCGCAGGGACGCGATCTGCGGTGCAGGTCCCCCACCAAAAATCCCACCTGCGCCAAGACTGGGTGTCACCTGCGCCAAGGTCGGGAAATACCTGCACTGTTTCGGCAGCACATACAATTTGCCACACCGCAAACGCCAGGCGGGAAACAAAAGTGAGAGACCACTGATGAGTGGTCAATGATATTGCTGAAACTGGTGGGATGGGCCAGTTGCTTAGCAGGCAAGCTAGGCTACTGGAGCAGGTGGGGGCGGTTGCTGGTATAGGCATGCGAGGCTACTGGAGCAGGTAGGTAAAGCTATTGGCGCAGGTGGGGGCGGTTGCTGGAGCAGGTGGGAAAAAGATGGTGGGACCGGCGCCACTGGAGTGCGCAGGGACGTGATTTGCGGTGCAGGTCCCCCACCAAAAATCCCACCTGCGCCAAGACCATGTATCACCTGCCCACGACCAGGACTTTCCTGCAATAGCAGCATCCGTACCATGACCAGGACTTTCCTGCACTGACAGCACCTGCGCCACGACCAGGACCCTCCTGCACCAGCAGCATCTGCCCCACGGCCAGAGTTTTCCTTCACAAGCAGCATCTGCCCCACGACCAGGACTTTCCTGCACTGACGGCGCCGGCACCGGCCCCGGGGCATGCCCTCGCCGTGCCGGATCACGTCCGCTCCCATATGGACTTACGCCTCAACTTTTCCGATACCCGCTCCGATACCCGGACAAGCCTTTCCGAGCAGCCGGGCGACGATATCCTGTCCAAGGCCGAAACAGCGGGCGAGCTGTGGAATGGAGGTGCGGTAAGAACGATAGACATAAGGGAGCAGGCGGGCTTTTTTCTCCCGAGGCAACTCCAGGAGAGGGCAGTTGAACCAGCCTTTCGCGATGCTGTCGATGGTTTTGAGCATTTCGGTGTCATTTTGCCGTTGCCGGGGGTTGTCGACCAACTTCTGATGCATTTCGGCCATATTGACCGTGCCGATGGTTCTGAGGAAGAACGCCTGGTCGTTTCTGAAGGCGGATTCCAGGTAAGCATGGTCGCAGGCCGATGCGGGTTCCAACTCGCCATCGGCATTGACGACCCAGGGAAGACCGACCAGCGAATCATGGGTATGGAAGCAGGCCTCCTTTTCCCTTCGCGTCATGGCGTCCGCCCTGCGGAAGCCGCCGGAGGCCTTTCCCTGGCAGAACATGCCCCGGTAGCCGGACCACCGGTAGTCTTCCACCCGGGACAGGGCGTCCAGCGCATTTTTTGGGACATAGGCCAAGGTGTTCCGGAGATACCAGTCGGAATCCAGGTAAATGGCGACGGCCGATGTATGTTTCAGCACCCTTCGCTGCCGGTATTTGTTGCTGTAATACTGGGAATACATCCGCAGCCATTCCACCTTGAAGGCATCGGCATCCTCCTGGCCGGAGGCGAGGATGGTGGCATGGCCATGGTTGGACATGGCAATGTGGATGACGACGAGCACATTTTTCCGCCGGGCACAGATGAAAATGTATTTAACCATCACATCATAGTCCTCGTCATCCCGGCAGAGTACCAGTTGCGTCATTCCTTCCAGACTGACATGGTACGGGTAGACCTTCCGGACACTGCCGTCCGGCAGCTTCCGGGTACAGATCCTTTCGAAAGACATATTCAGTTGGCCTTCTTCCTGCGTGACGGGCGAATCGGAAAGGCCATCGGTTCCCGCCCGTCTACCAGGGGTCCGCCGATCAGGGGACGGGACACGGACCTGTCATCGAATCCATACGACCTTTTGATCGCTGCTGCAAACGCTTCGAGTTGGGGAATGGTATCGAACATCATCAGGCTCCAGAACTCTTCCGCCCGTTCGTAAGGCTGGGCGCACCCCAGGATTTCCGCCATCGCCACCAGCCGGACGGCCTGGCAGACCGCCTGGTCCCTGGTCCGCCACATATACTCCGTCATGTCGTGGACCAACTGTCTGAGTCTTTTGTCACACTCTTCGGCGTGGTCCAGTTTCGCACGATAATCCTCCGAAACGAACGCTTCCTCCGTAACGAACACTTCTTCCGTGGAGAAATGGAACTTCCCATCTTCGTCCACCAGCACTTCCAAAAACTTTTTCATGGCAGTTTATTCAATAACGGGACGCCACCGTTGGCAATCCAAATGCAAGAATAAGGAATTATCCCGTTTTGCAGCACGGATGGGAAGACCAGATTCTTGCAACTCAACCGGTTGGTTTCCAGGGACTTACGATGCAACGCGATTGTAATCACATTTTCAATCAGAACGAATCTCTTGATTGTCAGCTAATTACAGCCATCTGAACAAGCAAGAAAGCGGAGGTGCGGCCACCAGTGGTTTCAGGGAAAGAACGCTATGATTAGCGCAGTTGAGAGCGGTTACGATAGTGACTGCACGATCCACGCCGGGCGAGAAGCAAGAGTGAGAGACCGCTGATGATGGCCGGTGCGGTCGCCGGTGCAGGTGGGGGCGGTTACCGGTGCAGGCGGGGGCGGTTGCTGGTGCAGGTGTGGGCGGTTGCTGGTGCAGGTGTGGGCGGTTGCTGGTGCAGGTGTGGGCGGTTGCTGGTGCAGGTGTGGGCGGTTGCTCCGGCGCCACTGGAGTGCGCAGGATCGTGATTTGCGGCGCTGGTCCCCCACCAAAAATCCCACCTGCGCCAAGACTGGGTACCACCTGCACCAAGACTGGGCAACACCTGCACCAATGTCGGGCATCACCTGCACCAATGTCGGGCATCACCTGCACCGAAATCGGGCAATACCTGAACCATTTCGGCAGTAGCTGCGATACGCAACACCGTACCGAGCAGCTCCTGAGCCAAGAATGGGACACTCTTGCGCCAAGGCCGGAATACCTTTTCTCCAGGTCACGACACCCCCAAGCCCGGTCCTGCACAGAGCTGCACCCCAAAGCCCGGTCCTGCACAGAGCTGCACCCCAAGCCCGGTCCCGCGCAGAACTACCCGGCTTGGACCACATGCCGCTCGACAACCTCGCCTTTGCGGTGGAGTTCGAAGCAGTCGGAGTTGTCGGGGAGCTTGACGTGGTGAATGCGGAGGGTCGGGTCGGAGCGCACGGCGCTCTTCGCGGCGGCGAGGGCCTTTTCGCCGTCAGGGTAGCGGAAGAGGAGCGGACCTTCTTGCACGCCCTCCTCCTGAGGCGGGGCGACCGGGAGTGTCAACGGAGACAATGGGGACGACGACAACGACGAAGAAGACTGCGCCGGTTTTTTCCGTTCGTAGGCGAGCAGGCGGGCGTCTTCGGCCCGGGCGCGCTCAGCGTCGTACTGGCGGTCCCACTCGCGGTAGTACTCCATTTTCGGATCCTCGAAGAGGGACATCTGTTCGGTGGTTTCGTGGGTGAGTTTCGAAACGCCGAGGCCCACCTGGCGGAGGGGTGACACTCCGTCCCAGACCTCGGAGAGCATCCGGCGGGCCTCGTTCAGGATGACGGCCGTGATGTCCGTCGGCTGACCCGTCTGGCACTGCCGCTGGGCGACGGAGAAGTCACTGTACTTGATGAACATGGACACGGTCGAGGCGCGGAAGCCGGCCCGGCGGATGCGGTGGGCGACGATGCAGGCCACGTTGAAGAGGGCCCGGTCGATGTCCTTCGGATCGGCCAGGTCCTTCGGGAAGGTCCGCTCCGCACTGTAGCTCTTGGCTTCCTGGACCTCCGTCTCCACCGGGGAATCATCCCGTCCGTTTGCATTCTGATGCAGTTGCACGGCGAACTTCTGGCCTACCAGGCGGGTGAGCTGCCCCACGCTGAGCCGCGCCAGGTCCCCGATGGTGCGGATGCCGTAGGCGAGGAGCCGCTCTTCGGTCTTTTTCCCCACCCAAAGGAGGTCCCGCACGCCCAGGGGCCACATCTTCTCCCGGACCTCGCTCTCCCAGAGGGTATGGACCTTGTCCGGCTTTTCGAAATCCGACGCCATCTTCGCCAGGAGCTTGTTCGAGCCTACGCCGACATTGACCGTGAATCCCAGGCGGGACTTGATTTCGTCCTTGAGGCGGGTAGCAACTTCCACCGGGTCCTGCACCCCGCACCGGTGCGTCATGTCGAGGAAGCATTCGTCGATGGAAAACTGCTGCAGCACCGGGGAATAGCTCCGGCAGATGGCGATGAACCCCTCGGAACAGCGCTTGTACCATTCCCAGTCTCCGTGGACGATTACCAGTTGCGGGCATATCCGCAGCGCCATCGACACGGGGATGGCCGTCCGGATGCCCAGCTTCTTCGCCGGCATCGACGCGGCCGAGACGATGCTCCGCCGGTCGTTCGGGTCCCCGGACACGACCGACGGGACCAGCCGGATATCCGGTCCTCCCGCCATGACGGTCTTCACCGCCGACCAACTGACGAAAGCGGAGTTCACATCGATATGGAAAATGATGCGGGGCATGTTTTCTACAAAGATACGAAGAAAAACGTCCCCGCGTGCCGGCCAAGAGGACGGGGGGAGGCCGCAGGGGGGCGGGGAAACTATTCCCCTGGATGAATGTCGGGGTGATGTGACTCGAACACACGACCCTCTGGTCCCAAACCAGATACGCTAGCCAACTGCGCCACACCCCGATGCCATGTGAGCGTAAAGGTACGTGTTTTTCGCTGAACGGCAAAACAAAGCGAAGGAGACAATCCGTCAATTTGTATCATATACAATATGAATTAATCTGATTTACAGATATTTAAGAAAAAATATCATTTTTCTTATTGTTTAGAAGAAATTAATTGTATATCTTTGTCGGAACGAACACTGACATCATGGAAAACGAACTGGCCAAGATTCACCTTTCGGTTGACTGCACGGTACTCGGTTTCGACGGAAACCGGCTGGAAGTGCTACTGATCCGCCGCACCGGCGAGGAAGGCGGGCGGGAGTTCCACGACATGAAACTGCCCGGCAGCCTGATCCTGGACAACGAGGAACTGGACGATGCCGCCCGCCGCGTACTGACCGAACTCACCGGTCTCAAGAACATCACCCTGCAGCAGTTCAAGGCCTTCGGGTCGATGGACCGGACCAAGGATCCGAAAGACGTCCACTGGCTGGAACACGCCCAGAAGGCGCACGTCCACCGGATCGTCACGGTGGCCTACATGGCCCTGGTGAAGATCGGACGGGCCATGATCCGCGAAATGGAAGGCTCCGAGGCGCTGTGGGTCCCCGTCGGGGCCATCCCTCCCCTGGCGTTCGACCATAACGAGATCATCGGCGAGGCCCTGGCGCACCTGCGGAGTTCAGCGTCGATGGACCCGTCCATCCTGTACGCCCTCCTCCCCCGGAAATTCACCGTCACCCAGCTCCGGAACCTCTACGAAATCGTCTTCGGGTCCAAACTGGACCCGGCCAACTTCTACAAGAAAATGATTCAGCTGCCCTACCTCGTCGCCCTGGACGAGCACGAGAAAGGGGTCGCCCACCGGGCCGCCCGGTACTTCCGCTTCGACAAGACTATCTACAACAAATCCCGCTTATAACCATGTACTTACTCGGTTACGACGTCGGAAGTTCTTCCGTCAAGGCCAGTCTCGTGAGCGTCGAGACCGGCAAATGCGTCGCCACGGCCTTCTATCCCAAGAGCGAGGCGCCCATCATGTCCCGTCAACCCGGCTTCGCCGAACAGGATCCGGCCATGTGGTGGGCCAATCTGAAACTCGCCACCGCCGACATCCTGGAGCAGGTCCGCGGCAAAGCGACCCTCCAGAGCAAGACTTTCAC
The DNA here is from genome assembly GCA_902778105.1 of uncultured Bacteroidia bacterium. Taxonomy (GTDB): domain Bacteria; phylum Bacteroidota; class Bacteroidia; order Bacteroidales; family UBA932; genus Cryptobacteroides. The sequence goes on from CACYWN010000026.1 coordinate 39,926, forward strand.
CCCCGCGGACATCAAGGCCATCGGCATCTCCTACCAGATGCACGGCCTCGTGTGCGTGGACAAGGACCATAACGTCCTGCGCCCGTCCATCATCTGGTGCGACTCCCGCGCCGTACCCTACGGCAACAAGGCCTTCGGGGACCTGGGGGCCGACTGGTGCCTGGAGCACCTGCTCAACAACCCCGGCAACTTCACCGCGGCGAAGCTCGCCTGGGTGAAGGAGAACGAACCCCAGTTGTACGAGCGCATCAACAAGATCATGCTTCCGGGCGACTACATCGCCATGCGCCTGACCGGGACGGTGTGCACCACTGTCAGCGGCCTTTCCGAGGGCATCTTCTGGGATTTCCGTGAGAACAAGGTGTCCGACCGCCTGCTGGATGAGTTCGGCTTCGACGCGAACGTCATCCCTCCGATCCGTCCCACCTTCGCCCCGCAGGGCGTCCTGTCCAGGGAAGCGGCGGAGGTCCTGGGCCTCGCCCCCGGCATCCCGGTCACCTACCGCGCCGGCGACCAGCCCAACAACGCCCTGTCCCTCAACGTCTTCAATCCGGGCGAAATCGCCTCCACCGCCGGCACCTCCGGCGTCGTGTACGGTGTGAACGGCACGGTCAACTATGACCCGCAGAGCCGCGTGATACGGCGGAACAGACCCGCCTGGGGGTCCTCCTGTGCATCAACGGTACCGGCATCCTGAACTCCTGGATCCGCCGCAACATCGCCCCGGAGGGCATCTCCTACGCCGACATGAACGACGTCGCCGCCAACGTACCCATCGGATCGGACGGCGTTTCCATCCTTCCCTTCGGCAACGGTGCCGAACGGATGCTCGGGAACAAGGACACCGGCTGCAGCATCCATGGGGTGAACTTCAACCGCCACGGCAAGGCCCACCTGATGCGTGCCGCGCAGGAAGGCATCGTGTTCTCCTTCCAGTACGGGATCGAGATCATGGAGCAGATGGGCATCCCGGTGAAGATGATCCATGCCGGCAAGGCCAACATGTTCCTCTCCCCGATCTTCCGCAACACCCTTGCGGGCGTATCCGGGGCCACCATCGAACTGTATGACACCGACGGTTCCGTGGGCGCCGCCAAGGGAGCGGGCATAGGCGCCGGCATCTACCGGGACAACAACGAAGCCTTCGCCACCCTGGAGAAGCTCGCCGTCATCACCCCGGCGCACGAAGAGGAATACAAAGAAGCTTACGAAAACTGGAAATCAAACTTATAATTTTTTAAACACAAAACATGATGGCAAAAGAGTATTTCCCGACAATCGGCAAGATCCCCTTCGAGGGCGCCGAGTCCAAGAACCCGATGGCGTTCCATTACTATGACGCAGAGCGCGTGGTGATGGGCAAGAAGATGAAGGACTGGTTCAAGTTCGCGATGGCCTGGTGGCACACCCTGGGCCAGGCTTCCGCCGACCCGTTCGGCGGCCAGACCCGCTCCTACGAGTGGGACAAGGGCGAGTGCCCCTACTGCCGCGCCAAGGCCAAGGCCGACGCCGGTTTCGAGATCATGCAGAAGCTGGGCATCGAGTACTACTGCTTCCACGACATCGACCTGGTGGAGGACACCGAGGACATCGCCGAGTATGAAGCCCGCATGAAGGACATCACCGACTACCTCGTGGAGAAGCAGAAGGCGACCGGCATCAAGAACCTCTGGGGCACGGCCAACGTATTCGGCAACAAGCGCTACATGAACGGCGCCGCCACGAACCCGCAGTTCGACATCGTCGCCCGCGCCGCCGTCCAGATCAAGAACGCCATCGATGCCACCATCAAGCTCGGCGGTACCTCGTACGTGTTCTGGGGCGGCCGTGAAGGCTACTACACCCTCCTGAACACCCAGATGCAGCGCGAGAAGGACCACCTTGCCAAGATGCTCACCGCCGCCCGCGACTACGCCCGCGCCAACGGATTCAAGGGCACCTTCCTCATCGAGCCGAAGCCGATGGAGCCCACCAAGCACCAGTATGACGTGGACACGGAGACCGTGATCGGCTTCCTCCGCGCCAACGGCCTGGACAAGGACTTCAAGGTGAACATCGAGGTGAACCACGCCACCCTCGCCGGC
>CACYWN010000027.1 GCA_902778105.1 uncultured Bacteroidia bacterium
TCTTCGCGTGTCATCATAACTGTTACGACTGTAAAGGTTAGGATGCAAAGTTAACCACGCTTTCGCGGGGCTTCAAGGGTACTTTGTCGGAGGCTTACACGCCTTATGCGATGGAGTTCACAAAGCCAGTAAGCATGGAACCGAGAAAGGCTAGGCTACCCCGGCGCTGGCAAGAATATGAATAAACAAAACAATAAAGAGTACAAAATAACACGCAAATTACAATTAGTCATAGCTATTGTTGTTTTCATTTGTGGAATACATATTTCCTGTACCAGAGTCTATTTCCTCTCGCCTATAGGGGAATATATAAGCTCAGCAATCAGTATTCTAAGAGAAGTATTGATTCTTTATGGTGCAATCATTGGAATATATGGGAATTCTGGGGCCAGGTAAATAATCAGCGACAGTATGCTGCAGACGTATCAACCGTGTGGCCATCCGTCACGATCACGAACCCCACGACACCTTTGTCGTCAGCATCCACGTCAATGCAGCCGGCAGCTGCAGAATGTGGCACAGCGCCACGGGCTGGTGCGCCTACACTTTCCCCGGGCACACAGAGTCCGACAAGCTGGCCACCTGCCTGTATAAAGCCGCCCAGAGACATCTTCCCGGCCACCGGCTCCGTACCGACTACAGCGACGGTGATCCAGACTTCGAGGAGCCCTTCTACATTCTGAAGCACACCTATTGTGCGGCAGTCCTGACGGAGAACGGTTTCATGGACTCGGAGGTCTCGCTGAGCTTCCTCGAATCAGAGGAGGGGAAGAAGGCCATTGTTGCGCTACATGTGGAAGGGATTATTAACTATTTTGAGAATAGTCTACAATCTTAGTTGTCCCAATGTGAAAACCTATGCCACCGGTTGATTGTACTCTGCCGGTGGCATATTCATATGATGCTAACAATCTGTTGTATTGTATATATCAGCAAGTATTATTAGTCGTTGTGGGACATTTTGTGTATATTTGCATAAGGAACAATCATTTAAAGCATATGGCAAGAAGAAAATCCGTCAATAAAACGGGAATATCCCATATTTCAGGTGTCCCTACCAAGGATATTTGGATTTCCTATACTTGCCTCAATTGTGGGCAGGTTAATTACGAAAACATTGGTGAGCATATCATGCGGCCAGATGATGCTTTTGAAAAGTGTTCCTGGAAGTGTTCTAAATGTGGATTCGTTCATTCTAAGGACTCTGACCTTCCTGACAAGTTTAAGAATTGGGCTCCTGAGTTGAGAAAGAATGACTCTGCCACATGCAAGAATTTTTGGAGAGCTTTTTATACCCTTGCCACAGCTAATCCAGAGTATTACTGGAAACAATGCTTGACCTGTGGCCGCGTCCTTCCAAGTACTTCATTTGCCAAGCATGCGGGATGGAGCGAAATTGAGAAACAGCAGGAATGCAAGGCATGTAAAGCGGCTATCAACTCTCTCTTAAATCCTGAACGAACTAAGGAGCAACTTCACGAGAGTGCTGTCAGGCGCAGACTTGGCGATTTGCTTCAGCCCAGTTCAAGTTTTAAATCTTTCAGTGATATTCAGGATCTGTTTCAACGTTTTGACAGTAAATGCTTCAAAACGGGGAAACCACTTGATATCAACAAAAGAGATGAATGGGATATTGATCACATCCTTCCTGCCGCCTATTTTTATCCTTTGACAAAAGAGAATGCTGCTCTGTTGTCAAAAGGAGCCAATGGAAGCAAAAGAGCACAATGGCCAAGTCAGGTCTATACGAATCAAGAGCTTGTTGAGCTTGCAAGAATTACAGGCGCAGACCTTACGCTGCTTTCGAGTCCGGTTCCCATTTACAATACAAATGTAGATCCAAATATGGCCGTGAAGCGTTATCTGGGGAATGTGCGAAGTCAAGGTGCTCTTAATAAGCGTGTCAAGGACATAAAGAAAATTCTCACCGAAGCAAAGCTTATTGACAAGCTGTCCGATGAGAATAAAAAGCTTTTGGGGCTGTAAAGCCTACTCCATTATCAAGTATTGGTGTGACGTGACTGTGCCAAGATCAGCGATTCCGAACTTGGCACATTCTGCCACATCTTCGTCATACAGCCTGGCCCGATTAAACCAATGACGGGCACGTTGTTGTAAGACCTGTCCCATATCGCATTTGTCGCTTTTCCCAAGATGCATCACAAAGTATCCGCCAGCGCGGAGTCGTTCTCTTGCTTGCTGAAACACTGCATCGTAAACATTAAAACTCTCTTTCTGCCGCTCATCCACATATTGTGCAGGACGTAAGTTGAAATCTGGCTCATCCCACCCGGTAAACCAAAGCCGAATCCAATTCGCTAAATAAAAACGCGTGCTATCAAAGAATGGCGGGGATGTGATTATTGCATCCAGTTGGTTGAGTTCATCAGGCCAGGCCGCAGTTGAATCACCTAAAAACATCTGCCCACCAACAAAACACCTCGGGTATGGTTCTGCTACAGATCTTTCAACCTTTTCGGTAACTTTCTCTATTAGGTTTTTATACACTGCCTCTCCTGTGGGTGCATAAGGGACAATCGGATGGGATTTCCTGCTTAATGCATACGGTCGGTTCCCATGCAAGATATGAAGGAGCGAAGCAATAACCATCATTTCTGCTGTTGTTTGAGGTTCATTCTGTTGAAAGAACAGCCTTGCAGCAAGAATCTCTCTAAACGTTTGATCATTGTAGTACTCTGCAAGAGTTTTATTGAAGCCAAATCGACTATTTCGAGCAACATACCCACGAGGGAAATGGACGTTTTCAATAAACTCTTGCAAACGTTCAATAATAGCATGACAATCGTCAATAGTGCAACGTTGCATTTTCGCAGATGATACATAGTATGCCAGAGGGCTAATATCCATTCCATACGCATGCTTTCCGTTTAAGCAACCTTCAAACGGGATTGTACCAACACCCGCAAAAGGATCGAATAATGTACCGCCTTGAGGAACAAATGTGCGGACGAGATGATACGCAATCGCTGGTTTTAATTTGCCCTGATAGGAACACAATGAATGATTAGGGTGCCCCCAATTCTTTTTGGAGAAGGGGAGTTCTTTGTGCGGGAGTTCTCTATAAAACTTACTCCACTTGCTATCTATATATTTCGTCATAACTATACTTTCTTATATTTAATCACGAGAAGTACTTGAGAGAGGAGCGCACCATTACGTGATCTTCTTTGTCTTAATATCTCTCGGCTCTGAAGCTTAAACCCCAATGGCTCAATTATCTCAAGAAGAATCAGGTCGGTTTGAATATGGACATTAGAAAAAATAGAATCACCTAAGTCGACAAGAATGTCTGCTCCGTCATTCAGATTCTTGGTAAGTCCCTGAAACACTTCATGCATCTCCCTGAAATAGCATCTTGCCATTAAAGGAATCCTACGATCATATGCCTGTTTATCTAAGATCATCATTGTATCATCCAGAAGTGGACTGGATAGGTCATTAACCTGCTTGGAATACTCCTGCTTAACATCATTGATGCCACTGGTAAGGGCCTCATCACGATATAATCGCAAATCATCCTCAGATTGAAGGTAGGATAGGAACCAGAGTTCAAGTTTTGTGTTGCGGAAATAGTTAGTGCCATTCAGATATGGAGGACTTGTGATGACCGCGTCGATCTTGTTCTTCAATGAAGATTTGCCGATATTTTTGGCATTTCCTTGAATGAGCTTATGGTTAAGACGTATGTTCACCTGGCAATTCTGAATATCCTCGATAATAACCTTGATCTTCTCCGGCAAGATGTCCTGGATGATTACCATTTCGTTTTGGCGCTCTTTTTCAGTCTTAAAACGGAGATCACCCTGTTTTTTGAGATAAGAAATCGGTATTAAGCATGAAAACACAGCTACACTGAGCACTTTAGCAAGTAACAAGTCGCCGTCTTTTTCAATGCCATCAATGATAGTTTTAAGACGAAGGACTTGTTCAAATTGATCTTCTGGGAAGTAAACACTTTTCCCAAATACACGATAATAAGATGCTCGAAGATTCTCGGCAGGAGTGGTTTTCGCAAGAGCGGCAAACATGTTGTCATTGATATTAACCAATTTCGATGCAAGCGCCTGTCGTTTGGATGAGCTTAGCTTCATCACGGAGATTTTGGTGTCAATCAAGACCTGAAGAAGCGGATTAACCTCGGAATATAAGGTCGGTATCCCTTTGTGATCAGCAGAGAAGATTGTAGTGCCAGTTCCAGCAAAAGGCTCATAGATAAGCTTGGCATTCGGACAATACTTATCTATCAAAGCGTCAACAAAAGATGGAGAATATCCTTCAATATAAGGGTACCATCGTTGGAAGGGAACATCTTTGCTATTCCCGAAAGTGACATCTTTGGTCTGAAACGAAGGAACATCTACTTTATTGATATGCTTGGCAATTATACGTTTGGCATATTGATTCACAGATCTTCCGTCACGGTCAGCTTTCTTCTTTAGAACGCTATATGTATCACACTTTAAGATCTTCTTAATCGCATATGATGAAAGCTGACCAACTTTTTTGAATAGCTCTGCTTCGTCCTCAGTGAAGGCAAGTGCAAAAGATTTTGCCTTGCCCTTCTCACTTTGATAGTCGTCAAAATAAATCGCCTTATGTAACTGGGTCGCCATAGAAAAAACTATAATAAAATTATATTTACTTCGCAAAGATACTATACGGATTCCAGATATACAAGACTCCAAAACTGGAAACTCATGGATGAACCAAAAATATTCTTTCCTTCATTTACACGTCACACCAAAATAGCTGTTCATTCTCCTTATACTTCCGTTTCTTCGTCCAGAAGTCGCCAAGTCCATATTTCTGCGACCGCTCAATCCAGGCCTCAATCTCCTGACGGCGGAAGAGGGTAGTCCGGCCGGACTTGTAGTGGGGGATGCCGTGGAAATAGAGCCAGCTGCGGACAAGTTCAATCTTCGGGTCGCCGGGAATCATTCGCCGAAGTTCGTAGATGTCAATCCAATCCTCCTGCGGGCCGATGGTGCCGTTTAACACTGGTTCGGTCTTGAGGGTAAGCCAGCCGTCGATGGCCTCCAGCTGCTTGACGATGCCGGCCAGAACTGCCGGAATCATGGCCACATTGATCTGCGCCATACCGGCTACCTCCTTCTGCCGCCTAAGGGATGCGTGGCACAATACCGTTCGGTGTTGTCTTTCACGCGGGTGCGAAGCAGCCACTTGTCAATCTCCGACTTTTTGAACATCAACGTCTTGCCCTGCTTGTAGTAGGGGATAGTGTTGTCATTGACCCAACTGTACACGGTCGATGGAGCAGGATGCGACAGCAGATATTGGCCTTATGTTTATAGCCTTTGATAAGTTTTAACTAATTGAAAAACAAACTTTTATTTTCCGATGCAGAAAAACACATACTTTCCAAGGGCTGTCGTGGGGTTTTTAATGGGGCATGATTGTCAATGAGTTACGCTTGTCGTTTGTCACAATTGTGACGGAATCGGCTTTTTTTGTGACAATCGTTGTGACAGAGTCGGGCCCAATCTCGAAGAGTCTTTATTGAGGACACTAAAATAATCGGGTAAAAGAGAAAAAAGGCCTGTTTTCAGACTCCCTGAGACGTGTCAAGAATTTGTAACAAGTTTTACACGAGAAATGAGCGTCTCCAATCTTTAATCATTCCAGATACGAATTTGCGTTTTCATTGTTTTCTCGAGAAGAAAGGCTACTCATCAGTGTATGGAGATATGGTTGTATAGTCAGTTTGGTATATCTAATACATGACTGGCCTATACCGGCAGATAACCAGGACCCTCTTTTTTCTTCTACCAGAATATAGATAAGGACTTGCAATCGGCCTTAAGGAATCGCCAATTGCCTTTGTTGATACTGTTTCAAAGCTATGCAATAGCAGTGGCAAAACCAATTTTCGGCCATTTTGCAAACTTCGAGAGATATAGTTTATAATCTTCGAAAATGCCCGTTATAAGTTTGACCGGCAATTTCAAAATCGGTTATTGCAATAACCTTTTTTATAGATAATTTGGTTATTCTAATAAACTTTTCTATTTTTGCTCTGAATAAAGCAGATGACCATGGAAACTCTTTTCAAGAAGCACCGCAAGTTGATTTCCCAGGTGAGCACGAATATCATCCGGGAAGCCATGAACACCATACCTTGGGAGAAACAGTTGGTTGCCATACGTGGTTCACGAGGTGTAGGCAAGACTACGCTGATGCGCCAGTATATCAAGTTGAACTATGGGATTCAGGCGGGGGAGGCCTTGTACTGCCTGATGGACAGTATGTACTTCACGAGTCATTCATTGCTTGACCTGGCTGAGCGATTTCACTTGATGGGAGGGAAGCATCTGTTTCTTGATGAAGTACACAAGTATCCCAGTTGGAGCAAGGAGATAAAAGAGATCATTGACCTGTATCCTGAAATGAAAGTCACCTTCTCGGGATCTTCGCTACTTCAGATTCTGAATGCGGACGCGGACTTGTCCCGCCGCGTGCGAAGCCAGGATCTCGCGGGGCTATCTTTCAGGGAGTACCTCAGATTCTATCACGGCATTGAGCTTCCCGTCTTCAAGTTGGAGGAGATTCTATCCAACCCTGATGCCATCTGTACCCGGGTTTGCGAAGCCTGTCATCCCCAGCCCTTATTCGAATCCTACCTTCGGGCGGGCTATTATCCCTTTTATGACGGGGACGTTGAAGATTACTACAGCAGGATTGAGAACGTTGTCAATTTTATCATTGACCAGGAGATGACGGATTTCTGTGGGGTGGACCCCGCTAACACCCGGAAGTTGAAGGCCATGTTGATGTTCCTGTGCGACAATGTCCCCTATGAAGTGAATATTGCCAAGCTGGCCTCCTACCTGGAACTGAACAAGGCGACCGTGCTTAGCTATCTGTCGGGCATGAAGAAGGCAGAACTCCTTCATCTTCTCTATTCGAGCAATGTCTCGGTGACAAAGATGCAGAAACCCGATAAGATTTATGTCCACAATCCCAACATCCTCTATGCATTGGGATCGAGGGAGAATATCGGTACCGTTAGAGAATGCTTCTTTGTGAACCAACTTTCGAAGGGCCATACCGTGGAGTACGGGAAAACCAGTGGAGATTTCCTTATCGACGGTCGTATCACGGTCGAAGTCGGCGGGAAGGATAAATCCTTCGAACAGATTGCTGATATTCCAGCCTCATATGTCTTTGCAGATGAGATGGAATTCCCTGTTGGAAAGAAACTTCCTCTCTGGCTGGCCGGTTTCCTCTATTGAACACGTAGGTTTATTCCTTCCGTATCCCGGCTGTTCGGGCCAATCATGATCTCGAAATCGCCGGGCTCGCAGACCATATCCAGCCTGGGTGCTCCTCAATGGGATCGTCGGGATGCTTTATCTTTTCGGAATTCTGAAAGATGCAGACCTATTCATGGTCAGTGTCTTCTATTTCCTTTGCGACTATGTGTGCATCCTGATCTACTGTCCCTTCCAAAGCCATATCATGCACAACAAGTGCTGTGTAAACTGCCGGATTTACGGCTGGGGGGATTTTATGATGTTTACCCCCATGGTCTGTATCCGGCATTTTTTCAGCTGGACCCTGTTCTGGATGTCGGTGCTCGTACTGATCAGATGGGATTCAATAAAAATCAGCGAAAAAGTCTTCAGAAATGTCCCAGAGGGCGTTTCCGTCATAAAAAGAGAATGCTAAAATTGGGGTCTGTCCGATTTGTGTTTGATTTTGTCCGAAACCGCTAAAGCGGTGCGCCGGTTGTTGGGTATCTTTGCAACACTTTGCAACCGATCGCTATCCGCTCCGCCATGAAAAGAATCCCCCTCCTGCTGCAGTCCACTGCATACCTCCTGTTCCTCGCCATCTCGGCGGCCGCCCAACATAAAACGTATTTCGTCTCGCCGGACGGCGACGACGCCGCCACGGGCCTTTCCGTGGCCCAGGCGTGGAAAACCATCGACAAGGTGAATTCCGTGGTGTTCCAGCCCGGCGACAAGATCCTCTTCGAGTCCGGCAAGACCTTCTATGGCCAGCTGATGCCCAAGGGCTCCGGAACGGAAGAGGCGCCGGTCGTGATGTCCTCCTTCGGCGGTTCCGCCCGACCGGTCATCAACTTCGGAGACGCCGAGGGCGCCGGCATCCTCCTCGAGAATGTGGACCATTGGGAGGTCCTCGGATTGGAAGTCGTGTCCTGCGAGCCCTACAAGGTCGGCATCGGCCGCCAGGGCATCGTCGTCCGGATCAGCAAGCCGGGCGAGTCGAGGCACTTCGTCATCAAGGACAACTATATCCATGACGTGTGGGGACAGCTCGGCGGCAACGGCCGCTACCAGGGCTACAGCAGCTCCGCCATCCTCGTGCAGACGGCCCGGATGGCTGACGGCATGGACATCACCGGCGAGGGCGAGGCCGTCGTGATCAACGACGTGCTCATCGAGGGCAACAAGATCGAACGCGTGGACAAGTGCGGCATCGTGTGCCGCGGGGCCCGCTACGACGTGGCAATCCGCCGCAACTGGATGGACAACATCGGCGGTGACGGCATCTTCGTCAACGGGCCGTACCGGGGCCTGATCGAGTACAACGAGATTCACCGTTCCTGCATGCGCTCCGGCGACCCGAACCTGCCCGGCGACGACGGCTGGTGGCCGCATGTGGCCGCCTGCTGGATCCAGAACACCGAGGAGACCGTCATGCAGTTCAACGAGGTCTACGACACCGGCCGCAACCTCCACAACGGAGACGGCTTCGCCTATGACTTTGACTTCAACTGCAAGCGGTGCATCGCCCAGTACAACTATTCCCAGAACAACTACGGCTTCATGCTCCTGATGTACAACATCTTCGAGAACGTGACCCGGTACAACATCTCCGAGAACGACCATACCCACCTGGTGCAGATGCAGGGCCCGATCGAGGGCGATAGGAGCCTGGTCTACAACAATGTGTTCTACATCGACTACGGGATGGCCGACATCGACTATTTCCTCACGCGCAAGCCCGAGGAGCTCGGTGCCAAGTTCTACAACAACATCTTCTACGCCACCGGACAGGGACGCTTCCGCAGCGTGTACACCTCCGGCGACACCGCCGTCCGCAAGTATGACGAGGAGATGAAGGCCGACCTCCCCGCCGGCTCCGTGTTCCTGCACAACTGCTACTTCGGCCCGTGGAAGAACGGTATTCCGGACGATCCCGAGGCCCTCGTCACCGACCCGAAGTTCGTCGCCCCGGGCACCGGTGGGAAGGGTCTCGCCACTCTGGGCGGCTATGCCCTCCGGCCGGATTCCCCGTGCATCAACACGGGCATGTATGTCCCGAACAACGGCGGCCGCGATTTCTTCGGCCAACCCGTCTCGGACGGCCGTCCGGACTTCGGAGTCTTCGAATATCTGGGCAGCGGCATCTTCTCCGACGGAAAGACCGAGGCCGAACAGGACGAACTGGCCCGCAAGGCTTCCGACATCGCCTGGGCGAAATGGATGTTCCCCAAATCCATCTCCTCGAACGATCCGTTTATGGCCGTGATCCGTCTCCGCGAACCGCTCGACGGCTCGATCAAGGGATCTCTCTCCTGGGTGAACCCGAAGAATGGCAAGACCGTTGCCGTGGACCTCGCCAAGGCTAAGGACCGCCAGGTTTTCGAGCTCCCCGTCAAGACCGACAAGGGAACGCTCGAGGGCACCACTTTGAAGGTCACGCTCGACAACGGAGCCTTCTGCGAAGTCTTCGAGGTCCCCTTCCGTGAAAACCAGCCCCGCCGGCATCCTTGAGCCCCCGGGACAAATAAGGATTGAGGAGGCTGTTCTTTAACTTTGTAACAAACCACTAACCTATAGGCAGCGCCTACCGGTCCATCGAGTCCAACAAGGTTTCCACGATAGTCCATATCGATTAAATAGTGCTTTTATGAAACATTCTCCTCTTTTCTTCGCGCTGCTGAGCGCAGCCCTTCTGACTGGAGCCTCCGCCTCCGCCCAGCCCGGCAGGAACGTCAGCGTTGTTCCCCGGCCCGCCAGGATCGTGTCCCCCGAGATGCAGGGCGGCAAGACCACCTTCCGCATCGCCGCTCCCCAGGCAATCAATGTCAGTCTCCACGGATCCTGGATGAACACCGACGACAACTGCTACGGCCCGCTCGTGCAGACGGCTGAAACCCTGGTCATTCCCCTGACCCGCGGTGCGGACGGTGTCTGGTCCGTCACCATCGACACGCCCGCATCCGAACTCTGGACCTACAACTTCTACATCGACGGGGTCTATTCCACCGATACGGCCAATCCGCTCATCCAGCGGGACGGAATGAGGCTCCTGAGCGTCCTGATCGTCCCGGGCAAGGTATCCGAGAACTACGAGGGCGCCACCCAGCACGGCAATGTCCAGATGGTCTGGTACGATTCTCCGACCCTGGGTTTCGAACGCCGTATGTATGTGTACACCCCGTACGGTTACGAAAACGTCAAGAACAAGAAGGTCCAGTATCCGGTCCTGTACCTGCTCCACGGCGGCGGCTGTGACGAGGACACCTGGGAATCCATGGGCCGCGTGACCGCCATCATGGACAACCTGATCGAGAAGGGACAGGCCAAGCCGATGCTCGTCGTGATGCCGAACGGCAACCCCACCCAGTCCTCCTCCCCATTCATGCAGATTCCCGCTCCGGAGAAAGCGGCAGAACTCCGCAGCGTGCGCAACGCCTATGTCAATTCGCTTGTGAAGGACATCATCCCCTATGTCGAATCCCATTACCGGGTCATCCGGAAGAAGTCCGGCCGGGCCGTCTCCGGCCTTTCCATGGGCGGCGGCCACACCCTGGCCGTCACGGCCGCCTATCCGGACACCTTCGACTACATCTGCCCGATGGGCTGCGGCGCCCGTGAGAACGATCCGGAATTCCTCGAAGGTCTCCTGGGCATCAAGAAGGCCGGCTACAAGCTCTACTGGCTCGCCGCCGGAACCGCCGACTTCGCCTATCCCGGCGCCAGCACCCTCGACAAGATCATGAACGACAACGGCATGCCGCACACCTTCTACACCAAGGACGGCGGACACACCTGGAGTAACTGGAGAATCTTCCTCAACGAGATGGTTCCGCTCCTGTTCCAGTAAAAAACGGACGACAACAGACATGAAACTCCTTTACAAAACACTTTTCCTGCTGCTGGCGGGCGGCCTCTGCCTCGGGGCCGCCGCCCAGGAGCGGGCCCTTCCCGAAGGGACCACCGTTTCCGAAACAGCCCTTTTCCAGCGAGAATATCCTCGTGTGGACGCCCAGCGCAGGGCGTACTTCCGCCTCTACGCGCCCCAGGCAACCGAGGTCAAGGTCGACTGCCGCACCGTCTACGCGATGGAGAAGGACCCCGACGGATGGTGGTACGGCCGTACCGAACCGCTCGCAGTCGGCTTCCATTTCTACAACTTCATCGTCGACGGGGCAACGGTGACCGATCCGGACAGCGACACCTACTGCGGTAGTTACGGGCGCTCCAGCGCCGTTGAAATCCCCGAAGGTCCGGGGGGAGACTACTACCGCCCGCAGAAGGATGTCCCGCGCGGACAGGTCCGTTCGGTCGTCTATTTTTCCACCTATACCGGAGAATACCGTCGGTGCATGGTCTACACGCCCGCCGAGTATGAGAAATCACGCAAGACGCGCTATCCGGTCCTCTATCTCCAGCACGGCATGTGCGAAGACGAGACCGGCTGGGCCAAGCAGGGCAAGGTCAACCACATCTTGGACAACCTGATCGCCAAGGGCGAATGCAAGCCGATGATCGTGGTGATGGACAGCGGCGACTGCGGCATCATGTTCCGTCCGATGAGGGGACAGGACCCCAATAAGGCTCGCGAAGCCTTCGGCGCCTCGTTCCCGAAGATCCTCATCCAGGACATCATCCCGTTCATCGACAAAGAATTCCGGACGAAGGCCGACCGGGAGCACCGGGCGATGGCCGGCCTGTCCTGGGGCGGTCACCAGACCCTGGAGACCACGCTTCCCAACCTGGACAAGTTCGCATGGATCGGCACCTTCAGCGGCGCCATCTTCCTCCGCGGCGACCAGCTTCCGACCGTCCACGGTGGCGTGTTCGCCGACCCGGCCGCCTTCAACAAGAAAGTCCATGCCTTCTTCATCGGCGTGGGCAGCGAGGAGGGCGAGGGTCTCAAGCGCCTCAGCGATTCCTTCACGGAATACGGCATCAAGAACCAGTACTATGTTTCCCCTGGCACCGCGCACGAGTGGCTCACCTGGCGCCGTTGCCTGAAGGAATTTGTCCCCAGCCTGTTCTGACGCAGGAAAGTATCCAATTCACTAAAACCATATTCTATGTTGAAAAGAATCTTATCCATAGCTATCCTGGCGCTGGGGCTGGGCTTCACCCTATCCGCCCAACCCCGCCAGATCACGAATTTTGATTCGGACTGGAAATTCAAACTGGGAGACCATGTGAACGCGCAAAGCGCCGGTTTCAACGACAAGGCCTGGCGCCTGCTCGATGTTCCGCACGACTGGAGCATCGAAGGCGAAATCAACGAGAACAATCCTGGCGGCGGCTCCATCGGCTACTTCCCGATGGGAATCGGCTGGTACCGCAAATCTTTCGACGTCCCCGGCTACAGCAAGGACAAGAAGTACACCGTCGAATTCGACGGCGTGTACATGAACAGCACGGTCTGGATCAACGGACACGAAGTGGGTACCTGGCCTTACGGCTATTCCAGTTTCTCCTATGATCTGACACCGTACCTGAAATCCAAGGGCAACGTCATCGCCGTGCGGGTGGACAACTCGCAGCAGCCCAACTCGCGCTGGTACAGCGGATCCGGCATTTACCGCCATGTCCGCCTGGTGGCAACAGGCAAGACATACTTCGAGAAATGGGGCGTGTTCAACTACACGCAGGAAGTCCAGGACGGGAAAGCTGTCATCAAAATCGAATCCTCGGTCATCAACGACCTGAAGTCCCGGATGAACGGAACCGTCAAGCATGTGGTCCTGGACGCCGCCGGCAACGAGGTGGCGGAGAGCCACGTCGTGGTCGAAATCCTCGCGGGCACCAAGCATCCTGTCCACCAGACCCTGACCATCGACAACCCGACCCTCTGGACCTTGGAGAAGCCGTACCTGTACACCCTGCGTTCCTATATCCTGGACGGTGACAAGGAACTGGACTGCGTGGACAACGTGCTGGGCGTGCGCACCATCGAGTACGATGTGGACAAGGGCTTCCTGCTGAACGGCAAGCACGTGAAGATGTACGGTGTCAATGTGCACCATGACGGTGGCGCCGTGGGCGCCGCGGTTCCCGCCCGTGTGTGGGAGCGCCGGCTCGAGATCTTCAAGAGCGGCGGCTGCAACGCCATCCGCACGGCTCACAACCCGCCGGATCCCACCTTCCTAGACGCCTGCGACCGCGTGGGTATGCTCGTCATGGACGAGGCCTTCGACCAGTGGGTGACCCCCAAGAATACCTATGACTACAACCTCTATTTCCGCGACTGGCATGTTCAGGACCTCGCCGCCATGGTGGAGCGTGACCGCAACCATCCCTCGGTCGTGATGTGGAGCATCGGCAACGAGATCAAGGACCAATACACGGAGTTCGGTCCCGAGTTCGCCCGGGAGATGATCGCCCAGTGCCACAAGATGGACCCGACCCGCCTGGTGACCGCCGGCAACGACGAGATCGCCTCCAACACCCCGGCCACTCCGGAATACCTGGCCGCCTACGAGAACGATATCGTGGGTTACAATTATCCGGACCGCTGGCGTGAACGGAGGGAACTCATGTACTCCATCGACAAGGCCGAATTCCCGAACCGCCGAGTCGTCGCGACGGAATCCGGCGGCAACAGCGGCAGCCGCGGCAACTATCGTTGGGGTGGCGCCGGCCGCTTCGGCAGCGGTATCGGCAATATCGACACGGAACAGCGGTGGAAGTTCACGATCATCAACGACTACGTGATCGGCGATTTCATGTGGACCGGCATCGACTACTACGGCGAGGCGAGATGGCCTTCCAAGGGCGCCGGGTCAGGATATCTGGACAACTGCGGTTTCAAGAAGGACGGCTACTGGTTCTTCAAGAGCATCTGGACGGACGAGCCGGTGCTCCACCTGCTGCCCTACTGGAACTTCCCCGGCCACGAAGGTGAAATCATGCGCCTGGGCTGCTACACCAACTGCGAAAGCGTCGAGCTCTTTGTCAACGGCAAGTCCTACGGCAAGAAGGGCATCGAATTCCCGCGCCTGGGCCTGACCCTGGGCTGGGGTTTGGGCAACGGCCGCAATTATCGCGGTACGACCTCCGAGCTCCATCTGGAGTGGGATGTCGAATACCAGCCAGGAGAAATCAAGGTCGTCGGGGTCAAGGACGGCAAAGAATACACCGAGGTGGTCCGCACCTTCGGCGATCCCGCCAAGATCCGTCTATCCGTCGACCGGTCGGAATTCACCACCGATCCGGACGACTGCGCCCACGTAACCGTCGAAATCCTGGACAAGGATGGCAACCTATGCAAGGATGCCACCAACCGGGTCAAGCTCACCGTCAACGGCGCCGAAGTCATCGGCATGGAGAACGGCAACATGCGCGACCTCTCTTCCACGAAGACCTCCGAACGCGACACCTGGTGCGGCATGGCCCTGGCAATCCTCGCCGCTGACCACGCGGGAACCGTCTCCGTGAAGGCAGAGTCCGCTGGCTTGCAGGCCGGCGAGATTACTTTCAGAGCCAAATAAATCTATAGAGCCATGAAAAAACACATTCTATTATCAGCTTTCTTCGGCACCGCCCTGCTCCTGCTGGCGGGCTGCTCCGGAAACAAGGCGGTGAACAAGGCCGACGGACAGCAACTCTTCATCGGCGAGGACATTGCCGTCGCCAACACGCAGTACGGCAAGGTGCGGGGATATATCCTCCGCGACCTCTACACGTTCAAAGGCATCCCCTACGGCGCCAACACGACAGGCAAGAACCGTTTCATGCCGCCGCAGGAACCGGAACCCTGGGACGGCGTCCGCCTGGCCCTCAACTACGGCGACATGGCCCCCCAGGCCATCGTCTATGACCGGAGTCCGGAATCCGCGGCAGGTTTCGTGGACAACTGGAACTTCTTCAACTCCAGCGAAGACTGTCTCCGGCTGAATGTCTGGACGCACGGGCTCGACGCAAAGAAGCGTCCGGTCCTGGTCTATTTCCACGGCGGCGGCTTCTTCAACGGAAGCGCCATCGAGCAGGATGGCTACAGCGGAGAAGGCCTCGCATCCTACGGCGACGTCGTCGTCTGTTCCGTCAACCATCGGCTCAACGCCTTCGGTTTCACCGACCTCGCCAAGGTAGGCGGCGAAAAGTACGCCCATTCCGGCAATGTCGGCATCCTGGACCTGATCGCCGCGTTGAAGTGGGTCCACAACAACATCGCCAACTTCGGCGGCGACCCGGACAACGTGACCATCATGGGCCAGTCCGGCGGCGGCGCGAAGGTGAGCATCGTGGCGGCCATGTCGGCTGCCAAGGGGCTCGTCCACAAGGCGGTGTGCCTGAGCGGCAACTCCATCCAGGCTGCCGACAAGGCCCAGGCCGAAGCCCTCGGTGCCTTCATCCTCCAGGAGGCTGGCCTGAAACCCTCCGAGATCGACAAGCTCCAGGAGATGCCCTGGGAAGAATACTATGACCTGGCCAATGCGGCCGCGGCCAAGTTCAACCGCATGAACGGCGGTTCGGGCAGAAGGGGCGGATTCAGCCCCGTCGGCGACGGCCTCGACATTCCCGCAGGGACCTTCTATGACCCAGCTGACGAGACCATCCCCAACATCCCGATGATCTATTGCTCGGTCAAGCATGAAGGCAATCCGGACCGGAACAATCCGGAGCTCGAGAATGTCACCCTGGACGATGTCGTCGAAAGGATGACTCCCAACTATAGGGAGAATGCCCGTGCCGTCGTAGAGGCATACGCCAAGACCTTCTCCGAGTGCCGTCCTATCGAGATCTGGGCCCTCCTGACCGGCGTCCGCACCAATATCGTCCGTTCGGCCAACAGGAAATACGAACAGGGTGCGCCTGTCTATGTCGCCTGGTTCGGCTGGCAGCCACCGCTGTTCGACGGCCGTCTGCGTTCCTTCCACTGCCTGGACATCTGCTTCTGGCTGCACAACACGGACCTGATGCTCACGCATACGGGTGGCGGCGCCCGTCCCCGCGCCCTTTCCGACAAGATGTCGGACGCCCTGGTGGCGTTCATGCGCACGGGCGACCCGAATTGCAAGTCGCTTCCCACCTGGCCCAAATATACGCCGGAGAACGGCGAAGTGATGGTGCTGGATGACGAGTGTGTCGCCATGAACGACCCCGACCGCCCTGCCAGGCAGGTGATCGAGAATATCCAGAGATAAACCGGTCTGACAGGCAGAAAGGGCGGTCCGATGCGGCCGCCCTTTTTCTAGTCCGAAGGCTATCGGGCCTCGAAGGTGACGGTGGAAGGCTCCAATCCCTCCGACTCTACCGTGACGGAAACGGGGCCCTTCTTGTCGGCTGCCACGATGCCCAGGCACAGGCCGGAGAAGGCCTTGCGGGAATCGGCCTTGACGGAACCGAGGTCCTGCAGGTTGCCGTTCTCCACACCGATGAGCCGAGCCCCCTTGACACTGAAATGCACCAGGTTGTCGGTGATCGGGCAAATGTTGCCGTCGGCGTCGAGCACCTCCACGGTGATGTGGGCCACATCGCCGGGCTCCGCCTTGAAAGCGGGACGGTCCACGGTGGCGCGCAGCTTGGCGGGGGCTCCCGTCGTCCGGATGACCTCCTCGAAGGTTTCCCCGTCGCGCTGTCCGACGACCTTTATCTCGCCGGGCTGGTATTCCACATCCCAGGTCAGGTGGAGGTCCGCCGTCGTGGCGTAGCGCTTGCCGGGGGCATACTGGGCCCAGCTGGGATCCACGCCGCGGCGCGGGAATTCGGTTTCCTTCTTGCCGTAGGACTTGCCGTTGACGAAGAGCTCGACCTCCTCGCAGTTGGTGAAGCAGGCCACCTGGATGATCTGTCCTTCATGCCCCTCCCAGTTCCAGTGGGGAAGCAGGTGCAGGACAGGTTCGTCGGACCAGATGCTCTTGAAAAACCACCATCCGTCCTTCTTGAAGCCGCAGTTGTCCAGATAGCCGGAGCTGCTGCCGCGGGACGGCCAGCGGGATTCTCCGTAGTAGTCGATACCAGTCCACATGAAGTCGCCGATGACATAGTCGTAGTTCATGGCGAAGCGCCAGCGCTGTTCGACGTCGATCAGGCCACTGCCGATCAGGCCGCGGTTGGACCGGCGCATGCTGCGCATCATCTGCTGCATCTGGGGGGTATTCATCTGCTGGGGAGAGAATCCGTTCTGTCCGGCACCCAGGGGACGGGCCGGTTCCGCATCCGGGAGCCGGTACTCCCGGCGGGCGCCGCCGTAGCCGGAAGTCTCCGTGCCTACGACGCGGCGGTTCGGGAATTCGGCCTTGTCCAGGGCGTAGTTCAACTCGCGGCGGGTGCGCCAGCGGTCGGGATAGTTGTAGCCGACGATATCGTTCTCGAAGGCGGCCAGGAATTCGGGGGAGGTGGGGCTGTTGGAGGCGATTTCATCGTTGCCGGAGGTGACCAGGCGGGTCGGGTCCAGCTGGTGGCAGAAGGCGACCATCTCCCGGGCGATGCCGGGGCCGACTTCGCTGCGCTGGTCGCGGATCTCGTTGCCGATGCTCCACATCACCACCGACGGGTGGTTGCGGTCGCGGGCCACCATCGCCGTCAGGTCGCGCTGGTGCCATTCCTCGAAGGCGAGGTGATAGTCATACTTGGTCTTGCCGGCGACCCACATGTCGAAGGCCTCGTCCATCACCAGCATACCGTGCTTGTCGCAGAGGTCCAGGAATTCGGGTGCGGGCGGGTTGTGCGCCGTGCGGATGGCGTTACAGCCGCCGTCCTTGAGGATTTCGATACGGCGTTCCCAAACGCGCTCTGGAACGGCGGCGCCTACGGCACCGGCATCGTGATGGAGGTTGACACCTTTCATCTTGACTTGTTTTCCGTTCAGAAGGAAGCCCTTGTCGATGTCATATTCGATGGTACGGACACCCAGGCTGCTTTCCACGCAGTCGATTTCCTTGCCGGAAGCGAACAACTGGGAGCGGAGGGTATAGAGATACGGGTTCTCGGTGTCCCAAAGCTTCGCGGCGGCGATCTCCACCTGTTGGTCCAGGGCCTGCTTGATGCCGGCGGGCATGGAGATGCCCTTCTCAGCCGTCGCCACCACGGCACCGGACGCGTCGACCACACTCTGGCGGACCGTCAGGTCCCTGGCGCGGGATTCCCCGTTGGTGATGTCCGAATGGACCAGCACCTTCGCGGTTCCGTCTTCGACCGAAACGGTGTGGTGGAACACGCCCCACTTGTCGAAGCGGGTCTTGGACGTGCCCACCAGGCGGACATGGCGGTAGATGCCGGATCCGCTGTACCAGCGGGAATTAGGCTGCTGGGAATTATCCACACGGACGGCGACCACGTTGCCCTTCGCCTTGAGCACCGGTGTCAGGTCATAGGAGAAACTGGAGTAGCCGTAGGGCCAGGTGCCCAGGCAGACGCCGTTCACCCAGACGGTGCTGTTCATATATACTCCGTCGAATTCGATGGAGTATAGTTTCTCCTTGCTGTAGCCGGGCACATCGAAGTGCTTCCGGTACCAGCCGGTACCCATCGGGAAGTAGCCGATGCTTCCGCCGCCGGGATTGTCTTCCAGGTTTTCTCCTTCCAGGCTCCAGTCGTGGGGAAGGTCGAGCTTGCGCCAGGAACGGTCGTTGAACCCCGTCGCCTGGGCTCCGGCAGGGTCGGCCTGGACGAAGCGCCAGTCCTGGTCGAACGGAATCACGGCGCGGGAAGATTGGGCCTGGGCCAGCATGCAGCCGGCGGCCAGTGCGCAAATGAGGGTAGTCAGTCGTTTCATGAGGTGATATTGTTAAAAGATGGCTGTCCAAGGTGGTCCATTACAAAAATAGCGGATAATGTTTCGAGAGGGTGACACAGAAAGGACAGATGATGACATATTTCCGCTTGACTTTTCGCAGAGCGAAAAAAATTGCGTATCTTCCAACAGCAATCCAAAAACGATGAAAAGGTTCTCCATATCCTTGTTGATGACGTGCCTGTTTTCTCTCTCCGTTTCCGCGCAGGAAGGAGAGGCGATCATAGGAAACCTCCATAGCCAGACTGCTTCGCTTTCCGTCCGTTCCCTGGTCCAGCAGGACAACGGAATGATCTGGTTCGGAACCGACCGGAACCTGTACAGTTACGACGGGTACGACCTGCGGCCCCACGCCTGCCCAGACGGCCATATCCAAGTCAATGCGCTGCTCTGCATGTCCGACAAGCTTCTGCTCGGGACGAACGACGGTATGTATTCCTTCTGCCTGGAAAATTACGTGTATCACCGCGCCGCGCCCCTCGATAAGCAGATGATCCGGACCCTCCGGGTCTGTCAGGGGAATGTGTTTGTCGGTTCCGACGAGGGCTTATATCGGTATGACCCCGAAGTGGACACGGCAACCCGCCTGTTGGAGGGCGACATATTCTCCTTGGTTGCCCATGGGGATTCGCTTTTTGTCGGAACGCAGGAAGGCGTTTCCCTCTACCGTCCGGATACCGGAACGATCACAGCCTTTTTCCGGCCGCATAAACTCGGAGCCCGGACCATGGCCATTTCGATCCTGCCGGACGGCGACCGGATATGGATAGGGACAGCGCGGGTGCTTTACTGCCTGGACATCCATTCCGGCGAGGTCTTGGACGAGGCGCCGTTCATGATTCCCAAAATGCTCTGCAAAGACTGGGAAGGCCGTTTGCTGGTGGGTACCGACAACGGTCTGTACAGCTATGATTCCTCCGGAAAACAGGAAAAGCTGCTTTCCAGCGTCACCTGGGTCTGTACCGAAGATGCTGACGGCAATCTCTGGTTCGGTACGGACGACGGGCTCAGGCCCATGTGGCAGCATCCGACGGTCCGGCCGGTGCGGGGGCTGCCGGACGAAGACAACGCCCATTATACGGATCTTTACCGCGACAGCAAGGGCCGCCTATGGCTGGCCGGTTCCGACGGCATCGTGCTGATGGAAGGCCAGGGCGTCTTGCGGCATTATACGATGACCGATCCCACGCACCGGATCCGGCATAACCGAATCTGGAGGATCGTGGAGGACCGGGAGAACGGAAGCATGTATTTCGCCTCTGACGGCGGTATCCAGCATTATGACGGGCAAAGCGGGCAGATGGAGCAGGTCCCCATCGCCGGAAGCCATAACTGGGTCTATGACCTGATTCCTTTCCGGGGCGAACTGTGGGCCGCATCTTTCGACGGGCTTTACCGCCTGAAGCGGGACGGAACCGTGATCGGCCATTATGGACAGTCCGAGGGGCTCAGTTCCAATGATATCGCGCGGATCGTCATCGGGCGGCAGGGCATGATATGGGCCTTGACCCGCGACCAGCATCTGTTCCGGATCGATCCGGACACCCAGCATGTCATTCCCTCCGATACAGGCGTCGGGCGTCCTGACGACATCTGCGGTGACCGGGAAGGCCGGATCTGGGTGGTCGCCGGAAACAAGGTCCATCGGATTACGCCGGGAGGGAAGGACGATGGAGACCTCCGGACCATGACCTTCCATCCGGATGACGAGATGGAGTCGTTCTGTCTGACCGACAGTGACGAGCGGATCTGGATCTGCACTTCCGAGGGCCTGTTCTCCGTCGGAAAGGAGGAAATGAATGTGTCCAGCCTCGGAACATACCGCCACTATTTCGGCCTTGAATTCGATGCTTCCACGAACAGTTTACTGCTCGGTTCCGTCGGCTCGGTGGACATCCTCCGCCTGGATGAACTCGACCTTGCCGAACAATCCCGCGAGCCGGTCATCCACCTCACCGGAATCCTGGTGAACGGATCACGGAAGATCGAACCCGGCAAGCTGGGAAAGGAGCGGCTGGTGCTTCCGGCCCGCCAGAACCATCTGGACATCTCCTTTTCCGATTTCGACTTCAACGACGAATTCCCGCACCGTTTCGAATATCGCCTGGAAGGCCGTTCATCGCTGATGCGCAGTCCTGTCGTGGGCAACAAGGTCACGCTTTCCGCCCTGCAGCCGGGACGTTACCGCCTCAGCGTGGCCCGGGCCGGCAACCTTTCCAACGCGACGGAGCTCCTTTCTTTCCGTATCCGTCCGTTCTGGATCTATTCCTGGTGGATGATCCTGGTTTACCTTCTGGTTATAGCCGCGACTGCCTTCGCCTTTATACGGCAGGCCGTCATGCGGCGCAACCTGTTGTTGGAGCGCCGCCAGCGGGATGAACTGCTGGCGCAGTCCCGTCAGAAGGAAGCCTTCTTCCAGGAGGTCGCCCACGAGTTCAAGACCCCGCTCAGCCTGGTTATCGGTCCGCTCGGCAAGATGATCCGGGAAGCGGGTCCGGACACCGACCTGCAGAGCCTCAAGCTCGCCCAGGAAAATGCGACGAAACTCAGCTCGCTGATCCATCACACCATCGACTATTACAAGGATACCGACGGGGTGGCGGACAGCCTGATCAGCACCGATGTGGAAATGGTGGACTTCGCCCGCAGCATCTTCGATTCCTATCGGGAAAAATATCCGAAGCACGAATTCATCTTCAACAGCAGCCATCCCGTGATTCCGGTGGAGGTGGATATCGTCAAGGTGGAGACCATCCTGAACAACCTGCTCTCGAACGCCTGCAAATATACGCCCGAGGGAGGCTCTGTCCTCCTGACCCTGGAACGGGACGACGAGGGACACCAGCTGATCGTCAAGGTGTCCGATACAGGCGTCGGCATTCCCGAAGACGAACTGCAATTCGCTTTCCAGCGTTATTTCCAGTCATCCCGCACCAAGAACAACGGTTATGACAGCACCGGCATCGGCCTGTCTGTCATCAAGAGCTATGTCGAGGTCCATGGGGGACGGGTGTCGATCTCATCCGATGAGAACGGTACCACATTCACGGTCCTGCTCCCTTGCCTTTCTGACCATACTTCCTTCCCGTCCACGGCGCCGGATGCGCCAGAGGATCCGGACAAGCCGCTGATCGCCATCGTGGACGACAACGCCCAGATATGCACCTTCCTGGAGAGCATCCTGAAGGAGAAGTACCGTTGTATCAGTTCCCATAACGGCAAGAGCGGACTCAAGTTGTGCAAGGATGTCCTTCCGGACCTGATCGTCTCGGATGTCTTGATGCCTGTCATGGACGGATTGGAGATGTGCCGGCAAATCCGCCAGTACGGTCCGCTCAGCACCGTCCCCATCATCCTGCTGACCGCCAAGGACGACAAGCAGACGGAGCAGCAGAGCATCGGTCTCGATATCGATGTCTTCCTGCCCAAACCCTTCGAAGTTCCGACCCTGACCGCCCGGGTGGACCAGCTGCTGGGCAACAAGAAGCGGATGGAACAGCGGTTGAGGATGGAGCTCCTGGCCACGCCGGAGCCTTCCCGCGAACTGTCGCAGGACGAACGCTTCCTGCGCAAGGTGACCCGTCTGGTCGAAGAGCATCTGGACGATGCCGACCTTTCCGTCTCGCGCCTGTGCGAACTGGGCGAGTTCAGCGAGAAACAGCTTTATCGGAAACTCAAGCAGTTCACCGGCATGTCGGCTGTGGAGTACATCCGTTATATCCGGCTCAAGAAGGCCGCTCTGCTCCTGCAGAACGGCAACTACACTGTTTCCGAGGTGATGTACTCCGTCGGTTTCTCCAACGCTTCCTATTTCACCCGCACGTTCTCCGCCGCCTACAACATGACACCGTCGGATTATATGAAGTCCTTCAAGAACTAGTAGACGGATATAGATATGGATTGCCCCGGCTCCTTCCGAGGAGCCGGGGCAATTTGTCTGCCGCCGGAGCGGATTCCTTACTTCACGGCACTGATGGCGAGGTGCCAAGTGCAGTCCGCGGATTCGTAGTAGAACTTGAAGCGGTAGGTTCCGGGAGCGTCGATCTTGAAGTTGGCGTCGCCGCCCAGGACCTTTTTGGAAATGTCGTTATGGTAGATCTTGATGTCCGATCCGTCACGCACGGTCAGGTCGGCGGCGCGCTTCGGGCCGAAGGTGAATCCCCAGTTGTCGTTGATGGACATGCGGAAGGTGCCGGAGGAATAGTCGGCGGTGCCGATCCAGGCGTTCTCTTCAGCATTGTACACCAGTTCGGGATTGCCGCCGAACCACCAGCCGCCCAGGCCGCAGAGGCGGACGGGGCCGTCCAGCTCGGTGATGGAATAGGTTCCGGTGTTCAGGTCGGCCCGCACATAGGCCAGCTGAGCCGGAGCCTCGATGGCGGCGCCGCCGACGGCCAGCGTGCCGCTGTTGTCACCCCAGGCGTTGCCTTCGTTCGTGCCGGCATAGGTGTACTCCAGGAAACGGACCTGATTGGATCCGGTGGACTTCATGTTCACCAGGCCCTGGTACTGCTTCCCACCGCTCTCCGTCTCCTCGATACCGTCGCGGTCCGGGTGGTTGTTGTTGAAGCTGCCCGAGACATAGAGCATGTTGATGCCCGTGCTGATACGTGCGATCTCGAATTTGAGAGTCACCGGTTCGGATTTCACCAGGTAATACCCGTCACCCATGGATGCCGTCACATAGCACGGCACATCGTGGACGGAACCCTTGGCGAGGCCCAGGTTGCTTTCGCCGATCAGCTTGGCATAGAGTGTCTTGTAGTCGATGGAGTAACTGGTGGTGGTCACGCCGGACACCAGGCACATGTCCGGGTGGGTCTCGCTGGACATATAGATCGAATAGCTGACTTCGGTGGGAGCGCCGAAGTCCGCCTTGTCCCAGGAGAAGGTCACGACGGCGTTCGGGTCGTCATACTTCTTCTGCGAGACCTGGACGGTCGGCATGTCCTTCATCTTCGGAGAGACGAACTGGCTCTCCTGGGAAGTCTTGACAATTTCAAGTCCGTTGGGGTCGCAAGCCGCCAGCAGGATGGCGAATACCGGCAGCAAAGAATATCTGATTCGTTTCATACGTGTTTCTTTTTTAGTTGGCATAACCCGGTTTGTGGGAAAGGTTGCGGTTGGCCGTCAGCTCGGACTGCGGGAAGTCGAACACCAGCAGGTGCTGGGAGAATCCCTGTCCCTGGTAGCTGCCGCCCTTCCATCTCCAGAGGAAGTCTCCGGAATGGAACTGGTCCCAGCGGATCAGGTCGGAGCGCCGGAACGCCTCCCAGACAAGCTCCACGGCACGTTCGTTCTGGACGTCCTCCAGCGTGCAGCTCGGCAGGGGGTCGACATGGGCGCGCTTGCGGATTTCATTCAGGTAGGGGAGGCCCTTGGCGGCCTGTCCGGCCATCACGCAGGCTTCGGCATAGTTGAGATAGATTTCGGCCAGGCGTATCACCGGATAGTCGATGCCGGCCTTTGCACTGGCGGAGCCGTAACTCTTGGCGGAGCTGGCGAATTCTTCGCGGGTCATGTCGTGCGGGATGTTGTTGAACTTGTAGAGGCTCCAACCCTGGGTGAATTCGGCCAGGTCGGTCATTTCTTCCTTGTGTCCCTTGATGTAGAACAATCCGGCACGGGCGTCCGTATAGTTATAGATACCGGTGTACTTGCCCTCGGCGTCATATCCTTCATCCGGAACGGTCACGCCGAAATACTTGAAGACGTACTCGGAAGGGACGCGGATACCGGCCCAGCCGTCGGCGACACCCAGGCTGTACATCGGGTTGCCGTTCTCGTCCTTGTCGTCGGCGGCCTGGAAGCAGGATTGGGCCAGGAAGATTGTCCCGCCCCAGCCGTTCATGTTGATTTCGTCATAGTCGATGGCGAAGATCATTTCCTTCCGGGCTTCGGCATTCTCTCCGTTGTCTCCGCGGAACAGGTCGGAGTACGTGTCGCAGAGTTCGTAGTTCAGCTTGAAGACTTCCTCGCAGGCGGCCATGCATTCCTCCCACATCGCGGGACCCTTCTGCGTGACGTTGCCCTTGGCGTCCACGGTGTTCTTGTAAACCTGGGCATTCAGGTAGAGGCGGCTGAGCAGACCCCAGGCGGAACCTTTGTCCACCCGCGGATAGTTGGAACCGGCGGCCGGCATGTCGCTGCTGGCAACCAGGTCCTTCAGCTCGGACTCGATGAAGTCGAAGATCTCACCGCGGGACTTCACTTCGGGAGAGGCGGAGCCGAATTCGGATTCCTCGGTCACGAACGGGCCGTCGCCGAAGGTGTCCATCGACATCCAGTACATGAAGGCGCGGAGGAAACGGGCCTCGGCGCGCAGTCCGTGGACCTTGGCGATCACGTCGGCGCTGCATCCGCGGGCATCCAGACGGTCATCCGTGGTCTGGCGGAGGAACTCGTTGGTGAAGGTGATGCCGTGCAGGGTACGGCAATAGAGCGCGTAGGAAGCGGCGTTGTCAGCCGTGGACCACGTATTCTTATTGATATCCTGGGTCCAGGAGTCCTTTTCCCAGTCGTTCTTGCAGGCGTCCGTGGAGCATTCCTGAACGCACCAGAAGGCGCGCATCAGCTCGGAGGCACCAGCGTCCTCGACCTGGAGGTCGGAGGTGTTGTTGAAGCAGCGGTAGATCTTGGCCAGGCCGGAAACATAGTTCGCATAGTCGCTTCCGTAAGCGTTCTCGGACGTGAAGTCATCCTCGTTGAAAGGATAGGCGTCCAGGTCGCGGACGCAGGAGGCTGCGAAGATGCCGGTCAGCAGAAGCAATGCAATATATAGGAACTTTTTCATATGCTTGGGCATGATTAGAAGTTAAGATTGACACGGAGGGTGTAGGCCCGGGAGCGGGGCGTGCCGCTGCCGTCGATGCCGTCCTGTCCGATTTCAGGATCGACACCGGGATACTTGGTGATGAGTGCCAGGTTGTTGGCGGTGAAGGCGAGACGCAGGCGGGCGTTGCCGAAGACCTTCGGGAAGGTGTAGCCGACGTTCACGTCATCGATCTTGAAGAAGGAGGCGTCATGCAGGAAGTAGTCCGAATAGCTCTGTGCGATCATGTTGGTGTTCGTCCATCCGGTCTTCTTGACGATGTTCCGGTAATTGTGCAGGGCGCTGTAGTTGATCCAGTCGTTGGCCACGGTGGAGTTGTTCTGGTGGTAGTTCCAGAAGGCCCAGTTGCCGGCGGAGCCGTGTGCGTTGAAGCCGAAGTCCCAGTTCTTGAAGGTGTACTTCAAGCGGAGGCCGTAGTAGAACGAAGGAAGCGGGCTCTTTCCGGTGAGGTAACGGTCGTTGTCCGTGATCATTCCGTCGCCGTCGCGGTCCACGAAGGCGTTCTGGATCGGCTCGCCGTCGGCGTTGTAGGCCTGCTGATACAGGAAGAACGTCCGGGGGGCATAGCCTACGCGATGCTGCTGGGAGTAACCGCCGGTACCGACGCCGATACCGCCCGTCTGGATATAGTAGTTTTCGTTGACGCTCTC
Source organism: uncultured Bacteroidia bacterium (assembly GCA_902778105.1). GTDB lineage: Bacteria > Bacteroidota > Bacteroidia > Bacteroidales > UBA932 > Cryptobacteroides. The sequence continues at coordinate 26,479 of CACYWN010000027.1, forward strand.
GTCACCGACCGTCAGTTTCGTGAACTTCGTGTCCTGGAGGGTGAAGTTTGCGCCGATGCTCAGGCTGTGGATCCGGTTGCGGACCGGGTTGAAGTTGAGTCCGAGTTCGATACCCTTGTTGCTCATGCTGCCGATGTTGGTCAGGAGCTCGTTGGAGAAGTTGGCGCCCATCGGGATGAGAACGGTGTTCAGGAGGTCCTTCGTGTCCTTCTTATAGACATCGATGTTACCGGAAACCAGGTTCTTGCCGAACCCGAAGTCCAGACCGATGTTGGACGTGATGGTCTCTTCCCACTTGACATGCGGGTCATAGGCCCGGGGAGTGAGGTTGAAGGTGCGCCCGTCGGAACCCATATTGTACTTGTCCGTCGTGCCGGTGGAGAGATTGTAGTTGGCGATATAGGAATAGTTGGCGATGCCGCTCTCCTGGCCCGTGATACCCCAGCCGATGCGGAGCTTGAGTTCGTCCAGGTTCTTTGCGTTCTGCATGAAAGATTCTTCCTTGATGTTCCAGGCGAAGGCGGTGGAGGGGAACAGACCCCAGCGGTGCTCCGGCGCGAAACGGGAAGATCCGTCGTTACGCAGGGTGACGGTGAGCAGGTAACGGCTCTTGAAGGAATAGTTGAAACGGCCGTAGAACGACACGAGGAAATGCTCCTCACCGTGATTGTAGATGCTTCCGTAGAGGTCGTCCTTCTTCACGTTGATTCCTTTCGCCTCGTTGACGAAGTCGTCGTTGTAGTGCTGCTCGTTGTGGTTGAAATAATAGAAGTGCTCGTACGAGTAACCCGCCATCGCGTCGATGCGGTGTCCGTTGAAGTCGTGGTTGTAGTTGGCGAAGAACTCCAGCATGTCGTTCTTGTTGAAGCCGTCGCTGAGCGTGTAGAGACCGACCTTCGGGGCGACACCGTCGTTGATCAGGCCCCAATAGCCGGGCTTGCTGCGGCTCCAGTTGCTGTTCTTGCGGCGGTCCGTGCTTACGCGGAGGTTGAACTGCAGGTCTTCGAAGCCGTGGACCTTGTAGTTGATGATACTGCTCAGCGTCCAGCCCAGGTTGCGCGGTTTCTGGAGCGTGTTCTCGTACTGCATCGGATTCGTCGCGGCACCGGCGCCCGGGATGAGGTCGTCTCCGCGGCCCGTACCGACAATATAATAACCGTAGTTGGTATCATAGTCGATGGAACCGTCCGGGTTGGTGAAGTACACCGGGAGTGTCGGGTTGAAACCGGCGGCCGAGCTGTAGCTGGCGCTGCCCAGGTCGGAGATGGAGGTGTTGACCTTGGCGTTGAGGGTGATCTTTAGATGATCGTCCAGGAAGGTCGGCGTGAAGGTGGCGCTGAGGGTGGGGCGATGGCTCCAGGAACCGAGGGTCTGTCCCTGGCGCTGGAAGTAACCGAGAGAGACGCGGTAGGGCAGGTGGCCTTTGAAAGTCGTGCCGCTTATGCTCAGGTTGTGGGTCGATCTCTGGCCCATCTTGGTGACGAGGCTGATCCAGTCGGTATCGGCGTCGCCCATCAGGGCCTGTGCGGACTCCCAGGATCCGGGACGGTCGGCATACAGCTCCTTCATGAAGGCGCGGTACTCGGTGGCGCTCATCACATCCTCGCGGCCGATATAGTGGCTCGCGGTGACGGAACCGCTGTAGGAAACGCGCGGCTTGCTGCTGCCGCTGGGCTTCTTCGTCGTCACGAGGATAACGCCCGAAGCGGCACGGGACCCATAGATCGCGGCGGAGGAGGCGTCCTTCAGGACCGAGAAGGAGTCGATGTCGTCCGGGTTGATGGACGACAGGCTGTTGGAGCTGAGCGGAACGCCGTCCACCACGATCAGCGGGTCGTTCGAGGCGTTCAGCGAGGAGATGCCGCGCATGCGCATGGTGCCGTCGGGCAGCACGAGCAGGCCGGAAACCTTGCCTTGGAGCAGTTCATGGCTGGAGGAAACGGCGCCGCGGTTGATTTCTTCGGCTTTGACCGCCGCCACGGAACCGGTCATGTCGTCCTTGCGGACCGTACCGTAACCGATGACGACGACGTCTTCCAGTTGGATCTGGTCGTCGGTCAGGACGACGCGTCCGCGGGCGAATTCGGGATCGCCCGCCGCAAGTTTGCGGGTTTCGTAGCCGAGGCAGGAAATGGTCACCTCGGCATTACTCCCGGAAACGGTCAGGGTGAAGTTGCCGTCGACGTCTGTGGTGACACCTCGGTTGACCTTTCCTTCCTCGAACAGGGCTGCGCCGATGATGGGCGTTCCACCAGCATCGACCACGACACCTTTGACGGTGCGCTGGCCACCCTGTGCATACATTGTTTGATTGCTGATGGCCAGCAATGCAAACGACAGGACTAGCAATAACAGTTTCTTCATATCAGATAGATTAATAGGATTGGTAAAATGCGTCGTAAATGTCCATCTCGGCCGTGGTGCGCCCTTCCTTGTCGAACAGGCCGCCCCACATCGGGCTGGTGGCCTCCCAGATGAACGTGCCGGCACCCAGGCCGCCCGGAATGTCCTTCACAATCTCGTTGACTTCCTTGCGGTAGTCCTGGTATTCCACCACGATGACCGGCTTGCCGTACCGCTTCGCGAGGTCGTTGCAGTTGAAAGTCAGCTGTTCCAGCGTTCCGTGGTGCTTGGGGTAATAGGACTGGCCGATCACGTCGAACTTGACGTCGCGGGCCAGCATCTTGTCGTAGAATTCGACGGATTTCTCGTTCTGGCCGCCGAGGGCGACATGGATCATGATAGGAATGGAGGGATCGACGGAACGGACGCCGGCGCTGGCGCAGCGGATCATGACGGCGAAGGATTCATATTTGCCGTCCTCGACCTTGCCCTGAGGCCAGACCATGCCGTTGTTGACCTCGTTGCCCACCTGGACCATGTCCGGGCGGACACCTTCCTGGATGAAGCGGCGGACCACTTCGGCGGAATAGGAATAGACCTGTCCCTCCAGGCCCGAACCCGTGCTGCGCGCCCAGGAGGCGGGCTTGAACTGCTTGCCGGGATCAGCCCAGGTGTCGCTGTAGTGGAAGTCGAGCAGGAACTTCATGCCGGCCGCCTTGATGCGGGCCGCCATGGCTAGGGTCTGCTCCAGACCGCAGAAGCCGTCCTTGGAATAGCCCTTTTCGGCCGTCGGATCGACGAACAGGCGCAGGCGGATCCAGTTGAAATGGTGGTCCTTGAGAATCTCCAGGACGTCTTTCTGCACACCCTTGTCGGAGAACTTGATTCCCTGGGCCTCCTGCTGGGGCACCCAGGAGATATCCGCTCCGATGATGGGTTCGTCGAAGGTTGTCTGCGGCTTGTAGGGCGGGATGTAAAGCGGCTGCCTGGCCGGGTTGGAATACTGCTCCTTGATCTGCTCGTAGATGCCGAAGATCTGCCGGTCGGCCCTTCCTTCGCGCGGGAACAGGGTGCGGGTGGGGGCCCAGGCCATCGTTCCGTTGCCGAGTTTGCCCGGCGTGGCGCGGACGATGTCGTTGATGATCTTGATGTTGCCGGCGTTGGCGCCGTATTCGCAGATGTTCACGGGCTTGCCGTAACGGGCGGTCAGGTCGTAGATGTTGGCCTTCATGTCGTTGTAGGTCTCGTGCCAGCGCTCGTAATAGGACAGGCCGATGATGTCGAAGTCGGCTCCATATTTCACCATATGGTCGAGGAAGTCGCGGCAAAGGGTGTTCTCGCCGCCCAGGGCGAGGTGGATCTGCAGCTTCGCATCCGGAAGGACTTCATGGACGGCCCGCTGGCCAGCCTTGTAGAGCCCCATGCAGGCGGCCCAGTTCTCTTCGGTGGCATCGTCCATCACCTTTCCTTCGGGCCAGACCATGCCGTGGCTGATCTCGTTGCCTACCTGCACGATTTCCGGGGCGGCCCCGGCCGCCTTGAAGGCCTTCAGGGTCTCCTTGGTGTACTTGTACAACTGGTCTTCCAGGGCCTTGCCTGTCAAACCTTCCCACTTGGACGGCTTGTACTGCTTGTCCGGGTCGGCCCAGGTGTCGCTGTAATGGAAGTTGAGGGCGAACTTCATACCGGCCGCCTTGATGCGCTTGGCGAAGGCGATGGTGCTCTCGGTCCCGCAGAAGCCGTCACGGGAATAACCGTGCGGTGCTTCCGGGGTGACGAACAGGCGGAGCCGGATCACGTTGAACCCATGGTCTGCCATGATCTGGAGCGGATCCTTCTCGGTTCCGTCCATGTCATAGAACTTGGAGCCCCGGGCTTCCATCGCCGGAATCTCGGACACATCGGCTCCGATACAGAAGTCGAGGTCCTGCTGGGCCGTGGCGCGGGGCCCGGTCAGGAAGCATGCCGTCGCGGCCAGGAGGAGAAGAAAGGTTTTTTTCATATGATTATGGTATTTAAGTTAATATGCAACAATAAAGGGGCACACACAAAAATACCGAACCGGATATGGAATGCTTTTCACAAACCGGACGAATTCTGACACTCTTTTTCCATTTGTGGATTTGGAGGCCGGAACAAGCAAAAGGGCAGACAGAAACACCGTCTACCCTTCCAAAGTAACCATAATATTAACCAACCGGATGGAAAAACGCGTTTTTCTGCCTGTCACAGGTGAAAAAACCGCCTTTTATCACCGAATATAAAGATAGTCCATTTCCGGGGGACTCTTTGACACGGAATGGACAAATGCTGCCACTGATTAATGATTGTCCGCGGAACGGACGATTTCGTCGCCATCATGGGCTAGAGATGAGTAACCACCGTTATTCCATTAAAGCAGGTCTTGCCAGCTATGCGAACGCCTGGAGAGGACTGACTCGATTCGTCCGCCAGCAAAACAATGCCTGGATTGCGCTATCGTCAAGGGATTCAAGACCTGCGGAGGCAGCCTGGATAAGGGCACTTGCATCTCGTCCTCAGGAATGCCTTACTTTGAGGACGAGATGGTCATTTTACCCGCTTCGTCCTCAGAATAGGGCTTAAATGAGGATGAAAACGGTCCCGGAAGGCTATTTTCCGATGCAGAATTTCAAACTAATTGATAATCAATTGTTTGAAATGTCCGCGGTTCAAATACGGTTCAAATTCAACAAAAGTTTTCATAAGTTTTCGTAAATCTGAAAATCCAATATTTTACACTCTGAAACACCCCGAATAACAGCTTTGAAGGCTCTGGAATCGTGATTCATTATTCTTACTTTTTGATTCACGATCTTTTGGCGAGTATCTAGAAAACAGTGTGTTTTCTGGTAAAAAGAGAAGCATCCAATAAATACTGGAGCTCTTTTTTGACAAGGTTTTTATTTGCCACTGAATCAAGATATTCGTATGTTTGTATTTGCTAAATCGAGATTTATCGAACTGAATGCCTGCAAAAGAGTCTGTTAAATTCTCATTTCTCGAAATACTGTATTCGGGGCAGGCGTCTTGTTCAACGTCTGCCCCGAATATAATTGAGATCAAAATCGCTTAAGCCTTATTGAACTTCGTCTTCGGCTGTTTGCAGCGTGGGCAGCGCCAGTCGTCAGGGAGGTCTTCAAAGGCTACTCCATCGTGCTCCGCAGGATCATATACGTAGCCGCAGATTGAGCAGACATATTTGCCGGAAGCCTCCTGCTTGGAAAAGTCTACCTCCGCCAAGACTGTCGGCTCGGGATTGTTCAAATCCATAACGCGTTTGGCCTCCAGGTTCTCATAGCCCTGTGGGGTGTGGGTGCCGCAATAGACGGTGGGGTGATTGAGGATGAATTCCCGGATACGGTTCTGGGTTTCGCGTGCGGCAGGAAGGTCATCATAGACAACGGACAGTTTGTCTTCATACAGGGCTTCATCCACATAGGTGATGTCTCCGTGAAACATATAGAACAGACCTTCATTCTCTACGATGACGATGCTGTTACCCTTGGTGTGGCCCGTGGCCTTGATAAGATAGATGCTATCCGCGATCTTCTGGCTCTCCGGGAAATTGAAGTACGCCCCGTCGCTGAAGTTCACCGGGACAAGGTTTGAAAGCCCCTGGAGTTCAGCGGCATCCATCTCGTTCCGGTTGACGTAGACCTTTGCAGAGGGAAAACTCTTCAGTTCGCCGCTGTGATCGGCGTGGCGGTGGGTGAGGAGGATCTTCGTCACTTGCTCGGGTTTGTAGCCCAGGGCCGCCAGCGCTTCCACATAAGTGCAGATATCCTTGCCGGTGTAGGCCGGGCTGTTCTCGTCGGGCACTTCCTCGGGCGTCCCGGCAGGAAGTCCGGTATCGACAAGGATTACCTCGCTGCCGGTGTCGATCAGATAATTCTGCAGGCTGCCGCGGTAGCGGACGTTCTTGTCGAACTTGTCCATCCCTTCCTCTCCGCCGAAGGCAAAAGGCTGGGAATAGAAACCGTCTTTCCTGAATTTGACTGCTTTGATTTCCATTATCGGCTTATTTCGCAGGTTCCCACTTGCAGCGGACGGGTGAGACGATGGCGCCTTCTTTTTTCAGTTCGGCAAAGGCCTTGTCAACTTCCTTGCGGTCGGCGTTCAGAGCCTTGGTCACATCACCGGCGGAAACGGGTTTGCCGGCTTCGCGCATGGCTTTCAATACTTGTTCTTTCATAATGATTCGTGGATTAAAAAAGTTATTACAGCACGGGCATTTTTACATCATTGCGGTCGGGACTCCCAGGCCATGTGGTCCTTCTCGCCGTCAATCCACTTCTGGATGAGTTTCTGGGTGGGATAGTCGTCGGCGAAGGCGGCGGCCATCTCGCTCATCTGCTTCACGGCCTCGGGATTGAAGTCAGACTCGATCTGCTGTTTCGGATCATCGTAGAAGGGGAACTCCATGGTCTTCATGGCCTCCTGAAGGTCGGCGGGCTTGCAACCCAGTTCAACGAGGCGCTGCAGCACCTCTTCGGCCTCCTCCCATTCCTCTTCGGCCTCTTCTTTCCACTTGTCGGCCAATTTGTTCCAACCCTGCAGACGGCAGTATGCCGAGAAGGCGAAATGCTGTTTGCTGTTTCCGAACCAGGCTGCGCCGAACATGGCGAAC
>CACYWN010000028.1 GCA_902778105.1 uncultured Bacteroidia bacterium
TTCCTTAATCGGGACAATGATCATGCTTTTACACCTCCTTTTTTCATTGGGACTGCAAAGGTAGCAATAATTTGCTAATCTGCAAGCATCCCGATGAATCTTTCCATGCCCTTCGTCGCCACGTCCTGGATCAGGGTGATCCGGGGGTCGTGGACGGGAACATCCTTGGGATCGATGATGTAGATGGGGACGTCGGGACCGGCGTAGCGGTACAGGCCCGCGGCGGGATAGACCTGCAGGGAAGTTCCCACGATCAGGAGGATGTCCGCCTTCTCCACCAGCGTGATGGCCTTCTCGATGTTCGGGACCGCCTCGCCGAAGAAGACGATGTGCGGCCGCAGCTGCGATCCGTTCGGGGCCAGGTCGCCGAGGACGACCTTGTCATAGCCGATGTCGATGACCTCGTCGGTCCGGTAGGTGCTGTCATAGATGCCGTTTTCCGGACGGACCTTGGTGAGTTCCCCGTGCAGATGCAGGACCCGCGTGGAGCCGGCCCGTTCGTGGAGATTGTCCACGTTCTGGGTGATGACATCCACCGTATAGTCCTTCTCCAGCCCGGCGATGGCCAGGTGCGCTGCGTTGGGTTTCGCGTCCTTCAACTGCGCCCGGCGCTGGTTGTAGAAATCCAGCACCAGTTTCCGGTTGCGGTACCAGCCCTCGATGGAGGCGACGTCGTTCACGTCGTATTGCTCCCACAGACCGCCCGTGTCGCGGAAAGTGGCGAATCCGCTTTCGGCGCTTACGCCGGCGCCGGTCAGCACGACAATCTTCTTTCTCATGTCATTCCGGTATTTCAAAATAATACTTCTTGATCCAATACTCGAACAGCGGGTCCAGGAACTCCGGGTTGTCCTCCTCGTCAAAGGTCAGGATCTCCTTCTTCATCAGGGCGTCCTTCACGCGCTTGACGTTGGCGGAGGAGTTCAGGCCATATTTGCGGATGACCTCGGAAGCGCTGAACCGGACATTCCCTTCCACGGTAGCCCTGAGCAGGTTCACCTGGTGCGTGGTCAGACCGTCCATCATCGCCCGGAAGCGCGGCTCATGGACGGACAGCAGGCATCCCAGGGCATCCACCAGCACCGGCTCCATGATGTAGCCCTTGGACATGGAATCGCAGATGGAGGCGAAGTGGTTGATGTACCAGAAATGGTTCTTGAACAGTCGGCAGGCGCCTACCAGGAGTTCCTTGTCCAGCACCTTGCCTCCGGAGAGGAATCCTTTCACCACATGGTCGGCGATCTCCCGCTCATCCACCTGCGAGAGGCGTACGCGGGTCACGTGACGGTGGAACAGGCGACTGGACTCGAAAATGGATTTCATCGCATTGACCATCGATCCGCAGAAGATGAAGGAGAAGCCCTTGTGGCCTTGTTCCGACTCTTCCTTGATCACGCTGTCCAAAGACCGCAGGATGTGGTCGCCGTCCTCCGTGAAGAGGACGTTCTGGAACTCATCGATGATCAGGATGAGGGGAACGCTCCGGTCGGCCGCGATCCGGAAAGGGAGTCGGAGGATGGCCTTCACATCGTTTTCATCCAGGTCCCAGTTCCGGGAAAGAAGTTCGTCCCGGTCGGCGAAGGCTTCTTCGTCAAAGACGAAATGGGTCCCCGTAAGATACTGGGCGACGATGCGGGCGTACTCCGTCGGCGTGGAGGCGACCATCCGGACCACGGTCGAGCCGTAGCGCAGCAGGAAATCATCCACGGTCCGGATGTTCAAGACGGAGAACTGCCCGACGGTAAAGGTTTTCGAGCTGAACCGCATCGAGAACAGCGCCTGCTGGATCAGCGAAGTCTTTCCGGATTTGGGGGGCTCGTACAAACTCACGTGTTCCCCCTGCTGGAGGAGGTTGGAGAGGATGGTACACTCCTGTCTCCGGCCGATGAAGTTCTTGCCGGTTACGAATTTGTCGTAGGGGAAGGCAGTGTCCATATGCGCTTGTCGTCAGGGCGTGTCATTAAGCTTCCGGAGCGGTCTCTTCGACGGCGGCGGCCTCGGCGGACTCCTCGGGAACAGGCTCCGCGGCCGCTTCTTCCGCCGGCTCTTCGATCACCTCCTCCACGGGCTCTTCCTTATGGAACGGCAGTCCGTAAGGAGCGAGGCGGTCGGTGAAGAAGAGGAAGGCTCCACAGGCGAGGAGCAGCAGGACGAATATGATCCAGAAGCGTCTCCAGGCGGCCTTGCGGCGGGCGACCGGGTCGACGGCCGTGAGTCTCGGGAACTTGGCGATCTGGGTCATGCCCTTGGCGAACTTGCCGCGTACGTAGGAGGCGGCGTTGATTGCCCATCCGTTGGCGTTGAGCACGGGGCCCAGGTCACGGCGGCGGAGCTTCCTCCAGGCGATGAACACGGACGGCAGGGAAATGACAAGCATCAGACCGGCGATAAGGACGATCCACTGCCACCAGGTGAGGGACTTGAGGGTGGCGACGATAGCGGTGACCACGCCCATGACCGCGGCGATGGCGATGGTGATGCCCGCGATCTTGCCCACATCGAACGGAGCGGCCTTCGTGGCGGCTTCGGCTCCGGCCGCCGGCTTTTCCGTAGCGCTTTGCGTGATGGTGGAAAGGGTGCCCTCGCCCTTGGTCGCCTTTTCGGCGGCCGTCTTGTTGATCTTCTCGGAAATCCACCGGGCCGCCTTCTTGTACGGGGCCCAGAAGGCCTGGCGGAGGCTGAGCGGATTATCCACGATGCTGGTCACCACGGCGCTCCAGTCGTTGCCGTCGCGGTCGTAGAAAACGGCATTCTTGCCCGGACGGAGGCCGTCCACGTCACCGTCGGTAAGGACGGCGGCGATGTTCATGGCCTTGCCCATCTTCTCGCTCTTGCAGGCACAATACAGGATGTACATGCCGCTGAGGGCGGAGATGTCGGGATTAGGACCGTCCACGCGGATGCACAGGTCGGTCGAACGCTGGTCGATGTACAGGCGTCCGGCCTGGAAGATGGCCTTGCGGTCGGGATCGTAGAAATCGGCGAGGACGACGTAATTGTTCAGGTAGTCATAGAAATTGTGGTACAGGCGCAGGAGTTTGTCGACCGCCTCGATGGACAGGGCTTCCTCCTCGAGGGCCTTGTCGGCTTCGACCAGCTTCAGGAGGGCGTCCTTCTGTCCGGCTTTCAGGAACGCGCGTACCTTGTCGATGCCCAGGCCTTCCACTTCGACGCCCTTCTTTTCGGCCATCCAGGCGGTGTAGGGGGCGAACTTGCCCAGGATTCCGTTCCATTCGGCCTCGGTGATTTCCTTCTTGTCCGCATCCAGGACCAGGGCGCGCATCGCTTCCACGGCAGCCTTCCAGGCGGGGTTCACGGCGTCCAGCGGGAGGACGCCGTCCGCGACCGGCTTGGCCAGCGGCTCTTCGCCGATGGCGGAGGCGGCCAGGGCGAGGTTCCCCTCGATGGCGCCGATCTTCTCCACGGACACGTCCACCGCAGGGGCGGTAGCCGCGTCGAAGCCGATGAGTTTGCAGCGCATGAAATAGTCGGCCACCTTGTCCTTCAGGGCTTCGCAGGCGGCCAGGGCGTCGGCGGTCTTGTCCCCGAACGGGAAGACATCCTTCGTCCCGGCGTCCTGCCAGGCGGCATAGTCGGCCAGGGCGGTGTAGAAGGCCTCGATGTGGTCGGCGGTAATGCCGTCGGCTCCGCTTCGGTCCGCAGCCTTGCCGATGGTCTCGGAAATGGTGGTTACCAGGGCGGCGGTCACTTCGTCGTCGGGCGTGGCCGGCGTGATGACGCCGTCGCCGTTGAACTTCGTGTCGGCGAAAACCTTGGTCAGGTCGGCCGTGTCCTCGAGGGAAATGCTTTCCTTCTCGAGATGGAGGTTCTTGAGGATCTGTTTTGCGGAGGAAAGGAGTTTCGCTCCTTCCGGATTCTCTTCGTTGAAGTTGGTGAAAGGGATCTCAGTTCCCCGGGTGAGGAGCTGGTCCGGGTCCTTCAGGACACCGGTCAGCCACTGCGCGGTGGCGATGACTTCGTCCACGCGGATGTTTCCGTCGTGGTCGGTGTCGATGAGTTCCAAAGTCTTCTGGTCGAATTCCAGATTCTTGGCAGGGCAGCTCAGGACGGTCCAGAGCTTGCGGTCCAGTTCGCCGAGGTGGGCGATGTCGGCACCGGAAGTGATTTTCACGCGCACGGTTCCGCCGACGGAGGTAAAGGTCCAGTTGTAGGGAGTCTTGTCCATATGGTTAGAAATTAGTTGTCAACATTTTTGTTACATATCCCCAAATTTGCAAAAAAAATCCGTGCCGTGCAAGGGGGACGGCGAAAATGAGGGAAATTGGCTGAAAATTTTTGCAATTGCCGGAAAAATCCGTATCTTTGCCGTCCCAAAAAGTGAAATGGCCGATGAGCTCCAGAAGTGGCAGGCACGGTGCCCGCCCGCTTACGGTCCGAAACTCTAACAAAGTTTTAGTAGAATGTACGCAATCGTAGACATTGCAAGCCAGCAGTTCAAGGTTGAAGCTGGAATGGACATCTTTGTGAACCGTCTCCCGGCTCACAACGGTGAATCTGTCGAGTTCGACAAGGTGCTCCTCATCGACGAGGCCGGCGCCGTGAAAGTCGGTACTCCGTATGTCGAGGGTGCTGTCGTGAAGGCTACCGTCCTCGATGACGACGCCAAGGCGAAGAAAGTGCTCGTATTCAAGAAAATCCGTCGTAAGGGATTCCAGACGCTGAACGGCCACCGCCAGAAGCTCACCAAGATCCACATTGACGCTATCGCTTAATTCAGGAGGAAACTACTATGGCACACAAAAAAGGTCAGTCCAGTTCCAAGAACGGTCGTGAGTCTCATTCCAAGCGACTCGGCATCAAGAAGTTCGGTGAGGAAGTCGTGAAAGCCGGCAACATCATCGTCCGTCAGAGAGGTACCGCCCACAACCCCGGCGAGAACGTCGGTATGGGCAAGGACCATACGCTTTACGCCCTCGTGGACGGAACTGTCAAGTTCACCCGCAAGCGTAACGACAAGTCCTTCGTCTCCGTGCTTCCGCTGGAGAACTAATCCCGTAGGACACAAAAGATTTCAGGAGGACTCGTGCCCGAAAGGGTGCAGTCCTCCTTCGTCATTTAAAACTGTCATTTCGAGCTTGTCGAGAAATCTAATACCTCAAACATGCTTACACTCAAACTGCTCCGCGACGATCCCGAATACGTGATCCGGAAACTCGCCGTCAAGAATTTCGACGCCCGCGCCATCGTGGAAAAGGTGATTGCGCTGGACGATAACCGCAAGGCGCTTCAGACCGAGTCTGACGCCCTTCTCTCCCGGCAGAAGAAGGCCGCCGCCGAGATCGGCGCCCTGATGAAGCAGGGGCTCAAGGCCGAGGCCGAAGCCGCCAAGGCCGAAGTGGCCGCCCTCAAGGCCCGTTCGAACGACCTGCTCAGCCAGGCCGACGAGAACAATGCCGAACTCCAGGCCCAGCTCGTCCTGCTTCCGAACCTCCCCTGCGACCTCGTCCCGGAAGGGAAGGGGGCCGAGGACAACCTGGTCGTCAAGATGGGCGGAGAGGAGCCCAATCTTCCCGAGAACGCTCTCCCGCACTGGGAACTCGCCAAGAAATATGACATCATCGACTTCGACCTGGGCGTGAAGATCACCGGCGCCGGTTTCCCCGTGTACAAGGGAAAGGGAGCCAAGCTGCAGCGTGCCCTGATCAATTTCTTCCTGGACCGCAATACGGCCGCTGGTTATCAGGAGGTTGAGCCTCCGGTGATGGTCAACGCCGCCTCCGGTTTCGGAACCGGTCAGCTTCCTGACAAGGAAGGTCAGATGTACCACGCTACCGTGGATGATTTCTATATGGTCCCTACCGCGGAAGTCCCGGTGACCAACATCTTCCGGGATGTGATCCTCGGCGACGACCAGTTCCCGCAGAAGCTGACGGCCTACACGCCCTGCTTCCGCCGCGAGGCCGGTTCCTACGGCAAGGATGTCCGCGGCCTGAACCGCCTCCACCAGTTCGACAAGGTGGAGATTGTCCGTATCGAGAAGCCCGAGAACAGCTACGCCGCCCTCGACGAGATGGTGGCCCATGTGGAGAAGCTGGTCCAGGACCTGGGTCTTCGCTACCGTATCCTCCGCCTCTGCGGCGGGGACCTGAGCTTCACCTCCGCCATCACCTATGACTTCGAACTCTGGTCCGCCGCACAGGGCCGCTGGCTCGAGATATCTTCCGTCTCCAACTTCGAGAGCTACCAGGCGAACCGCCTGAAGTGCCGCTACAAGGACGAGAACGGGAAGACGCAGCTGGTCCACACCCTGAACGGCAGCTCGCTCGCCCTTCCGAGAGTCGTGGCGGCGCTCCTGGAGGACAACCAGAAGGACGGCTACATCGAGATCCCGGAAGTCCTTCGTCCCTACACCGGCTTCGACCGCATTGGATAAGCCGCGCATCATACTCGGTATCGACCCCGGAACCCAGCTGCTGGGTTTCGGGGTGGTCCGCAGTATCGGGAAGAAGGCCGAGTACGTGGACATGGGCATCCTGGACCTGAGGAAGGAAAAGGACGCCTACACGAAGCTCCAGGCCATCTACGACACCATCGGCGAGGTGTGCAAGTCGTATCATCCCGACCAGCTCGCCATTGAATCGCCGTTCTACGGCAAAAACGCGCAGGTTGTGCTCAAGCTCGGCCGCGCCCAGGGCGCAGCCATCATCGCCGCCCTGGAAAACGGGGTCGCTTCCGTGACGGAATATGCGCCCCGCAAGGCCAAGGAGGCCATCGTCGGCAATGGTGCCGCCTCCAAGGAACAGGTCTGTCTCATGCTGGAGAAGACGCTGGGAGTCTCTCTCGCCGCAGAGCATCTGGATGCGACGGACGCCCTGGCCATCGCCCTGTGCCACCACTATGAAACTTCGAATCCGCTCGCTTCCGTGAAGGGAAAGGGCGGCTGGGAGCAGTTCCTGAAGGATCATCCCGAAAGAATCAAATAATTTTCGGACACAGGTTAAACTTTCACGTGCGCTTCTTGTCTAATCCTGTGTTTGTTCCCTGGGTTAGGGAGTAGTGTGTATTAGTACGAACTGTATGACAATGAGAAGGATTCTTCTGACGATCGTGAGCCTGTTCGCCGCTTTGGCGCTCCAGGCCCAGAATTTCAATGTGACCGTTAAACTCGAGGATGCCTCCAACGGCGAGCCGGTGGGCTTCGCCACCGTATCCCTGACCCCCGCCAAGGGCAATGCCAAGTATGCCCTGACCAACCATGAGGGCAAAGGCACCATCGAGAAGGTGCGTGCCGGAAAATACACCCTGAAGGCCGAAATCATGGGTTACAGGACCCATACGGCCGATGTGGAGATCAAAGAGGGTGCCACTGACCTCGGAACCATCAAACTGGAACTGGACCGGGAGGTGCTGGATGCCGCTTCCATTTCCGCGACGGGCAACCCGGTCATCGTCAAGAAGGATACGGTGGAGTATAACGCATCTTCGTTCAAGACGACCGACACCGACATGCTCATCAACCTGCTGAAGAAGCTCCCGGGCATCGAGGTGGACGACAGCGGCAACATTACGGCGAACGGCGAAACCATCACCAAGATCACCATTGACGGCAAGACCTTCTTCCTGGACGACCCTCAGCTCGCATCCCAGAACCTGCCCGCGAAGATGATCGAGAAGGTGAAGGTCGTCAAGAAAAAGTCCGAACAGGCCGAATTCACCGGCATCGATGACGGCAACGACGAGACCATCATCGACCTTTCCGTCCAGAAGAGCATGATGAACGGCTTGTTCGGCAATGTGACGGCCGGTGCCGGTCATGATATCCCTTCCAACGATAATTCGCTGAACGACTGGCGTTTCAACGGAAATGTGATGGTGGGCCGTTTCACGGACAAGTCCCAGTTGAGTTTTATCGGAAACGGAAACAACGGCGCCGGAGGCATGGGCTTCACCAACATGGGCGGCAACATGATGGGCCAGATGATGGGAGGCGGTCGTGGAATGGGCGGCTTCGGCGGTTTTGGCGGCGGTGGCGTCACCACCTCGTGGATGGGCGGTGTCAACGGCGCTTACGACCTGCTGGACAAGAAAATGCAGCTTTCCGGCAACTACATGTACAGCGGTTCCCGTACTGAATCCCTGCAGGATACCTATAAGGAAACCTACATGCCGGACAGATCCACCCAGTACCAGGAAACGGACAATGCCAGCCTTTCCGAAAATGACGGTCACCGGGTTGGCGTCCGCCTGGAGCACAAGTTCTCCGACAACACGTCCATCCTCTTCCAGCCGCAGTTCAACATCAGCAACGGCTCCTATGACCAGTCCAGCGTCTTCAATACCTGGCTGAACGGGATGGCGGACTCCGACCGGGTGAACAGCGGTTTCTCCAAGAACTACGGGGTGAACAGCAACTGGTCGACCAACGGTTTCTTCCTGTTCCGCCAGCGGCTCGGAATGCCCGGACGCACCCTCTCCCTGAACGCGACCTGGAACATCTCGAACAATCATTCCGACGGCTTCAACCAGTCCCTGACCGAAACCTACGACGGGGAGGATCCCACGCTGGTGAACCAGCATGTGGACCAGTCGTCCCGGTCCAGGAGCGCCGGTGCCCGGCTTGTCTATACCGAGCCCCTCGGAGGCAATTTCTATCTGGAGGGCAGCTACCAGTACAATTACAGTCAGTCCAACTCGGAGAAGATCGTATACAACAGCCTGCTGAATGCCATGGGCAGCTACGACTACGATCCCGTCGCCCATACCATGGTGTATGTCGGGGACGGTGACGTGGACCAGGACTATTCCAACAGAATCCTGAACCGTTACATCAACCAGAGCGCCGGCATGGCCTTCATGTACCAGGAACAGAATGTCAGGGCCCAGCTCGGATTCTCCGCCAATCCGCAGTATCAGTACAATGAAACTTCCGGGCATGACAAGCCTTATGAAGCCAGGGTCCTGAATTGGTCTCCGCGCGCCATGCTTTTCTACGACTTCAACGACAACGCCAATATCCGGTTGTTCTACAACGGCCGCAGCGGCCAGCCCTCCACCTCACAGCTCATGCCGGTGCTGGACAATTCCAACCCGCTGACCATGGCCCTCGGCAACCCGTCCCTGAAGCCGTACTTCAACCACAACGGCCGTCTCGAGTTCGAGTATTCGAACAAGCAGACTTTCTTCACCGCCCGCGTCAACTTGCAGGGTGGCCTGAACCAGAATCCCATCGTGAACGCTACCTGGTACGACGAGGCCTTCCGCCAGTATTCTTTCCCGGTGAATGGCAAGAATACCTACAATGTCGGTGCCCGGATCATGCTCAACATCCCGATCGCCAAGTCCAACTTCTCCGTTTCCAACAACTCCAATATCAACTATTCCAACTCGAACAGCTATATGGGCGCCGGCCGGCTGAACGTGGACAAGTATTGGAAGAACGAAGACAAGTCGGTCTTTGATTACGATGCGTTCCTGGCGGATTACCCCGACCTGAACGACACGCCGGACTTCATCGCCAACAAGACACAGAACCTCAACGTGACGGAGAACATCCGCCTGAACTGGCGCAGCGACAACCTGGAACTGACGGCGAATGCCCGCACCCGGTTCTCCAAGCCTTGGTACAGCGTAGCCCAGGCTGGCCTGCAGGACAACGCCACCTGGAACAACTCCGTGGGCGGGTCCGTGAACTGGACCATGTGGACGAACGGCCTCACTTTCACCACGGACGCGAACTACAACTGGTACGTCGGCTATAAGACCGACCAGCCTTCCCGGCTGATCTGGAACGCCGGCTTCCAGCTGCCTGTCATCCATAACCAGGCGACCCTATCCCTGAGTGCCTTTGACATCCTGGGACAGCGCAGGACCCTGAGCGTGAGCGATTCGGAGAACTATCACCAGGAGAGCCGTACCAATTCCGTCGGTCGTTACGTCATGCTTTCCTTCACCTGGCGCTTCGGCACTTTCGGCGGCCGTAACGGCCGGATGGGCGGTTTCCGCGGCGGTCCTGGCGGCCCCGGCGGCCCCGGCGGTCGCGATGGCTTCCGCGGTCGTCCCCCGATGTTCTAAAGATTACCTGGCGGTCGTGACATACGACCGCCATTTTTCGATAAGGGCGGTCATGTCCGCGGGCAGGGGAGCCTCCAGGAAGATGCGTTCCCCGGTGCGCGGGTGGGTGAAACCCAGGGTGCGGGCATGGAGGGCCTGCCGCGGGCAGATGGCGAAGCAATTCTGGATGAACTGACGGTATTTGGTATAGATGGTGCCTTGGCGTATCTCGGAACCGCCATACCTTTCATCGTTGAAGAGGGGATGGCCGATGGAGGACATGTGCACGCGGATCTGGTGTGTGCGGCCCGTTTCCAGGCGGCATTCCACCACGGTGATGAAACCGTAGCGCTCCAGCACCTTCCAGTGGGTGACGGCCCATTTGCCCTTCTCCGGATCGTCATAGACGCGGAAGCGCAGCCGGTCGTTCGGGTCCCGGCCGATGGTCCCTTGGATGGTCCCTTCATCCTCGGCGATATTGCCCCAGACGACGGCGGTATAGACCCGGTCGATGGAATGTTCGAAAAACTGGTCGGCCAGGTGAGCCTGTGCGGCGGGGTTCTTGGCGACCACCAGCAGCCCGCTCGTATCCTTGTCGATTCGGTGCACCAGCACGCCCATCCGCTCATCTTCTGCATCCGGTCCCTGTGAAAGCCCCAGGTAGAAGGCGAGGGCATTGACAAGGGTGCCGGTGTAATTGCCGTGACCGGGGTGGACGACCATCCCGGCCGGCTTGTTCACGACCAGCACGTCATCGTCTTCGTAGGCGATTTCCAGGGGAATGTCTTCGGGAAGGATTTCCACGCCGCGCCGCTGGTAGGGCATCACGAACTTGATGACGTCGCAGGGGCGGATGATGGTATTGGCCTTCGCGGGCTTGTCGTTCACCAGGACATAGCCCAACTTGATGGCCTGCTGCACCCGGTTCCGGGACGTGTCTTCCTGGTGGGTGGCAATGAATTTGTCTACACGCATCGGCGCCTGGCCCTTGTCGGCGATCAGGCGGAAATGCTCGAACATTTCCTGTTCGTCTTCCTGGGGGAGGAACGCCTCTTCGTCTGGGATGGACATTATTCGGCGGGGATCTTCTCGGGATCGAGGGTCAGGTAGATGTTCACGGTCGACCCGTACGTCTTGGAGGTCCCCAGCCCGTCCTGCTTGTAGACGACGGCATTGACAGAATCGGTATAGGTCCGGACGCCCGAGTCGAAACGGACGCGTCCGACATTCAGATACCTGTCATGGAGGGCGTCTACGGCGGGGATATATTTCATCCCGATCACGCGGGGAACGGCGGTAGGACCATCCTCACCGGACAAACCGAGGGTAAGGTCCACTTCGGAGCCGCTGACGACCAGGTCGCCGGGCCGGATGGTGCGTCCCCGGACCGACTGCCGGATGACGTTGTTCGTAGCGATATCCTGTGTATAGTTGAGTTTTCCCAGGACCAGGCCCCGGTTGATCAGTTCCGAGCGGGCTTCGTTCAGGGAATAGCCGACCAGGTTGGGCATCACCACCTTCTTGGGGACGATGGAATTGATGGTCAGGAAGATGCTCCGTCCTTTCTTGACGGTGGCACCGGCCTTGGGAGACTGCCGGTACACGACACCTGCGCCGAGCCGCCGGATGAAGACGGAGTCGGTCACTTTTACGCCCACGTGGGCGTCCCGTGCGGCGGAATGTGCCTCGGCGACGGTCATATTGGTGAAGTCCGGAACCGGGACGGTCCGGTTATGCCGGGTGATGAGGGCCAGCCCCACCGATGCAACGACCAGGAGGCCGATCAGCACCAGAACGGCTCCGAGGAGGTTCCGGACTATCCAGTTGGAAAGCAGCCCTTTCGTCTTGCCGGTCGATTCTTTGCTTGCCATATCCTTTTCCTTAATTCAATTTACAAAGGTATGAAAAAAAATGGGTTCTTGCATCCGGTGGATTCCGAAAAGCAGGCTTTCAGGACCGTCCGGTCGGAAAAACGGGGGCAAAAAGAACGTTCAAATAATCTAATTGCAACGTAATTTGGTGATTGACAGAACTTTATAGTGCAAGATAATAATGGGCGCAGAATCCTGCTCCACCGGCTTTTGCCTTTACTTTTGCGGAAACGCAATTCTTGCACTATGAATCACTTATTCTGTACTGCAGGTGGAGCCCTGCTTGTTTTTGTCTTCTTCGTTGTCCCTGCCATCGTTCTCATCCGAAAGGAAAGAGCCGGATGTGCTGCCCTGAAACGGGAGCTGGCCAAAGCTGAGAAACTGGTCCGGTCACTGGCCGATGCCGAGAGGCGGTATCGGAACCGGATCCATTCCCTGCAAAAGGAACTTCGGAGTTCACGCGCCGAAGCGGAAGCGGTCCGGACCGGGTATCTGTATATGCTCCGGAACGGGTACCGTCGCATGGGAGCGCTCTATGAGATGCGGCAGTTCGCCGGGACCATGAGAGAGTCGGGGGCTGTCCTTTGCCAGCGAGTCGACGATTACCTGAAGGAGATCAACGGCGATCCGGAGGGATTCAAGGTCCTGGTCAAGTTCCTCGACGAAAGCCTGGGCGGCGCTGTCTCGGGTTTGAAGGAGGACCTTCCGGATCTGGGTGAGGAAGATGTCCGGCTGTTCTGCTATCTGGTCATCGGCTTTGACGCACCCCTGATTTCGTCGCTGATGGGGATTGACAACATGAACACGGTCTATTCCCGCAGGAACCGGCTCCGGGGGAAGATAAAGAGCCTCCATGCGGACAAGGTGCGGAGGTATCTGGCCCTGGTCGCATAAGTGGGTCCCTGCTTGGAAATCCCAAGGAAAGGCTTTATCTTTGTTAATTATGAAAAACCGTTCCTTGGTGATGCTTTTCCTCGCGGCTGCGTTCGTGCTGCTGATGAGCCTTCCTTTCCTGGTGGAGGGAACCGGCTGGCTGGCGCTGGCCGGATTCGTCCCGCTGCTGTGCATGGAGCGGGTGGCTTCGCAGTCCGGGATGAATCATTTCTGGTGGTGGCATTACGGAACCTTCCTGGCTTGGAATGCCGTCACGACGTTCTGGGTGTGCAATGCCACGGTCGGTGGCGGAATCTTCGCCGCCATGGCGAATGCACTCCAGATGTCGGTGGTGTTCGGCTTGTTCCGCTGGGTGAAACGTCGTACGAAAGGTGCGGTGCCCTATCTTTTCCTGGCGGCCGCCTGGATCGCCTGGGAGAAGTATTACCTCACCGTCGCCCAGATTTCCTGGCCCTGGCTCGTGCTGGGAAACGCCTTTGCAGGCACTTCCACCCTGGTTCAGTGGTACGAGTATACCGGCACGCTGGGCGGTTCTTTGTGGGTATGGGCCTGTTCGCTGGGCATCTTCGGCCTGATGGTATCCCTCTCCGACGGCCGGTTTTCCACCCGCTGGAACTCCAAGGCCCGTGCCGCCGCCGTCGCCGGATTGACCCTGGTTCTTTTCGGGCCGATGGTCTGGTCCGCCGTCCTCTGGTACCGGTATGAGGAAACTTCCCGACCGCTTCAGGTGGTGATCGGCCAGCCTGATTTCGACCCTTACAACAAGTTCGGCGGGATGACGCAGGACCAGCAGAATGTGGTCTTGCTGGACCAGTTCCGGCAGGGACTGAGGGGGCTGGAAGGCCCCGTGCTGCTGCTTGCGCCTGAAACCTTCACGAGCGATATCCTGTGCAATGACATCCCGTCCAGCAAGACATTCCGCCGTTTCCAGGACTTCCTGCGGGAGCATCCGGATGCGGAGATCCTGTTCGGTGCTTCTTCCTGGACCCGGTACGAACAGCCGGACCGTCCCTCCGCCAATGCCCGTCGCCTGGGAGACGGCTCCTGGTATGAGACGCACAATTCCGCGTTGATCATGGATTCGACGGGGCGGTATGACCTGTACCAGAAATCCAAGCTGGTTCCCGGGGTGGAGATGCTTCCTTATCCGAAAGTGCTGGGACCTGTAGACGACAAACTTCTCGGCGGGGTTGCCGGACGCTGCGTCGGACAGGAGAAAGTCTCCAATCTGCTGTTCCGGGGCTCTGTTCCCGTGGGATGTGCAGTGTGTTACGAATCGGTGTACGGGGAGCATTGTGCAGCCTATGTCAGGGAGGGGGCGGAACTTCTCACGGTCATTACGAATGACGCCTGGTGGGGAGATACGCCCGGCTACCGGCAGCACCTGAACTATGCCCGCCTTCGGGCTATCGAGACCCGGCGGGACATCGCCCGCTGTGCAAACACGGGCATTTCCGCCATCATCGACCAGAAGGGACGGATCCTGGACCGGACCGCCTGGTGGGAGCCGGCCGTCCTGACGGGAACGGTGAATCTCAACGACCGGGAAACCTTCTTCGTGCGGGCCGGCGATATCGTGGGCCGACTCTCGGTATTCCTTTTCGTGCTGCTCCTCGCGGCGGCCATCATTCGGAAAAAATGACTATTGGACTATTGCACGGTTATTTGGAAAAGCGTATCTTTGTAACGATGAAAAAGTTAGTAGTTGCGTTCGTTCTCGCGCTCATGACGCTGATGGCGTCTGCGCAGCGCATTCCTTCCGTCACCCTTCAGGACGGAGCGGGCAAGGCTGTGACCACGGCCTCCCTCATTGACCATAAGAGCCCCTTCGTGGTGAGCATCTGGATGACCACCTGCAAGCCCTGCCTGAAGGAACTGGATACCATCGCGGAAGAGCTCCCGGACTGGGACGAATCCTTCCCGCTCAGGATTTACGCCGTCTCCATGGACGACGCCCGTTCGCAGAAGCGGGCGGTCGCCCTCGCCCAGGGGCGCGACTGGGACGGCATCACAGCCCTTTTCGACGTGAATGCGGACCTCCGCCGGGCGCTCAATGTGAGTTCCGTCCCGCAGGTGTTCGTGTATGACAAGGACGGCAACCTGTTCTATACGCATATCGGATACCGTCCGGGCGATGAGCAGGAGCTGCTGAATCAGGTCAGGAAATGCGCCGGCAAATAGCAATCCTCACGCTTCTCGTGCTGCCGCTTGCAGGCGCGGCCCAGGACTGGGGACGCGTCACCGGCAGCCTGGAGTCCAACTCCATCTATTACCTGGACGATGCCGTCGTGGGGAAACCCGCCTCGTCCTGGGGCTCCAACAATTACCTGAAACTGGACTGGTCCAAGGGCTCCTTCGGCGCCGGTCTCCAGGCGGAGTATTACCCCGAGCCCCTGGCCGGTTACCCCTCCGAACTCAAGGGTGCGGGCCTGACGGGCCTGTATGCCTCCTGGAACGGAGCGCTTGCCGAAGTGACGGCCGGTTCTTTCTTCGAGCAGGTGGGCAGCGGCCTTCTGCTGCGGACCTGGGAGGACCGGGAACTGGGCCTGAACAATACGCTCATGGGCGGTCGCATCGCCTTCCATACCCCCAACCGGGGCCTTTCCGTGAAAATTTTCGGCGGTGCGCCCAAATACGGCCTCTGGCCGACGGCGAACACGGCGGTCGCCGGCGGTGACCTGTCGCTGGACCTGCTTCCGCTTTTCGGGGTGGAATCGGAGCATTCCATTGTCCTGGAAGGAAGCGTGACAGACCGTTTCACCCGGAATGTGGAGGACAATATCGCCCTGCTGGCGAAGACCGGCGGCTTTGATGTCCCCGGGCAGGTGCCTGGCTGGTCCGGTCGCCTGCAGTATGCCTACGGCGGTTTTTCGCTTAAGGGCGAATATGTGGGCAAGGGTCCCGACTTCTACGCGGAGCATCTTCCGAAATCCCGGGAGGCCTACCGGCTCAAGGGCGGGAACGCCCAGATCGTGGAACTGAACTACGCCGTGGGCTCCTTCTCCGCCGCCCTGACGCTCCGCCGCCTGGAGAACATGACCTCCCGGATCTTCCTGACGGCGCAGAGCCCCTCTCCGGCCAATACCCTGAACTACCTTCCCTCCCTGTGCATGCAGCAGACCTACATGCTCGCCGGCCTGAACCCGTACGTGACCTATGCCGACGGCGAGGCCGGTTTCCAGGGGGACATCTACTACAACTTCCGCCGCGGCACGGCCCTCGGCGGCAAGTACGGCATGAAACTCCACGTCGGCGGATCCTGGATCGAGGCGCTTCCCTTCGCCCTTCCGGACCGGGATGTGCACTATCTGGCGTACCGGGACATCAACATCGACCTGGAACGCGCCTGGAGCCGGAAGTTCCGGACGATCCTGTTCGTGTCCATCCAGGAGAATTCCCCGACCCACGGCAACGGCAAGCGGACGGATGCGCAGAACGTCTTCGTCCTGGACGCTCTGTACCGTTTCTCCAAGACGGCTTCCGTCCGGACCGAACTCCAGTACCTATACTCGGAGGAGCTTACGCGCGACTGGATGGCGGCCCTCGTGGAGGTCTCCTTCGCTCCGCACTGGAGTTTTACCGTCAGTGACATGTATAACCACGGCAGCACCAAGGTTCATTATTACAATGTGGCGGCGAGCTATTCCCTCGGTTCCCTGAGCCTGTCCCTGCAGGGCGGGCGCAGCCGCGAAGGGATGGTGTGCTCCGGCGGCGTCTGCCGCTGGCAGCCGGCTTACAAGGGTGTCTGCCTGAGGGCCCAATGGTCTTTCTAGCCTATGAAACGGTGGATTTACATACTGCTCGCCCTCGTCTCCGCGCTCTCCTGCGTGGGCCAGAAGGACGATCCCATCCCCGAACCGCGCCTCACTGCGGACCTGACCGCCCTGAATGCGACAGCCGGGGAAACCGCGACTTTCACCGTCTATTCCGGGGCGGAGGACGTCACGGAATATGCGACCATCCGGAACCTGACGGACGACACCGTCCTGGAAGGGAACGTTTTCGCGCCGGCGGGGGAAGGGGAATGGACCTTTGTCGCCGAATATGAAGGGCTTCTTTCCGAGGAACTGACCGTCACGGCCTTTGTCGTGGCGGAGGAGGGCAAGGATTTCTTCCGTCGGAGCCTCGTGCTGGATTTCACGGGGACCTGGTGCAATAACTGTCCACAGATGGAAGCAGCGGTCGAGGAGGCCATGTCGGCCCGTCCTGGCCGGATCGTTCCTGTGAGTGTGCACTGTTTCCCTATGGATCCCATGTATTTACCCAAATCCGATGGTTTACGGAAACAGTTTGGAATTGGCAATTCCTTGCCTGCCGCCGTCGTGGACCTGGATCCGGAGAGCATGATTTCCACGACCTCTTCGGAACTGCTCCTGTCCCATGTCGACCGGCTCTTGGAAACCCGGGGCGTCTCTGCTGGCATCCGGATCGAGAGCACGCTGGAGGGGGATGATCTTTCGGTAACTGTCGAAGCCAAGGCTGTCCGAGAGGATGAATATACGCTCTCGATCATATTGTTGGAGGATAGTATTGTTGCCAAACAGAAAACTAAAGAGGCTGAGATTCCGAATTACGTCCACAACAACGTCCTCCGCCAGTGGGAGGACGGTGACCCCGTCACACTGAAGGAAGAAGAGACGGCCACGCTGTCCCTGACGGCGACCGTTTCCGGAAAATACCGGATTGTGGCGGTGGTGAGCCGCGGCGGCCTGGTGGACAACGTCGTCACCTGCGCGGCCGGTGCCTCGGCCGATTATCAGTTCGAAGAAGAAAACGATTAACAAATAAGCATTTATGGAAAAAGAGTATCAGACTCCCTCGGTCCGGGTCATGGACCTGCGTTACGACGCCGCCTTCTGCCTGAGTGATCCCGTCTCCGGCGGACTGGAGAAAACCTACGACGACGAAATCGATTTTTAGGAGGACCGGACGATGAAGAACTATTGGAGTTATCTGATTCCGCTGGCCCTTCTGGCCGGTTGCACGGCGGAACCCCTGGCCACTGAAGAGAACGAGGGAGGCAGCCTGATGACCCTTGTCGCCGACATGGGTGACGGTGATACCCGTACCGTCCGCCAGGATGACGGAAAGGTGTTCTGGAGTCCCGGTGATGAAATCGCCGTCTTCACCAAGGCCGGTGCCCCAGCCCGCTTTACCTCTTCGGAGACCCAGCCCAAGCAGCGGGTGAGCTTCCAGGGAAAGGTAGACGACAAACCCTACGCGGCCAGCTATCTCTATGCCGTCTATCCGTATGACCCTTCTACGACCTTTGACGGAAGTACTTTCCACGCCACGGTTCCTGCCCGGCAGACGGCTGTGGAAGATTCTTTCGATCCGAAGGCTTTCCTTTCCGGCGGCAGTTCCCGCACCCAGAGCGTGACCTTCAAGCATCTGGGCGGTGGTGTCAAGTTCTCCGTGACGGAGGAAGGCATCACGGCGGTGACGCTTTATGGCGTCAATGAGGAGCCCCTGGCCGGGCAGGTGGATTTCGCCATCGGTTCGGACGGAGTTCCCACGCTCAAGTCCGTCCCCGGCCCCGAGGCCTACGTCACCCTGACGGCCCCGGATGGCGGAACGTTCGAGCCTGGCAAATATTATCACATTGCCACCCTGCCGGCGAGTCTTCCCGACGGCTTCACCCTTCTCTTTGAACGGGAGGACGGCCGGGTCGCTTCCCGGACCGTTTCCAAGGCCGTGGAGATCCAGCGCACCCATTTCCTGAAACTGACGGAGGCGGACAGAAACCTCACTTTCACCGATGTCGAGTTCGAGCTGCTGACCGAGTCCGTGAACCTGAGCGCCAAGGGACAGGATTTCGTGATCCGTGTGCGTTCCTATGAAGAACCCCACTTTGACATCTATGCCGACTGGATCACCTTCGTCAAAAGCAAGGGGGACCGCCGGGTCGGAGCGGACTATGTCTTTCACGTCACCCGCAACAAGGAAACCGAGGCCCGTACCGGCTTTGTCTCCGTGTGCAGCGATACGAACTGCTATATGGTGGATGTCAACCAGGAAGCCCCCGACGGTAATTGGACGACCGAAGAATTCGTCCATCATTCCCTGGGCATGCGGTTCACCGCCACCTGGTGCGGCTACTGCCCGATGATGAACACGGCCTTCCAGATGGTCAAGGAAGAAGTAGGCGACAAGTTCCTGTATGCTTGCTTCTATGCGACGTCCGGAAACTATGGATTCGCAGACATGGGCGTTTTGGAGGCCCAATATGCTGTGGATGGTTATCCGACGGGCATCGTAGACGGACGTCGGGCAATCGGAAACATGCAGCAGATCTCGGCCACGGCCTCCAGCATTGTGAGCGCCATTGAGGAGACGGAGGCCAATTATCCCACCGTCACTGGAGTGGAATTCAGTTCAGCCCTCTCCGGCAGCACCCTGTCCGTGAATCTGGATCTCTTCGCCCATGTTGCTGATGACTACAAGCTTACTGTCCTGGTTCTGGAAAACGGTATCGTGGGACATCAGACTGATTATAACGACGGAGACCATGAGGATTTTGTCCACGACAAAGTGGTCCGCCAGGCGCTGACTTCGGTGTCGGGTGATGCAGTCACCATGGCGGAAGGGGACGAGAAGTCCTTCACCTTCTCGACCGAGATTCCTTCCGGCTGGAACAAGAGCAACCTGGAGATCCTGGTCTATGTCCAGCGTCCCTTCGGTTCCCAGAACCGGATCCAGTCTGGCAACTACGGCGATTACTACGTGGACAACGCCCGCAGCGCGGCCGTGGGCACCACCGCTGAACTTGAATTCGCCGACTAATGCGCCTGCATCCTGCCTGTTTCCTGCTTCTTGCCGCCTTCGTCGGTTGCACGGCCGAGCCGCTGGTGACCGGGGAATCCCGGGAGGAGCATGTCATGACCCTCATTGCCGAAACGGAAGGTGGGGCGGAGACCCGGACGGTCCGCCAGGAGGACGGAAGGGTCTTCTGGAATCCGGGCGACGAGATCGCCGTCTTTACCCAGGCGGGTGCCGGTGCCCGTTTCACCTCCTCCGAAACGAAGCCCAAAATCCGGGTGGCTTTCCAGGGATCGGTCGCCGACAAACCCTCCTCCACTTCCTACCTGTATGCGCTCTATCCGTACGATCCTTCCTTCACCTTTGACGGATCGGTCCTTCACGCGTCGGTCCCCGCACAACAGGAGGCTGTCGAGGGCTCCTTCGATCCGAAAGCGTTCCTCTCTGCCGGCCGAAGCCGTACACAGAGCGTGACCTTCAACCACCTGGGCGGCGGCATCAAGTTCTCCGTGGCCCGGGAAGGCATCCGGTCGGTGATGCTTTATGGCTCGAACCGGGAGTCGTTGGCCGGTAAGGTGGATTTTTACCGTCGGCACGGATGGAATCCCTCAGCTGCAGTCCGTTTCGGCCCCGGAGAGTGCCGTCACCCTGACCGCGCCGGAGGGGGGCGCCTTCGAGGTAGGAAAGTACTATCACATCGCTACGGTGCCGGTGGATTTTCCGGACGGCTTCTCCCTGCTGTTCCAGATGGAAGACGGCCGCATTGCCACCCGGACCATCCCGCAGTCCGTTTCGGTCGCCCGTTCCCATTTCCTGATGTTGACGGATGCCGACAAGGACCTTTCCTTCGAGTCCATCGGTTTTGAACTCGATACCCCCGTGGTGAACCTGACGGGCAAGGACCAGGATTTCGTGATCCATGTCCGCTATTACCAGGATCCTCATTTCGATATCCTGTCGGACTGGATTTCGTACGTGGGACGTGTCGGCGACCCGCGGTTCGGTGCGGATTACGTGTTCCATGCGCTTCGCAACCGGGAAGACTCCGACCGTACGGGCTACATCGCCGTGTGCAGCGAGTCGAATTGCTACATGGTGGAAGTGAACCAGGGTGTTCCCGCCGGCTGGATGACCGAGGAGTTCTTCCACCATTCCCTGGGCATGCGTTTCACGGCCACCTGGTGCGGCAACTGTCCTTTCATGAATGCCAGTTTCAAGCAGGCAGATGAGCGTCTGGGAGGGCGGCTGGAGATCGTGAACCTGCATACGACCTCCAGTGATCCCGCCCTGGTCTTCGAGGACATGGTCCCGCTGGCCAGGCAGTATCACCTTCCCGGCTATCCATACGGTATCATCGACGGCCGTGTCGATGTCGGAGCCAGCCGTGATATCGGACTCATCGCCGACAATACGGTCGAGGCTGTCCTGCAGCATGAATCCACCTATCCTGTCGTGACGGGTGTCGGACTTGCTTCCTCCCTGTCCGGCAGCGAACTGTCCGTGGATCTGGATGTCTATGCGCAGGAGACTGACACCTACAGATTGACGGTGCTCGTCCTGGAAGACGGCGTCGTGGGTTTCCAGCATTTTATCGGTGAACCGGACCAGGATGATTATGTCCATAACCGGATCGCCCGCCTGGCCCTGACCACTGTCACCGGCGACGATTTCACCCAGGAAGCGGGGGAAGTCAAGTCCTTCTCCTTTACCGCAACGCTTGCGGACGCCTGGAACAAGGAAAACTTGGTCATCCTCGCTTATGTCCAGCGTCCCTTCGGTTCCCAGCCCCGGATCCAATCCGGTGACTACGGCGACTACTATGTGGACAACGCCGCCAGTGCACCGGTCGGAACGACCCGTCTGGTGCAGTTCGCCGAATAATGGCTGTTATTCTACGAAAAAAGGAGAGAGGCTCTAGTCGAGCTTCTCTCCTTTTTCATTGAACATTTCGTGTTGCAGGACGGAGAAATCGGTGGATTCCTCGATGTCCAACTTGACCTTGTAGTGCTTCTTCCACTTGCTCAGGAAGGAATTGAACAATCCCCGTTTGAGGTAAGCGCCCAGGATCGGACTGGTTTTCAGTTTCAGGGTCTTGTATCCTTTCTCGATGACATAGAAGGCGATCTTCCGTTCAATCTCCTCGTCAATGACGACGCTGGAGTGGATTTTGCCGGTGCCATGGCACACGGGGCATTGTTCCATCGTATTGATCTCCGTCACCGGGCGGATCCGCTGCCGGGTGATCTGCATCAGCCCGAACTTCGTGAGCGGCAGCACATTGTGCTTGGCCCTGTCATTTTCCATCAGCTCCTGCATGTATTTAAAGAGGGCGTTCTTGTGGTCGTTGGATTCCATGTCGATGAAGTCCACGATGACAATGCCTCCCATGTCTCGGAGCCTGAGCTGCCGTGCGATCTCTTCCGCGGCGATCTTGTTGACCTCGAAGGAATTCTCTTCCTGGTCGGCGGTCTTGGTGCGGATGCCGCTGTTCACGTCGATCACATTCAGCGCTTCCGTCGTCTCGATCACCTGGCGGGTGACCTCGAAATGGTCGTAGATGGGCTGCTTGCCTTCGTACAGGTGCACGATCTTCTCCTGTTCGGGAGAGATGAGGGAGATGTACTTCCGGGCTTCGTCGCAGACCTTCTCGTCGTTGATCCAGATGTTGGAGAACGAATCGTTCAACAGGTCCCTGAGGACGGTGGTCGTCTTGCTGTATTCGGTGAAGAGCAGCTGGACGTTCTTGTTCCGGGCGATCTTCTTCCAGGAACTTTCCCATTTCTCGATGAGGGACTTGGTCTCTCCCACGAGCGTGGCGGCGTTCTTGCCTTCGGCCGCCGTACGGATGATGGCTCCGTAATTCTTGGGAAGGATGCTCCTGACAAGCGTTTCAAGTCTACGCTTCTCCTCTTTCGACGCAATCTTCTGCGAGATGCTCACCTTGCCGGCGAACGGGAGAAGGACAATGTTGCGTCCTGCCAACGAAATTTCCGCAGTCAGTCGTGAACCCTTCGTGGATATCGGTTCCTTCACAATCTGGGCGATGATCATCTGTCCGGGCTTGAGGATGGTCTCGATCTTTCCTTCCTTGGGAAGGGGCTTGCCGATGTCGATCCTCGCATAGAGGTCCGTCAGATTCGTGTTCTGGTTCGATTCCCGCACGAACTGGTCGAAGGCGGGGAAGTAGAGTCCCAGGTCCAGATAATGGATGAAGGCTTCCTTCTTGTCCCCGATATCGACGAAGGCAGCATTGAGGTTCGGGAGGATTTTCTTCACCTTTCCCAGGTGAACGTCGCCCACCGTGAACTTGTTCCCAGTGCTGGACTCCGTGTTGTACTCAATCAGCCGGTGATTCTCCATCAGGGCGATGTGTACTTCGTTCGACGATACGTCGACGATCAGGTCCTTGTCGGGTTTTTCAGACTCCATCAGGAAATTTTGTGTATTGGACTAAGACAAAAGGGCTTCCGGAATTCCGGCGAGCCCTTTTCTTTCAGCAGACTGCTAAAATGGCAGACGCGGCAAAGAAGAAGGTCGATTACTTCTTCTTGTGTCTGTTCTTGCGCAAGCGTTTTTTACGCTTGTGCGTCGCCATCTTATGTCTTTTTCTTTTCTTACCGCTAGGCATAATGATGATGTTTTAATGGTTTATTTCTCCTTGACGGCATTGACGAAAACCTTCGCAGGCTTGAATGCCGGAATATTGTGGGCGGGGATGGTCATCGTCATCTTCTTGGTGATGTTGCGGGCGGCCTTCTCAGCGCGGTGCTTCACGATGAAGCTGCCGAAGCCACGGAGATAGACCGGCTCGCCGGCGATGATGGAATCCTTGACCACCTTCGTGAATTCCTCGATAACACTCTGAACCTGTACTTTTTCAATGCCGGTCGATTTCGCAACCTCATTGACGATCTCTGCCTTTGTCATAGTTATAAATGAGTTTATTTGGTTGTTTTTCATCCGTTTAAGTTACGGATTTGCAAAAATAGGGTTTAATTTTCAAAAAACAAAATGCCGCGTGTATTTTTTGTTAACATTCAAGCGTTTGACGTGCACCGGACCCCTGTTCCGTTCCTTGGCACGGAGATTGACAATATATCCGGCAGGAAAAATGTAAAGCCCGGGTATGACAAATTGTCATATCCCCAACTTTGAGTGCAGATGAAAGATTTCAAGGAGATGTCCGCCCATCCGGGCGTAGAAGTGAATATCATGCCGGTGATCGGTGATTCTTCCCTGCTGAAGCTGGACGAGTCCCAACTCTCCGACGCCCTGCCGGTGCTTGCCCTGCGCAACGCCGTCATTTTCCCGGGTACGGTATTCCCCGTGACCATCGGACGGGAAAAATCCATCCTGCTGATCCGGGAGATGGAGGAGAAGGACGGTGTGTTCGCCGCCGTGCCCCAATCCGACATCGCCGTCGAGGAACCCCGTGCCGGGGATATGTTTGAATTCGGAACCGTCTGCAAGGTCGTCAAGACCCTGGAGATGCCCGACGGCTCCCTGACGGCGATCGTCCAGGGATTCAAGCGGGTGCACCTGGATGCTTTCCTTGGATTCGAGCCTTACATGGTCGCCCGTGTCGACTATCTGGAAGACAGGCTCCCGGCTGCGGACGACCAGGAGATCCGCGTCCTGTCCGATGCGCTCAAGGAGCGGGCCGCGAATATCATCCGGTCCTCTTCCTTTGCGCCGAAGGAGGCGGTGGGCGCCCTGAAGTCCATCGACAATTTCCAGTTCCTGGTGAATTTCATCGCGACGACCATCGAGGTCGAGAACTTCTCCGACCGGTTCCGCCTGCTCGCCCTGTCCGACTTGAAGGATCGCGGCATGGAACTGCTCAAGGTCCTGGACACCCAGGTCCAGCTCCTGCAGATCAAACAGGAAATCAACCAGAAGGTCAAGAGTGACATCGACCAGCAGCAGCGGGAGTACTACCTGAACAACCAGCTGAAGACCATCCAGGAGGAACTCGGAATGGATGAGGGCGAGGATTTCGCCAAGTTCCGCGCCCGGGCCGACGAAAAGAAGTGGTCCAAGGAGGTCCGCGCCATCTTCGACAAGGAGATGGCCCGGCTGGAGAAGTACAACCCTTCCTCGCCGGATTACAGCATCCAGTACAATTACATCCAGTTCATGCTGGACCTTCCGTGGGGCGAGATGTCCGATGACAACCTGGACCTCAAGCACGCCCAGCAGGTGCTGGACGAGGACCATTACGGCCTGGACCAGGTGAAGGACCGTATCATTGAATACCTGGCCGTCCTCAAGCTCAAAGGGAACATGAAGTCCCCGATCCTGTGCCTGTACGGCCCTCCCGGAGTGGGGAAGACCTCCCTCGGCAAATCCGTCGCCCGGGCCCTCGGCCGCAAGTACGTCCGGATCTCCCTGGGCGGCATGCACGACGAAGCCGAGATCCGCGGTCACCGCAAGACCTATGTGGGCGCCCTCCCGGGACGGATCCTGAACGGAATCCTCCGTGCAGGTACGTCCAATCCGGTCATCGTCCTCGACGAGATCGACAAGCTGTCCTCCGATTTCAAGGGCGACCCTTCCAGCGCCCTGCTGGAAGCCTTGGACCCGGAGCAGAACAGCACCTTCCACGACAACTACCTGGACATCGACTACGACCTGTCCAACGTCCTGTTCATCACGACGGCCAATGGCATTTCCACCATCCAGCCCGCCCTGAAGGACCGCATGGAGATGATCAACGTGACCGGCTACCTCGCCGAGGAGAAGCTGGAGATCGCCAAGGCATACCTGGTTCCCAAGCAGTTGGAGGAGCATGGCCTGAAGAAGGACGAACTCCGGATCGACAAGGACTGCCTGGCCGGCATCATCGACGAGTATACGCACGAGTCCGGCGTCCGCGGCCTGGAGAAGCAGATCGCGAAGATCGCCCGCGTGACGGCGAAGAAGATCGCCCTCGGGGAGGATTATCCCAAGGTGGTGAAGAAAGAGCATCTGCGTGAGTACCTGGGTCTTCCGACGGCCTTCCACGACAAGCAGAAGGGCAACGAGGCCCCGGGCGTGGTGACCGGCCTGGCGTGGACAGAACTGGGCGGGGAAATCCTCTTTGTCGAGAGTTCCGTCTCCAAGGGAAAGGGTGTCCTGTCGATGACCGGCAACCTCGGCGATGTGATGAAGGAGTCCGCCCAGATCGCCTGGCAGTACATCAAGGCGCATCCGGAGCTGGCCGGGATGACCACCGACCAGTTCATGGAAAAGGATATCCATGTGCACGTGCCCGAGGGAGCGGTTCCCAAGGACGGTCCTTCCGCCGGTATCACGATGGTCAGTTCCATGGTCTCCGCCCTCC
The DNA here is from genome assembly GCA_902778105.1 of uncultured Bacteroidia bacterium. Classification (GTDB taxonomy): domain Bacteria; phylum Bacteroidota; class Bacteroidia; order Bacteroidales; family UBA932; genus Cryptobacteroides. The sequence continues at coordinate 25,858 of CACYWN010000028.1, forward strand.
GGGGACAGGCTTTGAAGAGCGGCATCGCGATGACGGGCGAAATGACCCTCCGCGGCCGCGTCCTGCCGGTCGGCGGCATCAAGGAGAAGATCCTCGCCGCCAAACGCGCCGGGGTCCATACCATCGTTATTTCCCAGGATAACCGGAAAGATATCGAAGACATCAAGGAAATTTACGTAAAAGGTCTTACCTTTGTCTACGTGAAGGACATCGCCGAGGTCATTGAAGCGATCTTCTGACCTCACCTGTCATTCCGAACGGCATACCCTTGTCATTCTGAGCGAAGCGAAGAATCTATGGACGTAAAGATAGAACCCACCTGGAAGGAAGCCCTCAGGGACGAATTCGAAAAACCGTATTTCGAGTCCCTGGTCCGTTTCCTTCATGGCGAAAAGGCTGCCGGCAGGGTGATCTACCCTCCCGGCCGCCAGATTTTCAAGGCCTTCGAGCTTACCCCCCTTCCCGATGTGAAGGTGGTCATCCTGGGCCAGGACCCGTATCACGGACCCGGTCAGGCGATGGGCCTGTGCTTCTCCGTACCGCAGGGCGTCCCCGCGCCCCCGTCGCTGAAAAACATCTTCAAGGAAATCCGTGACGACCTGGGTATCCCGATGAGCGGCAGCCCCGACCTGGAGCCCTGGGCCCGCCAGGGCGTCCTGCTGCTGAATTCGGTGCTTACCGTGCAAGCCGGTACCCCTGCCTCCCACAGCCGGATCGGCTGGCAGGAATTCACCGACGCGGTGATCCGCACCGTATCCGAACGTTGCGACGGAGTCGTATTCCTTCTCTGGGGACGGTTCGCCCAAGGGAAAGCCGCCCTGGTCGATACATCCCGCCACCATGTCCTCATGGCGGCACATCCTTCACCGCTGGCGGGCGGTGCCTTCTTCGGCTGCCGCCACTTCTCCCAGACCAACCAGATCCTTCTTTCCGAAGGCAAGACTCCGATTGATTGGCAGTTATGAAAATCAAAGCTCTGTTTCCCGGCTCTTTCGACCCGTTTACGGCCGGCCATCTGAATATTCTCAAACGCGCCCTGACGATGTTCGACGAGGTCGTCGTGGCCGTGGGCATCAACCAGGACAAGCGCGGCTTCTTCGATATGGACAAGCGCGTGGACATCATCCGGAAGGCTACGGAAGGCCTTACCGGCGTCTCCGTCATCCAGTACGATAACCTCACCATCGACACCTGCCGCGAACTGGGCATCCACCACATCGTCCGGGGCGTCCGGAACATGATCGACTTCGAGACCGAACGCTCCATCGCCGACGCAAACCGCCGGCTGGCCCCGGACATCGAGACCATCATCATCCCGACGGCCCAGGAGTTCGCCCATATTTCTTCGAGCGCTGTCCGCGACATCCTCAAGCACCACGGCGACTATTCTGCCTTCATTCCCGAAGGCGTGGAGTTATGAAACGGCTGCTGACGGCGCTGGCTGCCCTTCTGGCCGCCCTCATGCTCCGGGCGCAGGACGACCGTTTCGACGCCTTGGATTCCAAGCTGGAGGAATACTTCGCCGCCATGGCAGGGGAGCCGCTCTCTGTCCAGAACGCGGAATGCGACTTCCTGATCGAGTCCTGCCAGGATTCGCTGGTGCGGCAGTTCGTCACGCTCAAGATCTATGACCACTACCTGAAGTCCAGGATCATGGGGGACGACGGGGTGGCGGTCCACGTTGCCGACACCTGGCTCATCCCGGGCAAGGTGGCGATGCATTCGGACATGGACCTCCTGAATGCCAAGGTGTTCGCGGAGTTCAACCGCCAGTCGGTCCTCGGGGCGGAAGCGCCCCTGCTTACCCTGCAGGCCCCGACGGGAGAGGAAATGACCGTTCCGGAAAGCGGCCGCTACTCGGTCCTGTACTTCTATGACACGTCCTGTTCCACCTGCCGGATCGAGACGCCGCGCCTTTGCAACTTCCTGAAAACAACGGAATTCCCTTTGACGGCTGTCGCCGTTTATACGGGGGATGATGCCGCCGCCTGGGCGCGGTATCGGACTTCCTCGCTGGATGTTGCCGGGATGATCCATCTGTGGGACCCTTCGCTGGATTCCGACTTCCAGCGCAAGTACGGCGTGCTGCAGACGCCGCGGATGTTCCTGGTAGCCCCGGACGGAACCATCGTGGGCAGAGGACTGGATACGCCGGCCTTGTCCATGCTCGTTTCCAAGTTCTCCGGGAAGGAGGATTACGTGTATGGTGCGCAGGAAAGCACGGCTCTGTTTGACAGGATCTTTGCGGGATATGACGATGACCTGAAGCCTTCCGACATCCTGGACATCGCCTCCTATATAGCCGAACGTACCTATGGGGAAGGGGACGTGGAGTCCTTCAAGCAGATGGAAGGCGACCTCCTGTATTACCTGTCCTCCAAGACGGGGGAGACCTGGAAGGAAGGAACGAAACTCTTCATTGACAAGTACATCCTGGATGTCGATGATGTCTGGACCGCCCCGGAGGATACGGCGCAGGTCGTCTCCCTGGCCCGGACGATGAAAGACCTCCTGGAACGTACGCCGGTGGGATCCGCCGTTCCCGACTGGAAGGTTTCCGGAGAATTGTTGCGGAAGCCCTGCCTGCTGCGGAAATCATCGAAAAAGGGCGTCTTCCCCCTCCGGAAGGCCGATTACCTCGTCTTCTATACCGAGGGCTGCGGCCGCTGTGAGGAAACCCTCGCCGCCGCCCGCCGGCTGGCGGACCAGGGCTCGAAGGTCCTTCTGGTGAACATGGATACCCTCTTCACCGACCGGCCGGACGAAGCGCGCCGCCTGCTGGACACCTTCGACCTGTCCGGTCTCCCGTACGTGATGCAACTCGGCCCCGGCGGGGTCGTGCTGCACAAGTATCTGGAATTGTAACCTACAGCATCAGGCCGGCCCGGACGTGGTCGGCCGCTTCTTTTCCTTTCAGCGTTTCCAGGATGGCGAGGCCGAAGTTTACGGCGTGGCCGGCGCCGCGGCCGGTGATGAGGCGGCCGTCCACGACGGCGCTTTCGGGCGTATAGACGGCACCCCTCCCGATCATCGCGTCCTGGAATCCCTCAAAGCAGGTAAAACGCTTGTCGGTTACGTCCTCCAACTGGGAGGCGACGAGGCCGGGGGCCGCGCAGATGGCCGCGACGATGCCGCCGCCGGCGTAACACCTGCGCATCAGGGCCATCAGGGACTTGTCCGCCGCCAGGTTCTTGGAGCCGGGCATGCCGCCGGGGAAGATCATCACGGCGGGGGCGTCGTCGTCGAAATCGTCCCGGGTGAGGTCCACGCTCACGGTGAGGCCGTGGGAGCTCGTGACGAAAGGTTCATCGGAAATGGACACGGTCTGGACATCCACGCCGCCCCTGAGGAGGACGTCGCGGGTGGCGATGGCTTCCATGTCCTCGAAGCCGTCCGCCAGGAAAATGTATACGCCTTTCATTTAGTTTCTCCGGTTAGCGATGGAAATATAATAAAGCAGAGTGGCCAGGGAGCCGATTGCGGCGATCACATAGGTGTAGGCCGCCCATTTGAGGGCGTCCGCGGCCATCGGTTTGGTCTCATAGCTCACGATACCGGCGTTGTCCAGCCACTTGACGGCCCGGGCGCTGGCGTTGATCTCCACGGGAAGGGTGATGAAACTGAACAGGGTCGTCAGGGCGAACAGGCCGATGCCGATCCAGATCAGGCTCGGGAAAATGTTGATGAACACCACGCCGGCAAGCAGGACCCACATCACCCAGTTGTTCGCGAAACTGACCACGGGAACCAGGGCGGAGCGCATCCTGAGCGGCGCATAGCCGGTCGCGTGCTGGACGACGTGCCCGCACTCGTGGGCAGCGACGGCGGCAGCGGCGACGGAACGCCCGTAATAGACGTCGTGGCTGAGGTTTACGGTTTTGGTCTGCGGATTGTAATGGTCGGTCAACGTCCCTTCCACCGAGACGATTTTCACGTCGTGGATGCCGTGCGCCTGCAGCATCCGCTGGGCTACCTCGGCGCCGGAAAGGGCGGTGGGAATCTCGGAGTATTTCTCAAAGCGGCTCTTGAGCCGGGCCTGGATGACCATGCTCAGGACCATTACCACGATCATCAGGATCCAAATCATCGAAGTCGACATATCACAGCAGTTTTTACAAAAATACACATTTTATGGGAAAATGTCAGCCGTTATTGCTAAATTTGCAGGCTATTTATTGACCGAAATGATGCGTGAGGACGATTTTTCCAGGTTGGAACTGGACCTGAAGGGCTGTAGCCGCAACTACCGCTATTTCCGCTCCCTGTTGGAGCCGACGACGAAACTCCTGGTTCTCGTCAAGGCCAATGCGTACGGACACGGCGCGGTGGAGTTCGCGGCGATGATGCAACGCCAGGGAGCCGACTACCTGGCCGTCGCCTATCCCGTGGAGGGGCTGGAACTCCGGGAAAACGGTATCAGCCTTCCCATCATCGTCCTGACCGCCGGCACCGACTTCTTCCCGGAGATCATCCGGACCCGGATGGAACCCAGCATTCCCAACCTGGAGACGCTGGAGGCTTTCTGTGACCATCTTCGCAGCGCCGGCCTGACAGACTATCCGGTCCATATCAAGCTGGACACGGGGATGCACCGCCTCGGTTTCATGACTTCGGAGATTCCCGCCCTGGTGGAGTTCCTGAAAAAGCATCCCGAAGTGAAGGTCCGGTCGATGTTCTCCCACCTGTGCGTGGCGGAGGACCCGGAGCAGGATGCGTTCACCCAGGCCCAGTTCGACCTGTTCGGGCGGAACACGCAGACCATCATCGACGGAATCGGTTACCGGCCGATGCGCCATATCCTCAACTCCGCCGGCATTGAGCGGTTCCCGCAGTACCAGTATGACATGGTCCGTCTGGGCATCGGCATCTACGGGATCAGCGCCCTTCCCGGCGTTCAGCTCACCCCTGTGGCTTCCCTTAAGTGCAAGGTGCTGCAGGTAAAGCGGTTGCGTGAGGGTGACACCGTGGGTTACGGTCGTTGGGGGAAAGCCGGCGTGGGCACCGTCATCGCTACCATCCCCGTCGGTTATGCCGACGGGATAGACCGTCACCTGGGTCGCGGAAGGGCTTCCTTCTCGGTGAACGGCCACCGCGTTCCCACCATCGGGAACATCTGCATGGACATGTGTATGCTGGATGTGACCGGGGTCGACGTGAAAGTGGGCGACACCGTCACCGTCTTCGGTACCGACCCTACGGTCTCCGAGTTGGCAGACATCCTGGGGACCATCCCCTATGAGATCCTCGCTTCCATCCCGCGACGCATCGAACGCATCGTCGTCAGATAACGGAAAAGGTTGGCCGACGCCAACCTTTTCGTTGAGATGTAGAGATTCGAACTCTAACTGAGGGAACCAAAATCCCTAGTGCTACCATTACACCACATCTCAATTCCGGGGTGCAAAGATAGTATCTACGGGAGGACCTTCCGCAGCACGCGGGTGAGCTGGTCGGAGCAGGAGGTTCCTCGCTCCTTGCAGTTGATACCGGTAAGGCGTTCAAGGGCGAAGGAGACGGGCTGGTCTTCCAGCAGGGCACCGAGGGCCTGCAGGTTGCCGTGGCAGCCGCCGGTGTAGCGGAGGTTATGGATATGCCCGTCCACGAGGTCGAAATCGATCTGGCGGGAACAGACGAGGGCCGAGGGAATGGCGGTGACATGCCGCACGCCGTTCCGGACGGTATCGTTGACGATCTGGATATCTTCTCCCATGGTTAAAACAGTGTCGGATGGTTTTCCTCCAGTTCCGAGAGGATCTTGGACATGATGGCCTCCCGGAAAAGGGCGGCTTTCGCGTGGACCTTGAAACGGGAACAGTACTCGTCCACGGCCGCCATCTCGCTGTCGTTGAAGTACAGGACATAGCGGTTCTTTCTCAGGAGCGCCGCCTTCTGCTTCTCGAGATAGGCGGGATCCACGCCGGGAATCTTGCGTTTTCTTGCCATCGGATGCAAAGATAGCAAATTCCTTTCAAATCAGCGTTTGGAGCGGAAGAAATCCTGTATCAGGGCCGTGCATTCGTCCGCCAGGACGCCCGCCGTCACTTCCGTGCGGGGGTGAAGGAGGGAGGGGGAGAAGAGGGAATAGCCCCGGCGCGGGTCGATGGCGCCGTACACGATCCGCCCGACCTGCGACCAGTTGAGGGCACCCGCGCACATCGGGCAGGGCTCTACGGTTACATACAGCGTGCAATCCGTCAGGTATTTCCCGCCGATGGCCTCCGTCGCCGCGGTGATGGCGACCATTTCCGCGTGGGCGGTGGTGTCGTGCAGCCGTTCGGTCATGTTGTGGCCCCGGCCGATGATCCGTCCCCGGGAGACGATGACGGCTCCGATGGGGATTTCCCCGGCTTCCAGGGCGGCGCTTGCCTCGCGCAAGGCCTCCCGCATGTATTTCTCGTCCTGGTCCATGGCGTGCGTGTTGATGCCGCGAAGATACGGAAAAATGTTGAAATAGTATCATTCTTGCAGTAATTCGGAGAAATTCCTACCTTTGTCTTATGAGCCAGGTCCTGCAAGAAATCACCCCGTTGTCCGACAAGGACTGCTTCTATGTGGTGGAACGCCACAAGTCGGAATTCCTGTTCCCCATCCACAGCCATGCCGAGTATGAACTCAATTTCATCGAGAACGGAGCCGGTGTGCGCCGGATCGTCGGGGACAGCGTGGAGGAGATCGGGGACTATGAACTGACGCTGGTGGCGGGGGAGCGGCTCGAACATGCCTGGGAGCAGGGAAACTGCCGCAATGGGGATATCCGCGAGATTACCATCCAGTTTTCCCGGACGCTTTTCCCGGAGGAACTTCTTGCGCGCAAGCAGTTCCGGACCATCCGGGACATGTTCCAGAAGGCGGCCAACGGACTCACGTTCTCGCTGAAAGCCATCATGAAAGTGTATTCCCTGCTGGATGTCCTGGCTTCGGAACCGGATGGATTTGAGCAGTTTCAGCATCTGCTGCAGATTCTCTACGTGCTGTCGAACGACACGGAGGCGCGCGTGCTTGCCAGTTCTTCTTTTGCGAAAGAGGAGCGGAACACGGAGAGCCGCCGGGTACGGAAGGTGCAGGAGTTCATCAATGCGCACTACCACGAGGAAATCCGGCTGGAGGATTGTGCGGCGATGGTCGGGATGTCTCCTTCGGCATTCAGCCGTTTCTTCAAGCAGCATACGAACCGGACGCTGATGGATTACATCATCGATATCCGCCTGGGAAACGCCGCCCGGCTCCTGGTGGACACGACGATGGGCATTTCCGAAATCAGCTATGCCTGCGGATTCAACAACCTGTCCAATTTCAACCGCGCCTTCAAGTCCAGGCGGGGCTATACGCCCCGGGACTTCCGGACGCTGTTCAGGAAAAACCGCGTCTTCGTGTAGGTATTACAGTCAGCAGGAAAGTATCAGATTTGGGTTTTATTGTATTTGTCCGTGCCCGTTCCAAAAAGTATTTTTGTAACATACTTTTCTGAAACGCGCCACTATAATGAGACAAACACTGAAATCGGCTTTCCTGGCAGGAATCACCCTCCTCGCCGCTGCTTGCGGCCCCAAGGCTGGACCCTCTCCTTTTGTCCGGGTCGAGGATGGGCAATTCATCCGTAACGGACGTTCATATTCGTACATTGGAACCAATTTCTGGTATGGCCCCATCCTGGCCTCCGAAGGGCAGGGCGGGAATCTCGACCGCCTTGTCCGGGAACTCGACACGCTCAAATCGCTGGGCATCGACAATCTCCGCGTACTGGTGGGCGGAGACGGGCCGGACGGTGTTTTCTCCCGGATCGAGCCCACGCTTCAGAAGGCCCCGGGCGTTTATAATGATACTATTTTGACCGGACTGGACCGTTTCCTGGTCGAACTGGGGAAGCGGGATATGCAGGCGGTTCTTTATCTGAACAATTCCTGGGAGTGGTCCGGCGGTTACGGACAGTATATGGAGTGGGCCGGCTCCGGGAAGGCGCTGATTCCGCTGCTGGACGGCTATGGCCCGTTCATGCGGCAGATGGCCGGTTTCGCGACCGATGAAAAAGCGCAGGAACTGTTCTTCAATCATCTGAAATTCATTGTCGGACGCACGAATTCCCTTACCGGAAAGCCGTACAGCGAGGATCCCGCCATCTTCTCCTGGCAGATCGGCAACGAGCCCCGTTGCTTCTCCGACGATCCCGCGGTCCGCAAGGGCTTCATCGCCTGGCTTTCCGAAGCGGCCCGCCTGATCAAGGAAATCGACCCGAACCACCTGGTCTCCACCGGCAATGAGGGCCTGATGGGCTGCGAGGCCGATCCTGCCCTGCTGGAGGAAGTCGCCGCCATTCCCGGGGTCGACTACATGACCATCCATATCTGGCCCTACAACTGGAACTGGGCCCGTGCGGAGAGCCTGGTGGAGGATCTTCCCTCCGCTTTGGAAAAGACCGATGAATATATCCGTGCGCACGTGGAAGTGGCTGCGAAATACGGCCTCCCCATCGTTGCGGAGGAGTTCGGCTTCCCGCGGGACGGTTTTTCGCCGGAACGGAGCGCCACGACCGTCGGTCGCGACGCCTATTACCGTCATCTGTTCTCCAAGGTGGGAAAGGAACTTGCCGGAGCCAATTTCTGGGGATGGAGCGGTTTTGCCCGTCCGCAGCACACCCAGTGGGAGCGGGGCGACGATTACGCCGGCGACCCGGCCCAGGAAGCCCAGGGCCTGAACGGGGTGTATGTGGATGACACCACGGTGGAAATCATCAGACAATCAATATCCAACCTTAACAATTAACAAACCAACACTAGTAGCATGAAAAACAAGCTGTTAGCCTTCATGCTCGCGCTCTTCGCGACCGTGGGAACCCTGTTCGCCCAGAACAGGGTCGTCGGTACCGTCACGGACGATATCGGACCGGTCATCGGCGCCAGCGTGATGGAGAAAGGCACCCAGAACGGTGCCGTCACAGACCTGGATGGAAACTACGTGATCACGGTGAAGCCCGGTGCGACGTGATCACGGTGAAGCCCGGTGCGACGCTCGTGTTCTCTTCCATCGGCTATGCCACGCAGGAAGTGGTCGTGGGAAACCAGACCCAGATCAATGTCCTGCTGAAAGAGGATACCGAATTCCTCGACGAGGTCGTCGTCGTGGGTTACGGTACCATGAAGCGGAGCGACCTCTCCGGCGCTTCCGTATCCATGAAGGAAGAAGACCTGAAGGGGTCCATCATCACCAACCTGGACCAGTCCCTCCAGGGCCGCGCCGCCGGTGTCTCCGCGGTGCAGACTTCCGGTGCCCCGGGTTCCTCGTCCTCCATCCGCGTCCGTGGCCAGGCCACGGTGAACGCCAATGCCGAACCGCTCTACGTCATTGACGGCGTCATCGTCCAGGGCGGCGGCAATTCCGGCGGAGACTTCGGTCTGGGCGGTCTCGGAAACGGAAAGGTTTCCACCATCTCCCCGCTCGCGACCATCAACCCGGCCGATATCGTCTCGATGGAAATCCTCAAGGACGCTTCCGCGACGGCCATCTACGGCGCCCAGGGCGCCAACGGCGTCGTCCTCATCACCACCAAGCACGGCAAGGCAGGTGATGCGAAGTTCTCTTATGACGGCATGTTCGCGGTTTCCCGCCAGACCAGCCGCATCCATATGATGAACCTCCGTGAGTTCGCCGAATACTACAACGACCTCGCCGGGCAGGGCCTCGTGGACCACAACGGCTATTATGCCGATCCTTCCATCCTCGGCAAGGGTACGAACTGGCAGGACGAGGTGTTCCGCACCGCCCTCCAGCAGCAGCACCAGATCAGCGCCCAGGGCGGTTCCGAGAAGGTCCAGTACTATGTGTCCGGTTCCTGGATGGACCAGCAGGGTACGATCATCGGCTCCAACTTCAACCGTCTCTCCTTCCGCACCAACCTGGATGCGCAGCTCAAGGAATGGTTCAAGCTGGGCGTGAACGCGACCTACGCCGTCACCAATGACGACATCAAGCTCGCCGACGGCCAGGAAGGCGTCATCTTCTATTCCCTCTCCACCCTGCCTGACATCCCGGTCTATGACCTGGACGGAAACTATTCCACGACCGTTCGCGAGGGTTACACCTCCGCCAACCCGGTCGCCCTGGCCATGTTGGACCAGAACCTCCTCAAGCGTCAGAAACTGACCGGTAACGTCTATGCGGACCTTACCCCGGTCAAGCACTTGACCTGGCGCAGCGAGGTGGGTTTCGACGTCTCCAACTCCGAAGCCACCACCTATAAGCCGATGGTGAACCTCGGCGGCTGGCAGCGTGGCAACAATTCCATGAGCACCCAGCGTAACGGCAGCACCTACTGGTCCATCAAGAACTACTTGACCTATGCCAATACCTTCGGCAAGCACAGTCTGACGGCGATGGTGGGCCAGGAAGCCTGGGAATCCCGCTGGAACTACCTGGGTGCCAGCAACACCGGTCTTCCTTCGGATGACATCCACAACATCAAGCTCGCCACCGGCAACCCGACCGTGAATTCCGGCTTCGGCTCCTCCGCAATGGCGTCCTTCTTCACCCGTGAGACCTACAACTACGACGACCGCTACCTCGCGACCTACACCTTCCGCCGGGACGGTTCCTCCAACTTCGGACCGGACAACCGCTGGGCGAACTTCCATTCCTTCGCCGCCTCCTGGCGATTCACCAACGAGGCCTTCCTGAAGGATTTCACCCGTTCCTTCGGCCTGGACAACGGTAAGATCCGCGTGGGCTGGGGCCAGACCGGTAATGCCAACATCGGCGGCGGCGCCTGGGAGTCCGGCATGTCCAAGATGCCTACCGGCCTCGGCGACAGCCAGCGTCCGGCCAATATCTCCAACACCGGTATCCACTGGGAGAAGCAGGTGCAGACCAACGTCGGTCTCGACCTCAACTTCCTGCAGAACCGCATCAACCTGACCGTCGACCTTTACAGGAAGGTGTCCTCCGACATGCTGATGTCCCTGACGCTCCCGTCCTACATGGGTACCCAGGGCAATGGCTCCTCCGCCCTCGCCGCTCCGAAGGGTAACTTCGGTACCATCGAGAACAAGGGTCTGGAGATCACGCTCGACACCCATCCTGTCGACACGAAGAACTTCGGCTGGGACAGCAACTTCCAGATTTCCTTCAACCGGAACAAGCTGGTCGCCCTGGACGGCTCCGCCAATGCGCAGCTCGTGGGTTACGGCCAGTGGAGCGACATCGTCTCCGTGACCGAGATCGGCCAGTCCCTGTACAATTTCTACGGCTATGTCGTGGACGGCGTATACGAGACCTTCGAAGACATCGAGAATTCCCCGAAGGCCGAGAAATACCCGGTGGACGGCGTTTTCAACCGCGCTACGACCGTGTGGGTGGGTGACCTCAAGTTCAAGGACATCAGCGGACCGGAAGGCGTTCCGGACGGCAGGATCAACGAATATGACCAGACCAACATCGGATCCCCGCTTCCCAAGTTCACCTTCGGCTGGACCAACAGTTTCCGTTACAAGAACCTGGACCTGTCCATCTTCCTGAACGGTTCCTATGGGAACAAGGTCCTCAACTACAATATGATGGGTCAGGGTTACAACGGCCTCGTGCACATGAACAGCACCTGGACCAACCAGCACGTGTCCGTCCAGGACCGCGCCCGCCTCGTCATCATCGACGAAGGGAAGACCTATACCGACGGATCCATGTGGTATGACGACATCACGAACGTGCGTGTCTCCAATACCGGTACCAAGACGCCGCGCCCGTCCATCCAGGACCCGAACGACAACGACCGCCTGAGCACCCGTTACATCGAAGACGGAAGCTATCTCCGCATCAAGAACATCACCCTCGGCTACACCTTCCCGAAAACCGTGCTCCAGAAGGTGAAGATCGACAATGTGCGTGTTTACATGAACATCCAGAATCTCTACACCTTCACCAAGTACACCGGTTTCGACCCTGAAGTGGGTGCCTCCACGCAGGATTCCTCCGGTCTGACCTTCGGTGTGGACAACGGACGTTATCCTTCCCCGATGACTTGTTCCTTCGGACTGAACATCACTTTCTAAACGATGGAGGACATGCATATGAAAAATACATTCAAATATATCATCCTTGCCGCGGCCGTGCTGACCGCCGCCTCCTGCGAGAAATTCCTGGACCGTCCGTCCGAGGATTCCTACACCACCGGCGACTTTTACAAGAATGACGCGCAGGTCGAGCAGGGTATCAACTACCTCTACAATTCCCCGTGGTACGACATCATCCGCTTCTACATCTACGGTTCCGAAACGATGTGCGGCAATGTCTACCAGGGCCAGAACGCCTATTCCACGCTGACCGTGAACGGTACGGACCAGGACCTCAAGAACATGGCCTATTCCCTGTGGGCCGTGAACGCGCAGTGCAATACGGTGATCAACAACATCCTGAATGCGGAAACCACCGCCTCCGCAGCTGTCAAGAACCGCTGCATCGGCGAGGCCCTTGCCTGGAAGGCGATGACCTATTTCCTGCTTGTGCGCACCTTCGGCGACGTTCCGATCATCCACGACAACACCGAGGTGATCAAGGAAGCCAGCTACAATGAGGTATTCAAGGTTCAGAAAGCCGACGTTTATGAGTACATCGTCATGACCCTGGAGAAGGCCATGGAACTGCTTCCGAAGAACGCCTACATCGGCAAACTCAACCGCATCGACTACTACGCCGCCGAGGCCCTTCTTTCGAAGGTTTATCTGACCAAGGCCGGTGTCACCGGTTCCCTGAACCAGGATGACCTGGCTGCCGCGGCGCGCTATGCGAAGGATGTCATTGACAATTCCGGACGTACCCTGACCCCGAAATACTCCGACATTTTCCGGATGACCCCCGACAAGTTCCAGCAGACCGGTGAGGAACTCTTCACCTGGCACTGGCAGTGCAAGCAGGAGACCTGGACTTCCCAGAACTCCATCCAGTGCGACGTGGGCCTGGTCGGATTCGACGAGAACGGCAATCTCTGGGGAGACTGGAAGGGTCCCTCCATCGACCTGCAGGAAGCCTTCGGCGTGCTGGCCACGGACGACCCTACCAAGCGTGTCAACCATGACGACCGCCGCCAGGCGACGATGATGATGTTCGGTGACCAGTACGACTATTTTTGGACCGACATGGGCGGTTTCGACTTCTACCGCTTCTTCTATGACGACAGCTACGCTCCGGGCGGGCTCGATGCCAACGCTTCCAACAAGTCCTTCGGCTGCGCTACCGGCGCCAACTATGCCAAGCACCTCTATGGCGACGTCGCCGACCACGTGGCTGCGTTCGGCTATCCGTCCTTCGGCATGTACAACCAGCTTCCGACGCACATCCTCCGCCTGGGCGACATCTACCTGGTCTATGCCGAGGCGGCTTTCCTGACCGGCAATTCTTCCGACGCCCTCACCTATGTGAACAAGATCCGCGAACGTGCCCATGCCGAGCCGCTTGCGAGTGTCACCTATGAGGACATCTGGAAGGAACGCCGCCTGGAACTCGCCCTCGAAGGCGACCGCTGGTACGATTATGTGCGTCGTTCCTACTATGACGTGAACGCCTGCATCGCCGACCTGCTGGCCCAGCGCCGCTCCAGATGGGAGGGTGACCTGAACGGCGTGTATAAGAACTTCGTGACGGATGCACAAGGCAATTATGTAGGCCCCGGAGCCCGCGAGTGGGATTCCAGCGCCATTACCTATAATCCCGTCGAGGACCTTGCCGACGTGAAGCCGCACATGTTCACGATTCCTTTCCCGACGGAAGACGTCGTGATGAACCCGAATGTGGCCTCCACCGCCGAACCGGTCCACGTGGATGTCCGCGCGACTTATTCGTATGACTTTTAATCCGTGAAACGATGAAAGCGATAACCAAATATACTGGCATCATCCTGGGTGTGGTCCTGGCCGCTTCCTGTACCAACCTGGACTATCCGGACCGCTACAAGGAGACAACCGGCGTTCCGACCGTCCATTTCGTCCGCTATGCGGACCGGGACATCGCCATTACCCAGGCCAATATGGAAGAGCTCGTGTGTGTGGTCGGTGACAACCTGACCAGCGTCCACGACATCTACTTCAACGACCAGGCCGCCGTCCTGAACTCCAGCTACATGACCCCGCATACCATCGTGGTGGCGGTGCCCAAGAACATGCCCGTGGAGCAGACCGACAAGATGTACCTGATCACCCGCGACAGTTCTGTCGTGGCTTATGACTTCAAGGTCCTTCCTCCGACACCGAAGATCACCGGCATGTCCAACGAGTGGGCGAAGGCCGGTGAGACCGTCAGCATCTACGGCTCTTACCTCTTCCCGCCGATCACCGTCGAATTCCCCGGTGCGGACCCGGTTAAGGTCACTTCTGGCGACGGTACGGCGCTCTCGCTCAAGGTCCCTGCCGGCGCACAGCCGGGCAAGATCAAGGTCAACAACGATTCCGGTACCGCACAGTCCGTGTTCATGTACAAGGACAGCCGCGGCATGCTCTTCGACTTCGACGGCCTGACCGGCCTGGACAACCACGGCTGGAACGGTCACAGTTCGCAGGATGATGACGGAACCGGCATCGCCGGCCGCTTCTTCCAATTCGGCGACGGAGCCACTGAACTCAACGGCGCCTGGGAGGAAGCCCACTTCTCCTTCGTCTACTGGCCGGGTTCCTGGAATACGCCCGAGAATTACCAGGATGGTGCCATGGGTGCCCGCCTGACCGATTTCGCGGACTTCACCGACTGGCAGAACATGGCCCTCAAGTTCGAGATCTTCGTCCCGTCCTCCAACCCCTGGAACAACACGCCGATGCAGATCTGCTTCGCGGGCGTGGATTTCGTCACCTTCGGAAACGGCGGCATCGAGGATATCGACGGCAACATCGTGGCGGGTGCGAACAACACCTACATGTCCGGCAACGACGCTCCCCGCGCTTTCTACACGCCCTGGAAGGCGACCGGTTCCTTCCATACCGGCGACCAGTGGATGACGGTGGCCATCCCGTTCACCGAGTTCAACCTCGGATGGAATGCCCAGCCCGCCGGCACCAGCCTGAACGCCTCCAGTTTTACCAGCATGTGGATGTTCATCACCGACGGCGGCATGGAACCTGTCGGAACGAGCTGCACGCCGATCATCAAGATCGACAACATCCGCGCGGTCCCTTACAAATAATGAGAGGAGATTGAGTCTATGAAGAAAATACTGAAATATTCTGCCATCGCAGCTCTCTGCCTGGCTGCCGTCTCCCTGACCGGCTGCAAGCATGAAGAGTACGATACTGACCAGTATGCCGGCGCCGTAGCGCTGAGCGCCGTCGCCCCGAATCCGGTGATGCGCGGCGGCCAACTCCGCATCCTGGGTACGAACCTGGAGAATGTCTCCGAGATCCGTTTCGCCGGCGGCATCACGGTGACCGACTTTACCGTCACCAAGTCCGGTGACCATGGAGAGTTGAGGGTCATGGTCCCGGTCGAGGGACCCGAAGTGGGAAAAGTGTCCATCGTGACCAAGGACGGCACCGTCCTGGAGTCCTTCGCGGACCTGGAATTCACCGAGCCCATCGAACTGGATTCCTTCTCTCCGGCGGAGGTCCTCTCCGGCGATGTGGTTACCGTAAAGGGTGAATACCTGAACAACGTGCAGGAAGTGATCCTGGGCGGGGTGTACATCACTGAATTCGTGAGCAAGGAACGCCACGAACTCAAGTTCGTCGTTCCTTCCGATGCCGTTACCGGCTATGTGATTGTGGGCGACGTGAACGAGATCGCCGATCCGAACACGATTCCGAACCAGATCTATTCCGCGACGGAACTCGTCGTCGGGGATCCTACCGTGGACGAGGCTGCGAAAGCGACTTACAAGAGCGGCGATGTCGTCACCGTCACCGGTGCCCACCTGGACATGATCCAGCAAGTGGACCTTGTCGGTGCGGCGGATGTCGACTTCTCCGTGGCTGAAGACGGCAAGAGCCTCTCCTTCACCCTGCCGGCTTCTGCAACGGACGGTGCGGTCACCCTCACTTCCTTTGCCGGCAAGTCCTTCTCCGCCGGTGAGATCGAGACCGTGACGGTCGCCGACCTCGCCATCAAGTCCCTCGCTGAGGACGGTCGCTACAAGGCCGGCTGCGAGGTGGAGATCACCGGTTCCGACCTGGATCTCGTGACCAAGGTGGACTTCGTCAATGCCCCGGCTTCCTTCTATCTGGATGGAGGAAAGCTTTACGCCACGCTTCCCGCTGCTGCCAAGGATGGCAGCGTGACCGTGACCCTGGGCTCCGGCAAGCAGGCTTACACGCCTGAAATCGAGGTGGTCAAGCCCGTCATCACGGCTTGCGACAGCCCGGACGGCGTGGCCGGCGAGACGGTCGTCAAGATCTACGGCAACGACCTCGACCTCGTGACCGGCGTCACCATCGGCGACGACTTCAATGGACTCATTCCCTGCGAATTCCTGAAAGTCCCCGCCGAAGACGGCAGCGTGGTCCTGGAAGTAACCCTTCCGCGCAATGCCTATACGGGTCCTGTCACCGTGTCATCCGCAGCCGGTTATACGTCTGCGACGGATGAGATCGTTGTCACTTATGACGAGCCGGTGTCCATCGTTTTCGACGAGCCTTCCTATGCGCTGGGCAAGAAGATCACGATCCATGGTACGAATCTCCTGAAGATCGAATCCATCCAGATCAAGGGCAAGAAGGTCCTGGACTATCAGCTCCATGCCGATGACGCCATGTCCTTCTCCCTGCCGGAAGAAATTGTGAGCCCGGGTGCCTATCGCCTGTCCCTTGTGCTGGTGGACGGTACGGAACTCACATGGGCGGTTCCTTTCGAGGTGACGGCCCCCTTCACGGAAATCACCATCTGGGAAGGCAGCCAGATCATCAATGGATGGAGCGGAGCCACTTTCGGTGACAACCGTTTCGTCTGGGCCGAGAACGGTATCCGCGAAGGCGATGTCATCAAGATCTATTTCACCGCTCCGGAAGAGGGATGGTGGGATCTCCAGCTTTGCAACGGTCACTGGGGCGGTCTCTCCATCGATGAACTGGACGGCGGCAACGAGGTCAAGCAGGGGGCATTCCCCGGCGGAACCCAAACGTTCTCCTTCAATGTTACGGCCGGCATTCTGGCTTCCCTGACGGAAGATGCGGGCTGGGGTGGCGCTTTCATCATCAACGGCGACGGAAATGTGGAGGTGACCAAGATTTCCCTCATCCAGTATGGCGCGACGGAAACGACGGTCTTCGAAGGACCGGTTTCCCTGACCTGGGGTGATGACGGGCGTTTCGGCCTGGCCATGTCCTTCTTCGATGCCGCCACTGCAGACTCCAAACTCATCATCTACTTCCATCAGACGGATAATTGGGGCCAGGTCCAGTTCAATGACGGCTGGTGGGGCAATGGTGACATTGTATTTCCCGAACTCGGTGGCGCATACCTGAATACGGACAATGTCGGGGGAAAGGATGTCGAGAAGATCGAACTGACCCTGACGGCGAGTCTCCTGGAGATCATCCGGTCCAGGGCCGGAGATTATTTCGGCGTGAATACCGCATACCAGGGTGACGGCCGTGTAGGCATGGTCATCCAGGGCTCTGACTGGGTCATTGACAAGATCACCATCCAGTAGTTTTTAATCCGGAGGGGGCTGACCCTCCCTCCGGGTTCCACTGAACACTTGATTATGAAATACGCAAGGTTTTTCATCCTGGCCATGTCCATCCTGGCCCTTTGGGCCTGCAAGAAGGATCCGGTGACACCGGATCCGGTGGACAATGCCCCGAAGGACATCACCCTGGATGCCGCTTCCTTCGACGTGCCGCAGAAAGGGCAGTCCCTGACCCTGACGGTCACGGCGCCTTCCCGCCCGAAAGTGACCGGCCTTCCGGACTGGATCGCCTTGACGGACGGGACTTACAAGGACTACAAGATCACCCTCGGTCTCCAGGTGGCGGAAAATACGGACTATGCGGAGCGGTCGGCTACCCTGACCGTCACGTCCGGCACCCTTTCCAAGACGGTTTCCGTGAAACAGGCTGCGGCGGAAAGGCCGACGCCTCCGGAGCCCGCCACCGTCGACGCCGACCTGACCAATGCCCAGGCCAGTGCTTCCGCCCGCAAGGTCTATGAGTTCCTGCGGAAACAGGCCGGCCAGAAAATCCTAAGCGGCGTTCAGTCCGGCGGGACGGCCAACAACAATGACCGGGTGAACGAGGTTTTCCAGAAGACCGGAAAACATCCGGCCCTGGCCGGCTATGACTACATCTTTCTCCAGTATTCTCCGACCCCGGCCGGGTGGAGTTGGGTAGTGAATTACGGCGACATTTCCGCCGCGAAGGAGCAGTGGAAGGCGAACGGCCTGGTTTCCTTCATGTGGCACTGGAATGTCCCGAATTCGGAGGCGGACTGGACGAAGGGCAAGGCCGGGAATTTCGATGGCTACAACTTCTACTGCGACAAGACCTCCTTCAGCATCGTCCGGGCCCTCCAGGAAGGGACCTGGGAGAACGAGTTCATCCTCCAGGATATCGAGAAGGTGGCCGGTTATCTGAAACTCCTCCAGGCGGAAGGAATCCCGGTCCTGTGGCGTCCGCTGCACGAAGCCGCCGGAAACTACACCCTGTACGGTTCCAACGGCGCCTGGTTCTGGTGGGGACGCGGCGGTGCCGAGCCTTGCAAGAAGCTCTGGAAACTGCTCCGTGACAAGTTGGAAGGGGAGTATGGCCTGGACAACCTGATCTGGGTCTGGACGCTGGATACGACGGTGGGCGCCGAAAAGGATTATGCATCCTGGTACCCCGGGAACGACCTGGTGGATATCGTGGGTGTGGATATCTATGCCGACGATACCGATGCCAAGTCCCGTCAGCACAAGGCTGCCGTGGACCTTTCCGGCGGACATAAGCTGGTGACGGTGAGCGAATGCGGCAACATCCCCGATCCCGGCAAATGCCTCTCGGCCGGGGAAACCTGGAACTGGTTCCTGGCCTGGGATTTGGAAAACTATCCCTTGAATACGGACGCTTATTGGAAGAGCCTGATGACTTCCAGCCGCGTCCTGACCCGTGAACAAATGCCATCCCTGAAATGATGAAACGATACCTGATCCTTGCCGCTTTGCTGGCGGCCGTCGCTTGCGAGAAGAATCCGGCGTCGGAGTCGACGACTCCCGAGGCCCCGACGGCCATCACCCTGAGTGCCTCCTCTTTCACGCCTGTCCAGGCGGGGGAGACCCTCTCGCTGACCATTACGTCCCCAGCTCGGCCGAAGTTGACCGGCCTTCCGGACTGGATTGTCTTCCAGGACGGAACCTACAAGGACTACAAGATCACGGTCGGCCTGACCGTCGCGCCCAATGACGGTTATGTGATCCGCGAAGCCACGGTGAACGTGACAGCCAGCGGTGTCGCCGATGCCACCTTTACGGTGAAGCAGGAAGGCAAGGCCGTTGTCCCGGACCCGACGCCGGGTACCAACGATGCCTGGAAAATGTCGGAGAGGCTGGGCCTGGGATGGAACCTGGGCAATCAGTTCGACGGCTATTACAACGGCTCGTGGGCCGGGGATAAGGAGGGTTATCCGGATGAAGGCGTCTGGCAGCCCGACGGGGCCAAGAAAGCCACCCAGGCTACCTTCGACGGTGTCAGGAAAGCCGGTTTCACCAGTGTCCGGATTCCCGTTTCCTGGCTCAAGATGATCGGTGATGCTCCGGATTACAAGATTGACCCGACCTGGATGAACCGGATCTATGAGGTGGTGCAGTATGCGCACAAGGCCGGGCTGGATGTCATCATCAATACCCATCACGACGAGAATCACGGCGTGAACAACGACTACCAGTGGCTGGACATCAAGAACGCCGCGGTCAAGAGCGAACTCAACGTCCGGATCAAGGCCAAGATCGAAGCGGTCTGGACCCAGATTGCCGAAAAGTTCAAGGATTGCGGCGACTGGCTCATCATGGAAGGTTTCAACGAACTCAACGACGGCGGCTGGGGCTGGAGCGCCGATTTCCGGGCCGATCCCACCCGCCAGTGCAACATCCTGAACGAGTGGAACCAGGTCTTCGTGGATGCCGTCCGGGCAACCGGCGGCAACAATGCCACCCGCTGGCTGGGCGTCCCCACGTACGCGGCCAATCCGCAGTTCACGCAGTATCTTACCCTGCCGCAGGATCCGGCCGGAAAGGTGATGGTTTCCGTCCATTTCTACGATCCTTCCGACTATACCATCGGTGACAAGCAGTATTCCGAATGGGGCCATACCGGAGCTGTTGGGAAAAAAGCCCCGGGGGGCGATGAGGACCACGTGAAAGAGGTATTCAATATGCTGTGTACCAACTATGTGAACAAGAATATCCCGGTATATATCGGTGAATTCGGTTGCTCGATGCGTGCCAAGGATACCCGCGCCTGGTATTTCTTCCTTTACTATCTGGAATATGTGGTCAAGGCAGCCAAGGTTTACGGCATGCCCTGTTTCCTGTGGGATAACGGTGGAACGGACGTAGGCCAGGAGCAGCACGGCTACATCAATCATGGAACCGGCGGCTATCTGGGCAGTAGCAAGATCCCGGTCGACCGGATGGTGAAGGCCCGTTTCACGGAGGATGCCTCCTATACCCTCCAAACCGTCTATGACAGTGCACCCAATTTCTGACGCCTATGAAAAAAACGATAACCCTTTTGTGCGCCCTGACGCTCCTCTCCGCCTGCTCGTCCGGCGACAAGAAACCGATGGAAACCCCGAAAGACCAATTGGTCGCAAAACTCTTTTCCTATGTAGAGAAAGGAGATATCCTTTACGGCCACCAGGATGACCTGTCCTATGGACACGCCTGGAAAGTGGAGGATTGGGAGGCCGATTCCCTGACCCGTTCCGACGTCAAAGCCGTAACCGGGATGTATCCCGCCATCGTGGGATTCGACCTGGGCGGCATCGAGATGGGGGACAAGGCCAATCTGGACAGCGTCGATTTCGGCCTCATCCGGAAGGCGGCGATGCTCCATGCTCAGCGCGGCGGAATCGTCACGTTTTCCTGGCATCCGCGCAACCCGCTTACGGGCGGTGACGCCTGGGATGTCTCCTCCGACCAGGTGGTGAAGTCCCTCCTGGAAGGCGGCGGACTGCATGACCTGTTCATGGACGTCTGGCTGAAGCGCCTCGGCGACTTCCTGGAGAGCCTGGAAGGGACGCCGGTCGTCTTCCGACCCTGGCATGAGAACGTCGGCAGTTGGTTCTGGTGGGGCGGAAAGCTGTGTACGGAACAGCAGTACAAGGAACTGTACCGGACCACCTGGACCTATCTCGTGAAGGCGCGTGGCCTGACGAACCTCCTCTGGTGCTATTCCCCGAACAGTAACATTTCCGTCGATGACTATATGTCCCGCTATCCCGGCGACGAGTTCGTGGACATGTTCGGGATCGACCACTATGAGTACGTGGGTGAAGACGGCGTCGGGGAGGCGGGCGTCCGCTTCGCCGAGGAGCTCAAACGCAGCCTGACCTACATGAACCAGCTGGCCAAGGACCATCACAAGTTGATGTGCCTTTCCGAAACCGGGCTGGAAAGCCTTGGGGACCCGACCTGGTGGACCCGGGTGCTGTATCCCACCATCGCGGATTTCCCGGTCGCCTATGTCCTCACCTGGCGCAATGCGCATGACAAGCCCGGGCATTTCTATGCGGCCTGGGAGGGCTTTGAGAATGCTCCCGACATGAAAGCATTCAGTGAGTTGGCAGATATCGTGTTCCTGAAACCATAAACTTATGAACTTCAACGAAAGACTGGTCGAACTGACCTTCAATCATGAGCAACTGCTTGCACGACCGAACGAGGCCGTGTGGGGAAATGGCGTGTATGAGCGCTACAAATATCCCGTCCTGACGGCGGACCACGCTCCGCTTTTCTGGCGGTATGACTTGAATGAAGCGACGAACCCTTACCTGATGGAGCGTTTCGGCGTCCACGCGACGCTGAACAGCGGCGCCATCAAGTGGAAGGGAAAGTATGTGCTGGTGGTCCGTGTGGAAGGGGCTGACCGGAAGAGCTTTTTCGCCGTGGCGGATAGTCCGAACGGGGTGGACAACTTCCGTTTCTGGGACCGTCCCATCACGATGCCGGAATGGGGGGAACCTGCGACGAACGTCTATGACATGCGCCTGACCGCCCACGAGGACGGCTGGATCTACGGGATCTTCTGCGTGGAACGGAAGGATCCGGACGCCGCCCCCGGCGACCTGTCGTCGGCCGTGGCGGCCGCCGGCATCGCCCGGACGAAGGACCTGGTGAATTGGGAGCGCCTTCCGGACCTCCAGTCCAGGAGCCAGCAGCGGAACGTTGTCCTGCATCCCGAGTTCGTGGACGGTAAATATGCCCTTTATACGCGCCCGCAGGACGGTTTCATCGACGCGGGCAGCGGCGGCGGCATCGGCTGGGCGCTGGTGGATTCGATGGAGCATGCGGTCGTGGAGGAGGAGAAGATCATCAACCTCCGTCACTACCACACTATCAAAGAAGTCAAGAACGGCGAAGGGCCGCACCCGATCAAGACCCCGCAGGGCTGGCTGCATCTGGCCCATGGCGTCCGCGGCTGCGCGAGCGGCCTCCGCTATGTCCTGTATATGTACATGACGGCCCTGGACGACCCCGCCCGCGTGATTGCGGAGCCGGCCGGCTTCTTCATGGCCCCGGAAGGGGAGGAGTACATCGGTGACGTGATGAATGTACTTTTCGCCAACGGCTGGATCGCCGATGAGGACGGGAAAGTGTTCATCTATTACGCATCTTCCGATACCCGGATGCATGTCGCGACCTCCACGGTGGACCGCCTGGTGGACTACTGTCTCCATACGGCCCCCGACGGCCTCCGGACCGGCCTGTCGGTGGAGACGCTGAACCGGCTCATCGACCGGAATTTGAAAAAATAGCCTATCTTTGCAAGAAAGACCTACGCAACCATGGCCAAGTTGTCAGAAAAAATCGGATATGCCCTGGGTGATGCCGCTGCCGGCGGCATCACCTGGAAAGTCATGTCCATCGCCTTTCCGCTGTTCTTTACCAATGTATTCGGCCTCACCGTCGCTGATACGGCGACCCTGATGCTGGTGGCCCGCCTGTTCGACGTCGTGACGGACCCGATGATGGGCGCCCTGGCGGACCGTACGCAGTCCAAGTGGGGGACCTACCGTCCCTGGCTTATCTTCGGTGCCATCCCGCTGGGTATCGTCTTCGCCCTGCTGCTGTACACGCCGGACTTCGGCCCCGTGGGCAAGCGCATCTGGGCCTATTCGCTGTACCTGCTGATGATGGCGGTCTATACGGCCGTGAACGTGCCCTACGGCTCGCTCCTGGGTGTCATGACGGACGATGACAACGAGAAGAACGAGTTCTCCTCCTACCGGATGGTGGGCGCCTATGCCATGGGCTTCGTCACCCTGCTTTCCTTCCCGTACCTGCAGAAGATGGTGGGCGGAAGCGAGGCGCACCAGTACGCGGTGCTCGGTGTCATCCTGGGCGCCCTGGCGGCCCTGGGAACCCTGGCCTGCGGCCTGCTGACGAAAGAGCGGTTGAAGCCCGTCCGGGCGGAGAAGTTCTCCTTCAAGCCTTTCGTCGACCTGTTCCGCAACAAGCCGTGGATCTATCTCACGCTCATCGGCATCTGCACGAATTTCTTCAACGGATTCCGTTACGCCGTAGCCGGTTACCTGCTGGAGTATTGCCTGCACGGGAATGTGACCGTCTCCGGTCTCATCATCAACTACACGGTGTTCATGACCTTCGGCGAGGTGACCTGCATGATCTTCGGCGGCCTGTCCCCGAAGTTCACCAGGTGGGTGGGCTCCAAGCGCAAGGCCTTCGTGTGGTCGGCCATCATCTGCGCCGTGACCTCCATCGCCTTCTTCTTCATCCCGATGGACCCGAAGTACATCTGGCTGATGATCGTGATGGTCATCCTGACTTCCATCGGCATCGGCTTCTATTCCCCGCTGCTGTGGTCCATGTACGCCGACGTGGCGGACTACGCCACCGAGAAGAACGGCACCTCCTCCACGGGCCTCATCTTCTCCTCCGGTACCATGGCCCAGAAGTTCGGATCGGCCATTTCCGGCGCCCTGGTGGCCCTTCTGCTCGGCGTCGCCGGCTTCGTCTCCGGAACCGACCCGGCCACCGGCCAGACGGTCGTCACCATCACGAACGAGGCCTCCGTCCAGCAGATGATCTGGGCGCTGTTCTCGCTGTTCCCGGCGGCGATCGCCCTGCTGATCGTGCTGCTGCTGCGGCTGTATCCGATCAAGAAATAGTTCTTTGTACAAGGTGTGATTCTATGGGTTACACCTTGTACGTTTTTTATGGAAAATGCTTATCTTTATAGGGATAAACCATGGATACGATGAAACGAATTCTTCTGAGCCTGGCGCTGCTTCTGTCTGCGACGGCCCTGTTCGCGGACAACCTCCGTGTCGCACACATTTTCTCCGACCATATGGTGCTCCAGCGGGAGACGGAGACGCCGGTCTGGGGGTGGGGCGTTCCCGGGCGGACCGTGTCCGTCCTCACTTCCTGGAACGGAAGGACGGAGACGACCCGGGTGGCCTCCGACGGCACCTGGCGGGTGAACCTGTCTACCATGGAAGCCGGCGGTCCCTATACGGTGACGGTCTGGTCCGGAAATGACCGGATCCAGTTCCAGGATGTCCTCCTGGGCGAGGTCTGGGTCTGTGCCGGCCAGTCCAATATGGAAATGCCCATCGCCGGTTTCGGCTTCCAGCAGGTGGACGGTGCGCGGGATGCCGTCATGAAAGCGGCTACCTATGCCGGCAAGGTACGTGTCTTTGACATCCGGACGCCGAAATGCACCAAGCCCGTTGACGATGTGGATGCGACGTGGACGGTGGCGTCGGCCGGCGTTTGCGCCCATACGTCCGCCGTGGCCTGGTTCTTCGCGACCGGGCTGGCCGATAACCTGGATATCCCCGTCGGCGTCATCGTCAATCCCTGGGGAGGAAGCCGGATCGAGCCCTGGATGACGAAAGGGGCCATTGACAGGGCGGGAATCACGGCCAAGGAACGGGCTGCCATCGACGCGATCGAAGAAAAGCCCGACCGCTGGCCGGAGACTCCGGAACTTATCTGGAACGGCCGGATGGCCCCGATTGCCGGCTATGGCGCCCGGGGGTTCCTCTGGTATCAGGGATGCTCCAATATCGGCCAGGAATGCTATGACAAGCTCCAGGCCGCCATGGTGAAGCTCTGGCGCTATACCTGGGGAAGGGGCGACATGCCCTTCATCTTCACCCTCCTGGCTCCCTATGAACATGGCGATGCCGACGGACGCTGGCGTCCGCATTTCGTGGAGGTCCAGAAGCGGAGCCTCAAGACCATTCCGAACAGCTTCGCGGTCTGCACCGAAACCCTGGGCAACAAGGTGACGGTCCATCCCTCGCAGAAGAAGGAAGTGGCCGACATGATGGTCTTGCGCGCCCTCCAGTCCGTCTATGGGCAGAATCTGAACTTCGATATCGAACTTCCTGAGATCCAGTCGGTCGAATACCTGGAGAACGGCCGAGTAAAAGTCACGCTCACGCATGTATGGTCCAATCTCCAGTCCATCTCCGCCCGGGATATCGTGGGTTTCGAACTGGCCGGGGAGGACCACCGGTTCCATCTCGCCAAGGCCGAGGTCGACTGGGACGGCCAGACCATCCTCGTCCAGTGTCCCGAGGTACCGTCCCCGGTCGCGGTCCGCTACGGATTCCGCAATTGGATGGGTGCAAACATGCAGACTTCGATGGGCATCCCTGTACCGCCCTTCCGGAGCGACGACTGGGATTTATAACAGATTGTTTTGGCTATGAAACGTTTATTGATGTTCTTCGTTGGGATGACCCTGGTTGTCCCGGGGTGTACCAAGCGTCCCTATGATCCGGCTAAGGATGCGAAACAGCAGGAGACGGTCCCTGAAGAAAAGGACCAGGATCAGGATCAGATTACGGCCCCGCCTTCTGATTTGCAGCAGTGGCTGGAAGGCAAGCCGTCCCCGCTCAGTTCCTGGTACAAGAAGTATATCTCCGACGAGGGATTTCCCATCCTGGCTTCGGAGGTGGTCCGTGACGAAGCCCTGATCCAGTGCCGCTACATCGTCCATACGATGCTGGAGAAGCATCCCGAAGCACGGGAACAGATGATCAAGATGCACTGGCGGGTGGCCATCTGCGGCTATCAGCAGAACATCACCGACATCCCCGAATGCGCGATGATGCCTATCTGGTGGCCGGATACCGACTGGAATGAACGCGGCCGTGGCTACGGGGCGACCGAAGCCCTGCCCGTGATGAGCATCGGCGAGGAGAACATCGTCAAGATTCCGAATTTCAAGGAGCGTTACTACTCGGAGAGCATCATGGTCCACGAGTTTGCCCACAATGTGGACTATGCCCTCCGCAAGGCGTGGACGGGATTCGAGAAGCGCCTCCTGACCTGTTACAACCATGCCAAGAATTCCGGCCTCTGGCAGGGTGGCGTCTATGACTATGCGATGACCAATTCCGAAGAATACTTCGCCGAAGCCTCCCAGGCCTGGTACAATACCTGCCGCATGATCGTCAAGGACCCGGTCACCGGAAAGAACTTCACGCTCAAGACCCGCGAGCAGCTCAAGGTGCACGATCCCGACATGTACGAGCTCTTGTCCACGGTGTACACGGAGGAATACCTGACGGGCTATCATTTCGATTACGAATAGTGCATACATGAGGGAGGTGTCCCAAAATTGGGGACACCTCCGGCAAATCTAGTGTTTTTTCGTCGGAGATGTCCCTATCTTGGGGACATCTCCGTCAGTTTATCAGATGAAAATATACTTGCAGATGAACAGCGCGGCGAGGATCCACATCGTGACGGAGATCTTCTTGAACTTGCCTGCGCAGGCGTTCAGGAGCACGTAGGAGATGACGCCGAGGAGGATGCCGTCGGAGATGGAGTAGGCGACGGGCATCATCAGGACGGTGATGAACGCCGGGATGCTCTCGGAGTAATCCTCCCAGTCGATCTTCGCGACCGGGCTCATCATCATCACGCCCACGATCACCAGGGCCGGAGCCGTGGCGGCGCCGGGGATGGCGAGGAAGATCGGGGAGAAGAGGAGCGCCAGGGCGAACAGGATCGCGACGGTGAAGGCCGTGAGGCCGGTACGGCCGCCTTCGCCCACGCCGGATGCGCTCTCGACATAGGTCGTGGTGGTGGAGGTGCCCAGGCAGGCGCCGCACACGGTGGCGATGGAGTCGGCCATGAACATCTTGTCGATGCCGTCCACATTGCCCTTCTCATCCACCATGCCGGCCTTCTGGGATACGCCGATGATGGTGCCCATGGTGTCGAACATGTCGATGAACAGGAAGGTGAACACGACGGCGAGCATGTCCCAGCTCAGGATCTGACCCCACTCGAACTGGCAGAAGATGGGGGCGACGCTGTCCGGGGCCGAAATGACGCCGGTGAAATGGGTGAGCGCCGCACCGTCCGCTCCCTTGATGAACAGGCCGATGATCGAAGTCACGAGGATGCCGATGAGGATGCTGCCCTTGACCTTCAGGATCACGAGGGCGCCGGTGATGACGATGCCGATGACCCCGAGGAGGGCGGCTCCGTGCGTGATGTCACCGAGGGCGACGAGGGTGGAGTCGTTGTTGGCGATGATGCCGGCGTTCTGCAGGCCGATGAAGGCGATGAACAGGCCGATGCCCGCGCCGATGGCGTGCTTGAGGGACAGCGGAATCGCATTCAGGATCCAGGAACGGACCTTCGTGACCGTGAGGAGGATGAACAGCAGACCCTCGAGGAACACAGCCGTCAGGGCGAACTGCCAGCTGTGGCCCATCGTCAGGCACACCGTGAACACGAAGAAGGCGTTGAGGCCCATGCCCGGGGCGAGGGCGAAGGGCTTCTTCGCGTAAAGGGCCATCACCAGCGTACCAATCATGGCGGCGAGGGCGGTGGCGGTGAAGACGGAACCCTTGGGCATGTCCAGCGCGCTGAAGATGCTCGGGTTGACGGCCAGGATATAGGCCATCGTCAGGAAGGTGGTGATGCCCGCGACGATCTCCGTCCGGACACTGTGCTTCTGGGGATCGAACCCGAAAGCCTTGCCGAGGAACTTGCTCATGGCTCAGGAATTAGAAGACCCACTTGGTACCCAGGCAGGGACGGGCATAGAATCCGTCATACCCGGCGAAGTTCAGGGACAGTTCCACCTCGGTGCCGATATGCAGGTTCGGGACACCGATGTGCTGGCCGATGTTGTACCACAGCTGCGGCTCGGAGATGAAGACGCACTTGCGGGCGGTATAGAAACCGGGAAGGGCCTCGGCGAAGTTGACGACATTCTCGCCCCAGATATCGGCAAAGCCGCTGAAGCGGAGCCCCTGTACACCGAACAGGTCCTGCATGCCCCAGACGAAGGTGAATTGGAAGGGAACGTTGCTGCTGGCGCCGTTGCTGAAGGTCTTGTACAGAAGCTTGAAATTGAAGGTGTTGCTGAAGTTGGCGTTGTGCAGGAAATAATCCACGCCGAACAGGAAATTCTGGTTCACGCCCACGAGGCCGTTGTACTCCACCTGGAGGCTGAGGGGGGCGAGGGCGCTGCCCTGCCAGAAGTTCAGGCAGCGGGCGATTTCCATGTAACTTCCGCTCGGAGCCTGGTTGACGCCCTGGCTGTTCTTGGCGTTGTAGTCGTAATCGATGAAGAAGAAGGTGTTCCCCCAGTCGTCATTGTAGAAACCTTCGAGGGTGGTGGTGAAATGACCGCGATGCCTTCCGAAGTCATAGAA
The DNA here is from genome assembly GCA_902778105.1 of uncultured Bacteroidia bacterium. Lineage (GTDB taxonomy): Bacteria > Bacteroidota > Bacteroidia > Bacteroidales > UBA932 > Cryptobacteroides. Next base: position 54,664 of record CACYWN010000028.1, read on the forward strand.
GGTCTGTAAGTTGGTCTGTGCGTGGACGGTGGTGCCCAGCGCGAGGGCTGCAAGGGCAGCGACGATGATTTTTTTGCTCATAAAGCGGGGTTTAGGAAAGAATTATTATTTAGTAGATCTGTCTTTTCTCAGGGACGGGTTGATCTCGAAGTCCACCGCCCGGTCACCCTTCGGGTTCTTGCCGAACTCGTAGTCCTTTCCCGGCAGGATGGCATTCAGGATGATGCCCACGAGAGCGGCGACGGCGAGGCCGGAGAGGGAGGTGAAGCCCAGGGAGATGCTGTCGTTCGCCCCGTACTTGATACCGATGGCGAGCACCAGGATGAGGGCGGCGATGATGACGTTCCGCGAAGCGGTGAAGTCCACCTGGTTGTCCACGATGTTGCGGACGCCCACGGCGGAGATCATGCCATAGAGGACCAGGGACACACCGCCGATGGTCGCGGCCGGCATCGCGCTGATGAGGGCGGAGAACTTCGGGCAGAAGGAGAGGATGATCGCGAAGACGGCGGCGATGCGGATGACGCGCGGGTCATACACCCGGGTGAGGTTCAGCACGCCGGTGTTCTCGCCGTAGGTGGTGTTCGCCGGGGCGCCGAACAGGGAGGCAAGCGCCGTGGCGAGGCCGTCGCCCATGAGGGTGCGGTGCAGGCCCGGATCCTCCAGGTAGTTGATGCCCACGGTGGAGGAGATGGCGCACATGTCGCCGATGTGCTCGATCATCGTCGCGAGGGAAATCGGCAGGATGGCGATGATGGCGGCGACCACCAGACCCCAGTTCGGGTTCTGGAACACGTGGAAGGCCGTGTTCTCCCAGTGGAACGGAAGACCGATCCAGGCGGCCTCCTTCACGGCGGAGAAGTCGCACAGGCCGAAGCAGGCGGCCACGAGGTAGGAACCCAGCACGCCCAGCAGGATGGGGATGATCTTGACCATCCGCTTGCCCCAGATGTTGCACACGATGATGATTGCGATCGCGAGGAGGGCGATCCACCAGTTCTGCGTGCAGTTCTGGATGGCCGATCCGGACAGGGTGAGGCCGATGGCGATGATGATCGGACCCGTGACGATGGGCGGGAAGAACCGCATCACCTTCTTCGCACCGAAGGCCGCGAACAGCCCGGCCAGCACGAAATAAAAAAGGCCTGCACAGAAGACTCCGATGCAGGCGTAAGGCAGTGATTCGGCGGCGGTAAGCCCTTGCTCCGTTCCCATGGAGACGACGGCCGCGTAGCCGCCCAGGAAGGCGAAGGACGAGCCGAGGAAAGCCGGGACCCGCATTTTGGTAAGGAGGTGGAAGAGGAGGGTGCCCAGACCTGCGAAAAGCAGGGTGGCGCTCATGGAGAGACCGGTGATGACCGGAACCAGGACCGTGGCCCCGAACATGGCGAACATGTGCTGGAGGCCGAGGGTAAGCATCTTGCCGCGACCGAGGGTGCGGGCGTCATAGATCGCTTGCTGTTGTTGAGCCATATGTTTAGTTTTAAGGTTGTCCTTGCGTCAAGATCCCCACAAAACCTCTCAAAGGTCGTTAAAATAGACGGGGATTCCAAAGAAACTTTTCCACAGGTTGTTGTTGAAAACTCGGCGATTTCTGAATATCTTTAAGTTGTATCCGTTATAATCGAAAATATTCATACCTGTATGCGCGAAATCCGGTAAATATGTTATATTTGTAAAAGAATTGAACAGATATGGAGTTACACGTTACCAACGAAACCGCCCGCCTGCGGGAAGTCGTCCTGGGCCTGCCCTGGTCCAACGGCCCCACGCCGGCGCTGGAGAATACCTACGACAGCAAGTCCTATGAGTCCGTCCTGAAGGGTGTCTATCCCGAAGAGAAGGATATCATCTCCGAGATGAACGCCTTTGAAGCCATCCTGGGGAAATACGACGTGAAGGTGTACCGGCCCGCCCTGGTGCCCGACTGCAACCAGGTTTTCGCCCGGGACGTGGGCTTTGTCATCGACGACAAGATCATCGTCTCCAACATCATCCCGGACCGTCAGGATGAGATTGACGCCTATGGGCACATCTACCAGCAGATCCACTACAAGAACATCTACAACCTGCCGGAGACCGTCCATGTGGAAGGCGGCGACGTCGTCCTGTACAATGACTATATTTTCCTGGGCCAGTATGACTTCGGCGACTACTCCTCCCTGAAGACAGCCCGGACGAACCGCCTGGCCCTGGACTACCTCCGGATGATCTTCCCTACGAAGACCATCGTCCCGCTGAATCTACGCAAGAGCGACACGGACCCCTACGAGGGCATCCTGCATCTGGACTGCACGTTCATGCCCGTGGGCAGGGACAAGGCCATCATCTACCGGGAAGGCTTCATGAATCCCCGCGATGCGGCGCATCTGGTGGACCTGTTCGGTCCGGAGAACGTCTTCGAACTTACGAAGGAGGAAATGTACTGGATGAACTCGAACATCTTCTCCATCAGCGAGGACGTGGTCGTGACGGAGGAGCATTTCACCCGCCTGAACGAGCATCTGCGAGATGTCTGGGGGATGACCGTGGAGACGGTCCCGTACCGGGAGATCTCCAAGATGGGAGGCCTCCTGCGCTGTTCTACCCTTCCGCTTAGAAGAGATTGATCATTAACCACTAAACACGATAGAAACTATGACCAAGAAGTATTCCGCCGCCGAACTCATCGCCCTTGAGGAGAAGTATGGCGCCCATAATTACCATCCGCTTCCCGTCGTCCTGGAAAGGGGCGAAGGCGTATTCGTCTGGGATGTGGACGGAAAACGGTATTTCGATTTCCTGTCGGCCTACTCCGCCGTGAACCAGGGTCACTGCCATCCGAAAATCGTGAAGGCGCTCTGCGACCAGGCCCACAAACTGTGCCTGACTTCCCGGGCATTCTATAACGACTGTCTCGGTCCCTACGAGGAGATGGCTACCAAGTTCTTCGGTTACGACAAGCTCCTGCCGATGAATTCCGGTGCCGAAGCCGTCGAAACCGCCCTCAAGCTGGCCCGCCGTTGGGGCTACAAGGTGAAGGGCATCCCGGAGAACGAAGCCCTCATCATCGTGGCCGAAGGCAACTTCCACGGCCGCACCATCACCATCGTCACGATGTCCTCCGACCCCGACAGCTACGGCCAGTACGGTCCTTTCACCCCGGGGTTCGTCTCCATTCCCTACAATGATACGGAAGCGCTGAAGAAAGTCCTGGACGAGAAAGGCGACAAGGTCGCTGCGATGATCGTGGAGCCCATCCAGGGCGAAGCCGGCGTGTATGTCCCGGACGATGGTTACATCAGGAAGTGTTACGACCTGTGCCACGCACACAACGTGCTGTTCGTCGCCGACGAGGTCCAGACCGGCATCGGCCGTACCGGCAAGATGTTCGCCTGTGACCATGAAGGCGTGCGCCCGGACATGATCACCATCGGAAAAGCCCTTTCAGGCGGTACCCTTCCCGTTTCCGCCGTCCTGGCCGACGACGAGGTGATGCTCACCATCGGTCCCGGCGAGCACGGATCCACCTTCGGCGGATTCCCGCTGGCTGCAAAGGTCGCCGTCGCCGCCCTCGAGGTCATCCGCGACGAGCATCTGACCGAGAATGCCGCCCGCCTGGGCGAGATCTTCCGGGAAGAGATCGGCAAGATCAAGTCTCCTTTCTTCAAGTTCGTCCGCGGCAAGGGCCTGCTGAACGCGGTCGTGACGGAACCCCAGAACGGTATCGAAGCCTGGGATATCTGCCTGAAGATGGCCGAGAAGGGGCTCCTTGCCAAACCGACGCACCGCCACATCATCCGCTTCGCTCCGCCGCTCGTCATCACCGAGGAGCAGCTCCGTGAGGCGATCGCCATCATCAAGGACGTCTTCGAATCGCTATGAGACCGCTAGCCGTGCTTGCCTTCGGTGGCAATGCGCTGCTCAGGAGTAACCAGAAAGGCACCTACCAGGAACAGTTCCAGAACGTGGAGAACACGTGCCGGCAACTCCTTCCGCTCCTGTACCGTAAGTATGACATCGTCATCTGTCACGGGAACGGTCCCCAAGTGGGTAACGTGATGCTCCAGCATGAGGCGGGTCACCGGGAATTCGGCCTCCAGCAGATGCCGATGGACTATTGCGGCGCGGAGACCCAGGGCGGTATCGCCTACCTTATCGAGACGGCGATGGACCGCGTCCTGTATGCGGGCGGACTGGACCGGCGGGTCATCTCCCTGGTCACCCGGGTGGAGGTGGATCCCCACGATCCGATGTTCCGGAACCCGACCAAGCCGGTGGGACCGTATTACACGTCGGCGGAGGTGGAGGAACTGAAAGCTGCGTCCGGAGGCGTCTATCGGGAGGATCCGAAAGGCCGTGGCTGGCGGAAGGTCGTTCCTTCCCCGGCCCCGGTCCGCATCTCCAACGTGGACCTGGTCGGGCGGCTCGCCCGCGAGGGGAACATCGTCGTTACCTGTGGGGGCGGCGGTATCCCCGTCGTCCGTGACGCGGGTGGTTACAAGGGCGTGGAAGCCGTCATCGACAAGGACCTGGCATCGGCCCTCTGCGCCTGCCAGATCGGTGCGGACGCCTTCTATATCCTCACCGATGTCCCGAAGGTCTACATCAACTTCCGGAAGCCGGAGGAGAAGGCCCTGGACGTTTTGACCGTCGCCGATGCGGAGAAGTACCTTGCGGAAGGGCAGTTCGCCGAGGGGTCGATGGCTCCGAAAGTCCGTGCAGGCATCTATTTCGTCCGGAACGGAGGCGGGGAATGCATCATCACCGAGGCCGGGCAGCTCGGCAATCCTGCCTGCGGAACCCGAATCATACTCAAGTAATTATGGCATACAACCTCAGAAACCGCAGTTTCCTGAAGCTGCTGGACTTCAGTCCCAGGGAAATCCAGTACCTGCTGGACCTCGCCCGCGACCTCAAGCGGGCCAAATACGCCGGAACCGAGCGTCCGACGCTCACCGGCAAGAACATCGCCCTGATTTTCGAGAAGACGTCCACGCGTACCCGCTGTGCCTTCGAGGTCGCGGCACACGACCAGGGCGCCCATGTCACCTACCTGGGCCCTTCGGGGTCCCAGATCGGCATCAAGGAGTCGATGAAGGATACCGCCCGGGTCCTCGGCCGGATGTTCGACGGCATCGAGTACCGGGGATTCGCCCAGAAGACCGTGGAGGAACTGGCCGCCTATTCCGGCGTCCCGGTCTGGAACGGCCTGACCAACGAGTTCCATCCCACGCAGATCCTGGCCGACTTCCTGACCATGTCCGAGCATACGGACAAACCGCTGAGGCAGGTGTCCTACGCCTACCTGGGCGATGCCCGCTTCAACATGGGCAACTCCCTGCTGGTCGGCGGCGCCAAGATGGGCATGGACGTTCGGATTGTGGCCCCGAAGCCCCTGCAGCCCGCTGCGGAGCTGGTTGCCCAGTGCCGGGAGATCGCGAAGGAGACCGGAGCCCGTATCACCATCACCGATGACGTGGACGCCGGCGTCAAGGGCTGCGATTTCATCTACACCGACATCTGGGTGTCGATGGGTGAGCCCGTGGAGGTCTGGAAGGAGCGCATCGCCATGCTGATGCCCTATCAGGTCAATGCGAAGCTGATGGAACGCACCGGCAATCCGGACTGCAAGTTCATGCACTGCCTCCCGTCCTACCACAACCTGGAGACCAAGGCCGGCCGCGACGTCTACGAGCAGTTCGGCCTGGACGGCATCGAAGTCACGGAGGACGTGTTCGAGTCACCGAACAGCATCGTCTTCGACGAGGCCGAGAACCGCATGCACACGATCAAGGCCGTGATGGTCGCGACGCTCGGGGAATAGTCTTCCCGGGCACGTTTTCACTTGACCGGTCCGGTTCGTTTTACTATCTTTGTACTATGAACCGGACCGATGTTTTTCTCAGCGAGGTGCAGGATGTCCTCGAGCACAATATCCTGAATTGGTGGCTTTTGATGAAGGATCCCAAGGGAGGGTTCTACGGTGAGGCGGACGGAACCGGTGAGATCCTCCGGGGTGCGCCGCGCGGGGTGATCCTGAACGCCCGGATCATCTGGGCGTTCGCGGCTGCCTACCGGCAGCTTTCCCGGCAGGAATACCTGGATGCAGCCGTGCATGCGGGGGAGTGGTTCCTCGCGCATTTCATCGACCGGAAGCTCGGAGGCGTGTACTGGGGTGTGGATGCTTCGGGGGCGCCGCAGGACACCAAAAAGCAGCTCTATGCGCAGGGTTTCGCCATCTACGGCCTCAGCGAGCTTTTCAAGGTCCATCCTGACCCGAAGGTCCTGCAGGCCGCCGTGGACCTGTTCCACCTCGTGGAAACCCGGTTCAAGGACCGGGAGAACGGTGGGTACCTGGAAGCGCTCGCCGCGGATTTCTCCCCGCTTGCGGACATGTCCCTCAGCGCCCATGACATCAATGCCGACAAGACCATGAATTCGCACCTCCACATCCTGGAGGCCTATGCGAACCTGTATCAGGTGTGGCCGGACCAAGGGTTGCGCCAGGCGGTGGAAGACCTCCTGGACATCGTCTGCACGAAGGTGATGGCTCCGGACGGCCACTTGCAGCTGTATTTCCGCCGTGACTGGTCCGTCCTTCCCGGCGGCGTTTCCTATGGCCACGACATCGAGACGTCCTGGCTGGCGCTGGAGTGCGCTTCGGCGGTCCGGGACATCGACCTGGTGAACCGGGTGCGCCCGTATGCGCTCAAGATGGCCCAGGCCGGCAACGAAGGCCTCCGGGCCGACGGCTCCATGATGTACGAAAAGCTGGAGGACGGCACCCTGGACCTTTCCCGCCAGTGGTGGGTGCTGGCCGAGTCGGTGGTGGGAAACCTCTGGCTGTGGAAGTTCCATGGCGACGTGGAGGCAACGGACCGCGCTCTCTCCACCTGGGCCTATATCCGCGACAATATCGTGGACTGGGATAACGGCGACTGGTTCTGGGGCGTCCATCCCGACGGTACCCCCGACAAGGAATCCCCGAAGGCCGGCTTCTGGAAGTGCCCCTACCACAACACCCGCATGTGCCTGCAGGTGCTTTCCCTTATCTGACGAAAACAAAAAAAGCAGACCTTTCGGGGTCTGCTTTCAGTTTCTGGTGTGCCGCGGATTACCAGCGCTCCTCGTCGGAGACGGTGAGTTTCTTGCGGCAGTGGCGACGACGGGAAGCGAGCACGCGACGGCCGTTGGCGGAGGCCATGCGGGCACGGAAGCCGTGCTTGTTCACGCGCTTGCGGTTGGAAGGTTGGAACGTTCTTTTCATGATATCTCTTTTTTATATTTTACGGTTAATCGGCCCATTTTCACGGACGGAGTGCAAAGGTAGATATTTTGAAGGAAACTGCCAAATTTATTTGAGATTTCTCGACAAGCTCGAAATGACAGACCTACCGTTCCATATGAATCACGAGCTTTCCGTCGTAATAGCTGTCGTGGAGCCATGAGGATACCGGCCAGGTATGGACGGAGCCCCGGGGGAGCCGTTGGCGGGCCATTACTTCCGCAATCTCTTCCACGACATCGCCGCCCTTGAGGTACAGGATGCCTTCGGTGAACTTGCCCTTCACCCACGGATAGAAATCCGTCAGGGAGGCGACGGCCCGGGAGACGACGAAGCCGAACTTCCGAGGGAGGGATTCCGCGCGGGCGTTCACCACCTCCACGTTCTTCAGGTCCAAGGACGATGCAACCGCTTGTGCAACAAGTGTTTTCTTGCCCACGGAATCGCACAGTACGAAATGCGCATCCGGGAAAAGGATGGCGAGGGGGATGCCGGGGAAGCCGCCGCCGGTCCCGAGGTCCAGTATGTCGGCCGTACAGAACTTCTCCGTCAGGCCGGGCAGGGTGAGCATGTACCGGGCGATGGCCAGGGAGTGGAGGATATGATGGTCGTACAGGCTGTCGATATCCTTGCGCGAGATCACGTTGATCTTCGCGTTCCAGTCGCGGTACAGGGCGTCGCAGGAGAGGAACTTTTCCTCCTGCGCGGGCGTCAGGTCGAAGTCGGCCTTGACAAAGTCGATGAATTCCTGCGGTGTCATTCGATTTCTCCTCTGAGCATCATTTCCGCCAAGTGCTGTTTGCCCCGGCGGATGCGGGTGCGGACGGTATTGAGTTCCAGGTCCAGCGCCTTCGCGATTTCCTCGTATTCCAGTTCTTCGATCATATACTTGACCATCACCTCCTTGTACAGGGGGGAGAGTTCCTCGATGAAGGCCATCAGGCGCTCATGGTTCTCCCCGTTGATGATTTCCTCTTCCGGATCCACCTCGGTAAGCGGTCCCTGGCCTTCGATCCCTTCCTCTCCCGCCTTATGCAGGATATCCTCCTTTTTCTGTTCCTCCCGCTTGATGCGCTCAAGGTGGTCGAGAGCCGTACGGGTGGCGATCGTGGACAGCCACGGACGAAGTTCCCGGGCCGTGTCAAAGTGCGTCAGGTTGATAAAGGCCTTCTGGAAACTCTCGGATACCACGTCGTCTACGTCGGCCTTCCATTTGAAGTAGCCGCTTATCCGGCCTCTGATGGCTTTCTCGTGCAGCTGATAGATGGCCCTGTAGGCCATCTGGTCCCCGGCGACGGCGCGGGCGACCAGCTCTTTTTCAGGCATTTCCAAATATCCCATCTCAGTGTGCTTCCAGCCAGTTTTTGCCGCCGCTGCACTCCACGGTGAGCGGAACGGACAGTTTCAGGACATTTTCCATGGTCTCCACGACAATCTTTTCCAGGGCGGGGACTTCCTCCGGGACGGCGTCGAACATGAGTTCGTCATGGATCTGGAGGACCATCCGGCTGCGGAGGCCGGCTTCGGTGAGCCGTTTGTCCACGCCGATCATCGCGAGTTTGATGATGTCGGCCGCCGTGCCCTGGATGGGGGCGTTGACGGCGTTCCGTTCCGCCAGGGACCGGACGGTGGCGTTCTTCGCATTGATGTCCGGCAGATAACGCCGGCGGCCGAAAAGCGTTTCCACGAATCCGTTCTCGCGGGCGAAGGCAATGCTGTCATCGATGAAGGAACGGATGGCAGGAAAGGTGGCGAAATAACCGTCAATCAATTCCTTGGCTTCCTTGCGGCCCAGATGCAGCCGCTGCGCCAGGCCGAAGGACGAGATGCCGTACATGATGCCGAAGTTCGCCGTTTTCGCCCGGCCGCGCTGCTCCCGCGTCACGTCGGCGAGGGGAATGCCGTAGATCTTCGCCGCCGTGGCGGCATGGACATCCTCCCCGTCCCGGAAGGCCTTGACCATGTGCTCGTCCTGACTCAGGTGGGCCATGATGCGGAGCTCGATCTGCGAGTAGTCCGCCGACACGATCAGCCCTTCCGGTGTCGCCGGAATGAAGGCCTTGCGGATTTCCTTGCCCCGCTCGGTTCGGATGGGGATGTTCTGCAGGTTCGGATTGGAACTGGACAGGCGTCCGGTGGCGGTAAGTGCCTGGTTGAACGTGGTATGGACACGGCCGTCAACCGGAGACACATAGGTCGGGAACGGTTCGATGTAGGTGGACAGCAGCTTCTTGACGGCGCGGAATTCCAGGATTTCATCCACGACGGGATGCCGGTCCGCGATGGCGAGGAGGGTGGCTTCGTCGGTGGAATACTGGCCCCGGGCGCTCTTTTTCGCCTTCGGGTCCAGCTTGAGTTTGTCGAAGAGGATGTCGCCCACCTGCTTGGGGGAGGAGATGTTCAGCTGCGGTTCGTCCACCATTTCGCGGATGCGGACCTGCCTTTCCTCCATCTCCTTCCGGAGCCCCTGGGCAAAGGTGTCCAGCTGCTTCAAGTCCACTTTCACGCCGGCGCGTTCCATCTTGGCGAGCACCTTCGCGAGCGGCTCCTCCATCTGCTCGTAGAGTTTCATCCGCTCCCCGAGTTCCCCGCGGATCCTGGTCCCCAGCAGCACCAGGACGGCGGCCTCGCGGGTGCGGGCGTTCCCGCCTTCCTCAGGAGCCTCGTCAAAGAGCGATCCCGTGCTGACCGCGGCCGGTGCCTCTTCCAGTTCCACGTTCAGGTAACTCCGGGACAGGATGTCCACGGCGTGGCTCTTCTCCGGATCCACCAGGTAGTGCATCAGGGCGATGTCGTACCATTTTCCCTGAAGTGCGACGCCCGCATGGTCCAGCAGGTTCGCCTGCAGCTTGAGGTCGTAGCCGTATTTGTCGATGCCGCCGTCCTCTAGGATATCCCGGACGCTGTCGATCCGGTCGCCGGGAACGGTGCATGCCTTGTCCCCGCAGCCGAGGACCAGCCGCTTGACGGGGGAGAAGATTCCCTCGCCGTAGGCTTCGGTGACGAGGCCGCAGTGGCCGGCCGCGCGGATGGACTTCACGATCTCATCGACCGAAACCTCATGGACAATGAATTTCTTCCGTTCCTTTGCGGCCATGGAGGGGCCGATATGGGCGATGAACCGCTTGAGGGAGTTGAACTCGTATTTTTCGAAAAGGTCCGCGATGGCGGGGGAGAAGTTCATGTCCAGGCGCATGTCCTCCGCCGTCGTTTCCAGCGGGATGTCGGTCTTGATCGTGACCAGCTCCTTGGAGAGCTGGATATGGTCCCGGGCCTCCTCGAACTGCGCCTGCTGGCGCGGGGAGAGTTCGCCGAGGTGGGCGTAGATGTTCTCGACGCTGCCGTACTTGGACACCAGCTTTCCGGCGCCCACTTCGCCCACGCCCTTCACGCCGGGGACATTGTCCGCCGCGTCGCCGCAGATGGCCAGCATGTCGATGATCTGGACCGGGTCCAGGATGCCCCATTTCCCGCAGATGGCCGCCCGGTCGATGACCTCGTCATCCCCGCCGGCCTTCCCGGGCTTGTACTGGAAAACGTGCTCGGAAATGAGCTGGCCGTAGTCCTTGTCGGGCGTGACCATATACACGTCCATCCCTTCCCGGGCGCTGCGGAGGGCCATCGAGCCGATGACGTCGTCGGCCTCGAACCCCCTCACCATCAGCACGGGAATGTTCATCGCCTGCACCAGCTCCGTGAGCGGCTCCAGTGCGTCGATGATGAGCTGCGGGGTGGGCGGCCGCGTCCCCTTGTAGGCAGGGTACAGTTCGTTCCGGAACGTTCCGCCCGGCGGGTCGAACGCCACCGCGAGGTGCGTGGGCTTCTCCCGCTCCACCATCTCCAGCAGGTATTTGGTGAACCCGTAGAGGATGGACATGTCCGCTCCCTTCGAGTTGATCATCGGCCTTCGCAGGAAGGCGTAGTACATCTTGAAGATGAGCGCATGCCCGTCAATGAGAAACAGTTTGTCCATAACTGACAAATATAGGCAAAAAAGCGCTTTATTTTTACTATTTTTGTCAAACAAACCGGGATTCCAGACTCAAGACCCATGAAAAGAATTGTTTCCCTTCTTCTGTGTGCGGTGCTCTTCGCTTCCTGCTCCAACCGGGCGGCGGAGGAGACGGCCTATGTTTTCTCTTATTTCGACAATACCTACCAAGGGGCCGGGTTGCTCCTCGCCTGCAGTTATGATGGATACCATTGGACGGCCTTGAACGGCGGAAAGCCGGTCCTGAAGCCGGAAGTCGGGCCGGACCGGCTGATGCGGGACCCGAGTATCTGCCAGGGACCGGACGGCACGTTCCACATGGTCTGGACCGTCGGCTGGACCGGGCGCAGCATCGGCCACGCCTCGTCGCCGGACCTGGTCCATTGGAGCGGGCAGCAGGAAATCCCTGTCATGGAAGCTTTTCCTTCGACCCGGAACAGCTGGGCTCCCGAACTGTTCTGTGACGATGGGTTGTATTACATCTTCTGGGCGTCTACCGTCCCGGATGCAGCCGATGTCAGTATGGACGGCTGCATCAGCGAGGACGGGTACAACCACCGGATTTACTGCACGACCACGCGGGATTTCGCAACCTTCTCTCCCACCCGCATCTGGTTCAATCCGGATTTCAACGCCATAGACGCCGCCGTCGTCCGCCTCCCGTCCACGGGAGAACTGGTCATGACGGTCAAGAACGAGAACCTCGATCCGGCCGAGAAGAACATCCGCATCACCCGCTCCCGGAGCATGGCCGACGGATTCCCCACTGAAGTGTCCGAGTCGATGAGCGGCATCGGCCGCGGTCCTGACTGCTGGGCCGAGGGCCCTTCGCCCCTGGTCGTCGGGAACGACCTCCTCGTCTTCTACGACATGTACCGTGAACACAAGTACGGCGCCTCCCTCAGCCATGACGGCGGCCGGACCTGGGAAGACGCAACCGACCTCATCAGCATGCCCGAAGGCATGAGCCACGGAACCGCTTTCCCCGTCGCCAAACATATTGTGGAGAACCTCGTGGCGGCCTATCCGGGCGAGGTGGAGTAGGGTAAGTAGGCAGTAGAACACGAAAGAAGGGCGCCACCCGGCCGGGTGACGCCCTTCTCCATGAGTGTGGCTGAACCGTTTGTTACTGGACGGCAATCTGCTTGACGGTTTCGGGTTGCTGAGCCTTCTCCTTCTTCGGGATATGGACATTCAGCACGCCGTGTTCTACCTTGGCTTCGATCTTGTCGGACTCGGCATCCTCCGGCAGCAGGAGCGTCTGCTGGAATTTCTCGTAGGAGAATTCGCGGCGGAGGTATTTGCCGTGCTTCTTGCCCTCCTTGTTCTCGGACTTCTTCTCCATCTCGATGTGCAGGTTGTTGTCGGCGTCGATGTGGACCTTGAAGTCCTCCTTGGTGAGTCCCGGTGCGGCGAGTTCCACATCGTACTCTTTCTCGTTCTCAATCACATTGATGGCCGGAGCCGTGTAGTTTGTCCGTTCCATCCAG
>CACYWN010000029.1 GCA_902778105.1 uncultured Bacteroidia bacterium
CGGAACGGAGTCCTCCGGGAGGGTACTCCCTTCCTCCCTCACTCCATCATACAAAAAAAGAGGATGACCTTAAGTCAATCTGACTTTTTGGTCACCCTCTTGATGAAAAGCTATAAACAAAGGCGAAATAGAGTTCGCAAATCAGTTTTACTTACCCGTAAACTCCGCCCTTGCAAACTGAACGTATTGATTTGAACTTCCGGCAGTAACGTTATAAACAATTTTATAATAACAATTAGCCCAACGAACACCAGCAGGGCGTTCTGCTACGACATCCTGATTGGCCGCAAAGGTCAGAGGAACGGTAGATACAACATTGTTAAAGCTAGCGTCGGACGCAACAATAACCGTCATTGAATTAACCGTAATTGTCGCCGAGCCATTTGTGATAACAATCTTGCTTATATCATACGAAATCGGAGACTTGCTGAAAATCTCTCGATTAACTTTTGTGAGGTTCTTTCCGCCAAGTCTCCACGGTATCATTGTCGAATTACCCGTCACATTCCATACAATATTGTCAATTGTGATATCCTCAGAAGTAGCATATCCATTATCGGATCCGACTTTTGGCGTAAGGGTATAAACAACCGTCTCTTCATCGGCGGAAACAACACTAATCGAAATCTGTTTTGTGAACGTCGTTCCATCAATAGTAGCAGATACCGTAAGAGGATAGGTTCCTGCTGTGGTAAGATCCACCGTTCCAGAAACAGTATATTCGTTCGAAGCAAGTTTAATCTTGTTTTCGTCAGAGTATACCGCGTAAACATTGCCATCAAAGGAATAAGTACCCGATTCAGATATTGTAAATGATTCGGTATAGTCCTCAACAGAAATACCCGTTACCGTTGCAGCCGCAGGATTAATATCAATCTCCTTAATCTGATAACCGCTGGAAGGGTTCGTGAATTCAATAGAAATCTGTCCAGAAATAGGCGTTGCACTTGTAAACGTATAGTCTGTAAGAGTAGTAACATTTGTCAATGCTTCAGTGCCCAGGACGGTATCACCCACTTTAACGGTCAAAGTGACGCTGCAATTGTTATTCGTCTTAGCATTCACGACAACTTTTGAAACATTCGAAATTATATTATTCGATGTAATAGTCGCATCCGCTTTGTTGTTTCCAGTACTGAGAGCCAATAAACCGTTATTGTATGCCGCATATCCTGCTGCAAGAGACCAGTTTATTGTCGTCTCACCACAAGCGAGATCCACATCACCAGAAGTTCCATTCCAAGGATTGTTAGTAAATGTGTAACTCCAATTATCGACGGAGATGGCACCCGCCGCACCCTTGGCCTGATTCACAGTAACCTCAACATCCTCAGCGTCGGTGTATGATAGGACAATAACTGCACTCCGTGCAGGTGCTCCTGCTTCCTGAGCGGCAATGTCAAAAGTAACCTTTCCTGATGTGCTATAATCAATATTTGAAATCCAAGTAACCGAGTTATCCTTCTTGGCTGCGGTCAGCGTGGCCTCCGTAGGATTCGAAATAGTGTACTCGATAGTTCCAGAACTAGCAGTGTTGGCAAAAGATATAGGATTAGCAGAAGTAACATTAATAACAGGAGGGAGAGCTAAAGCTCCTGCATTGATTGCAAAATCCTTAATATAGCCGCGCTTCCCCGCAATTTTAACAGTAACCTTTGACTCTTTCGTTGCGGCGGGAGCATTGAAGGAATATGTCTGATATTCGTCAGATAGATTTCCACTCGTATAGACAGATACACCATCTACCAAAAACTCTACCTGCGACACATCTAATGTATTACTCGAATTCAACCACGCTTTTGCGCTTACTGAAATATAATACTTAGAGGACAAATCCAATTCAGAAGTCGTTAAAGTACCCCTATTACTACTGGACCCCATCTTCAAACCATCAATACCCAAATAAACATTGGCGGCATCTGAGTAGACCTTTTTCCCATTCTTGGTCACGGGGATATCTGCAACATTGAGTGCGGTAGTGCCATCTTTGCCGTCTTCACTTACAGCCCAAGCCATAGGATCTTCAATAGGCAGAGAAAGGGCCGTATTCGCCACACCCGCAGGCAAAGCAAGATTGAACTTCGTGAACTGACCAAGATTGAAATCCACGGATTTGCCTTCAGCAAAGCTCTTGGTATAGACAAACTGGTCAGTAGTAACCTCCACGGTTAAACTATTGCCAGTGCTAGGAATCGTAGTGAAATAAACAGGGAATTGTCCTCCTTCGGGAACAGTGACCGCCTTGTCGTAATTAAGAGTGATGATTTTCTTGTCACCAGAGGCGTTCCTTGAGTCAGTATAGAAGAAGCCCGCTAACTCCTTATCTGAGGTAATGACAACCTTATCGATAGCCTCGCCGGCTGTCAAATTCTTAAGGGTCATCTTATTGACAACAACCGGACGGCGGAAAACCATTTCAAGCGCGTCCGTTGCAACGGTTTCACCCTCACCATCACCAACGGTAATATCCATATCATCAGAGATGAGAACATCGGCTGTCGGATCAAAATTCGCCACGCTAGGGCTCTGTTCCTCACTGAGGCGAGGTTTCTTACCATCGTTAGTCCATTTGCCAGACAATGCCGCCCTAAAAGTGTAGGTAGCGTTAGGAGCGACCCTGGCCGTGATGGTCAATTTAGTATCAGATACTTTAGTAATTGTCGGATTCGCCACTACAGTGAGTGTCTCCTTACCTTCCGCATCCTCACCAACAGAAAAGAGCTTGATGTTAGTAACATCTTCATCCGTCCATTTAAATGAAACTTCATTGTCTCCTTCCACGGCCGCAGTCTTGGTATCAAGACCGGCCTTTTCGGCGGTAAAGGTAATCGTGACGAGTTCGCTTGAAGGCTGGTCAATGGACTTTTCCTTCTGGCAAGAAGAGAATGTAAATGCCGCTGCGGCAATGATTCCCAAAGTGTAAATTAACTTCTTCATAGGACAACCTCCATTAAAAGTCTTCCTCATACTCATTGTAAGTGTTCTTCTCTCCAGCCTCCCCGGGAACAGGACTCTGGCAGAAATTCCCCTCGAATTTTACCACAAGGAGTTCGGCCTCGGGGGCCGAATAGAGTTGTTTTTTGTTCATAACGTTATGATTTATTAGTATTTACTATCGTGTTATGTCTTAAAATTGCTATAATCCGAACTGCAAAGTTACGAATAAAAACCGAATAAGCTGCTTTTTTTCAAAGAAAAACGGGCAAGGATACCCTGCCCGTCGCTGTAAAACTCAAGTTTAAAACTATAAGCGGTCCACGTCGGCCCAGCCGAACTTGGCGGGGTACAGCCAGGCGCGTTCGGTGCGCTCCATGATGCCGTAGTCGATAGAGACCTTCGGGCATTCGGCGTAGGCGCGCTCCACGAAGGCGGGATCGCCGATGCGGGTTTCCCAGCCGGTAAACAGCTCCGTGACATCGGGGATGTAGCGCTCCATCTCCTCCCGGATGACGGAGGCCTTCCACAGGAAGATACCGGAGTTCCAGAAGAACTCGCCGGTCCGGAAGAAGACTTCGGCCAGTTCCTGCGGCGGTTTCTCGGTGAAAGTCTTCACCTTCAGCGGCTGCTCCAGCTGCCAGGCGTTCTTCCCTTCCTTGACCTGGATGTAACCGAAATTCACGTCCGGATTCTTCGGGACGATGCCGAGGGTCATCAGCACGTCATGCTGTTCCACATATTCGAACATCTTCTCGACCGTCCGGGCGAACAGGCCTTCGTCCCGGATCACCAGGTCGCAGGGGGAGACGACCAGGACGGCCTCGGGGTCGCGCGCGAGGATGGTATAGGTAGAGAAAGCCATACAGGGAGCGGTCTTGCGTCCCAGCGGTTCCCGCAGGAGATTCTCTTCCGGCAGTTCGGGGAGCAGGATGCGCGCCGTCCCGGCATATTTTTCCAGGGTGACCACCAGGATGTTCTCCCGGGGCAGGAACCCGGCGAAGCGGTCGTATGTCATCCGGAGATAGGCCGCGGGCGAAGAGCCTCCGGCCATGATGACGCAATAGCGGTGTGTATCCATAAACTATGTGGTTAGGTGTACATGGGGATCCAGGCCTGCGGGAAATATTTCACGCTGGTACGCGGCCCGTCGAAGGTGACGGAAACCACGTCGAAGAACACTTCCCGGTCGGAGCCGGACCCGTTCAAATATTTCAAGGCGGCCGCGCTGATCCGCTGCTGCTTCCGGGAATCCACTTTTTCCTCGGGCGCCGCGTCGGCGCAGAGCCGCGTCTTAACTTCTACAAAATGCACACCATCCGGAGCCTCGGAAATGATATCCACCTCCAAATGGCTTCCGCGCCAGTTCCGCTGGAGGATCCGGTGGCCGCGCGACTGCAGGAAATCGCAGGCCATCTCCTCTCCCAGCACGCCGAGTGCGCGTTTTCCCTTCGTCTCCATCGTCCTACCCGAATTTGATGACCGTGACACCCGATCCGCCGAACTGGATATGCTCGTCGGCGGCCGACACGACGCCCGGAACGGTGCGGGCGTATTTCTGGATTTCCTCGCGGAGGGCGCCCGTCCCCTTGCCGTGCAGGATACGTACCGAATTGACATCCAACATGATGGCGTCGTCGATATAGCGCATCACGTTCTCGATCGCTTCGCCGACCCGCTGTCCCCGGACATCCAGTTCCAGCTGGAAGCGGGCCTTCCGCTCCGCGATGCCGGCGTCATATACCTGCCGCGGCTTGGGCGTTTCCCGGACCGCCGCACGGTATTCGTTGGAGGTCACGCGCTCCACCCGGTCCAGCGGTAGCTTCGTGGACAGGTTCCCCACGATCACGGTCACGGCCTTGGTGGAAACCTTGGACACTTCGCCCACCATGCCGCTGTCCTTGATCCGGACCTTCTCGCCTACCTTGAGCGGCGCGCTGCGGAAGGCGGCCATCTTTTCGGCCTCGTCCTCCCCGGCGGCCATCCGCTCCCGTTCCTCGGGCGAGGCGCGGCGCGCCTTGCGGGCCCTGTCGCGTTCCTTCCGGTCCTGGAGCGACTTGAGCTTGCGGTCCAGGTATTCCTCCCGGTTCCGCCTGTCGTCCATCTTTTTCTCTGCCAAAGCCCCCAGGAATCCCTGCAGCTGCTCCCGGGCATCCTTCGTGGCTTCCTTCTCAGCCTGCGTCTCCTTGATGGTGCGGATGGTGTTCTCCACCTCTCGGTTGGCCCGGCGGACAATCTCTTCCGCCTCTTTCCGGGCCTCTTCCAGGATGTTCTTCCGGAGCTGCTTGATGTCCTGAAGCTCCTTCTGGTAGCGGTCGGTCACCGCTTCCAGCGTCTTGTCGGTCGCCCGGATCTTGGTGAGTTTCTCGTCCAGGGCACGCCGGTTGCGGGCGATCCGCCGCAGATTCCGCTCGATGCCAACGAACTCTTCACCGGCCCGGTCCTCGGCATCCTTGACGATCGGCTCCGGCAGGCCCATCTTGCGGGCCAGTTCGAAGGCGAAGGAATTGCCGGGCAGTCCGATCTCCAGCTGGAACAGCGGAGCGATATTCTTGGCATCGAACTGCATCGCGCCGTTGACCACGCCCGTTTCGGCGCCGGACGCGTACAGTTTCAGGTTCGTATAGTGCGTCGTGATGACCCCGTACACGCCCCGGCGGTCCAGTTCCGCGAGGATAGCCTCAGCGATCGCCCCGCCAGCGGCCGGTTCCGTTCCGGACCCGAATTCATCAATCAGCACGAGTGTGCGGCCGTCGGCGACGGAAAGCATCGTCTTCATGTCGGACAGGAATGAACTGTAGGTGGAAAGGTCGTTATCGATGGACTGGTCATCGCCGATGGACACCAGGATGCGGTCGAAGACCGGCAGTTCCGACGTCTCGGAGGTCGGGATGAGCATACCCCATTGGAACATGTACTGGAGCAGGCCTACAGTCTTGAGACACACGGACTTGCCACCAGCGTTGGGGCCGGAGATCAGCAGGATGTGCTTCGTGGGGGTGAGGGTGACGGTAAGCGGGACGATGGACCTCCGCTCTTTCCGGAGCGCCCGTTCCAGGAGCGGATGGCGCGCCTTCCGGAGCGACAGCTCGCCGCTTTCCGACAGGACCGGCATGCCGGCGATGTAGTCCAGCGCCACGTTCGCCTTCGCCATCAGGAAATCGATTTCGCCGAGGAAGACCGCGGCGTCCATCAGGTCCGGCACATAAGGGCGCAGGAACTCGGAGAACTCGTGCAGGATCCGGGCGATCTCGCGGGTCTCGGCAAAGCGGAGTTCGGAGACTTCGTTGGTGAGGGCGACGATTTCGGCCGGCTCGATGAACGTGGTCTTGCCGGTGGCGGATTCGTCGTAGACAAAGCCCTGGAACTGGCGTTTCTTCGCCGAGGCGACCGGGATGAGCATCTTCCCGTCCCGGATGGAAACGCTGGCCCCTTCCTCCACGAGCCCGTCCTGCTGCGCCTTCCGGAGGATGGCGTTCATCCGCTTGGAGACATTGATTTCCCGTTCGCGGATGGAGGTCCGGATCTCATAGAGCTTGTCCGAGGCCGTATCCTTGATTTCTCCGTATTTGTCCAGGATACCGTCGATGCGGTGCTGCACCTCGGGGAATCCCGTCACGCCGGCGGCCATCCGCTTGAGGGCAGGGTAGATGCCATCCTTGATGCCGCGGAAGAACCCCGTCACTTTCCGGAGGGTCTCCAGCATCGTCCGGAGCCGTCCCAGGGACAGCTGGTCGATGGAGGCGTTTTTGCCGATGGGTTCCAGGAAATGCAGGCAGTCGATGTAGCCGCTGGTGGGGAAACTCTCCTCGAACATGAGGATGAGGCGCATCTCGTCGGTGAGCTGGAGCCGTTTCCGGATCTCCGCCGGGTCGGTGGAAAAGGCTTCGCCTTCCACCCGCGCGGCGGCATAGTCCGTCGAACAGCGGTCGGAGATGGCCGCCCGCACCCGGTCGAATCCCAGTTTCTGTTCCAGTCTGCCCAAGGTTTCTTCCATCCTTTACGCCTCCTCCTTTCCTTCCTTCGGGGTCTCCGACGCATCCTTCGGCGAATCCATCGCACGGCCCAGCAGCTGCCGGAGCTCCTGCATCGACGACACTTCCACCGCATCCCCGCTGCGGACGAAGCGGACGGCGCCGCTCTCTTCCGAAACCACGATGATGTCGGCGTCGGTGTCCTCGGACAGGCCGATGGCCGCGCGGTGCCGCATCCCGAAGTGAGCCGGAATGTCCGTGCGGTTGGTCATCGGAAGCTGGCAGCGGGCCGCTGCGATATGGTTGCCGATGATGATCATCGCCCCGTCGTGCAGGGGGGAATTCTTGAAAAAAATGTTCATGATGAGCCGGCGGTTGATCTCGGCGTCGAAGCGGTCGCCCGTCTCGATGAACTCCTCCATCGAACTCTTGTGCTGGATGACGATGAGGGCGCCGGTCTTCTCGGCCGACATCGCCCGTACCGCCTCGGCTAACTCTTCCACGCTGTGGCTGCCGAGCCGTTCCTCCTTGATGCCCAGGATCTTGTTGAACAGGTCACCCGTGCGGCGGGAAATGCCCGTCTGCATCGCAAAGCGGTTCAGCAGGTGGCGGATTTCCGGCTGGAAGATGATGATGATGGCGAGCACACCCACGTCCAGGATGGCGTTCAGGAGGACCGTCATCATCCGCATGTTGAGGGCGGAAGCGATGGCCTGCGCCGCCACGAGCAGCGCGAGGACCAGCACGATGTTCACCACGGTGGACTCGCCCCGGATGCTCCGCAGCAGGAAAAAAATGAGCAGGGCGACCATCCCGATATCCAGGACGTCCGCCAGGCCGAACTGCAGGAAACCGAATATGCCAAGCACTTTCGCCATGACAGGACAAAGTTACGAAAAGTCCGGACAATTGCGAAAAATAGTTACCTTTGTGCCATGTTCCGAGTCTTGAAATTCGGCGGGTCGTCGGTGGCGGATGCCACGGCCATGTCCCGCGTGCTGGATATCGTTGGCGGTGAGCTCAATAAAGGTCGTGTCGTGCTCGTGAGCTCGGCCATCAGCGGCTGTACGGACGGTCTCCTCTCCTGTGCTGCCGGGGACACGTCGAGCCTGGATGCCCTGCGTGAACGGCATCTCGCCATCGTGCGGCGGCTGTTCACGGGCGGGGAGCGGGATTCTGCCGCGAAGGAGGTCCTGCGGCTGTTTGCCGCGATGGAGGCCGCACCGGCCGATGAAAAAGTCACGTACGGCGAACTTCTCTCCACCCGCATCCTCGCCCGGAAGCTCGAATGCGACGGACTGGCGGTCCATTGGGCTGATTCCCGGAATCTCATCGTCAAGGACCAGCTTCCGGAAACGTACCGGAGAATCCGGACGGCGCTGAACGCGACGGAAGCCGCCGTCATCGTGGCGCCGGGCTTCATCTGCTCCGACACCACCGGCAAGGTCTGCACCCTCGGCCGCGGCGGATCCGACTACAGCGCCGCCCTGTATGCGGCGGCCCTGCAGGCCGAATCCCTCCAGATCTGGACCGACGTCCCCGGCATCATGACGGCGAACCCGAAAGAGGTCCCCGCCGCCCGGACCGTCCCCGAGATGTCCTACCGCGCCGCCCTGGAAATGGCAGAGCACGGGGCCAAGGTCCTCTACGCCCCCACCGTCGCCCCGGCGATGGAAGCGGGCATCGACATTGAAATCCGGAACACCTTCGCCCCCGCGGGCCGATATACCCGCATCGCGGCGGTGGCCGATGCCGCGCCGTGGGTGGGCGTCACCTCTTCGAAAGAAGAAATCTGCCTTGTAGGATCGCAGGAGGCCGACCTGGACGCAGCGGCCAGCCAGATACGCGAGGCACTCCGTACCGCCGGCATCGCCGCCCTGGACGTCCGTCCCGAAGGGCGGAACCTCCTCGTCCGTGTCCGCGAGGCCGTGGTGCAACCGGCCCTGCGGGCGCTCCACCGGGCCTTCTTCGAGACCCGGCCGGTCCGGGAAGTGTGCCTGTTCATCGCCGGAGCCGGGGCCGTGGGCCGCGCCCTCGTGACCATGGTCGGCAACACGGCGGCAACCGTGTCCGAACGCACCGGGAAGGCGCTCCGCGTGGCGGGGCTGGCCGACAGCCGGCATTACCGCATCGACCTGGGCGGCGGCGTGACCTCCCTGGAAAGAGGCGTCTCCGGCGACTTCGTGGACGCAGTCATCGACCTTGCGCCCCAGGGAGCCGTCTTCGTGGACTGCACCGACAGCGAAACCCTGTACCGGCGCTATCCGGATCTGTTCCGGGCAGGCCTGAACATCGTCTCCTCCAACCGGCGCTCCCTCGCCGTCCCTTACGTGGAATATGCCGCCCTGCAGGCCGCAGCCCGCGAAAACGGCCGCTTCTTCCGCTATGAAACCACCGTGGGCGCGGCGCTCCCGATGCTGGAATCCCTGGCCATCGGCGCCAACAGCTCCGACGAAGTGGAACGCATCGACGCCGTCGTCTCCTGCACCCTGAACCAGATCCTCAGCGCCTACGGAGAAGGGCCCACCTTCGCCTCGCTCGTTCGCGCGGCGCAGGAAGCCGGACTCACCGAACCCGACCCGCGCCTGGACCTCGGCGGACGGGACGCCCTGCGGAAACTCCTCATCCTGGCCCGCGAGGCCGGCGTCCAGCTGGAGGAGCAGGATGTGGACATCCGGCCCATCATCCCTGCCGCCCTCTTCGGCGTGCCCCTGGAGGATTTCTACCGCGGACTCGAAGAGATGGAGCCCGTCTTTGCCGAGGCGCACCGCCAGGCGCTCCGCGCCGGCTGTCACCGCCGCTTCGTCGCATTCCTGGAAAAGACGTCCGCCGGTTACCGGGCCGGCATCCGCGTCCAGCAGGTGCCCGAGGACCATCCTGCCTACTACCTGAAAGGCACCGAGAACGCGATCCTGATCCGCAGCGCCTTCCACCCCACGCCCATCGTCATCCAGGGCCCCGGCGAAGGCGCCCGCCAGGCCGCCGCCAGTTTGCTGAACGATATCCTGCGGTAGACTCCGTTTTTGCAAACATATTTCGTATCTTTGCTGCGGTTAATTGTAAAACGAATCGTATGAAAGTCGCAGTCGTCGGAGCCACCGGCCTGGTGGGCTCCAAAATGTTGAGGGTTCTGGAGGAGCGTCATTTCCCCGTGACCGAGCTCCTTCCCGTCGCGTCCTCCCGTTCCTGGGGGAAGAAGGTCGTGTTCCAAGGCCGTGAATGGACGGTCATCAGTGCCGAAGAGGCCATTTCCCGGAAACCCGCCGTCGCCATCTTCAGCGCCGGTGGCGCCGCTTCAGGCGAACTAGCCCCGAAGTTTGCGGCCGCCGGCTGCCGGGTCGTGGACAATTCATCCTACTGGCGCATGGACCCGACCAAGAAGCTCGTCGTCCCCGAAATCAACGGCGACGTCCTGGGCCCGGACGACTATATCATCGCCAATCCGAACTGTTCCACCATCCAGATGGTGATGGCCCTGGCCCCGCTCCACAAGGCCTACGGAATCAAGCGCATCGTCGTTTCCACCTACCAGAGCGTGTCCGGCAGCGGCCAGAAGGGCGTGAACCAGCTCAAGACCGAGCGTGCCGGCGGCAAGGGCGACTTCTACCCGCACCCGATCGACCTGAACACCCTGCCGCACATCGACGTCTTCCTGGACAACGGTTACACCAAGGAGGAGATGAAGATGGTCAACGAAACCCGGAAAATCCTCCGGGACGACACGATCGCCGTCACCGCCACCACCGTCCGCGTACCGGTCTGGAGCGGCCATTCGGAGAGCGTCAACGTGGAGTTCTGCAAGCCCTTTGAGGTTTCCGAAGCGCGCGCCCTGATGGCCGCGATGCCCGGCGTCGTCATCCAGGACGATCCCGAGAACAAGGTCTACCCGATGCCCCTCTATGCCGAGGGCAGGGACGAAGTCTTCGTCGGCCGCATCCGCCGCGACTTCTCCGTCGAGAACGGCCTCAACTTCTGGTGCGTCGCCGACAACCTCCGGAAAGGCGCCGCGACCAACGCCGTCCAGATCGCCCAGCTCCTGCTGGAGAAGGGACTGCTGGCCGAGTAGCGCCTTCCCGTGAGCGAACAGGAGGCTCTTCTCTCGCGAAGGTTCGGAAAATATGTGCAGAAACAGTCGATTTGCACATATTTGGTTAACTTTGAATGAAAAATGTGTAGAAAGGGCCTTTTTACACACATTTTGACAGAAAACGACGAAATCTGTGTGGAATCGGCCATTCTGCACATTAATTGGGGGCCATATGGATTTTCTATTCTTCCATGAACTGTTGAGCATCGATTCCACTTCAGGCAAGGAGCGGAAGGTGGCCGAATGGCTGGCGGAGCGCCTGCCGGGGATGTTCCCCGAGGCGAACCGGCCCGTCCTCCGGGTCGACGAGGTCGGCGACGGCACTCTGAACCTCCTCCTCACCTGGGGCTCTCCCCGCATTGTTTTCTGCAGCCACCTCGACACCGTTCCGCCGTATATCAAGCCGGAGTTCCCGGAGGGGGTATTCCTCTCCGAACCGTCGCTCCGCGACCCCTCCCATCAGAGATGGGCCCCTCCCTCTTATGCGGCCGAGGGTGGCCACAGGTTCGGAGCGGAACACCCCCTCCGCGACACCCTCATCAAGGGCCGGGGAAGCTGCGACGCGAAGGGGCAGGTGTTTGCGCTGGTGACAGCGTGCCAGCGGCTGGCGGAGGAAGGAAAGACGGACTTCGGGCTGCTGCTGCTCGCGGGCGAGGAAACCGGATCGTGGGGCGCCAAGGCGTTCGCGAAGACGGACTTCCGGGCCCCGTACCTGGTCGTGGGCGAGCCGACGGAGAACCGGATGGTGAGCGCATCCAAGGGGACCAAGTCGTTCGACCTCAAGTTCACCGGCGAGGCCTTCCATTCGGGCTATCCGCAATACGGCGTAAGCGCCGTGGATCTGTTTGTCGATTTCGTGAACAAGCTGAAAGCGAAGGACTTCGGCCTGGATCCCGTGCTGGGTGAAACGACCTGGAACATCGGCCTGGTGCACAGCGACAACCCGCAGAACATCCTGTCGCCGGAGCTCACCTGCCGGATCTATTTCCGGACGACCTTCGTCTCGGACGAGGCCGTGTGCAAGTGGATGGCGAGCCTGGGGCCGGAAGCACGGATTACCGTCACCCCCCGCGGCGGCGATACGCCGGCGACGTACTGGACCGTCGAAGGGCTGCCGGCGGGGCCCGTGGCCTTCGGCAGCGACGCGCCGCACCTCAAGAACTTCACGCACAAGGCCATCTGCGGGCCGGGCAGCATCACCGTCGCGCACCGAGACGACGAGCATGTGCTTGTCGCCGAGCTGGAGAAGGCCGTGGAGCAGTATTTGGAGATTTACCAATCCGTACAATAGAATCATCATTATGGGAAAAGACCGATTTGACATCAAAGAACGGGAGAACCTGAGCATGCTGACGGATGCACGCGTCATCATCGACAAGGAGACCGGCGTCAACTACCTGTATGTTTGCCACGGCTATGGCGGCGGCCTGACGCCGCTCCTGGATGCCGAAGGAAAACCCATCGTCACCAAAGACGGATACCAGAAATAGGAAAAGGCCATGAAAGTCATCATCAGCGGATACGGCCGGATGGGCCATATGGTGGAAAAGGAGCTGGCGAAGCGGGGGATCGAACTCGCAGCGGCCAGCGAGGACATTTGCAGCGTGGACCCGGAGGTCGCGAAGGAGTGCGTGGTCATCGACTTTACCTGGCCGGACGCCTTCAAGGCCAATTACGGATTCATCGCCCGGCATTTCAAGGCCGCCGTCGTGGGGACGACCGGATGGAACGACATCGAGGCCGATGTGTTCCGCGCCTTCGAGGAGGCCGGGACGCCGCTGATCTATGCGTCCAACTTCTCCCTCGGGGTGAACGCCCTCTTCGCCGCCGTGGAGCGGGTCAGCGCCATGCTGAAGGGGAACGGCTACACTCCCGCCGTGGAGGAAACGCATCACATCCATAAGCTGGACGCTCCCTCGGGCACGGCCAAGAGCCTGGGGAAACTGGTGGAGGCGAACCTCGGCACCGAGCCGGAAATCACGGCCCATCGCATCGGCGAAGTCCCTGGTATCCACACGGTTACCTTTACATCCGATGTCGATAAGCTCACCCTTACCCACGAAGCGTTCGGCCGCGAAGGCCTCGCCGCAGGCGCCGTCGCCGCCGCGCTCATGACCGAAGGGCTGAAGGGCGTGCACGAATTCCGCGACCTGCTATGATGAAGGTCCTCTTCGTGTGCCACGGGAACATCTGCCGTTCCCCGATGGCGGAGTTCATTTTCAAGGCATTGGCCCAGGCGAAAGGCGTGGCGGTGTATGCCGAGTCGGCGGCCGTCTCGACCGAGGAAACCGGCAATCCCATCTATCCCCCGGCCCAGCGGAACCTGCGTCAGCACGGGATTCCCTTCGACCCGGGCAAACGCGCCCGGCAGGTCACGCGGCGGGACTACGACCGCTTCGACCGCATCATCTGCATGGACGCCTCCAACCTCCGGCTCATCCGGCGCATCATTCCGGACGATCCGGAAGGCAAGATCCATCTCATGATGTCCTACACCGGCATCGGCCGGGATGTGGCCGACCCTTGGTACACCGGCGACTTCGAAACCACGTTCCAGGACCTCCTGGAGGCGTGCGAGGCGATGCTAGCGCTTCTTTGATTCCAAATAACAGGAGATTCCCGCCCGGACGTTGGAGATGATGGCGTCCGAGGAAAAGGTCGCGCCCGAGACGGCATCGACCTCCAGTTTGACGGCCTCGGCGGCCGGGACCCCGTCCCATGCTTTGGACAATCCTTCCATCGCCAGACGCCAGTACGCAGGCGTTTCCTCATTGGGCAGCGCCTCGATACGGCTCACCAGCCCCTGCGCATCCACATGGATGACCAGCGGCGTGGGGCCCATATAACCCTCGACCGCTTTAAGCGTTCTGGTATCGATCGTAACGCTGCCGTCGGCATGCTTTTTCACCGGGGATGTCGTTGCCGCGGTCGCCGCGATGAGCGTCAGGACGAGAAGGATTCGTTTTACCATAGTCTTTCGTTTATCGGCCGCAAAGTTACGATTATTCTTCCGCGGGTGCAATCCCGATTTGTGGGGATTC
Source organism: uncultured Bacteroidia bacterium (assembly GCA_902778105.1). Taxonomy (GTDB): domain Bacteria; phylum Bacteroidota; class Bacteroidia; order Bacteroidales; family UBA932; genus Cryptobacteroides. The sequence continues at coordinate 14,037 of CACYWN010000029.1, forward strand.
GTCCCGCTCCCGGCTGGTGTTTTGTTTGCCATTCGGCAAATAATTCGTAACTTGCGGAGTTAATTGACAATCAAAGACATGAAACCATTGATACTCAAGGGATGCGGAACGGCGCTGTTCACGCCGTTCAAAGATGGGAAGGTGGATGAGGCGGCGATGGCCGCGACCGTCAGAAGACAGGTGGAGGCCGGAATCCATTTCCTGGTTCCGCTTGGGACGACAGGGGAGACGCCGTGCCTGTCCGTGGCCGAAAGGCAGCGGGTGCTGGAGATCACCCGGGAGAATGCGCCCGGCAAGACGCTCCTCGTGGGCGGCGGAACCAATTCGCTCACAGCCACGTTGGAGAGCATGGCCCAGCTTCCCGGTGCCGATGCCTACCTCATCGTCGTCCCCTACTACAACAAGCCCAACCAGACCGGCCTGTACGAATACTACAAGGCCGTGGCCGGCAGTACCGACAAGCCCATCGTCATCTACAACGTCCCCAGCCGTACGGGCGACAACATCACCGCGGAAACGACGCTCCGCCTCGCGGAGGAGATCCCGAACATCGTCGCCATCAAGGAAGCTTCCGGCAACTACAAGCAGATCAGCGAAATTATCCGCTGCAAACCCGAAGGGTTCAGCGTGCTGTCCGGCAACGACGACGAGACGCTTTCACTGATGGCCACCGGGGCCGACGGCGTCGTCTCCGTCGCCTCCAACGTGGCGCCGAAGGAAATGGTGGCGCTGGTGGAAGCCCTGCAGCGGGACGATATGGTTCAGGCCCGGGAACTCCACTACCGCCTGATGCCGCTGTTCAAGCACCTCTTCATCGAACCGAATCCCATCCCCGGCAAGGCCGCCATGGCCCGCCTGGGCCTCATGGAGAACGAACTCCGCCTGCCGCTCGTCCCGGCGAGTCAGAAAACCGAAGAACTCATTGCCAAGACACTTGACGAATTATGGAAATAACCCTCGAACGATTCAACGAAGTCATCGCCGGACTGGAAAAAGGCGAGATCCGCGTAGCGGAAAAGATTGACGGCCAGTGGGTTGTCAACAAATGGGTGAAGGAAGTAATCCTCGCCGGATTCAAGCTCGGCGCCATCACCGACATGTCCGAAGGACAGTTCTCCTTCTACGACAAGGCCACTTTCCCGGTGCGGAAGTTCACCGCCGAAGACGGCGTCCGGATCGTCCCGGGCGGGTCCAGCATCCGCCGCGGCGCCTACCTCGCACCCGGCTCCATCGTCATGCCTCCGGCTTATGTCAATGTGGGCGCGTACGTGGGCGAAGGCACGATGGTCGATTCCCACGTGACCATCGGCTCCTGCGCGCAGGTGGGGAAGCACATCCACATCAGCGCATCGACCCAGATCGGCGGCGTCCTGGAACCCGCCGGGGCCATGCCCACCATCATCGAGGACGGCGCCTTCATCGGCGGCAACTGCGGCATCTATGAGGGCACCATCGTGGAAGAGGGTGCGGTCGTCGCCTCCGGCGTGATCATCACCTCCTCCACCGCCATCTTCGACGCCACCACCGGCGAGTTCATCCGCCGCAACACCGACGGACGCATCGTCGTCCCCCGCGACGCCGTGGTCGTCTCCGGCTCCAAGCCCATCATCCGCGACGGCAAGCCCCTCGAGAGCGGCGTGCACCTCTACTGCCCCGTCATCGTCAAGTACCGCGACGAAAAGACCTCCGGCAGCGTGCAGCTCGAGGACCTGCTTCGCTAAAATCTGAAAATCCTTTTAACTTTTCTCAGCCCGCTGCGTCTTATGAGTGCAGTCGGCTGAGTTTTGTTTATGAAAAGAATACTGATCACACTTTGCATGGCCCTTTGCCTCGTAGGCGAGGCATGGGCCGGAAACCCGGGCGGGAAGCTCCGTTCGCTGGTCTCGTCCTTCAAAGGGACGGAAGGATTCGACGTCGTGGACCTGGGCGGTCCGGCGATGCTCCTCGTGAAGGCCGCGGCCCGCGCCGAGGTCGATGACCCCGAAGACCGCGCCGCCATGGACCTGTTCAAGGGCCTTAAGCGCCTCACCGTCGTGGATTTCTCCGAGGCCGCTCCGGAAAAACGGGAAAAGTTCCTGCGCAAGGCCCTTCGGATCCTGGAAGGGGAAGAAATCCTCATGGAAGTCAAGGATGCCGGCGAGAAACTGAGCATCTACGGAACTTCCTCCAAGGATGGCAGCCAGTACCATGATATCATCCTCCTGGCCGAAGACGCCCTCATCAGCATCAAGGGTTCCATCCGGGCAGAGCAGGTGGGCGAACTCATGAAACAGGCCTCGAAATGACCGACGCCCGGTTCCATACCGTCTGGATCCCGCTGCAGGAACGTTTCTACCGCGTCGCCTTCTATCTGCTGGAGGACCGGGCCGATGCCCTGGACGCCGTACAGGACCTGTACGTCAAGCTCTGGAAAATGCGTGATTCGCTGGACCTGGTGGCCAATCCGGGGGCTTATGGGGCGCTTCTCGTGCGGAACCTCTGCATCGACCGGATCCGGCGGGCGCGGCCTTCCGAACCGCTCGAGGAAGACCTCCCCGGAAAACCGCCGCCCGACGAGGCGCTGATGCTCCGGGAAACCCTCGGGACCCTGTTCCAAGCCATGGAAAAGCTCCCCGAAAGCCAACGGAAAATCCTGAAAATGCACCTGTTGCAGGGCATGACCTACGACGAGATCGCGGCCGCGACCGGCCTTACCCCCCTTAACCTCCGTGTCCAGGTGAGCCTGGCCCGCAAAAAGTTGAAACGATATGAGAAAGCTTGATGAAATATCCCGACTGAGTGCCTCCGACCTGGAGCGTATTTCGTTGGACGAGAAGATTCCCGTTCCGGAGGAACTCTCCGGGAGGGTGCAGAATGCCCTGCATGGCCTTTCCGCATCGGAGGAAGCCGGTGCCGGAAGCGTCCGGCCCGGATCTGCCGGAAACCGTTTCATCCGCCGGGTTCTCCCCGCCGTCGGCATTGCCGCCGCACTTGCCGTCGTCGCCGCCATCGGCCTGACCCGGGACCCGGAACCGGCCGACACGTTCGACGATCCGTACCTGGCTTACGCGCAGGTGGAAGCCGTGTTTGCCAAAATCTCCGGCACCGTCGCCTATGGGGCCGGGAAAATCGAAGATACCGAATCCCGAATTGACAAAATAAGTTATTGGAAATGAAAAAGTTCTATATCCTTGCGCTGATGCTCCTCGTGAGCGTCTCCGCCCTCGCCCAGAACGGGCGCTCCCTGTACAACAAGTACTCCGACCTCCCGGACGTCGAGGCCGTGTACATCTCCCCCGCCATGTTCCGCCTCATCGGCAAGATTCCCGACGTGGAAATGCAGGACGGTTCCGTAAACTTCGGCCCCATCATCAAAAGCCTCAGCGGCCTCTATATCCTGAACATTCCGGAATCTGACGCGGCCGCCCAGCTGGCCGACGAAGTGAACCATTTCGTCACGAAAGGCCACTACGAGCTCCTGATGGAGGCCAAGGACAACGGCGAAGTGATGCGGATGTACACCGTAGGCGACGACAAAGTCGTGAACAGCCTCGTCATGCTCTCCCGAGACGGTTCCGAGACCAGCTTCATCTGCCTGGACGGCACCATGCCCCGCGAACAGCTGGAGGCGATTATCGCCGAGGCGACGAAGGATTGAGCCGCCTACCCGTTGTAGGCCCCGGCAAAGAGGATAGTGCCCGAGGTGGCTTCGCCCACAAGGAAGACAAACGGGTGGTCGGCGTTGAAAAACAGGCGCTTCGGTTCCTCGCCCGGACCGGGAGATGTCGGCCCAACCATGTCGACGACCGTGACGGAGGCCGCCTCGGTTCCCCACTCGGCAACGGAAATCCGGGCGCTCTGGTACACCTCGTTGATCCAGAACCAGGCGCCCGAACCATTCGGGGCGAACATCCGGTCGAACTGAGCCGACCCGTCATCCACGAATGCGCGGCGGATACCCAGTTCCTGCAAGGTTTCTTTCAGGGAATACCGGTTCTCAAGGTCGAACTTCGGCAGGCTCACATACACTTCGGCATCCTGCTTGAAACTTCCCAGGACGTCATTCCAGGAAACGCTCCGGAGTTCCCGGGTAAAGGCTTTCAGGTCATTTCCGTCCGGAAGAAGGAAGTACATGTAATATTTCCAGTCGCCGAAGGGAAGCGCCAGGACGGTATACCCATCCATTTCGGCATAGCGGTAATAATTCCCGTCCACATGGTGCATCATGGACACTTGCCGGACAGAGCCGTCAGCCGTCGTGAACTTTCCTTCTTTGGTAAACTTTTCCTGAAACATGGGAGAATCCTCGGAACCCGCCCATTTGGCTTTGAAATACAGCGCATTCATCAGGTATGCGGCCGTATTGGGAGCCACGTCGGAAGGCTGGAGGATATTCTGCAGGAAACCGTCCGTGTTCCGGCTGGCCCACTCATTGACCCGGGCTGTCGTTTTTTCGGGATTGTCGAAAGGATCGTTTTCCACGGCGGCATAATAGTGGTCCTGGACGGTCTCCTGAAAACCGGGCAGCAGCGGGAACAGGTCATTCACGAGGAGGGCGTCGGTCAACTTGAGCGTCACCTTCAGATCTACAGCCGGAAGCTGTTCCAGCAGGGTTTTATGATAGGCGTTCATCGCGTCGACCCCCTCGGTCCCGTAGCCCAGGACATCCAGGATTTCCTGAAGTGTCTCCCCGGATGCTCCGTTAGCCGTCATGCCCAGGGCACATTGCAGGCTGAGGGGCGAACAAAGGAAACTCTTCCCGTCATACAGCTGGTCCAGGAGGCGGAAAGCCAGCTCGTTTCCGGCTTTGACCCCTTCTTTCTGGGCCGCAGTCAGCGCCACGGAAGCAATGCTTTCGGTGGGCGTCGGAAAAGTGACCGAGATGGGCTTCCCGATCGGAACCCCGTCCCAGGTTTTCTGAAGCGTACAGGCGGTAAGCCCTGCCGCCAGCAACAAGATGAGTGTCTTTTTCATAACAAGTATCCTTTTACTTGAAATCCGCAGCAGCCCGATCCTTGCATCAAAGGTCGCGGAAACTTGCGCAACAGGTGCTTACAAGCCGGGCGGGCCCGGTCAGATACACGTCGGTGAACGTCTGATCCGCCCCGGCCGTAAAATCCACCGAGAGCCAGTCCTGCCGGGCACGGAGGCGGACAGATTCCTTCGCTTCGCTCGGAATGACAGCGGCGGCGTAAGCCGCTATGGCACTCGCAGTCAAGCCCGTGCCGCAGGCGAGGGTTTCGCCTTCGACTCCCTTCTCGAAGGTGCGGACATGGAGGCCGTCCGGAGCCACATGGACAAAGTTCACGTTCGTGCCGACAGGCGCGAAGGCCGGGTTCCAGCGGAGGGCTTTGCCTTCCTGGTCGACGTCCACCTTCTCCACGTCATCCACGAACTTCACGAAATGGCGTGTCCCGGTGTTCAGGAAGTACCCGCCCAGCATGGGCGTAATGCCATGGACGTCAATCATTTTGATGCGGACTTCCCAAAGGTCGGCTGGTGAGCCTGTCGAACCACCGGACCGCTGCAGGATTTCGCCCGTGTGGAGGCCGTCGGGGGCACGGAACAGATACTCCGCAGGTCCTTCGACAAGTTCAGGAACCTGCTCCGTGCCCGGTCCCTGAGCCTGTCGAAGGGTCGGGCGATAAGTGGGCTTGATGCCCAGGTAATCGGCAAAGGCCACGATGCAGCGCCCGCCGTTCCCGCACATCATTCCGCCGGAGCCGTCAGGGTTATAGAACTCCATGGTGAAATCCACATCCGGTCCCTGTGGTTCGACAAGTTCACTAACCGGTCCCTGAGCCTGTCGAAGGGCCGGTCCCAGGATCATCAGCCCGTCGGTCTTGAATTCCTTGCACAGCGCTTCGATGCGCGCCACCTCCCGGTATTCCGACACATCCCCTTCGCGGCCGTCGATGACCACGAAATCGTTTCCGGCACCGGAGAACTTATACAATTTTTCCACGTTTGCAATCAATTGCCCTTCCACACGTTTCCCGTTGCCGACGCGGTCGTGTTTTCGGCGTTTTTCGTTATTTTCAGTGCCGCGTCGGCATACAGGCGGCACCGTAGCCCCGATTTGCCGCAAATGCGGCTGATGAGCGATGGGGTTACGCCCGAATGCGGTTCCCGATAATCTCCCCCAGCAGTTTCAGCCCCGGTTCCATCTTCTCCTCCGCGATGAAGGAGAAATTGAGCCGCATCGTATTGCGGTGGCTGCCGTCCAGGAAGAAGAAGGAGCCGGCGACGTAAGCGACGCCCTTCGAGAGGGCCTCGTCGTACATGTCGATGGTATCGACCCCTTCCGGGAGCGTCAGGAAGAGAAACAGTCCACCTTCGGGGTAGGTCCAGGTCACCCCTTCCGGCATGTACTTTTCCAACAGGCTCACCATCAGGTCCCGACGGCGGCGGTACTCGGCCTTCGTCTTCACGAGATTCGCATCCAGGGCGCCGCTCGTCAGGAACTCCGTGGCCAAATACTGGTCGAACACCGGCGGGCACAGGTCCAGCGCCTGCTTGCAGATGTAGATCTGCTCCAACAACACCTCCGGACCGATGATCCAGCCCAGCCGGAATCCCGGCGCGAAAATCTTCGAGAAACTCCCCAGGTGCAGCGTCCGCTCCGGCGCCAGCGAATAGAGGGTCGGCACCTCCTCCCCACTGTACCGCAGCTCCCTGTACGGACTGTCCTCCACGATGACCACGTCCAGTTCCCGTGCCAACGCCACGATCTCCTTCCGCTGCTCCAGCGTCATCGTCTCCCCGGAAGGATTGTTGAAATCGGGAATCACGTAGATAAACTTGATGGGACTCGAATCAGGCCGGGAGGGTGTTGTTCCGGAAACCTGTTGCCACCCTCGGCCACATAAGAGGGAGGGGCCCGAAGACGGCGCAGGCCGGCTTTGAGAGGGGTCGTCGGAGACGACGGTTTCCGGAGCAATACCCTTCCGGCCCCATATCGGCCTTACATCGGCCCTGTACGCCTTGAACGACTGCAGCGCACCGAGATACGTAGGTTCGGTGGTCAGGATGACATCACCCGGGTCGCAGAGGATGCGGGTACAGACATCGATGCCCTGCTGCGAGGAGGTCGTGATCTGGACACGGGAGACCGGCACGCCATAGCGGGCGGCGATGGCTTCCCGAAGCTCCGGAACACCCTGGGTAGCACCATATTGCAACGCCTTGGTGCCATACTTGTCCAGCACCAGCCCCGGAAGCCGTCGCAGGTCCTCCACGGGGAAGGTCACGGCCGCCGGATACCCGCCCGCGAACGAGCAGATGGCACTGAGGTCCACCTTCCGGAAGATTTCCCGGACGGGGCTCCGCATGAAGGAGGGGACGTCTGCTGAAAAAAGTCTGTTGAACTCCATCCTGTCAATGAGGCCTGCAGGCAGGCACTTTATAACAAATTAATTATCAATCACTTGTATCAAACCCTTCTGCAGGCCTGCCGCAAAAGAAAGGGGTCTGCAGGTCTTCGTTTTCTAACTTATTGACACAAAGCCTCTTACAACACGCGCGCCCGCAGGCCTCACCAAGACCGCGGGGCAAAGCCGCTACTCCCGCGTAATCTTCGCCCCCAGCGCATTCAGGCGGCCTTCGATGTCCTCGTAACCGCGGTCGATCTGCTCGATGTTGTCGATGGTGGAGGTGCCCTTGGCGCTCATCGCGGCAAGGAGCATCGCGATACCGGCACGGATGTCCGGGGAAACCAGGCGGGCGGCCCTCAGCCGCAGCCGGTGGTCATGGCCGATAACCACGGCCCGGTGCGGGTCGCAGAGGATGATCTGGGCGCCCATGTCGATGAGCTTGTCCACGAAGAACAACCTGGATTCGAACATCTTCTGGTGGATGAGGACGCTGCCCTTGCACTGGGTGGCGACCACCAGCATCACTGACAGGAGGTCCGGGGTCAGGCCGGGCCAGGGGGCGTCGGCCAGGGTCATGATGGACCCGTCCAGGAAGGAGTCGATCTCATAGCTCTCCTGCGCGGGCACGTAGATGTCGTCGCCCCGCTGCTCCAGGTTCACGCCCAGGCGGCGGAAAGCGTCCGGAATAATGCCCAGGTCGTACCAGGACACGTCCTTGATGGTGATCTCGCTCTGGCAGATGGCGGCCATGCCGATGAAGGAACCCACCTCGATCATGTCCGGCAGAATCCGGTGGTTCGTGCCGTAAAGCTTCTCCACACCGTGGATGCGAAGCAGGTTGGAGCCTACGCCGTCGATGAAAGCGCCCATCCGGTTGAGCATCTTGCACAGCTGCTGCAGATAGGGCTCGCAGGCGGCGTTATAGATGGTGGTCGTTCCCCGCGCGAGGACCGCTGCCATGACGATGTTGGCCGTGCCGGTCACGGACGCCTCATCCAGCAGCATATAGCGGCCGGTCAGCCGGTCCTTCGTGGTCAGATGGAAGGCACGCCGCGCGGCATCGTATTCCATCTCCGCCCCCAGGGTGACCATGCCCGCGAGGTGCGTATCCACCCTCCGGCGGCCGATCTTGTCACCGCCCGGCTTCGCAAACCACGCATGGCCGAACCGGCTCAGCAGCGGACCCACGACCATCACCGACCCGCGGAGCGCCGCACACTTGCGGACGAACTCCTCGGTCTCGATGTAGGCGGTGTCCACTTCGTCGGCCTGAAAACGGTAGGTCCCCTTTTCCAGCCGCTGGACCTTCACCCCCATCCCCTGGAGCAGGCCGATGAGGTTCTTCACGTCCAGGATCTCCGGCACATTGGAAATGACAACCGGATCGGCGGTCAGCAGCACTGCACTGATGACCTCCAGGGCCTCGTTCTTCGCGCCCTGCGGGGTGATTTCGCCGGACAGTCTGTGTCCGCCTTCGATGATGAATCTTCCCATACCATTACATGGCGGATAAACCGCTCACTATCAATTACTTCCTTTTCAAGCCCTGTGATTCCCGGCACAGGGCACACCTATTTAATTCGCTGATTATCAGCCAATTGGGCGCCAACATGCTCAACCTCTGGATGGAGTTCAATGCCGTATTTTTTCCGGATGGTGTCAATGACGCGCTGCTCCAGGGCGATGATTTCCTGCGGCGTGGCGTCGCCGGTGGCGTTCACAATCACGAGGGGTTGGTTGGGGTACACCTGCGCGCCGCCCAGCCGCATCCCCTTGAATCCGCACTGGTCGATCATCCACGCGGCGGGGACCTTCACCCGGTCACCGACCTCATAATGAGGAACTTCGCAGTCCGGTCCGTTCTCTTCCCGCGCTGTGGCGACAATCCGCTCGAAATGCTCCCGGCTGATTACCGGATTGCAGAAGAAACTCCCTGCGCTCCCGACCTTTGCCGGATCCGGCAGCTTCTTTTCCCGGATGGCGATGATCGTTTCCCGGATGATTTGCGGGGTCAGGGAGGAAGGTATGGGGCCTGAAACCCTCCGGAGCTGCGCCCCTCCGTCCCTCCCAACCTGCGGTTGGGCCCCTCCCTCTAATATGCCGAGGGTGGCATAGGTTTCAGGGCCCATACCTTCCCCCTCAAGAATAACGCCTCTATTTTCCAACGCCTTACGAACACCGCCATAGTCCAGGACGGGCGTGGGGGCAAGGGAAAGGCGGAAGGTGACGGCCATGATGATGTAGCGGCCTTTCCAGACAGTCTTGAAGTTCGAGGTGCGGTAGCCGTAGCCGCAGTCGGCGGCGGGGATGTCCACGAAGCGGCGCTCCCGCAGGTCGAAAGCGTGGACCGTCTCGATGATGTCCTTCGCCTCCACGCCATAGGCACCGATATTCTGCACGGCGCTGGCTCCCACCTCGCCGGGAATCAGCGACAGGTTCTCCGGGCCCCAGAGGCCCTCCTGCGCCGCCCAGGCGCAGAAATCGTCGAAGACGATTCCGGCGGGGATGCGGACGAGAGATTCCTTCGCTTCGCTCGGAATGACAAAAGCGCCGTCATTCCGCCCCCCGTACTCCTTGTCATTCCGAACCCCGGACTCCCTGTCATCCCGAACCCCGGAGGGGTGAAGGAATCTGTTCCCCATATGCAACACCGTTCCAGGGAAATCCCTGGTGAAGAGCAGGTTCGAACCGCCGCCCATCACGAAGAGGGGCTGCGGAAGGGCGTCGAAGTCCAGCGTGAGCAGGTCCTCCGGCTCCGTAACCTCCACATACAGACGACAGGACACCTTCATGCCGAAGGTGTTCCGCCGCGAAAGGTCATAGGCTTCGTGACGCGTTATCATACCTCAACGGGTCTGCGGGACCGGGTTTTATAAGTTATTACTATTCAATCGTTTCTGTCAAAGGCCCCTGCAGGCCCCCGGGAAAAACGGGAGGCCTGCGGATTGTTGTTTTGTAAAGCACGTTCAATCAGTCAGTTACAAAACGCCTGTCCGCAGACCCCGAAAACTACTCCGCCGCCTTCACGTTCAGGGCGATCTGGAGTTCGTCCAGCTGTTCCTGGTCGATCTCCGAAGGGGAGTCGATCATCACGTCACGTCCCTGGTTGTTCTTCGGGAAGGCGATGTAGTCGCGGATGGAGTCGGAGCCGCCCATGAGGGCGCACACGCGGTCAAAGCCGAAGGCGAGGCCGCCGTGCGGCGGGGCGCCGTACTGGAAGGCGTGGATGATGAAGCCGAACTTGAGTTCCGCCTCTTCCGGGCCGATGCCCAGCACTTCGAACATGCGCTTCTGCATGTCGGCGTTGTGGATCCGGATGGAGCCGCCTCCGAGCTCGGTGCCGTTCAGGACGAAGTCGTAGGCATTGGCACAGACGCGCTCGAGATCCTCTTTCTTATTGCTGTAGAACCACTTCTCGTGCTCCGGCTTCGGGGCCGTGAAGGGGTGGTGCATCGCGTAGAAGCGCTGGGTCTCGTCATCCCACTCCAGAAGCGGGAAGTCCACGATCCACAGCGGGGCGAAGACCTTCGGGTCACGGAAGCCCAGGCGGTTCCCCATCTCCAGACGGAGGACGCCCAGCATGGTCTGGACCTTGCGCTTGGCATCGCCGGACATCACCAGGAGGAGGTCACCGGGCTTCGCCTCGGCCGCCGCGGCGATCTTCGCGAGATCCTCGGCACCATAGAACTTGTCGATGGAGGACTTGAAGGTACCGTCGGCATTGACCCGGATGTAGATGAGGCCCTTGGCGCCCACCTGCGGACGCTTGACCCACTCGGTGAGTTCATCGACCTGCTTGCGGGTGTACTCGGCCGCGCCGGGAACGGCGATGGCGCCGATGTAGGCAGCCCCGTCCAGCACGCCGAAGCCCTTGCCCTTGGCGACGTCCGTGAGTTCGTGGATCTCCATCCCGAAACGGACGTCCGGCTTGTCGGAACCGTACTTGTCCATGGCATCATACCAGCTCATCCGCGGCAGCGGGTTCGGGATCTCCACGTCCAGGACGTTCTTGAACAGGGTGCGCATCATGCCTTCGAAGGTGTTCAGGACATCCTCCTGCTCCACGAAGGACATTTCGCAGTCGATCTGGGTGAATTCGGGCTGACGGTCGGCACGGAGGTCCTCGTCACGGAAGCAGCGGACAATCTGGAAGTAGCGGTCGTAGCCGGCCACCATCAGGAGCTGCTTGAAGGTCTGCGGGCTCTGCGGCAGGGCGTAGAACTGGCCCGGATTCATGCGGGAGGGGACCACGAAGTCGCGGGCGCCTTCCGGAGTGGACTTGATCAGGTACGGCGTCTCGATCTCCATGAAGCCCTTGGAATCCAGGTAATTGCGCACTTCGTGGGCCACGCGGTGGCGCAGGGTCAGCGCCCGGCGGAGCGGACCGCGGCGGAGGTCCAGGTAGCGGTATTTCATCCGGAGGTCATCGCCGCCGTCGGACTCGTCCTCGATGGTGAAGGGCGGGGTGACGGACTTGTTCAGGACGGTAATGGCGGAGAGTTTGATCTCGATGTCACCGGTAGGCATCTTGGCGTTCTTGGCCTGGCGCTCGACGACCTCGCCGGTGGCCTGGATCACGAATTCACGGCCCAGGGAAGTGGCGGTCTCCACCAGTTCCGCAGGCGCATCGGCCTCCACCACCAGCTGGGTGATGCCATAACGGTCCCTGAGGTCGATGAAGGTCATGCCGCCCAGCTTGCGGGCTTTCTGGACCCATCCGGCGAGCGTCACGCGCTCCCCCTTGTTCGCGATGCGGAGTTCTCCGCAGGTGTGTGTACGGTACATATCAAAAGCTGTTTTTCGTTTCGTCCGGTCCAGGGGGGCAGAGATTCCTTCGCTTCGCTCGGAATGACATTCCGCTGTCATCCCGAGGAGGTCAGAGACCGACGAAGGGATCTCAGGGCTCAGCCTCCTGGTTTGTAACTTGCAAAATTAGCAAAAATAAATGAGTATCTTTGCAGGGTTAACCGAATTGATATGGAAGTACGCGCGAAGAAGGCCCTAGGCCAGCATTTCCTCACCGACCAGCGCATCGCGCAGGCCATCGTCGATGCCCTTGTCATTCCGAGCGGAGCGAAGGAATCTGTATTGGAAGTCGGTCCCGGCATGGGGGTATTGACTCAATATCTCCTCCCCCGCGAGGACATCGACCTGAAGCTCGTGGAAATCGACGGGGAATCGGTGGACTACCTCCTCACCCACTTTCCGGGCATGCAGGGACGGCTTCTGCAGGCCGATTTCCTGAACCTCCGGCTGGAGAAAATCTTCCCGGGAAAGTTCGCCGTCATCGGCAATTTCCCGTACAACATCTCTTCGCAGATCTTCTTCAAGATCCTCGATTACCGGGAGCAGATTCCCGAGGTCGTGTGCATGATCCAGAAGGAAGTGGCCGAGCGCATCGCCGAGAAGCCCGGGTCCAAGACCTACGGCATCCTCTCCGTGCTGCTGCAGGCCTGGTACGACATCGAGTACCTCTTCGGCGTGGGCCCCGGCTGCTTCGCCCCGCCGCCCAAGGTCGATTCCGCCGTCATCCGGCTCACCCGGAACAGCCGCACGTCGCTCGGCTGCGATGAAAGCCTGTTCAAGGCCGTCGTGAAAACCGCCTTCGGCCAGCGTCGCAAGACGCTCCGCAACTCACTGAAACCCATCATCTTGGAAAAGGCCGACCGGCTCGGCTGGGATATGGCCGAGTTCATGGGCAATGCCTCCGACGAGGCTTCTGAGGCCCCCGAATTGGAACTCATGCTCCAGGAGGACGACGGGCGCATCGACCGGAAAAAAGGGAAGAAGCGCAAAGGTGCCGACAGTCCCGCGCCCGCCATCTGCACAGTGCAAGCAACATCTCTGGCCGCCTTCCTCGCCGACCCAGTCTTCGAGCGCCGTCCCGAAACCCTCTCCGTGGAGGATTTTGTCGCCCTGACGAATTTTCTCGCCTAAGAGCGTCGAATGCATTTCCTTGGCCATCAGCGCTTTACGCAAAAGTGTCTGGGAGAAATTCCCCGGGCACTTTTTGCCAAACACCTCAAAGTCAGGCGTTTCCATTCAACGGCCGGAATCAGCCCAGCGTGACAATCAGATCATCCAGCGTGACAAAGAGGGCCGGAACGGCCTCGCCTTTGGCCTCACCGCCGAGGTCGAGGTTCTGTCCACCCACTCCATTATTTTATATTGTAAGCGATACTTCCGTTTTTTGCAAAACGTTTCTTACAGGCCCCGAAAAAACGTATCTTCGCATGAAATCTGTATCGGCAACCGCAACATGTTTGACGTGGCGCCTAAACGACTGATAATCAGCAAAAACAAGGATGGTGCCTTGTGTCGAAACGCACAGGGCACCACCATTTAAGCACCTGCAGTTCAGCAGGTTAGCCGCAACAAGCTACTATTTATTCACCGCATCCACCAGCTTCTGCGCGAGTTCCAGGAACGCGAGGATGTCAGGCCTTGTGCCCAGGGCGACGGGTTCGCCGTTGTCGCCGGCTTCGCGGATGGACTGCACGAGGGGAATCTGCCCGAGCAGGCTGATGCCCAGGCGCTCCGCCATCGCGGCGCAGCCCTGCCGGAAGAGCATCTTCCCAAGCCGGGCACCGAGCCCCTCGCCTTCCTCGTCATCTGCAGCAGCGTTCCGGAAGACAAGGTGGTCGACATCGACCTGGGTTTCGCCGGACAAAGCCTCCTCCTGAAGGCCGTGGAGATGGGCCTCGGCGGCATTTTTTCCGGAAGCAGGCCATCCGGGAAAGCCTGGCGCTCCCGCTGGATCCCATCGCCGTCATCGCCATCGGCAAACCAGCCGAGAGCATCTACCTCCTCCCGGCGGGAGGAGAAAATCCCGACCTTCGGTACTACCGAAAGGACGGGGTTCACTTCGTACCCAAGCTGAGGCCGGATACGCTTCTTATTTAAGCTTCGCGACCGTTCCCGCGAGCTGTTCGCCCAGGCCGATGGTATAGCCTTCGGAGAAGAAGAAGACGCGGCCAAAGGAATCCGCCAGGATGACCAGCGGTAAGCGGGAAGGCTGGCCTGCAGCACTCTCCGGGCCCGCTTTCATGCCTTTCTCGATCCCCTTCTGAACGGCGCCGTCCTTGTCCAAGCCCAGGACGATGGTGCCGGGCAGGGTACCGTAGCGGCCCTCGGACATCTCTACCTGAAGACGGTGCAGGGCCGATTCCGCAGAGCAAACCAGGACAATCGGACGGCCCCAGGCCTCGAGCTGCGTCCGGGCGGCCGCGAGGTCGCGGAGGACGTGGTTCGTGGGTTCCTTGCCGGGCTCGAGGAGGGCGAGGGCGTAGTAGCCGCGGCCGCAGACGGAAAGGAGGCTCGCAGATTCCTCCGTTTCGCTCGGAATGACAGAATTGTCACTTCGACCAAGACCCGAAGGGGCGCGCGGAGAAGTCTCCAACACGTCCCCGTCCTCGGTCAGGGTCGTGGCGACGGGGCGGATCCGGGTTTCCGCATCAAAGGAGCCGATCACCGGGACACCCTCCCCGCCGGAGCGGAGGACCAGGTCGACGACGGTCTCCCTTCCGGCCGTGACGTCAAAGAAAACGACCGAAACGGGAACGGCACCATTGGAGAGGCGGTTGCCAGAGACGAGCATGTAACGCCCCTCCTCCATCGGGAAACCCTCGCGGAACACATGGGCCCAGTCCACACCGCCGCCCATGTCCACGTCGCCTTCGTCGAACTCCAGCAGGTGGGGACGGCCGTTCTCGATCCTGGAAAGGGAGAAATGGCTGTAATACTTGGGGTTGTCCACGATTCTGTTCGGGGTGTAGGTGAGCTTGAGCGTGCCCTTCGGGGCGGCCGCGGCCGGGCCGGCGCCGTCAAAGTCCACGTCCAGCCAGTCGCCGCCGTCCTGGCGGTACTGGATCTTGCCGTTCACGGGGTTCTTCCGCGCATCGATGCCCAGCGTCCGGGCCAGGGCCACAAAGGCGATGCCCCGGGAACGCGGGGTGGCCAGCCGGCTCTTCGCGACACCGATCGGAGACATCGGAATGTCCCAGGCCTTGGGATCGTCGATCACGATCAGGTACTGGCGGACGACCTGCACCAGCTTCTGGGGATCGGACACATACTGCCGCTGGTCCGGTGTGAGATACCCCTTGAAAAAGGCCTTGTACGGGCTCAGGAACTCGTTTTCCACCCGGGGGCCGATGACCGCATCCCGGTCGTCGTAACTGTCCATGAGGTTTTCCAGGGTGATGTCGTGGAAGTCCTTCCGGCTCAGGGACAGGAACAGGGTCTCCACGAGCTCATGGTCCTCGGCCTGGGCCATGAAGGCCTCGATGGTGCGCCAATTGCCGCGGGACCACTCGATGGGCGTCGCCATGTGATGGCCGTAGCCATGCTCTTTCACGAAGGCCAGGGCCTCGTCGTGTGTCGGGAACGTGGCCTCATAGGCACGCCGGAGGGAGTCCTCGTAGGCGAACCGGCGGTCGTTCTCCGCCCGCTGCTCCGGCGTCACGGCCGGCATCTTCACGTTTTCAGGCGGCGGAACGATGTCGAGGGAATCCGTATCGGACCTGCCCTTCGACAGGCTCAGGGACCCCTCCGACAAGCTTAGGGACCCCTCCGACAGGCTCAGGGACCCCTCCGACAGGCTCAGGGACCGGTCCAGGACGACCGTCACTTCCGTATCCTTTCCGAAAGAGCATTTTGCGTAGCCATAGGCCCCGTCCTTGGAGGCCCAGATGAGAAGGTCCCCGAGACCGGAGGAGAGGAAGGTGCGGCCGTCGGCGTCCGTATACTTGGACACGGCCGGGTAGAATTCCGCGTAATTGTAGATGCAGAAGTCCACGCGGGCGCCCTCCACGGGCTTCCCTTCGCCATCGACCACCCGGAAATCCGCCCGGGCGGTGGTGGCATAATGGTCGATGAGGTTCACCTCCGTGTAATTCGGGCTCTCCAGCACGACCTCCTCCGGACCGTCGTAGCGGCCGAAGACCTTGGTATGCATGAGCATCGCGCGGGAGGCGGGGGCATTGAACCAGCCCAGGTCCAGCACCGGCTCGGGCTCGCAGGCGCCGATGAAATGCCACTGTCCGTCGGCCCAGGCTTCCACCCAGGCATGATTGTCGTCGGTATGCGCCCAGCGCGGGGTATACACCTGCCGGGCGGGAATGCCCACGGACCGCAGTGCGGCTACGCAGAAGGTCGATTCCTCCCCGCATCGCCCCAGCGCATTCCGCACCGAGGCGAGCGGTGAACTCGTCCGCGCGTCGGAGGGCTGGTAGGTCATCTTCTCGTGACACCAGTGGTTCACTTCCAGGATGGCTTCCGCCATCGACAGGCCCTGCACACGGGGCTTCAGCTCCCGGTAGAACACCACGCGGGAGGTGTCCAGATTCTCATTGTTGACACGGACAGGCAGCACGAAGTGCCTGAATTCCCGCTCCGGCACCTTCCACCCCATCTCTTCCCGGATGCGGAACGACGCCCGCACCTGGTCCAGATAATACTGCGCGGGGTAGTCCACCACGTCCGCAAGGGGCATGTAGGCATACAGGAACCTCAGCGCCTCCTGCTCGGCAAGGGTGGCATCGCCATCATCCATGAACGGCGCAAGCGCCCCGCCGTTCGCCGCTTTCCGGGCGTCGTAATCCCGTTGTACCTGTTCGCGGTACGCTCTATTCGTGAGAAAATGCACTTCCCGGACGCCGGTGCAGCCCGCCAGCATCGCGAGAATCAGTCCCGCCACGGAGGCCTGGAGAATCGCCTTTTGTAAACACCTCATAATCAACGATATCCATCAAGTCAATCCGCAGGCCACGTAAATAAAGAAGAGGTTTGCGGAACGATGATTTGTAACAGACTTACTTTCAGTCATTTGCAAAAACGGCATCCGCAGGCCTGCACCAGGTGACATCCGGGAACCGCTTCGCTCACGAAGATACGAATCTTTTTTGCAAAATCCGGCAGATGGCCTATCTTTGCGAATATGAAAAAGTGGCTTCTCCTCGCAGTGGCACTCCTCGGCACCCTTACGGCCGGCGCCCAGAGCAAGTATTACGTCGGCGGCGACATCTCGCTTGGCGCCAGTTCCTCCGGCGCCAGCGTCGTCGTATATCCGGAAGTGGGAACGCGGATCGCGAACAACCTCTATCTGGGCCTCGCAGCCGGATTCGACTGGAACAACTACGCCAGCCCCTCCGACTTTACGATGGGTCTCATCCCGCACCTGAGAGGCTATCTTCCCATTTATCAAGGCTTCGGCCTGTCCGCCGACACCTTCTTCTCCGCCCGCTTCACCCGCCGGCGGAACTATGACCCGCTCATCAAATCCTTCCAGCTGGGCCTGAGACCGGGTGTCTATATCCCGATCGGCAACGTCACCCTCTCCACCCGGATCGGTTTCTTCGGCTGGACCCGCACGGACTATGGCAACGGCAATCCCACTTCCCGCTGGGCCGCCCGCCTCGAAGCCCGCGACATCCTTATCGGTGTCCTGTTCAACCTGTAGGCAGGGAAAGGGGGACATCCCCAAACCGTCGCTCCGCGACCCTTCCCAAAGCCGGCTTCCGCCGTCTTCGGGCCCCTCCCTCTTATGCAGCCGAGGGTGGCCACAGGTTTGGGGATGTCCCCCTGCCCGGACCTCAGTACCAAAAAAAATGGAGCCAACCCGGCTGCGGGCTGGCTCCATCTTTCATGGCGGAAAAAGGGATTAGTCCTCTTCCTGCTCCTGGGCAGCGTACTCGGCGATGAGCTTCGTCTGGACGTCGGCAGGGACCTGGACGTACTCGGCGAACTTCATCTGGAAGGTCGCGGAACCACCGGTGAGGGAGCTCAGGACGGTGGAGTAGCGGTACAGCTCAGCGAGCGGAACGCGGGCGTGAAGGATGGTCATGCCCTTGTCCATGTCCTGGTTCATGATCATGCCGCGACGGGTGTTGAGGTCGCTCATGCAAGGACCCACATACTCGCTCGGGGTGATGATGTCCACGTTGTAGATAGGCTCGAGGATCTTCGGGCCGGCGTTCTTGAAGGCCTCCTTGAAGGCGTTGCGGCCGGCGATGATGAAGGCGATTTCCTTGGAGTCCACCGGGTGCATCTTACCGTCGTACACATAC
>CACYWN010000030.1 GCA_902778105.1 uncultured Bacteroidia bacterium
TTAGATACGTTGATCGGCAGTCAAGTTGACCTTGAGGCTCTCTCGATTGCCTTTTTCCTGTTCAGTTGTCAGATCCCTTTGCGTGGAAGTCACCATCGGCCCATTGAGGAAAGCGAGCATCGGCAAAATGCCGCCCAGGACATGGTAGAAGCCAAAACCCTCCACCCCGAGCGTATTGAGCACAACCCGGCTGGCATACAGCGACACTGCCATGATCAGCAGCATCCGCCCGTACAGAAGCAGGGTGTTTTTGGCGATGCGTTGGGTGTTGACGCGGGTGGGCATAGAATGTAAGAGTCTTTAAGAGAAGAACTATCTGTTTCTACCACAAGTGAAAATCGATCATAATTTTTTTCTCTATTTTACAATCTATAATAATGAGCCTGCTAGACTCATCCATTATACTATGAGCTATATGGAATCTCCTCCGGTCTGCTAGAAACCTGGACGCTAAACCCAGGAAAATGCTCAAGGTCATATGCAAAATTCTGATCGTTAGTCAATGCATATTTCCTATCCGAAAGAAGCACAACTGGAATATGATTTCGATCCTCATTATTAGCACGCAGCCTTTTAACAATCGCCTTCGTATAATACTCCTCCTGAAAAGCCTCGATTTGGGCTTTAGTAATCTTAATAAGCCTTCCGTCCTTCAAAAGCGAATCAATAAGAACCGGAATAGAAGTATCCGACTTAGCACCTCTACAAGAAGAATAATACTCATTTAAAAGCTTCTGAGAAACCACCAAATACGCAGCATCACCCTCTTGACGCGTATTAATCAGCCAATTGAGAAGCTTTATCAATTCCTGATCCATCGGATTAGAAAACCGACAAGCAATATTGGTATCTATGAAAATATCCTTTTTCATTCCATCGCCTCAATTGCTATATTCATCACATCCATCATGTAAGTTTTAAAGAAATCATCTGGTGCCCCAAGAATCTGCCCATTCTTCGTGAAACTTAGAGGGGAAATTGTACTCTTCCCATTTACCATCTGTAAATAGTAAACTTTGACATCATCTTCTGAGATTATTCCCTTTACAATCCCTAGTCTGATGCGATTTAGAAGATATTCACTATGTGTCTCTATTATATACCGCTTTGAACAAGAAGCCACCTGTTGCATCAAATAAGATGCAAAATCTGCCTGAACTGAGGGATGTAAATGTAGTTCCGGTTGAGCAGCATAAAGAGTAGATTGATCACCCAACTCCATATCGGCAATCACAATGGGCAAAATTTGCGAAACACCAAAGCCTACATCATATAATGAACTGAAAGGCCCAGATTTCGAGGTTTTAATGAGGACATTAAAACTACCACCTAGCATCTGATCAATCTTGATATCATTTAGTATTCCCAGTTTTCGAAGAGTTGCTATCACACGATCGAACTTATCCTTATCAGTTTTAATCCAACTAAGGAGGAGATCGACAAATCCATCACCAAAAGGGCCTAACTTCTTCTCGATGTGCCGCTCTAAATAAGTGCGACCGGGGGGAGTTCTATATGACGCAACATAGTTAAAATTGTCATTCAAGTGCCTCAATGCAAATGTTACTTCAGCAATTACTTGAAAAAGGACTTTGGTACGACCATCTTTTGCAGTGTCTTGAGAATGAATATCGAACTGATCATCATGGATATGTAATTCTTTTCCAAGCTCTATTAAGTACGAAATAAGTTCATCGGATTCATCTTTATTGACAGAGCCATCTTTTAAAAGCTTAGAAATAATGCTTTTACGCCTTTCTTCATCACTTACTAAAGAATTCGGGTTTTTGGATGGAGAATAATCTAAACTGTAACGAAAATGTCCACCATTTAAATCACCATTGATGTCAAAGGAAAAATAATCACTGTTACAAGTAAAACCAACCACTTTCGGCATCGAACTGTCATCACTCTTGGACATTTTCAAGTTAATCTCAAAGAGTCGATTCCCTTCCTGTACCTGAAAACCAATTACTATATCCTTAGAAGAGTCATGATTAAGAACCATCTCGACATAATCGCCCATATCAAGATAAGAACCATTTGTCGAATAAGAAAAAGGAAATCCTTTTGACTGTAAAACACCTAAAAAAGAATTCATAAACGAACTCTTTCCAGAACTATTAGCTCCAGTCAACAAGGTAATCTTCCCGAAATCAATACTTGAATCAAGGAAGCATTTGAAATTCTCCAAATGAAGTCTATTCAGATTAATCATATGCTCGATTATGCTCTAAACAAAACAAATGTAACTATTCAGACACATCTGACCCATCCATAATATGATGCTTATGCGTTAACACTTACATGTAAATCGTATTCATCCCAATGATCCTTTTTCTCTTCCGCCTTTTCTATATAGAAGTTGATATTAGCAATGAAATCATCCCATTTCACTAATGAGATGTAACTACACTCACCACGCCATATTAAATCGCCATTTTCGCACTTGTAAGTATTTGACTGCTTCCTATTAAACATATTCATTTTCAGGATATTAAACATCCAGTCTTTGTGTATTATCCGGCATGGGGAACCACAACAGGTTCCATGGCTAATAGCATAATCATAGCTCCCTGTTTTATCTGGGATAACAACACCTATTACTCCATTCCTATGGCTGGTCCCCTTATCAGTAGGCACTTCCAAAATGGAATAATAGATTTCCCACGGTATCCACTGACTTCTGTCGTAGCTGTTTGGATTCTTCATTCCAGCAGATATCAATACTATGGTACAAGTCGTTGGCCATATCATTTTCTTCAGGTGACTATAGATATAATCATCAGACTTTCCAGATAAATCGTCATCACCTTGTTCTCCACAATAAACATGACCATTATCAGGCAATAATTTCTCTAGTACATCAACATAATCTCGTCCCCATGTATATGGCAAAATATTAGGAAGTGGACGTACGTTTACATCTTTGTACTTGTACGAAACAAAAATATTGTGTCCCATAGACTAAGTCTTCTAACTAAACAATTGTGGCCAAATACAAATCCCAAAGCAAGTTAGAAACAGAGCCAAATAAAAAGGCCATGTTGACCAAGAACCTAGAGCCACCCAAAACTTTGCATTTTTATCAACGACAGAATCTAAATCAAAAGAATACAAACCATCTGTTAATGAAGAACCATCCTCATGTGTTTTAGCCTTAACTATGGATATAAAGTCTCTCTCTAACACAATGAACTTCCGTTCCAAACTAAGATAATAGCAATCTAATACATAGAAAAGAACGATCAAACCCAAAGCTACCCATAGTATAGATCTCAGATCGTTCTTGGCTAATTGTAAAGCTGTTATTGCTGCGACTAGGGTTATCAACCATGTCTTGCAGTTAGCGCTATTACTTGCCATTCTATTAATGTTCTCCTGTAAAAGGGAAATATAATGCCTATCGCATTCAGCAAACTTATCATCCATAATACTGTTTATTAAAAACTGCACTCAAAATCTCACTTCTAACTATCGAACACCTATTATAAGAGACTAACTCAAACTAATCTTTTTGATCAACATCTCACCGACACGAGCTACCTGTCCATCAATATCCGGATCTGTCGAATCAATCCTCTCAAAACCTTTTGAATAGAGAGAATCAAGAGGAGATGGTATGAAATCCTCAAAAAGGATAGGTAAAACTGATTCATCTCCGCGCCTCTTTTTATACTTCTCAGATTCAAAAACAGCCCATACTTTCTTCGGATAAGAGGCATCAATCATGGCAATCACATATCTTGCCTCCGATTCATATATTGGAGTGAAATAATCTTCTAAATCCTTTCCCCAAATATCTGCTGCAAGATCCTTATCATAAAACACACTGAGTTCATTTTCAGAAAGATAATCAAACAGTTTCTGAGCGTAAACTCTTTTTTCGCCTGAGAATGATAATGCAAAATCGTATTGGGTGTCTGTTTGAACTTGATTAAAACCCATTTCCTTTGCAAACTTTTCCCAATCTATGTTCTTAATAAAAAAAATAAACTTTGGGTCCTCGACTACGAGTAACTTTGCACCAGGCTCATAATAAAGAACTTTTGCAACACTGTCATTCTTCTCGATTAATTGGGTAATATACCCCTTGTCGGCAATCTGACTAATACTTGCTTTAAACTTTGGATGACTCATATAGACCTCATCCATCTGAAGGGACCCATTCTCGGTTTCAGAAAGCCATCGCATCAACATCAAATATGGAGCATGGCCATTTCTTCTATTTCTATTGCCTGCAGCAAATAACTTTGCAATTGGAGAAAACACCCGTGACAACTCCTGCATCTGGTTTGCCACAACACTTTCAAAAGGAACATCAATTGTTGTTAATTCCGTTTGGCTCTCAATAATGTCTTGAGCGACGCAAACAGCCTTACACAACATCTGAGCAATTTGAAAACTTCCAAACGATCTTTCTGCTATCTGCTCTTTACTCGAAATAGATACATTTAATACCTTTTCTCCTTTTGAAATAAGCTCTAAGATTTTATCCTTAGGATTCTTTTCGAAACGAATTGTATCTATACGGTTGTTCAAATCTGGTGCAAGTTGAACCAGACACTCTCCTGCACGATTAATTCCAATTAATACCAGTTTGATATCTTCGCGAGATTCATCTGCTAATACCTTCAATAGATTAGAAAATGCCTTCTTCATCTCATCATCTAGAAGATGAAAATCATCGACAATAATAACACCAGCATTATCGGGATTATCAAGAACAGTAGCTATTTCCTCAATATCCTTAGGGACCCGTGCTGAAAAGGTTCTTGCCGGTAATTCTAATTCTTCAAGAATCCTCTTGATGCAAGTGGTTTTTCCGATCCCGGATGGGCCTTCAACTACAACTCCCCTCCCTTTTGTACGCAAAGAAACTTTTGTTCTTGTATACTCATTGGGAGTAACAAATGTATACTTTGGTACACCAGAGTCGCAATAAACATCCTCTAAATAAACAGTTTGCATCTTAAAAATGTAAGGTTATAAAAACTATCAGGCCGTAACCTACAATTGATTCATATTAAGTCTTTCGTATTCATTGATTCATAGTTCGATGCCACGTCATCATCCCACTTTCCATGTAATTCCAAAATCCCAATGTCCGTAAACGAACTCAAAGAACGGCAACGAGAATTCCTTCTCCAGCATTTCCGTAAGTTCCTCCTGGATGGGCTCGGCCCATTTCCCCACGAGAACGTTGAACTTGTCTACCGACCATACCACACGGCCGGGCAGGCGGGAATCCTCGACACTCAACTCCACTTGCATCTCCGGATAACTGATAAAGGGGCTCCCCTTCTTCGCCGCCTCCTCGACCATCACCGGAGTGATCTCCTTCTTCCGCACGCCAAAGAAACTGCGATTGGCCGGATCGTACCAGAAAATGCCTACGCAAGGCATTTGCACATCGAAGGAACGCATGTCGTTCATCTGGGCAGTCCGTTCTTTATCTGTGAGTTGAGTCATAGGTTTTAAAGAAAAAGTATAGACTTATGATGCTCAAACCTCATACGCTTCCACAAACCGGAGCGTTCCTATCGTTCTATCAGTATGAAATGACATCTGGTCATAAGTCTTATAGGCCTTCAACTGGAGGATGGCAGCCTCGGCGGACAAGACTCCACTCTCGAAGAGGTTGACGGTTGTGAAGACTTTATCGTTTGCTACAGGGCCAAGAACAAGGTCATAGTCATGGCCTCGAGATTTACGGCAGTCTGTCACGAAGTACAACCAGGCCTCATCTGCGCCGGTGAACTGTCGGATGTTCCAATCGGGGCTGTCAAGAAGAGTCTCGTCGAATTCATAAACGCTGACGACGGCACGCGGGGCCCCTTCGCGTTCTTGTTTGATATGGGCCCAGCGTTCCGCCTGTTCAGGGTTACTGGTCGTATAAAACCCTTTTCCGAAATCGGCATTCTGACGTCCCGGCCTGAGGGAGGGTTTCCTCACTGCTACCGTTGACCCATGATACAGTTTCATCTCTTTTTCCTCCGATCGATATAGCGTTGCACCTCATCCAACACATACCCTGTTCCCTGGGTGTGGAGGAGGTCATAATGATTCAGCAGAAACTGATCCGCCCCACACTCTTTGAAAATAGCCAAAGCCTGCAAGCCGCCGATCCGTTTTGAGATCGCATACTTCTCCAACGTATATGTCAAGAAACGAAATGCCTGTAACGACACTTCCTTTTCTGCCAACCTCCGCTCCCGCTCGAACTCTTCATAAAGGTCGGGAGTACTCAGATACCACCATTTGGCTCCCTCGTCGTAAAGGCTCTCGTACATCGGGTTCGAATATACATACACAAGAGCTTCATCCAAAGAGACTCTCTTTCTTTCGGACACATACTCTGCAAGATTCGCAATCTTTACAGGGACAATTTCTTCCTCGTAAACACCCATATTAATATCCCGATATCACATTCATCTATGAGCTGAGTCATAGCTAATTCTTCCATTCCCCCGCCGATTGTTATATCAACGGAGAAAATGCCCGAATTGACCTTTCCTATCCAGGAAAACAACTTAAGTCCGGGGCTACGCACGCACGCGTGAACTAAGTGTACAAATATACGCATATTATTTGGCAAATTTGCACGAGTCGCCTTATCTTCAATTGTATTTCGAAGAAGACTCCAACACTCCGCCATTTCAACAGCCTTTATTCGACCACCCGGACTCCCGGGCCCGACTTCCCGGCACCTGGAATCCATACCCGGAATTCCGTTTGCGGTTTCCGGAATCATTTCATAACTTACAGCGTAATCGCAAGACTCTTGTCATTCTGAGGAGGGCGAAGCCCGACGTGAGAATCTACGGGATTATGAAAAGCGAGCGCGGACGGATGTAGCTCTGGGGGGCGTGAGGAGGGGTTGGGACCGCTTTAGGGCCCTTTCCAAAAGGGCCGAAAGCAGGCTTATCCCCTTCCCAGGCCCATCCAGTGCCCTTCGCCCCGCGCTCGCTTTTCACGCACGCTCTCGTTTTCCGCACCCGCGCTCGCTTTTCACGCACGCTCTCGTTTTCCGCACCCGCTCTCGCTTTTCTTGCACCGCCCCTCTGCCCGTACAGGTCCCGCCACGACCCACCCCACGGAGGCCCAGGCGGTTCAGGGCCCGGCGAAGGGCCGGGGCGACGGGGCGACGGGGCTTTTCACGCAAAATCCGGCAGATTTCGCGATTAAAACAACACCTAAGTCACTGATTATCAGCAAAAACAAACTTAAACGTTTAAAAACGGATAAAGTCCCGAAAAATGCCCATCTTTGCAAAAATGAATGTGTGTGATGGAGAACTATGTGCCGTGGGAAAAGCATCCCGTCGAGGACTGCTACCACATTTATTCCGATGGGACCCGGGTGTCTGTGCTGTTCGAGCGCGACGAGGACAAGGTCTATGGAAGGAATCTGATTGCCGTATTGGCCTTCAAGTACCACATCCGCGTGTACTGCGACGTGGTCATGGACACCCATTTCCATCTGGTCGGGAAAGGGGACCCCGAAAACATCCACCGGTTCGTCGCCGAGATGAAGCGCCTGCTCACGCGGTATTTCCGCCAGACGCATCGGCCTGAACTGGTCAAGGAGGGTATCTGGATCAAGGCGGACCCGCTCCCCGATGACCAGGAGTTGATGCGGAAGATCATCTATGTGTTCCGGAATCCTCTGGATGCCGGCGACCCGCTGCTTCCGGAGAACTACCGCTGGGGCGTGGGCCGCCTTTTCTACCAAGAAGACACCGCCATCGCGGCGAAGCGGGTCGGCGATATGACACTGGACGAGCGACGTGCCCTATTCCACACCCGCATCGACCTTCCCCCGGACTGGGAGGTCGATGCCGACGGCATGCTGCTCCCCCGCTGCTACATCGACCTGGACGAGGTCTACAAACTATTCCAGTCCCCGCGACGCTACCTCTCCTACCTCTTCGTCCGCAAGAAGGACATCATTGAGCAAGACGCGCAGTGCGCCCGCCCTTTCCTCGAGATCCGGGCCGACAAGCAGCTCCGTGCCGACGCCAATGCGGAAAGCCAGCGCCTCTTCCATCTGCCCATCACCAAACTCTCCGAGCCCGACCGTCTTCACATCGCCAGCCTCCTCTGGCAGGACCGCCGCACCCTCTCCCGCAAGCAGCTCGCCCGTGCTACCCACCTTCCCCCGGCCCTCATCGAGGCGGTGTTTCATTGAAGCTCACCGGCGCAAAGAGTCCTGTCGGCTCCGCAGATTCCGGATTTGCTTCCTTGGTGTGAAAAGCGAGCGCGGAGGGATGTGGCTCTGGGGGCGTGAGGGAGGGGTGGGGCCGCTTTAGGGCCCTTTCCAAAAGGGCCGAAAGCGGACTGATCCCCTTCCCAGGCCCCTCCATTGCCCTTCGCCCCGCTCTCGCTTTTCATGCACCGCCGCTCTGAACAGTAGATTTCTCGACTTCGCTTGAAATGACAAGAGATGCCCGATCAGGTCGGGCATGACGCCCCCCCCTACCTCACGTTATACGCCTCCAGCGCCTTCGCGAGCACGAAGAGCGAGCGCTGGATGACAATGGCGGGGGTCTGGGGGTCGCCCCCAGTCGGGGATTCCGCCTTCGGCGGCATCCCCTGCGCCTCCGGCGGGGTCCGTACGAGGAAACGGAATTCAGCTGCGGCCCCAGAGGGGCCTACGGCTGTTTCCGCTTGATGACGTTGCCCGAGCGAGCTCGGTCACCGCCATCAAACGAAAACAGCCGATCGCTACGCGACCAGCTGAATTCCTTTCCCTCGTGGAGCATAGGGGATTCGAACCCCTGACCTATAGATTGCGAACCTATCGCTCTACCAACTGAGCTAATAAAAAATCGACCGGGGGGCATATTTACCCTCCCAGCCGAGGTCGTAGAGCCGGCGGATCTGCCGGGAGCTGTGGTTCAGATAGAAGTTGTACACGGCACGCTTGTGCAGACGGGTGAAGTCTTCCGCCTTGAAGCCGCTGTGCAGGATGACGAAGCAGGTGTACAGCCCCAGGGCAAAAGCGACGGCATTCTCATACTCCCCTGCCGGCTTGGCCTTCTTGACGACGGGCTTCCGCTGGATCTGGGCGAAAGCGAGGTCGGCGATGGCGTCGCAGAGGGCGGCTTCATCGTCGGCCTGGTACAGGGAGACCATGTATTTCCCGGCATTGAAGGCTTCCTCTTCCACCTCCTTCGCGATCCGGTCCACATACCCGTCAATGGGAACCTCGAACAGGGCTGCTGCTTCGTCGGGAGCCGAAAGAAGCTGCTTGGCGACCAGGGTGTCGTCGGCCTCCTTGGCCAGGGGCATCTCGGCATCCAGCTGCTTCTTCAGTTCCTGAACCAGGGAAAAATATGCCTGTTTCGTATCCATCAACATGCGGTTCATTTTTCAAATATACAAATTATATTCTAAATTTGTACGCATAACAATACGGATATGAAAATCGTTTTTCTGGACGCCGCCACGATGGGCGATGCCTCCATGGCCGAAATCGCCGCGCTGGGCGAATTCACCTGCTACCCTTCCTCCTCGGCGGAAGAAGCCCGCGTCCGCGCGGCGGATGCCGATGTCGTTCTCCTGAACAAAGTGATTGTCAACCAAGCATTTCTGGACGCCTGTCCGAAAGTGCGGCTCATCTGCGAGGCGGGGACCGGCATCAACAACATCGACACGAAGCTGTGCGACGAGCGGGGCGTTATCGTCCGGAACGTCGCCGGCTATTCCACGGATTCCGTCGCCCAGACTGCCTGGATGCACATCCTCAACCTCGCCGGCCGGGCGTTCCATTATAATGCGTATGCGCGGGACGGCCGCTACAGCGCGGGAAGCATCCACGTCGATGCAGACCATCCCTTTACGGAGATCGCGGGGAAAACCCTCGGAATCGTGGGGATGGGCGCCATCGGCCAGAAGGTCGCCTCCATCGGCACGGCTTTCGGGATGAAAGTCATCTACTACTCCACCTCCGGCACCGGGCACTGCAAGGACTATCCCTGCGTTTCCCTGGAGGAACTCCTGAAAGAGTCCGACGTCATCAGCATCCATGCGCCTTACAACGAACGGACGGCAGGGCTCATCGACTATGAAGGGCTTTGTAAGATGAAACCGACAGCCTTTATCGTCAACACCGGCCGCGGCGGCATCGCCGTGGAAGCCGACCTCGTCCGCGCAGTCGACGAAGGGAAGATCGCAGGCATCGGTATCGACGTGTATCAGAAGGAACCCATCCCCCTGGACCATCCCTACTTACAGGCGAAGCACCCCGAGCGCATCCTCCTCTCCCCCCATATCGCCTGGTACAGCGTCGAAGCGCGGGCCCGGCTTGCGCACGAGATGGCGGAGAACATCAAAAAAGGCTGGTGAAACAATCCCTTGTGACAATAGCGAGGCCGACTCAATGATGAGCCGGCCTCGCTACCTAACAACCAACCATTCACCACTACATGACCGAGCCGGTAATCGGGTAGAACGACACCGACTTTACAGTGACCTTGCCTCCGGCAGAGAAGAATTCTACGCCGGTGCTCTCCTTGGACGGATAGATCTTGTTCGAAATGCAAGTCTCTCCGTCATTTCCGAAAACTTCGACCGAGCAGTTGTCTACGAAAAGATGGATCTTGACCTTGTTGTCCCGGTTCTTCATCGGGCCTTTGAACACGGCCGGATGAAAATCCACGAAACTGTTCAGTCCGCTGAACCGCCGGTCGAAATACAGTTCCTCTGCAGCGACATCATATCCGACAGTGGTCTTTTCGGAACCACCCATGCAAAGGCGGACACCGAAGGACTCTGCATCGATGTTTTCAAACTCGACCACCATTTCATAGACATTGTTCGCCGGCTTGAACTTCTTGGGGGTCCAGGCGCCTTCGAACGTGACAGCACTGAAGAACTGCCCCTTTCCACGAAGCGACTTCAATTCTTCCAGCGGAAGCTGGACCATGCGGACACCCTCCGGGAAATTCTTCAGGCGGACTTCACGGGGAACGCTCTGAATACCGCTTAACGGCTCGAGACTGTTATAGCGCCAGCTGCCCATCCAGGCGGTCCACACCCGCCGGTTTTCACCGGGGGCATACGTAGCCCAGGAGCGGACAGCATAGAAATCCTGTCCATAGTCGAACCAGAAGGCATGTTCCGGCTCGCGCGTTTTCAGCTCGTCACAGAGCATGATCTGGTCCACATAGACAGAGGGACCGAAAGTGACATTCGTGTAGACCTTTTGATCTTCCTTGACCGATACAATCCGGATCCGGGCTTTCTTGCCGCGGAATTCGGAAACATCCCAGCCGGTCCATTCCAGACTGCCGGCATTCCGGCCGGTCTCGGTCCTGACCACCTTTCCGTCGACAAGGAGGTCGACACAGTTGAGCCCGGGGGCGTAGGCACCGCCGATCTTGAAATTGATGTAATCCCGGGTGATGAAGAATTCGGGCGAGGTGATCCGACCTTCGCTCTTTCCCTCATTGTGATAGCTGTTCACATAATATCTCCCGACACGGCCCATCACGGCACCCTGCCGATAGAGGGGAACGTCCGTCGGGGACTCATAGAAGGCCGTACCTTCCATCTCCCATTCGTCGATGCCATGCTCAAAGTCAAAAAGGACTTCCCCCTTGGGCAGCGGATCGACATCCAGGACATGGGCATACTCCGGGTCAAGGACGAACCTCTCGCCATCGAAATCACCCACGAAGTACTGACCGGTATAGGGCTGGACGCTCAGGGCGATGACCCATTTCACGTTGTTCGGATTCCCGTCCACCGGAAGCGGGAAGAAATCGGTGCACTCCCAGACACCGTTGGTGGCACCCCACGGGCCGAAATCGCTCATGTAGGTCCAGTCAAGGAGATTGTGGGAATAGTAGAACCGGATCTTCGGGGCATCGGCCCAGCCGATGGCCATGATCCAGCGCTGGGTAGGCTCGTGCCAGAAGATCTTCGGATCGCGGAACTCGCGGGAATCGATGTTCAGGATGGGGTAACGATCCTGGTCACGGGTCCAGGTGGCACCCTTGTCAAGGCTGTACGACACGCCGATCACCTGGGTCCGGAAGGGCTGCAACTCATTATGATAATAGGCAAGCCACGCGTCCTTTCCATAACCTGCGACATTCTTCGTATCCACAACAATGGTACCGGAACCGCCTAGTCCGCCTCTCCGCATGGAGCGCAGAAGCTCCTGCCGGGCCTCGTCGGACAAGTTTGGATCCATCAGTTTCGCACGGATCTCATTCGATTTCTTCGTCGCTTCCGTCGGTGACCAATGGACAAGGTCGGTGCTGTAGTACCGGCCCCACCCATTATAATAGTATCCGTCTTCATAGAAGAGGCCCGTCGGATCACCGGAAGGATAGAAATGATAGGAAGGATTGAACCTGTCGAATTCAGGATTCCGCCTGCGCTGCTGGGCGGACAACATGCCCCCTGCCAGGGAAAGCAGAATCAGGGACAAAAGGATTCTCTTCATATACAAGTGTTTTGAATAATAATGGTCAGATTCGTGTCAAGGCAAAGATATCTTTTCGGCTAGATCTCAACTTTCACGATTGTCTATTTTATTTTACTCGGCCGATTATTAAAATATTTAAATTAATGTTGCAAGTATTTAAGAAAATAGTGAAAATACTTGCGACTCAAGTCCAATATATTTGCGCTAACAGGAGCGACGGTTCCGGAATCAAAGAGGGCCGAAGCCACTTGGAAACCTTTAAGTTTAACCACTACACCGTATTAATGGCAACAGAAAACAACAAACTGAAAGTGCTGATTCCCATCATGGCCACGTTTTTCACCATGGGATTCGTGGACATGGTCGGAACGGCGACAAATTATGTAAAAGCAGATTTCGCCCTGTCAGACACGATGTCCAATTTCCTGCCGTCGATGGTCTTTTTCTGGTTCTTTCTGCTTTCTGTCCCCACCAGCCTGCTGATGAACAGGATCGGGAAGAAGAAAACGGTACTGCTGAGCGTCATCGTTACGGCGATTGCCCTCGTCATTCCCCTGTTCAAGTACTCCTACCCGCTCATGCTGGTTTCCTTCTGCTTCCTCGGAATCGGGAACACGCTCATGCAGGTATCCCTCAACCCGCTGCTTGGATGTGTTGTCTCCGGCGACAACCTGGCCAGTTCCCTTACGTTCGGTCAGTTCGTCAAGGCCATCGCTTCATTCATCGCACCGATCCTGGCCAGCTGGTTCGCCGTGAAATACAACAACTGGATGATTCTGTACTGGGTATTCCTGGCAATGGCTGTACTGACCGCCGTGCTGTTCGCCTTCGACAAGATAGAAGAGAACCAGCCGGAGACCGAGAAGACATCCACCATCCTGGACTGTCTCAAACTGCTGGGTGACCCGGTCGTCATCCTGCTGTTCCTCGGCATCATCTGCCACGTGGGCGTGGACGTGGGCGTAAACACCTGCGCACCCAAGATCATGATGGAACGCATCGGGGTTCCCCTCGCGGATGCAGCGCTGGCGACCAGCGTGTACTTCATGTTCAGGACCGTCGGTTGCCTGACGGGCTCGCTGATCCTCGCCAAGTGGGAAACGCGCAAGTTCTTCCTGCTCAGCGCGGTGCTGATGCTCCTTTCCATGATCCTCTTCTTCGTGTGCAAGTCCAGGATCGGCATCTACGTGGCTGTCGCGCTGGTCGGCTACGGGAACTCCAATGTTTTCTCGATGATCATGGCGAAAGCGCTCCAATTCAAGCCTGAAAGTCAGAACGAAGTGTCCGGACTTCTGATCATGGGACTGATCGGCGGAACCATTTTCCCCCTGTTGATGGGTATCCTCTCCGATGCCCTGGGGAGTCAGGTCGGCTCCCTGATCGTCATCTCCACAGGTGTCGCCTATCTGCTTTACCTCTCATTCAAGTATCTGAGCAAAAAGATTTAGTTCTCATTTAATCCAAACCACATGAAAAAAATCAAATCAACCGCATTGGCATTTCTGATGCTTTTGCTCTCCTTCTCCACATTCGCGCAGAACGTGACTGTCAGGGGAACGGTTTATTCCTCGGAAGGAGAACCCCTCATCGGAACGGGAATCGTTCAAGTTGGGACGACCGTCGGAACCGTAGCCGATGAGAATGGCCAATTCTCCCTCACTGTTCCGGCCGGAAGCTCCCTGGAGTTCTCCGCCATGGGATATGTCTCCAAAGTCCTCCGGGCCGCCCCGCAGATGAATGTCGTTCTCGAAGAGGACAGCAAGTTGCTTGACGAGGTCGTCGTTACCGGTTATACCACTGAAAAGAAGGCCGACCTCACCGGTGCCGTGTCCGTCGTCGACATGCGCGCCGCCGAGAAAATGAACGTCAGTAACCCGATGCAGGCCCTCCAGGGCCAGGTCGCCGGCGTAAGCATCACCGCCGGCGGTTCTCCGGACGCGACGGCTTCCGTCCAGATCCGTGGTGTCGGCACCGTGAACGGGACTTCCCCGCTGTACATTGTGGACGGTGTCCCGACAACCGGTATCGGCACGATGAACCCCGATGACATCGAGAGCATCCAGTTCCTGAAGGACGCCGCCTCCGCGACCATCTACGGTTCCCGCGCTTCCAACGGTGTGATCATCATCACCACTAAGAAAGGAAAGAGCGGAAAGGTGAGCGTCACCTTCAACTCCTCCGTCGCAGTCTCCTCCTACATCAACCAACTCGATGTCATGAACGCCCAGGAATTCGGTGAAACCCTCTGGCGCGCATCCGTGAACGACAAGATGGACCCGAACCAGAACGGCCTCGGCTATTCCTTCGACTGGAACAACAACTTCGACAGCCCCCAGCTGAACAAGGTGAACATCGCCCAATATCTGGAAGGCGCCGGACAGGTGCAGCGTACCCCCTCCGCCGATACGGACTGGGTCAAGGAAACCACCCGCAACGGTATCGTCCAGAACTACAACCTCGCTTTCAGCCAGGGTACCGACCGCGGTAACTCCTACTTCTCCATCGGTTATTATGACAACCAGGGCACCATCAAGACTTCCTATCACAGGAGACTGTCCGTCCGTCTGAACTCCGAGTACAAGCTCTTCAAGAGCAACCTCCTCACCGTGGGTGAGCACTTTACATTCAGCAACGGAACCGGCGTCGGGGCCCCCGGCAGCTTCCTCCAGTCCGTCCTCCAGTTCAACCCGTCCATGCCGATCTACACGACCGACGGTGCATGGGCCGGTCCTGTGAACGGTTATCCTGACCGCCAGAACCCCCTGGCCATCCTCGAGCGTTCCAAGGACAACAAGAGCAGCAACTGGCGCCTGTTCGGTGACGCCTATGCCAACCTGAATCCTTTCAAGGGCTTCAACCTGAGGACCACCTTCGGCTTCGACTATTCCCACCGTTACGGCCGTACCTTCACCTATCCGATCACGGAAGGCAACGTCGCCAACCCGAGAAACGGTGTCCAAGCTTCCTTCAGCAACGGTCTCAGCTGGATGTGGAACGCCGTCGCCACCTACGGAATCGACCTTGCCCTGAGCCACCTCGACTTCATGGCCGGTACCGAGTTCAACCGCGACAACTCCATGAACTTCAATGCCTACCGCGAGGATTTCTCCCTTCTCAACCCCAACTACATGTGGCCTGACGCAGGTACCGGTGCCCAGTCCGTCGGCGGTTCCGGCAGCGGTTATGCCCTCGTCTCCTTCTTCGGCAAGGTCAATTACAACTACGCCGACAGATACCTCCTGGCGTTCACCATCCGCCGTGACGGTTCTTCCCGCTTCGGTCACAACAACCGCTGGGCAACCTTCCCGGCCGTCTCCGCAGGTTGGAAAATCAAGAACGAGCCTTTCCTCCAGGATGTCAACTGGCTGAGCGAACTCAAGCTCCGCGCCTCCTGGGGTGTGACCGGTAACCAGAACATTGCCAACAACGCGATCTACACCCTCTATTCCGCCAAGTACGACAGCGGTGCGAACGGTGGTTCCGGTGCTACTTCCTACGATATCAAGGGTGCCAACAAGGGCAGCCTCGCCTCCGGTTTCAAGAGAGACAGTATCGGTAATGACGACCTCAAATGGGAAAGCACCGAACAGACCAACGCCGGTCTGGACTTCGGTTTCCTCCACGATGAGATTTACGGCTCCTTCGACTTCTTCTACAAGCACACAAAGGACATTCTCATCCAGATGGCCGGCCTCGATGTCATGGGTGAAGGCCACCGTATGTACATGAATGCCGGTGAGATGAAGAATCGCGGTATGGAACTCTCCCTGGGCTATCGCCACTCCTTTGTTTCCGGTCTCCACCTGGATGTCCGTGGAAACATCTCCAACTACAAGAGCTGGATCTCCAGCCTTCCTTCCACGGTTGCCGCCAACGGCACCTACGGTGGCAACGGCATCAAGAACATCCTCGGCCACGCCATGGGTTCCCAGGCTGGTTACATCTGGGACGGCATCTTCCAGTCCGAACAGGAAGTCAATGACCACGCGACCCAGAATGGTGCCGGTCCCGGCCGCCTGATCTTCCGCGACATCGCCGGTGCGACGGACGCAGACGGCAACGCTATCCCCGACGGACGCGTCACCAACGCCGACCAGGACTGGATCTATGATCCGACTCCCAAGTTCGCCTACGGCCTGAATCTCACGCTCCGCTACAAGAACTTCGACTTCTCCACCTTCTGGGAGGGCATCGCCGGCCGGCAGATCATGACCGACCTCAAGAAGGAGACCGACCTCTGGAGCGGACTGAACATCGGCTTCCTCAACAAGGGTGCCCGCCTGCTGGACGCCTGGACACCGGACCACACCAACACCGACGTCCCCGCCCTCACCCGTTCCGACCGCAACAACGAAAAGCGCCGCAGTTCCTACTATGTGGAGGACGGTTCCTTCTTCCGCCTCAGGAACGCCCAGATCGGCTATTCGCTCCCGGCCCACGTCGCCAAGAGCATCGGCATTTCCCGCCTGCGTATCTACGTCAGTACCCAGAACTCCATCACGTTCAAGAGCAGCAAGTTCACCGGTGTCGATCCCGAGAACCCGAACTTTGGCTACCCGATCCCGATGATCAATACCCTGGGTGTTAATGTCACTTTCTAAAAAGCTGTTGAAATTATGAAAAAATCAATGATATTCAGAGGATTGGCCGTCGCCGCCGCCATGGTGGTGCTCGGAAGCTGCGAAAAGTTCATGGACGGTCCCGTCCCTCAGGGAAAGGTCAGTGACGTGGACGTGCTCTCCCCGGAACATGTCGAGGACCTCTGCATCGCCGCCTACGCCGGCTATTCCACCTTCGAGGAAATCAACACCTCCTTCACCCTTTGGAACTATGACGTCCGTTCGGACGACGCCTACAAAGGCGGTAACGGAACGGAAGACGGCGACGTATTCCACGCCCTGGAGGTCTGCAAGGGTGTCCTTCCGACCATGTGGAACGTAAACGACATGTGGCGTCGCCTGTACATGGCGGTCGGCCGCCCGAACGCGGCTCTCTCCGTCCTGGAGAAGATGGACGAGAAAGACTTCCCGCTCCTCAAACAGCGTATCGCCGAGATGCGGTTCCTCCGCGCCCACGGCCTGTTCGTGCTCAAGGAGCTGTTCAAGTATATCGTATTTGCCGAGCCTTCAACGAGTTACGACGAATACTATGAACTCTCGAACCGCACCTATACCAATGACGAAGGATGGCAGCTTCTGGCCGATGACTTCAAGTACGCCTACGACAACCTCCCGGCCACCCAGTCCGACAAGGGCCGTCCCACGAAGGCCTCTGCCGCCGCTTATCTCGCCAAGGTATACCTGTTCAAGGCTTACCATCAGGACAACCCCGAGAACCACGAAGTGACCAGCATCAGCCAGGAAGACCTTGCCAAGGTGGTTGAATACACCGAGAAGAGCCTCTACGCCGGTTACGGCCTCGCTCCTGACCTTCACGACAATTTCCGTCCGGAGGAACAGTATGAGAACGGTCCTGAATCCATGTGGGCCATCCAGTACTCCATGGACGACGGCACCCTAAGCGGTAACCGCAACTGGGCCCTCGGCCTGGTCGTCCCGAACATTCCGGGCGTCACCGACGGTGGCTGCGACTTTTACAAGCCGTCCCAGAACATGGTCAACGCGTTCCGCACCGACGCCGCCGGCCATCCGCTCTTCGACACCTTCAACGACAAGGACTTCGATCCGGAGACCGACAACGTGGACCCGCGCCTCTTCCTGACCTGCGGCATCCCCGGCTTCCCGTATGAATTCAACGAGAAGTACATGGTCGAGTACACGCCGGTCTGGAGCCGCAGCAACGGCCTGTACGGTTACTACTGCAACCTCAAGTACAATGTCGATCCCGACAGCGGCTATCTCATCAAGGGAGGCTGGTATGGTTCCCCGATGAACAACGTCGTCATCCGCTACGCCGAAGTCATGCTCATGCGTGCGGAAGCCCTCATCCAGCTCAACGACGGACGCATCAACGAAGCCATGGACCTGATCAACCAGATCCGTGAACGCGCTTCCCGCAGCCTTTCCGTAATCGGAGACTATCCCGAGAAGTATGGCGTCCACTTCAACGTGAAGCCCTACACGGGAATCAGCACCCAGGCTGAGGCCATGAAGGCCCTGAAGTTCGAACGCCGTGTCGAACTCGCCATGGAAAGCGGCCGTTTCTTCGACCTCGTACGCTGGGGCGAAGCCGCCGAAGTGCTCAACAAGTACTTCCAGGAGGAGAAGGACAATTGCTCCATCTACGATGGCGCTGTCTTCACCAAGAACCAGCACGAATACCTTCCGCTGCCGCAGAACCAGATTTCCGCCAGCAACGGCAAGTATCAACAGAACTGCGGTATCTGGTAACAGATACCCCCAACCTGCTTCCTGTCGCCCGGTTTCCCGCCGGGCGACGGGAAACAGTGTTAAATGCCCCCTATGTTCAAGGATATGCTTAACGCTTTCTTTCCCCTGCTGGTCAGCAGTTTCCTGCTGTCCTGCCACGAGTCCCCGGTTCCTGCCCCGGACCCGGTCATCCCTGAAGAGGAAGAACCCGACCCTCAGTGGAACATGCCTCGGGATGAGTTCGACGGGACTTACACGCTCTTCTTCCAGCCGGACAACGGGGATGTCGGCGATCCGATGCCCTTCTACGATCCGAAGGCCCGTGACTTCAAGGTCATGTACCTCCAGAACGACATTCCGAACCGGGTCCGGGGCGTATTCCATCCCATCTGGGGCGTGAAGACCTCCGACCTCGCGAACTACGACTTCATGCGGGAACTGATTCCCTGCGGCGAAGCCGGCAGCCAGGATGCGGCCATCGGAACGGGGTCGACCGTCTATAATCCGGCGGACGGCCTGTACTACAACTTCTACACGGGCAACAAGTTGAACCCCAAGGCCGACGAGAACGGGCAGGTTGTCATGATGGCGACATCCAGCGATTTCGTCCACTGGTTCAAGCGGGCCGGCTTCATCATCAAAGGAAACGACTACGGCTATGACCGGAACGATTTCCGGGATCCCTGTGTCTTCCAGACCCAGGACGGAATCTGGCACATGCTTGTCTCCACCCTGAATACGGGGAGGAAAGGAGTCATCGCCGAATTCGTCTCGAACGACCTGCTGGAATGGACCCATGCCGGAATCTTCATGAACATGCACCAAGACCGTTTCTACGAGTGCCCGGACGTGTTCGAGATGAATGGCTGGTGGTATATGGTCTACTCGGAGAAGCACGTGGATGTGCGTCGCGTCCTGTATTTCAAGGGACGTTCACTGGAGGAGATCAAGGCTCAGACCGCGAATCGGAACCTGCCCCGTGACGAGAAGGCTTACTACCTGGATTCCAGAGGTTTCTATGCCGGGAAGACGGCTTCTGACGGCAAGGAACGCTATATCTGGGGCTGGAGTCCTTCCCGCCCGAGACATGACAACAAGAACGTGGGCATTCCGCCGCGGGAGCCCCGTTGGGGCGGCAACCTCGTCGCTCACCGCCTTGTCCAGCACGAGGACGGCTCGCTCTCCTGCGCCGAGATTCCGAGCATCGCGGGGCGTTTCGACCAGGCGGGCTGGAAGGGTACGCTGGAAGCGAAGCAGAGTGAGACCCTGATCTTCGGTCCTCTCGCCGAGAGCAACCATCTCTCCTTCACGGTCCAGGCGGACCGCCCGGACGCATCCTTCGGGATTTCGTTCTGCCGGGACGACGAAGCCCGGAAGTACTATACGGTCCGGATCGTCCCGGAAGGAGACGGCACCTGCAACATCCGTTTTTCCGAAGACGGACCGGACGGAACGGGCGAAGTGCAGTGGATCGACGGTTGTTTGTTCACTCCGCCCTCGGATATGAAATACAAAATTTCTATTTTTAACGAAATTTCCGTCTTCGTACTGTACATTAACGACATTACTTGCTATACGAACCGGATTTACGGCATGGGTGGCCACAAGTGGTCCATCGAGAGTTATCAGGGCGACCTGACCGTCTCGGACATTGCCGTCGGACCCATGAAATGATCGACATGAAAAGATTCGCATACATCCTCGCGGCAGTCCTGCTCCTGGCGTCCTCCGGCGCACGGGCGCAGGGAACTTTCCCGCCCCGCAACATACCGGAGCCTACGTACAAGGAACTGTACAGGCCCCAGTTCCACTTCAGCCCTTCCGTCGGCTGGATCGGCGACCCGTGCGGCCTGACCTACTATGACGGGAAATTCCACCTGTTCTGGTGGGGCAAGGCCGAGTCGGAAGACCTGGTCCACTACAACGAAATCAACCGGCGCGCCATGCAGGGCGGTCCCCGGGGGATCAGTTACTTCACGGGCTCAGTGCTCATCGACAAGAAGGGAACCGCCGGATTCGGGGAGAACACCTGGGTCGCCGCGTACACCATCGCGGCCCGGAACCCGGAGAAACAGTCCCAGGGCCTCTCCATCAGCCACGACGGCCGGACCTTCCACTGGTATGACAAGAACCCCGTCCTGGACGAGTGGAGCACGGAATTCCGCGATCCGACCGTCTTTTGGCACGAGGAGACGGGTCAGTGGGTGATGGTCGTCGGCAAGGTCCTGGCGAAAAAAGTGGGTATCTATACCTCCCCGAACCTGAAAGACTGGACTTTCGCCAGCGATTTCGGCCCCGCCGGAGACACCGAGAAGGCCTGGGAATGCCCCGACCTCATCCAGATCCCCGTCGAGGGAACGGACGAGAAGAAGTGGGTCATGATCCTCTCGATCAACTGGGCCCAGGAGCAGTACTTCGTGGGCGACTTCGACGGGAAGACCTTCACCATCGGCGAGGGCCAGCCCAAGACTCCCCAGTACATCGACAAGGGCTTCGACTTCTACGCTTCGCGCGTTTTCCGCGACTATGACGGGACGTTGAAGGACGTCATCTCCATCGGCTGGGTCTCGCACTGGGACTATGCCCGGAACATTCCCAACCGTCCGGGACAGGGGCTCTGGTCCATCCCCCGCGTGCTGAAACTCAAGAAGACCGCCGAGGGATACGTCATGACCCAGACTCCCTACCCGGGTCTCGAGACCCTGCGCGGCCAGGGCGTTTCCTACACCCAGGAATTCCCGGTGGGCGTAAAGCCCATGAAATTCAAACCGGCCTCCAATGTGTACGAGATGGACGTCACCATCGACGCGACCCGGTCCAACGTCGTCGGGTTCAACCTGATGGCGGGCAACGGTCACAAGTTGACCGTCCAGTATGATACGGACAGCCAGTACATTACGGTCGACAGGACCAATACCGGCGAAGTCGTCCTCGAGAAGTTCCCGCGCGTAGCCTACGCGAAGGTCCCGCCGAAGGACGGCGTCCTCCGGCTCCGCTTCTTCGTGGACAAGTCCAGCCTGGAACTCTTCGCCAACGACGGCGAGGACGTCTTCACCTTCCTGGCCTTCCCGGCCGAAGACCAGATCGGGCTGGAAGCCTTTGCCCAGAAGAAAGGCACCAAGATGAACGTGCAGGCCTGGAACCTGAACTCCATCTGGGAATAGAAAAACTTTGACACAAAACGATATGAAAAAAATCCTGTTCCTGCTCATCCTGACTTCGGTCTTCTCATGCACGCCTTCCGCCAAACGCCGGGAGGCCGCCGCCCCCGAAGGAGGAATGACCATCGAAAACCTGGGACCCGGAAACCGGTACGTCCGGATCGATTCCAGGCAGAAATACCTCCTGCTCCCGGTCCAGGAAGGCGTTCCTTCGTGGACGGCGAACATCGTCGTCGACACCCGCCCGGGAGGAAGTTTCACCGTTCCGCTCGCCGTGGACAAGATCGACTACTGGGTACCGTTCGACCTTACTCCGTATCATGGGAACCAACTGCTGCTCAGTTTCGTTTCCGGCATGGGACGCCGTCCCATGCCCGGACAGGCTCCGGCCGTCCAGCCCGAAGCGATGGCCTGGAAGGAAATGAAACTGTCCGACACCTTCGACACCGCCAACCGGGAGACGCTCTGGCGTCCGGAGTATCACTTCACCCCCGCCTACGGCTGGATGAACGATCCGAACGGCATGGTGTACGACAACGGTGAATGGCACCTGTTCTTCCAGTACAACCCGTATGCGTCCATCCACGGGAACATGCACTGGGGACATGCTGTTTCCAAGGACCTGATCCATTGGGAGGAACTGCCCATCGCCCTGTATCCCGATGCGCTCGGAACCATCTTCTCCGGAAGCGCCGTCATCGACAAGGACAATACGGCCGGATTCGGCAAGGGGGCGATGGTCGCCATCTTCACCAGCGCCGGCGCCCGGCAGACCCAGAGCATCGCCTACAGCACGGACGGCGGCCGGACCTTCACCAAATACGCAGGGAATCCGGTCATCACCTCCGACGTCCGGGATTTCCGCGACCCGAAGGTCATCTGGAATCCGGAGATCGGGAAATGGAACCTCGTCCTCGCTGCCGGCAATGAAGTCCGCTTCTACTCCTCTCCCGACCTCAAGCACTGGAATTTCGAAAGCGGATTCGGATCCGACGGATACGGCAGCCATGGCGGCGTCTGGGAATGCCCGGACATCTTCCCCGTCAAGGTGGAAGGGACGGATGCCAAGAAGTGGGTCCTCCTGGTCAATAACGGCGGAGGTCCTGCCGGCGGAACGGCCACCCAGTACTTCGTGGGCGAGTTCGACGGCAAGACGTTCAAATGCGATTCCCCGGCCGAGACCGTCAAATGGATGGACTGGGGCAAGGACCATTATGCCACCGTCTCCTTCTCCAACGCTCCGGACAACCGGAACGTCGTCCTGGCCTGGATGAACAACTGGGATTATGCGAACCGCGTTCCCACCGTCCAGTTCCGGAGCGGCGACTCCATCCCCCGCGACCTTTCCCTGTATGAGAAAGACGGCGAGTACTATCTCTCCGTCGTTCCCTCTCCCGAGATGGATGCGGCCCGAGGTACTGCGAGCCCGGTCGATGCCGGAACCGTCACCGCGGAAGGAAAGGAGTTCAAAGACATCCTGAGCGCCTGCGGCGGGGTGGGCGAGATCGAGGTTGCTTTCACTGCAGCCTCTCCCGCCAAGTTCGGAATTGAACTATACAATTCCCTGGGCGAATCCGTGAAGTTCTGCTATGACTTTGAAGCGTCCACATTCGCCTGCGACCGCACGGAAAGCGGTGTCGTTGATTTCCATCCCACGTTCGCGGCCGTCTCGGTCGCACCGCTGGTGAAGGCCGACAGTTATGTCCTGCGCCTTTTCGTGGACAAGTGCAGCGTCGAAGCATTCGACGCCAAGGGACGGTTCGCCCTGACGGACCAGGTGTTCCCGCACGAGTCCTTCTCCGGAATCCGCCTTGTCGCCCTGGACGGCGACGTCACGGTTTCTTCCATGAACGTGTATCCTATCAACAGGTAATCAGTTATGAAGGATAATCTGGTATTTGTAGGTATCGGCGAGGCTCTCTGGGACGTTCTTCCTACCGGGAAGAAGGTCGGGGGAGCCCCGGCGAACTTTGCCTTCCACGCCTCCCAGTTCGGCGGCGTCGAGGCCTATGCCGTCAGCGCGCTCGGCAAGGATGCCCTGGGCGATGAGCTCGAAAGCAAGTTGAAGAAGTCCGGACTGGGACTCATCCTGCCCCGGGTGGACTTTCCCACCGGAACGGTCCAGGTCACCCTGGACAATGCCGGTGTCCCTTCCTATGAAATCTGCACCGGCGTCGCCTGGGACAACATCCCCTTCACCCCGGAAATGGAAGCATTGGCGAAGCGGACGTCTGTCGTCTGCTTCGGCTCCCTGGCCCAGCGGAACCAGGTCTCCCGCGAGACCATCAACCGCTTCGTCGCATCCATGCCGCAGAACGAGGATGTAC
This sequence comes from uncultured Bacteroidia bacterium, assembly GCA_902778105.1. Taxonomy (GTDB): domain Bacteria; phylum Bacteroidota; class Bacteroidia; order Bacteroidales; family UBA932; genus Cryptobacteroides. The sequence continues at coordinate 24,256 of CACYWN010000030.1, forward strand.
TGAAGATCTTCGACATCAACCTCCGGCAACATTTCTATGACAAGGAGGTCATCGAATGTTCTCTTCATATCGCCAACGTACTGAAACTCAACGATGACGAAATTGTCATTATCCAGGACCTCCTGGGGCTCGGCAATTCCGGCATCGAGGAAACCTGCCATGCGCTCATCCGCGACTACGGGCTTCGGATGGTGATCCTCACCAGCGGGGCCAAGCATAGCCAGGTGTTCACGGAAACGGAGGAATCCTTCGTTCCCACTCCCAAATGCGAGGTCATTGATACCGTCGGCGCCGGGGATTCCTTCACCGGATCTTTTGCAGCGGGAATCATCAAGGGCCTGCCCCTCAGGAAGGCCCACGAAATGGCCGTGAGGGTAGCCGGCTATGTCTGCACCCAGCCGGGTGCCATGCCGGTGTATCCCGAAGGTTTCCTGACAATCTGAACCATGAAACGCATCCTCATCCCCCTGCTTACCATCCTGCTTCTGGCCTCCTGCAACCAGGCGCCGACCACATTCCTTGTAGGAGTCTCGCAATGCAGTGATGATCTGTGGCGGGAAACGGCCAACCGCGAAATGATCCGGGAAGCGTCTTTCGACGGGGACCTGACCATCGAAATCCGCTCTGCCCACGACGATTCCGAAGAGCAGATCCGGGATGTGGAGTATTTCATCGACAAGAAGGTGGACTTGCTCGTCGTCTCGCCGAATGAGGCGACGAGCCTGACACCTGTCGTATCCAAAGCCTTCAGGAGCGGCATCCCGGTCATCCTTTTCGACCGGAAGATCGACTCCGACGACTATTCGACCTATGTCGGAGCCGACAACATACAAATCGGCAGGCAGATCGGGAATTACCTGAGCGTTCTCGCCCTCCACGGAAACAAGAAGGTCTTCCGTATCATCGTCATCCGGGGGACTAACGGATCCACGGCCGACACGGAACGCTACGAGGGTCTCATGCATGCTGTCCGGAACACCTCGGAGGTGACTGTTCGCATTATTGCTGAATCCTTTGCCGATTTCACCCGAAAGGGTGCCATCGACGCCATGTCCAGGATCATCCAGAGCGGTGCCGTGGACAAATCGGTCGATGCGATCATCGCTTTCAATGACGAAATGGCCATCGGGGTCCATGAGGCATTGGAGAAATATCTTCCCGCCATGGATTACCCTCCGATTGTCGGAATCGATGCCCTGTCGGGTGAAAACGGAGGAATAGACGCTATCCAGAAAGGAATCATCTCGGCCTCATTCATCTACCCGACCGGCGGTGACGTCGTCATCGACGTGGCCAGGAAAATCCTGCACAGGAACGCCTTCGACCGGAGCAACATCCTCAATACCGCCCTGGTCACCCCGGACAATGTCCGGGTTCTCAACCTCCAGCGCAACGAAATCGAATCAAAGCAAGTGAAGCTGGAGGAAATCAGCCAGAAACTTGAGAACATGGCATTGACCTATGGTTCCCAGCGAAGGACGACGTTCCTTCTGGCCATCCTGTCAAGCGTAATCCTCGTCTTTGTATTCGTCCTCCTGTCCCTGAACAGGAGACGGGCACACATGAACGAAGTCCTCAACCAGAAGAATGCCAAGATCCAGGAGCAGATCGAGAAACTGGAGGAGCAGAACAACCAGTTGATCGACCTGACAAAGCAGCTGGAAGAAGCGACCCGGGCGAAACTGATCTTCTTTACGAACATCTCCCACGAATTCCGTACACCCCTGACGCTGATTCTCGGATCGACCGATCTGATGCTGGAATCATCCACCATTCAGAAAGAAGAGAAGCGGTCCCTGTATATGATCAAGAAGAACGGCAGGAAATTGCTCTCCCTCATCAACGAGCTCCTGGACTTCAGTTCCTATGAGAACAACCAGATGACTGTGAACTATTCGCGCGTGGATCTGAAACTCTTCCTGGAAGAGATCAACACCATGTTCATGGACATTGCCAAGAAAAAATGCATCCGCTTCGTCTTTCAGCCCGGGAATGAGGCCTTCGACATCCAGACGGACAAGAACAAGGTGGAAAAGATATACTTCAACTTCCTGTCCAACGCCTTCAAGTTTGTCAAGGAAGGCGGGAACGTCAAGGTCAGTCTCGTCAACCTCGAGGACAGGCATCGGATCCGGCTTTCGGTCTTCAACAGCGACTCCTACATTCCGGAGGAAAGGTGCAAGGACATCTTCAAGATGTTCTATACCGGAAATCCGCTCGACGAGAACAGCAGCGGCATCGGCCTGGCCCTCAGCAAATCACTGGTTGACGCGCTGAAAGGCGAGATTGGCGTTGAAAGCACCGAATCCGAAGGAACGACTTTCACTGTCGAACTCCCCTATCTCCCGGCGGAAGGATCCGCGCAGAATGAGAACCATGATTTCACTTATGCATCCCCCGCTCTGGCCGCAGACAAAATCGCCTACGATACGGATACGCCCATCGTAGTATCCGGTCCGGACAGCACGCGTACGACCGTCCTCGTCATAGAAGACAGCCAGGATATGCTGAACTTCATCAAGACGATTCTTGCCCATGACTACCGGATCATCCAGGCATCCAACGGAAAAGAGGGCTTGGAGAAGGCGATCCAATACAATCCCGAACTGATCGTCAGCGATATCATGATGCCGGTCATGGACGGATATGAAGTGTGCCGTCAGGTAAAATCCAACGAGAAGACCAAGCATATTCCCATCATCCTGCTTACGGCCTGTGCGCTGGACGAACAAAGAGCCATGGGATACGAGGTAGGCGCGGATGCTTTCCTCCAGAAGCCCTTCAACTCCGAAGTCCTGAAGACCAGAATCCATAATCTCCTCCGGAAAAAAGACACGATGATGGAAACCTCCCGGTACAGCTGGCTGATCGGCGAGGAGAATCGGATCCCTTCCCAGGGATGCGAAATCCTGGACAAGATCGTTCTGTATGTTTCCGACCATCTCGAAGAAAGTATCAGCATCGACGACCTGGCCATGGCAACCGGATGCTCCCGCGCCAATCTTTACAAGCGGATCAAGGAAGTGACGGACTACTCACCCGTAGATCTGATCAATCTGCTGAAAATCCAGAAAGTCCTGGACCTGGTCCTCTACAAGCACAAGAATCTCACGGAAGCCGCCTATGAAGTTGGCTTCAGTTCGCTTTCCTATTTCTCGAGGACATTCGTCAAGTACTACAAGGTTTCTCCGCGGAAATGGATCAAAGAACACTACGGAGAAAGTTCAAAGTAGAATCCGCGGAACAAAGAAAAAGGCTGTATTCTTTGTCGGCAAAGAATACAGCCCTTCGATTAACCGGATCCGGTAGCTTTACGCACCCAGGCGGGCGGCGAGGCGCTCGCGGATGGCGCGGAGGAACTCGATGGAGGTCAGCGCCTTCGCATCGACGCCTTCCATGAGGTTCACGAGGTCCTTGGTCACGAGACCGGCGTTGAGGGTGTCGAAGCAGGCAGCCTCGAGCTGGTCGGCGTAGTTCACGAGCTCGGGGAGGTTGTCCAGCTCACCACGCTTGCGGAAAGCGCCGCTCCAGGCGAAGATGGTCGCCATCGGGTTGGTGGAAGTCTCCTCGCCCTTGAGGTACTTGTAGTAGTGACGGGTGACGGTGCCGTGGGCGGCCTCGTACTCGTACTTGCCGTCCGGGCTCACCAGGACGGAGGTCATCATGGCCAGGGAACCGAAGGCGGTGGAGACCATGTCGGACATCACGTCGCCGTCATAGTTCTTGCAGGCCCAGATGAAACCGCCCTCGGAACGCATCACGCGGGCGACCGCATCGTCGATGAGGGTGTAGAAGTACTCGATGCCGGCGGCCTCGAAGCGCTCCTTGTACTCCTCGAACACTTCCTCGAAGATGGCCTTGAAACGGCCGTCGTACTTCTTGGAGATGGTGTCCTTGGTGGCGAACCAGATGGTCTGCTTCACGGACAGGGCATACTGGAAGCAGGAGTGGGCGAAGCTGCGGATGGACTTGTCCAGGTTGTGCTGGCCCATCAGGACGCCGGGGCCCTTGAACTCGTGGATCACGACTTCTTCCTTCTTGCCGGACTCGCCTTCGAAGACAAGTTTGGCGACACCGGGCTCATTGACCTGGAGCTCCACATCGCGATAGACGTCGCCATAGGCGTGACGGGCGATGGTGATGGGCTTCTTCCAGAACTTCACGGCCGGGTGGATGGAAGGGATGGTGATGGGTGTACGGAACACGGTGCCGTCCAGCATGGCACGGATGGTGCCGTTCGGGCTCTTCCACATCTCGTGGAGGTTGTACTCGCTCATCCGCTGCACGTTCGGGGTGATAGTGGCGCACTTGACGGCGACACCGTACTTCTTGGTGGCGTTGGCGGAGTCGATGGTCACCTGGTCGTTCGTCTTGTCACGATACGGCAGGCCCAGGTCGTAGTATTCGCTCTTGAGGTCCACGAACGGAAGGATGAGCTCATCCTTGATCATTTTCCAGAGAATGCGGGTCATTTCATCGCCGTCCATTTCGACGAGCGGGGTGGTCATTTTGATTTTTTCCATGACGAAGGTTTATTTGCGGTTTTTGTAATAGTTCATGAGGCAGCCGTCGGCAAGGATTTCCCGTTCGGCGGCGGTGAGATTCTGGAAGAAGAGGTGGATGGGCTTCACGCCGGCCTTGGAGATGACGCAGGCGTCGATCTCTTCGGCACCGGAGAGGATGGCCTTGCGGATGCCCGGGACGAACACGAAGTCGCCCGGCTCGTAGTCGAAGGCGGTCTCCGGAGCGATCGTGAACGGCACGATACCCCAGTTGATGCAGTTGGAGCGATAACGCTTGGTGGCGTACTCGTAGCAGATGTTGGCGTCGCCGCCGAGCACCTTCTGGCAGGAAGCGGCCTGCTCGCGGGCGGAACCGTCACCGGGCTTGTTGGCGAAGACGCAGGAACCGAAGGAAGTGTTCTCCGCGGAGGCGCCGACAGCCTTGAGGGCGCAGGCGACGTTCTCCGGGACACGGCCGGCACGGCGCTCGAGATCCTGGGCCTGGATGCGCTTGGAGAGGCCCACATACTCGGGCACGCGGCGGCTGAGGGCGAACTCGGAGAGCTTCAGCGGGTTGGAACGGTAGCTGGAGGTCTCACCGGACGGGATGAGCTCGTCGGTGGTGGTCACCGGGTCGTGGATGACGGCGGCGAGTTCCACGAGCATGTTCTCCTCCATCGGGTACATCGTGGGCCAGTCCTTGATGTTGGGACCGTAACGGAGCTCGACGGAAAGGTCGGCCTTGCCGTAACCGTTGTAGACACGGCTCTTGTAGATGCGGTCGTCGAAGGTGTAAGGCTTGTGGGTATCCTCGTACTCGATGTCCGTCGCAGCGGTGATGACGCCGCCGTTCGCAGCCGTGGCGGCGATGGAACGGGCGTCCATCAGGGACACGAGGGAAATCTGGCCCTGGCCGGGCTTGGAGCCTTCGCGGTTCGGGAAGTTGCGGGTGGTGTGGCGGATGGAGAAGCCGTTGTTGGCAGGGACGTCACCGGCACCGAAGCAAGGGCCGCAGAAAGCGGGCTTGATCACCACACCGGCCTCGAGGAGCTCCTCGGCGATGTGGTTGCGGGTGGTCGCGAGATACACCGGCGTGGACTGCGGGTAGCAGCTCATCGTGAAGTAATCGTTGCCGATGGACTTGCCCTTCAGGATCGTCGCAGCCTCGGAGAGGTTGTCGTAGGTACCGCCGGAGCAGCCGGCGATGAGGGCCTGGTCGGCGACGAGCTTGCCGTCCTTCACCTTGGAGACGAGGTCGATCTGGATCTTGTCGCCGAAGCGCTTGCGGGCGTCTTCCTCGATCCCCTTGAGGATCTCGACCGGATTGGCCTGGAGCTCGTGGATGGTGTAGGCGTGGGACGGGTGGAACGGAAGGGCGATCATGCACTCCTGGGTGGACAGGTCGATGCGGATCATGCTGTCGTAGTACGCGACCTTCCCGGGCTTGAGTTCCTTATAGGCCTCGGGACGCTCATGGAGCTCGAAGTACTCCTTGACCGTCTCGTCGGTAATCCAGATGGAGCTGAGGCAGGTGGTCTCGGTGGTCATCACGTCGATACCGTTACGGAAGTCGATCGGGAGTTCCTTGACGCCGGGGCCGGCGAACTCGAGGACCTTGTTCTTCACGAAACCGCTCTCGAACACGGCCTTCACCAGGGAGATGGCGACATCGTGCGGGCCCACGCCGTGGCGCGGCTTGCCTTCCAGCCACACGAGGACGACCTCGGGGGCGTTGATGTCCCAGGTGTTCTTCAGAAGCTGCTTCACCAGCTCGCCGCCACCTTCGCCGACACCCATGTTGCCAAGGGAGCCGTAACGGGTGTGGGAGTCGGAGCCCAGGATCATGTTGCCGCAGGCGGTGAGGGCCTCGCGGGCATACTGGTGGATAACCGCCTGGTTCGCAGGCACATAGATACCGCCGTACTTCTTCGCGGCGGAGAGGCCGAACACGTGGTCGTCCTCATTGATGGTACCGCCCACCGCGCACAGGGAGTTGTGGCAGTTGGTCATGGCATACGGAATCGGGAATTTCTCGAGACCGCTGGCACGCGCCGTCTGGATGATGCCCACATACGTGATGTCGTGGGAAACCATCGCATCGAAACGGATGCGCATCTTCTTGCCCTTGCCGCCATCGACGTCATGGGCGCGGAGGATTCCATAGGTGATGGTGTTTTCGCGGGACTCGTCCGGAGACGGCAATCCTGTCGGGTCGGAAACGATCGTCTTCCCGTCCAGGAGATACACACCGTGAGGAATCAGTTCTACCATAATTGTTTTGGTTTAAGTGGTTAAAATATTAAGATAGTAGGGAGTCGATAAAAACGGTCAGGGCCAGCATATCCGCGGCGCCGCCGGGAGAGGCGCCTTCCGCGGCATACCGCGTACAGAGGCCTTTCAACAAGGATTCCATCCTTTCATAGTCAGACCCATGGGCGATTTCGCCGAAAATCTCCGATGCCTCCTCGCGAAGCTGCCCGGCGCGTTCATACCCCACCCGGTGGATGAGGCAGGTATCGTCCAGGGATGCAATCAGATGAATCAGCGTTCTCTGCAGGGCCAAGGGCTGCTTCCTGATTCCGTGATAATAGGGCTGCCAGAAGGCGAACAGGCTTCGGTATCCGTCCAAAGCCATGTCGCGCGCTCCCTTGGTGCCGTATTTCTCTTTGGCTTCCGCCCCATGAGAAAGAGCCGTTGAATGCATGTTATTGACGGTCAATGACTTATCGAAAATCCCCTGGGCAATCTGTACCAGGCGATTTTGCATAAGTAGCTTATAGTCAACATCTTGCATTTCACAGTTGGCCGCACGCAGCGTCAAGCCCAATGCACAGATGGCCCCACGATGCCCATTCACCCCGCCGGTAGCGGCCAGCATGGCCTTTTCGGCGTCGATGCCGAGTTGCCGGAGTTCATCGGCACTGCCCGCGAGGGCCATTCGGGAGAAATAAGGGCGGATGGCTGCAATGCTTCTGCGCATCAGCGTATAGTCCATGTCCCCATGGGCCCCGTTGGAATCCGGCCCCACGAGTCCGGGCTTCAGCGGCGCATCCAGCTCCATCCGGAGCGCCCGTTCCGCCAGATCGGCCATCAGATAAGGCCACGTGGACGCCGGCGTCAGGGCCTTTGCAGCGGAATAGCTGCCCTTGTCCAGCTGTTCGCGCACCCGGGAAGCCGACACAAAACGGCCGTCGGAAGATTTCAGACGCTTGATTTCAACAACCTGCACACCATAGGAAGGAAGGATTTCCTTCATCAGGGCATTATACCGGGCCGTCAACGGATCGGCAGGTTCGCTGCCGACAAAGCGGACGGTGGCACCCAGCGCCGGGGCGATATGCCGTCCGAAAAGGTCCAGGTCCAGACGCATCTGCGTCTCGGACGCATCGGACAAGTTTTTCAGGAAGTATGTAGGAAAAGTAGCGGCGGATATCTGATAATCAGATCCTTCGACGACATCGGCGATCCCGTCACAGCCGCGGCGGATCATCTCCAGGCGTTCCGCATAAGGGAAACGGGAGGCATCCTCCTTCACGGGGAGGACAACGAGATTCCTTCGCCCCTCCGGGGCTCGGAATGACATGGAAGCCTGTTCCACCAGGAACCGGTGCCCCAGCGTGAAAGGATTGGCATTCATCACGATGACGCCGTCGGCACGGTGGCCGCGGAGGTAGGCGCAGTAGTCTTCCAGTCCCCTGCCGTTTTCCATCAGGACGGCCTGGGGTGCCTCGGCCAGGAGGCGGAATCCCAGGCTTTCGAACACGGCCTGGTTCTCCGGCTTGGTGAAGACCTTGACGTTCGTGAAACCTCTTTCGGCGGCGACGGAGACCAGCCGGGAGACCAGGGGGACGGAGAGTCCGAGGGAGCGGGCGGTCCCGGAGACGGCGATGCATTTGATGACGTCGCGGGAAAGCCCGCCGCCGGCCATGATTTCGCCGTCGTCGGAGAGGACCGCCATATACAAATCGACCTCCTCGAGCCGGAGACCGTTTCTCCCGAGGAAGTCCTCCACCTGGCGGCGGAAAGCCGGAACGCTCAAAGGCAGTTCCTGTATGTCGATCCTTTCAAATGGTTCCATCATCCTGCAGGCTTTCCAATACTCCCGGTTCCACCTCAGATTGATTTAACGCTACGAAGGTAGCGATTTAAAACCGATTTCCCAAGATTTTATTACGGATTCGCATCAAATCCGATGATTTTATCAATAGTTTGGACGATTTCATCAAACGGGTGCGTGTGGGCCCGCATGCACTCGCGCGCCGGCCGGTCACAGACCAGGCACCGGCGGGGCGCTTCCCCCACCCGGTCGCGGCTCACGGGCATCACTCCCTCCCCCACCGGCTCCAGGACATCCAGGTCCATGAGACGGCCGAAAGGATGGGTGTTCTCGATGTGGCAACAGGCTTTCTTGACCTCCAGGAGCGTCCCTTCCACGATGAAATAGCCTTCAAATCCGGTCTCCAGGTCATGCAGTTCCTCAAAGACCGGCGTGAATGCGCTGCGAATCGCCTCCACGCCCGCCTCGGCCACTTTCAGCGACCGGGCGTCCCGTTTCACGGGGCCTGGCAGGACCACCGTCAGACAAATCAGCTGACGCCCCGGAAAACGGTGCGTCAGCTGGATCTGACGGAGTTGCCGCTCGTCACGGCTCTCCAGAAGTTGTGCGAGGGTGATCTCCATAGATTCCTTCGTCGGCATCCGGCCTCCTCGGAATGACAAGGCCGTCTTTCCGAACAAAGCGATGTCATTCCGAGCGAAGCGAAGGAATCTCTAGTCGACGATGTTGCGGATCTCGTCCAGCACCTTGCCGTGACGGTCCATCACGATACCGACGACCTTGTCGCCGAACGGAAGGGCGTCGGGCTCGCCGATGATGCTGCGGGCCTTGGCCGCGAGGTCATGGATGTCCACCACCTTGAGGCCGGCGGCCTTGAGGCGCTCGGCAATCTCCGGACGGGCCGGATTGACGGCGATGCCGTACTCGGTGACGACCACATCGACACCCTTACCGGGGGTGATGAGGGTCGTAACCTTCGGGACCACGCAAGGAATGCGTCCACGGAGGAGCGGGCACACGATGATGGAGAGGGCGCTGTCCTCGGCCGTATCCGGATGGCCGCCGATGGCGCCGCGGATGATGCCGTCGGAGCCCACGAGGACATTGACATTGAAGTCCACATCCACCTCCAGGGCGGACAGGATCACGATGTCCAGGGCATGCACGGCGGAACCCACATGGTCCGCGCTGGCATACTCGACCGCGGAGACTTCCTGGTGGAGCTGGTCCTTGGCGATGGACTCGGCCGCCACCTTGTCGAAGGACTGGACGTCGATGAGCCGGCCGATCAGGCCTTCCTCATGAAGCTTCACCATATGGGCGGTAATGCCGCCGAGGGCGAAGGAGGCGTGGATGCCCTTCTCGATCATGCTCTCACGGATGTACTTGACGGCCGCGAGGGAGGCGCCGCCGGTACCGGTCTGGATGCTGAATCCTTCCTTGAAATAACCGCTGTTGATAATGACCTTCGCGGCCTGCTTCGCAAGCAGGATGTCGCGCGGGTTCTTGCTGTCGCGGATGGCGCCGGAGGAAATCTTGGAGCTGTCGCCCACGGAATCCACGACCACCACGGACTCCACGTCGCAGGCGGAAATGGACTTGGGAACGTTCGGATAGGCCACCAGGTCATCGGTCAGGACGACCACGTGGTCCGCATACTTGGCGTCCGGCAGGGCATAGCCCAGGGAGCCGCAGATGGACTTCGCATTCTCGGAACGCGGGCAGCCGGAGGCGTTGCCCAGCTCGTCGCAGGAAGAAGCGCCGAGGAAGGCCACGTCGATATGGAGTTCACCGGAGGCGATGGCACTGCCACGGCCGCCGTGGGAACGGAACACGACCGGTTCCTTCATGAGGCCGTGGGAAATCTCGTTCGCCAACTCACCGCGCAGGCCGGAAGTGGAAATCTTCGTGATGACGCCGTTCTTGATATGGTCGACAAGCGGTGCATGCACGTCGGAAAGGCTGGAAGCGGCCAGATGCAGGTTCTTGAAGCCCATCTCGGCGAGTTTCGCGACCACGAGGTTCACGACCTTGTCGCCGCCGCGGAAATGATGGTGGAAAGAGATGGTCATCCCGTCCTTCAGGCCGGACTTCACGATGGCTTCCTCGAGGGTAACTACTTTCGTATGTCTCATAATGCTTCCTCCTTGTCTAAGATACCGGATGCGATGGCGAGGGCGATGGTGCGCTCGGCACGGATAACGACCGGGCGGTCCACCATCTTGCCGTTCACGGCGATGACGCCGGAACCCTTGGCCTGGGCCTCCTTGATGGCGGCGATGATGCGCAGCGCCTTGTCGATGGCCTTCTGGGACGGGGCGAAGACCTCGTTCACGACCTCGATCTGGCGCGGGTTGATGATGGACTTGCCGTCGAAGCCGAGGGTCTTGATGAGCTCGACCTCCTTCCGGAAGGTCTCCATGTCGTCCAGGTTGGAGTACACCGTGTCGAAGCAGGCGATGCCGGCGGCACGGGCGGCTACGACGATGCTCTCGCGGGCGAGCAGGAGCTCCGCTCCGCCCGGGGTGCGCTGCGTCTTGAGGTTCGCGGAATAGTCCTCGGCGCCGAGGGCGATGCCCATCATGCGCTTGGAAGCGGTGGCGATCTCGTAGGCGTTCACGACGCCCAGGGCGCTTTCGATGGCGGCCATGATCAGGGTGCGTCCCACGCAGCCGAGTTCGGTCTCCACCTTGATGATCTCCGCCTCGAGTTCACGGACCTCGTCCGCGGTCTCGGTCTTCGGCATCCGGATGACGTCCACGCCGGCCTTCACGACCGCCTCGACGTCCTTCTTGCCGTAAGGGGTGTTCAGGGGGTTGATGCGGACCACCATTTCGGTACCGCCGAAGTCAATGGATTTCAGGGCGTTATGCACCAGCAGACGGGCGGCGTCCTTTTCCGCCATGGTCACGGAGTCCTCGAGGTCCAGCATGATGGAGTCGGGTCCGTAGATATGTGCATCGGCCATCATTCCCGGGTTGTTGCCGGGAACGAACATCATGGTTCTTCTCAGTCTTTCCATACGTCCTTTCCCGTTGCGCGGACAGCCGCCGCGGTTACACGTGCACGGATGGTGCAGTCAAGCGCACCCTTGTCCGTAGCCTTGACATAGGCATTGTCGATGCCGAGTCCCGTCAGGGTCTCGGTGATGACCGCCTTGATCTGCCGTCCGAACTGGGCGGCGACAGAGCTTTGCAGGTCTACCTGCAGGCCTTCGCCCGGAGCGATCTGGACCATGATGTCCCCAGACTCCAAGGTTCCGGCCACTGCGTTTTTGATTTCCATAGAAAATAAGGGTTCAGTTTCAAATGCGATGCGAAATTAGCCTTTTTCGTATCAATTTCAAAGCATTTTCCGCTTTTTACGCCTGATGGGCGGGGCGGAGCAGGTCCAGGACCACCTTCACGGGATTGAAGGTCTCCAGCGGCACCTCCACGAAGAGGGTGTTCCAGTCGCTCATGGCGCCGTTCCAGAGACCGGGAAGTTCCAGCGCCTTCAGTTCGCGGCCCTGGAAGCTCTTGGAGCTGATGAACCCGGCTTCCGGGTCCACATGGGCCAGGAGGTCGAACTTGTTCCCCTTGTAATCCTTCAGGCAGCACACCAGGTCGACCGGATTGAAATGGGTGGCGCGGGACATCGCATCCATGGCTCCGGCGTCCTCCTTGTTGATCTGGACGCTTTCCAGGATCTGGAGGGAGGTGGCGCCATCCTTCCCGGCGATGATGTAGGGACCGCCTCCGGGTTCGCCCTCATTGCGGACCATGCCGCAGACGCGGACGGGGCGGTTGAGCTTCTCGCGGAGCATCTCCACGCGCTCGGCCTCGCCATGGGCCAGCGGAATCTGGACGCACAGTTCCTTGTCCAGGAAGTTCTCGATCTCGTTGCAGAGCTGCACCGAGGGATTCTCATCCAGTTTCCGGAGATAGCCGAAGATCCGGTCGCGGACCTTCAGCGCTTCGCCCATCAGGACCTTCTTGTAGCGGGCCGTCGTCCCGAGGAGCTTCTCATGGGCGACATTGTCGATATTCTTGATGGATACGAGCTCTTCCTCCACCTTGTCCAGGTTATAGATCAGGGCGCCATGGCCGGCGGGACGGAACAGGAGGGCGTCATCGTCGGTGCGGAAAGGCTTGTTCTTCGCATCCACGGCAATCGTGTCGGTAGCCTTGTCCTGATAGGTGAAGGTCACGTTGTACTTCACGCCATAGCGGGCTTCGAAAACGGGCTGAACCTCCGCCAGGGCCTCCTCGAACAGCTGCTTGTGCTCCGGAGAGATGGTGACGACCAGATTGCAGGTACCGTCGTCGTTGCGCATGTAGGTTGCGGCCTCCACCAGATGCTCGGCGATGGCGGTGCGCACTTCCCCGTCGGCATAACGGTGGAAGCGGATGACGCCCTTGGGCTTGGCTCCGTATCCGAGGCCGTCGTCGGTCAGGACCTTTTTCAGGACCGACTTCCGGTAAGCGGCGGTATCCTCTTTCTTCCCGAAGAGTTCCTCCGAATAGAAAGCGAATTTTTCGATCTGGGCGGCCAGCCTGGAACCGGCGGCATCGGCAGGCAGGTCCTCTCCCTTTTCCAGGGTGGCCAGGCCGGCGAAGATGTCCTTGAACATGCGGGAAGCGGCTCCCGATGCCGGGACGAACTTGCATTTCCCGGCAATCGCGGCCCCGTCGTAGTAGCGGATAGCCGCATCGGCCTCCGCTTCACTCAGGACCCGGATTCCCCGCTCGGGCGTGGCCGGCCCCACGATCTTCATCCAGGGAAATCCTTTCTTGAAATGCTCGATCTGCTCCTCGACGTCACGGACGGAAGAACCTCTCTGTTGAATCTGGGTGGTGTCTTTCTGATTGAACATAGTCTTCGTGTCAATATGGTTATTCTACATAAAACTCCCTGCGGTACTGATAGAAGCTCCGGAGCCGCTCGAACCCCTGCGGGTCGGTCCTGAAAAGGAAATCGTCCGTGAAAATGGGGTAATTATACTGGAGCATGGACGCCACCTGGCCCTGGCTTTTCCCGGCCACGTCGATCAGGACCGGATGAAGGTCGACTTCGGTTTCCGGGTAAAAATGCTCCAATCCCTGGAACCCGAACCGCCGGGCCACGGCCCGGACCGCCATGGAAGTGCCGTTTTGCTTGCCTTGGTAGGAATATCCGGCGATATGGGGCGTCGCGATATCGCATTCGGAGAGCAGGTGCTGGTTCACGTCCGGCTCGTTGCACCAGGTGTCGATGACCAGGGCGCCGAGTTTGGGACGCGCACGGAGGAGCGCGGCCTCATCCACGACTTCTCCGCGGGCGGCATTGATGAATATGGTTCCGGGACGCATTTTGCCGAAGAAATCGTCGTTGGCCATCCCCCGGGTCGACTCATCCAGAGGAACATGCATGGTCACAATCTGCGCCTCCGCGAGGAGTTCGTCCAGCGTACAGAAATCTTCAGGGCCCTCCTTTTCCGCCCGGGGCGGGTCGCAGCGGAGAATCTGGAAACCGAGTTTCCGGCCCATCCGCTCCACCCTCCGGCCGACGTGTCCCACGCCGACGATACCCAGTTTCGCCCCTTGGAGCGGAATCTTCTTCCGGGAAGCCACGCCATACATGGCGGAGAACACGTAATTCATCACGCCTCCGGCATTGCACCCGGCGGCATTGAAAACCTCGATCCCATGGGCCGCACACCAGGGAAGGTCGATATGGTCGGTTCCGATGGTGGCCGTCGAAATCATCTTCACCTTCGTCCCTTCCAGAAGTTCCGCATTGCAGCGGGTGCGGGTACGGGTGACCAGCACGTCGGCATCCAGGCAATCCTCGCGGCAAATCTCCGGACCGGCCTTGTAGACGACGTCCGCGTAGGGTTCGAACACTCCTTTCAGGAAAGGGATGTGTGCATCTGCGACAATTCTCATTGCTTCATCTGCCCTCTCTGGGCTTCATCATACAAATATAATCAATTTCCCCGAACAAAGCCATCCCCCCTCCCCTTTTCAGGAATACCGAAAAAAAATCTTCCAAAAAGTTTGCATTTCCAAAAAAACTGCCTACCTTTGTAATCCCAAACGGAAACACCGCACGGGACACGGGGTATTAGCTCAGTTGGTAGAGCGTTTGAATGGCATTCAAAAGGTCAGGAGTTCGATTCTCCTATGCTCCACAAAAATCCCTCTCAGAGTAGTCTGAGGGGGATTTTTCGTATAGAATGTGACAAAAAGTGTGACAATTCTTCCGATCGAGTACCCCGAATAGATACTTGAAGATGTGTGTCTATAATCAGAAAATGACAGGTACGGTTAAGATAACATTGACCGGAGTCCCATCAACTTTTCCCGGTTCCCAATTTTGGATTTGACTGACGGCCTCGAGAACGTGCTTCTCATATGCACTGAGCTGCTTATCGGACGACTTGTAAAACTCTGAAGACGGGGTTTTCACTCTCGGACCAACCAGAT
>CACYWN010000031.1 GCA_902778105.1 uncultured Bacteroidia bacterium
CCTGTTTGCAGTTCCCCGAGCCTTTTCGCAGCTTACCACGTCCTTCCTCGCCTCCGGATAGCCTAGGCATCCACCGTTCGCTCTTCGTTTCTTTCCTAACAAACGAAATAAGTAACTTGTGAATCGTTTACTTCTTTCAGTATTTTTTGCTCTGCCTTGAAATTGCAGTCCCTATTATCTAAACGTTCGAAAAAACTCTTACTCTAGATTAATACAGACTTCTCTTTCTGCTTTTCTTTACCTCTTTGATCTTTTCTCTCAGTATTGTCAATGAACGAAACCCTTTCTGAAACCGCATTTGAGGTGCTCGTTTCAAACGGGAATGCAAAGGTAGGAACTTTTTCGGAACCACCAAAATTTTTTGAAGTTTTTTTTACTTTTTTACCATCGACCCGCATATTCGTCCCAACTGCGGACCTCCAAGGCCGACTCCGGAAGGGAACAGAAGGCGTGGATATAGGCCGATGCCAGCCGGGCGTCCGTAATGAGGGGGACGTTGAAGTCCACGGCGGCACGCCGCAGATGATATCCGTTCCCCAACTCGGCATGTGAGAAATTCTTGGGATTGTTCACCACCAGGTCCACCCGGTGCTCCCGGATCAGGTCCAGCGAGGAAGGAGTCCCGTCGTCCGGATCGTCCGGCCAGCGGACGCGGACGGCCGGCACCCCGTTCGCCTGCAGATACCGGCAGCTCCCCTCCGTTGCAAATAAGGTATATCCCTTTTCCACCAACAGGCGGCAGGCGGGCAGCAGCGCCGCCTTCTGGAAGGGATCGCCCGTGGACAGGAGGACCGGGCCGGCGGGAATGCGATGGCCCACCGACAGCATTGCCTTGAGCAAAGCCTCGTCACTGGTCCGGCCCAGGCAGCCCACCTCTCCCGTCGAAGCCATATCCACTCCGGACACCGGATCGGCCTGGTGGAGCCGGGCAAAGGAGAACTGGGAACACTTCACGCCCACGTAGCCGAGGTCAAAGGGATCGGAAAGGGAGAGCGAAGGATGCTGCCCCAGCATGCAACGCGTGGCAAGGCCGATCAGGTCCACCCGCCACACCTTGGACACAAAAGGGAAGCTCCGGGATGCCCGGAGATTGCATTCGATGACTTTCAGGTCCAGGTCCGACGACAGGAACTGGATGTTGAAGGGGCCCGTGATGCGGAGTTCGGCGGCGATGGCGGCCGCAGTCTTCCGGATACGGGACAGGACTGACCCGTACACCCGCTGGGCGGGGAACTGGATGGTAGCGTCGCCGGAATGGACCCCGGCAAACTCGACATGCTCGGAAATGGCGCAGGCCAGCAGTCGTCCCCCGTCCGCCACGGCATCACACTCCAGCTCCTGGCAGCGCTGGAGGAAAGCGCTCACGACGACGGGATGATCTTCCGACACCTCAGCCGCACGTTCCAGGCAGGACGTCAGGTCGTCCGCCGTATAGCAGACGTTCATCGCCGCGCCGGAAAGTACGTAGGAAGGCCTGACCAGCACGGGAAATCCCACTTCCGCCACGAAGCGGTCGATATCCGGGCGCGAAGTCATCGCCCGCCAGCGGGGCTGGTCGATCCCCAGCCGGTCCACGACCCCGGAGAACTTGTTCCGGTCCTCGGCCCGGTCGATATCGGCCGCAGACGTTCCCAGGATCCGGATTCCACACCCGTCCAGGGGCAGGGCCAGGTTATTCGGAATCTGCCCGCCCACACTGACCACGACCCCGAAAGGCCGCTCCCGCATACAGACCTCCCACACCGTCTCCAGGCTCAGTTCGTCAAAATAGAGCCGGTCGCAGGTGTCATAGTCGGTAGAGACAGTCTCCGGGTTGTAATTGATCACGATGGCCTTCCGCCCGCTTTCCCGGATGGTCCGGACCGTCGTCACGGCACAGCAGTCGAACTCCACGCTGCTGCCGATCCGGTAAGCACCGGACCCGAGGACAACGACGCTGTTTCCCGGATCCTCGGGCTCAACGTCATCCTCGCTCCCCTGGTAAGTCAGGTACAGGTAACTGGTCATGGCCGGGAATTCAGCCGCCAGGGTGTCGATCTGCTTGATGGAGGGGCGGATACCCAGGGACACGCGACGTTCCCGGACCCTTGCCTCGTCAACATGGAACACCCGGCTGACCTGGATGTCGGAGAAACCCTCGACTTTGGCCTGCCGAAGCAGGTCACGCGGTACATCCTCCAGGCTGGCACAGGCCTCCAGGGAACGGTAGGTCGATTCGATATGGGCCAGTTTGTCCAGGAACCAGCGGTCGATCCGGGTCAGCGTATGGATCCGGTCCACGCTGTAACCGGACTCGAAAGCTGCCGCAATGGCGAAAATGCGCGTATCCGTGGGATGCGAAAGCGCATCGTCCAGGTCTTCCACCTCGTAAGGCTTGTTGCAGACGAACCCGTTGGCCCCCTGGCCGATCATCCGGAGTCCTTTCTGGATGGCCTCCTCGAAAGTCCGACCGATGGCCATCACCTCCCCGACGCTTTTCATGCTGGGGCCGATCGTACGGGAGACGCCCTTGAACTTCGAAAGGTCCCAGCGCGGAATCTTCACGACCACATAATCCAAGGCCGGTTCGAAGAAAGCCGGCGTCGTCCGGGTCACGGCATTTTTCAGCTGATGCAGGCCGTATCCCAATCCCAGCTTGGCAGCGACGGCGGCAAGCGGATAGCCCGTCGCCTTGGAAGCCAGGGCGGAAGAACGGCTGAGCCGCGCATTGACCTCGATGACCCGGTAATCCTCCCCGTCGGGGCTGAACGCATACTGCACGTTGCACTCTCCGACGATGCCCAGATGCCGGACCAGGCCGATGGCGGTTTTCCGGAGGAAATGGTACTCCGCATTGGTCAGGGTCTGCGACGGAGCGACAACGATGCTCTCCCCCGTATGGATGCCGAGCGGATCCACGTTTTCCATATTGCAGACCGTGATGCAATTGTCAAAGCGGTCGCGGACCACTTCGTATTCGATTTCCTTCCATCCCCGCAGGGATTTTTCCACCAGCACCTGGGGGGAGAAAGTGAACGCTTTGGAAGCCGTCGCCAGCAGCTGGGTTTCATCCTCGCAGAACCCGGAGCCCAGACCGCCCAGGGCGTAGGCGGCCCGGACGATAACCGGATAACCGACTTCGCGGGCGGCAGCGGCGGCCTCCGAGACAGAGGTGGCCGCATGGGAACGGATGGTCTTGACGCCGATCTCATCGAGCCGGGCCACGAAACGCTCCCGGTCCTCGGTGTCGATGATGGTCTCCACGGGTGTCCCCAAAACCTCGACCCCGTACTGCTGCAGGACGCCGGACCGGAACAGTTCCACGCCGCAGTTCAACGCCGTCTGCCCGCCGAACGAAAGCAGGATGCCGTCCGGCCGTTCCTTCCAGATGACCTTTTCCACGAAAGCGGGTGTCACGGGAAGGAAATAAACCTTGTCGGCAATGCCTTCCGACGTCTGGACCGTGGCAATGTTGGGATTGACCAGGATGGTCCTGACCCCTTCCTCCCGCAGGGCCTTGAGCGCCTGCGAGCCACTGTAGTCGAATTCTCCGGCCTCACCGATCTTCAGCGCGCCGGAACCGAGGACAAGTACTTTCCGGATCATAGCAGCGAAATGAATTCGTCGAACAGAAATTCCGTATCCACCGGTCCTCCGGCGGCTTCCGGATGGAACTGGGTGGCGAAAAAGGGTTTCTCCCGATGGCGGATTCCTTCATTGGTTCCGTCGTTCAGGTTGACAAAGTAAGGTTCCCAGCCCGGAGGCAGCGTCGCCGGATCCACGGCATAGCCATGGTTCTGGGATGTGATGAAGCACCGGTCAGTGCCCACCAGCCGCACCGGCTGGTTGTGGCTCCGGTGGCCGTACGGAAGCTTGAACGTCTTCGCGCCGGCGGCGAGGGCCATCAACTGGCTGCCCAGGCACACGCCGAACACGGGACGGTCCCCCGTGAGCGCCGTCCGGATATGGCCGATGGTTTCCGTACACACCGCCGGGTCGCCGGGGCCGTTGGAAAGGAACAGACCGTCGTAATCCATCCCTGTGAAATCGTAGTCCCAGGGGACGCGGACGACCTCGATCCCCCGGCCGATGAGGCAGCGGAGGATATTGTGCTTGACGCCACAGTCCACCAGGACGACGCGCTTGCTGCCCGTTCCGTAGCGAAGGACTTCGCGGCAGCTGACGGCCTCGACGAGATTCCTTCGTCCGGCTTCGCCGTCCTCGGAATGACAATGGCTTGTCATTCCGAGCGTAGCGAAGGAATCTCCTTCCACGTCGATCCGCCCCGGCATCGCCCCTTCCTCCCGGATGAGGCGGGTCAGGGCGCGGGTGTCGATGCCGCAGATGCCCGGGACTCGCTGCTCCCGGAGCCAGTCCCCCAGGCTCTTGACCGCGTCGTAATGGCTGTAGTTTTCGCTGTAATCGGCAATGACGAGGCCGCGGACATGGATCCGCTCCGACTCCGCCCCGGAGACCAGCCCGTCCGGTCCCACGGCCATGTCGGGAATGCCGTAATTGCCTACGAGCGGGTAGGACACGCACAGAAGCTGACCCTCGAAGGACGGGTCAGTAAGGCTCTCGGGATAACCGACCATCGAGGTGGAGAACACCACCTCGCCGTCCGCCGGGCCGTCGTAGCCGAAGCTCCAACCCTCGAATGTGCGGCCGTTTCCCAGAGAGAGTATCGCTTTTTTCCGTTCCATCCTTGTCATTCTGAGCGAAGCGAAAGAATCTATTTCCGAATCAAGGTCCCGCCGCTTCCCAGCAGGTCACCGCTGTGGCAGATCCGGACCGAAGCCGCCCCCTTCTCCAGGGCGTCGAAGGCCTGGTCCAGCTTGGGGATCATCCCGTCGGCCACGATTCCGTCCGCATTCAGGGAAGCGTAGGAGGCCCTGTCGATGCTGGGGATCACGCTCGAAGGGTCGTTCCGGTCCTTCAGCACGCCCGGCTGCTCGAAGCAGGTGATGAGCTGCGCCCCGAGCGCGGCGGCCACGGAAGAGGCGACCGTGTCGGCATTGGTGTTCAGGAGTTGTCCCGCCCCGTCGTGGTTGATGGCGCAAAGCACCGGTGTAAATCCCTGGTCCAGCAGGAGTTGCAGGAACTCCACCCGGACACTCGAAGGCGTCACGTCCCCCACCCAGCCGAAATCGACCACCCGGCCGTCGGACAGGGCCTTGGGCGGGCGCTTCGCCGCCGTGATGACGGAGCCGTCGCAGCCGGACAGGCCCACGGCATCACAGCCATCGGCCTGCAGGAGGGAGACGACCTGCTTGTTGCACCAGCCGGCATAGACCATCGTCACCACTTGCAGGGTGGCGTCGTCCGTCACGCGCCGGCCTTCGTACTTGACCGGTTCCTGGCCCAGGGCCTTCTGAAACCGGCCCGCGAGGGCACCGCCCCCGTGGACCAGCACCTTGGGACCTTCCAGCGCGGCGAAATCCCGGCAGAAGGCCTCCAGCAGGGCGGCATCGTCCAGCACCTGCCCGCCGCATTTTACCACCCGGATCATAGCGACTGGAGCAGCATCTTGAGAACGGCCTGGGCCGACACGACCCGGTTCGCCGCCTCGGGAATCACCAGGGAGCGCGGGCTCTCGATCACCTCGTCGGTGACGATCATGTTGCGTCGCACAGGGAGGCAGTGCATGAAGAAGGCGTTATTCGTGAGGGCCATCTTTTTTGCCGTCACGGTCCAGTTCATGTCGTAGTTGATGACCTTTCCGTAGTTCTCTGCCTCATAGGGAGCCCAGTTCTTGGCGTACACGAAATCGGCTCCTTCCAGGGCTTCGTCCTGATTATGCGTCACTTTCGCATTTCCCACGAACTCCGGGGCCAGGTCGTAACCCTCCGGATTGGCGATGACAAAATCGTAGTCCGTCATGGACATCCCCTCCGCGAAGGAATTGGGGACGGCCTGCGGCAGGGCCTTCGGATGCGGGGCCCAGGTCATGACGACCTTCGGACGGGCCTTTTCCTTGTGCTCTTCGATGGTGATGATGTCGGCAAAGGTCTGGAGGGGATGGCGCGTCGCCGCCTCCATGCTGAAGACGGGCTTGCCGGAATACTGGATGAACTGATTCAGGATCACCTCGTTATAGTCATCCTCCCGCGACTCGAAACGGGCAAAGGAGCGTACGCCGATCATGTCGCACATGCATCCCATCACCGGAATCGCTTCCAGCAGGTGCTCGCTCTTGTCCCCATCCATGACCACCCCGCGGCCGGTCTCCAACTTCCAGGCACCCTGGTTCACGTCCAGGACGATGGGGTTCATCCCCAGGTTCAGGGCCGCCTTCTGGGTGCTCAGCCGGGTGCGGAGGGAGTTGTTGAAAAAGACCAGGAGGACGGTCTTGTTATGCCCCAGGGCCTGGTCGGCAAAGGGGTTCGCTTTCACGTAGGCGGCTTCCTCCAGCGCTTTCCGGAGGTCGCCGAGCTGCTTCATCGAGGTAAAATGCTTCATTTTGTCAAGGCTTTCCAGGCTTCCACGAACTGCCGGGCGCCCGCCTCGGGAAGATTCAGGGCCGGAAGGAGCCGGATGACATCCTTGCCGGAGGCGCCGGTGAAAATATGTTTCTCGAAAAGGAGGCGGTCCCGAAGGCCGATATGCTCCGGTTTGACCTGCAGGCCGATCATGAGGCCCCGACCACGGTATTCCACGAGGGCGGGATCCTCCTGGAATTCCGCCTCGAAGTACGCGCCGAGTTTCGCCGCATGGGAGAGCAGATGCTCCTCTTCGATGATGTCCAGGACGGCGATAGCCGCCGCGCAGGCGATATGGTTGCCGCCGAAGGTAGTGCCCAGGAGGCCGTAGGAGGCCTGGATGGCCGGGCTGATCAGGACGGCGCCGATGGGGATGCCGCCCGCGAGACCCTTCGCCATTGTGATGAGGTCTGCCTGTACGCCCGCATACTGATGGGCGAAGAACTTGCCCGTCCGGCCGCAGCCCGACTGGATTTCGTCCAGCACCAGCATCGTTCCGGTCCGGTCGCAGAGGGCGCGCAGTTCCTGCAGGAAACTGTCGGAGGGCAGCTGGATACCGGCGACGCCCTGGATACCTTCGATGATGACGGCGGCATAAGACTCCGTAGCCAACTCTTTTTCAGCCGCTTCCAGGTCGCCAAGCGGAACGAAGGAGACATTGGGGGTGGCATTGAACGGAGCGCGGATCTTGGGATTGTCCGTCGCGGCCACAGCGCCGGACGTGCGACCGTGGAAGGCGCCGCCGAAGGCCAGGACCTTGGCGCGGCCGGTCTGGAAGGACGCCAGCTTGAGGGCGTTCTCATTGGCCTCGGCCCCGCTGTTGCACAGGAACAGGTGATAGCTGTCGTAGCCGCTGATTTTGCCCAATTTGGCCGCCAGGGTCTCCTGAAGGCCGTTTTGCACGGCATTGGAGTAGAATCCGAGCTTCCCGACCTGCTCCGTGACAGCCGCCACATACTTCGGATGGCAGTGTCCCACACTGATCACCGCGTGACCGCCGTACAGGTCCAGGTATTCCTGCCCGTCTTTGTCCCACAGCGTGGAACCCGAACCCTTCACCGGTTCGATGTTCCATCTTTTATATACATTGAATAAGTCCATACAATCAAGGAATAAAGATTCTTTCGCTTCGCTCAGAATGACAGTCAGAAAGCCGATGCCTTCAGGCGGAGGCCGGCGGTTTCGGGGAGGGAGAACATCAGGTTCAGGTTCTGGACGGCCTGGCCGGAGGCGCCTTTCAGGAGGTTGTCGATGACGGAGGTGATGACGAGGCGCCCCTCATGCATTTCCAGGGCGATGAGGCACTTGTTCGTGTTGACCACCTGCTTGAGGTCCACGGGACCGGAAAGGACCCAGGTAAAGGGGGCATCGGCGTAGAAGTCCCTGTACAGGGCCGACACTTCCTCGATCGTGAGGGAGCAGGCGGTTTCGCAGACGGCGAAGATGCCGCGGGCGAAATCGCCCCGGACCGGGATGAAATGGAGGTTGTCCCCGATGCCGAGGTTCCGGCGGATTTCCAGCAAATGCTGGTGGGTCAGGACCTTATAGATGGAAAGGTTGTCACTGCGCCAGCTGAAATGGGTGGTGGGCGCCGGTTTTACGCCCGCCCCGGTGGAACCGGTGACGGCCTGGACGTGGACGTCGCCTCCGAGGAGACAGGCCTTGGCCAGAGGTAGAAGCGCCAGCTGGATGGCGGTCGCGAAACAGCCCGGATTGGCCACCTTCCGTGCCCGGGAAATCCGGTCGCGGTTCAGTTCGGGGAGCCCATAGACATACCCGTCGGACTCGTCCCGGAAATCCTGGGCCAGGTCGATGACTTTCAGACCCGGAGGACAGGGATGCTCCTCCCAGAAGGCACGGCTTTTCCCGTGGGCCGAGCAAAGGAACAGCACGTCGATGCCTTCCAGGTCGATGACATCGGTAAAGACCAGGTCCGTGTCGCCCACAAGGCCGGGATGGTGCTCCGCCACAGGTTTGCCGGCCTGGCTCTCCGAATGGATCCAGGCGATCTCCGCCTCCGGGTGGTTCACCAGGATGCGGACCAGTTCGCCGGCGGTGTAGCCGGCGCCTCCGATGATGCCTGCCCGGATCATGCCTCGTCGGGATGATGGATGGTCAGATGCTCCCGGGGATCGTACAGGAGGCCCGTACAGAGGCACATCTTGTAGTCCCTGTCCTTGAGGATGTCGAAATGCCGGCACCCTTCACAGCCCTTCCAGAACTCGGGATCGTCCGTAAGTTCGGAGAAGGGAACGGGGCGGAAGCCGAACTCGTAGTTCATCTTCATCACCGCCGCACCGGTGGTGATGGAGAAGATCTTGGCGTCCGGGAAGAGCTTCCGGGAAAGGATGAAAGTCTGCTCCTTGATCCTCTTGGCGAGGCCCATGCCGCGGAACTTGTGCGCGACGATGAGGCCGGAGTTCGCGACGAAACTCTTGCCGCCCCAGGATTCTATATAGGAGAAACCGGCGAACTCGCCGGTATCGGTGAGGGCGATGACCGCCTTTCCCGCGCGGATCTTCGCATTGATGTATTCGGGAGACCGGTTGGCGATACCGGTTTTCCGCTCCAGGGAGGAAATATAGATCTCCTGGCAGATATCTTCCGCATAGGCAGTGTGGCACTCCTGGGCCACCGTGACTTGGAATTCCATTTCGGGTCGTTTCTGGTTTCAGGTGCAAAAATAATTAAAAAAATATTTAATATGCAATATTTCTCAATAAAAATGCATATCTTTGCAAAAACAAGAATATTTATCCGCAAAATATGCAAAACAACACCAAAATCCGGCAGCAGGCCATCCTGGACATCATCCAGTCCGGGCCCGTTTCCAGCCAGGAAGAACTGGCCCAGCGCCTGAAGGAAGCCGGTATCGAGACGACCCAGGCCACGCTTTCCCGCGACCTCCGGGCCCTGAAGATTTCCAAAGTACCCGGCGAAGGCTACGTCACCGCCGTCCCGCGCCGCCAGAGCGTCGCCACCGACCTCTCTTCCGGCATCCTGAGGGTCCAGTTCTCCGGCCAGCTGGGCGTCGTGAAAACCCTTCCCGGCCTCGCGAACGCCGTCGCGAGCCTCATCGACCACCAGACGGTATTCCCCGTCATCGGCACCATCGCGGGCGACGACACCATCCTCCTGGTCCTCCGGGAAGGATCTTCCTCCGCCGCCGTCCTCGACGCCCTCACCCCCCCCTTCCCCGAAATCAAAAACAGACTTGTCATATGAAAATCGTCGTCGCCTATTCCGGAGGCCTGGACACCTCCTACACCGTCATGTACCTGGCCAACCAGGGCCACGAAGTCTATGCCGCCTCGGCGGATACCGGCGGATTCTCCCCTGCCCAGCTCAAAAAGAACGAAGAGAACGCCTACAAGCTGGGCGCCAAGGGTTTCGTGAACCTGGACGTCAAGGACGAATACTACGAGAAGAGCCTGAAATACATGGTCTATGGCAATGTCCTCCGGGGTGGAACCTACCCGATTTCCGTGTCCTCGGAACGGATCTTCCAGGCCATCGCCATCGCCCGCTACGCCAAGCAGATCGGGGCCGACGCCATCGCCCACGGCTCCACCGGCGCGGGCAACGACCAGGTCCGCTTCGACATGACCTTCCAGGTGATGTGCCCCGAGATGCAGATCATCACCCTTACCCGCGACAAGGCCCTCAGCCGCCAGGAAGAGGTGGACTACCTCAACGCCCATGGCTTCGAGGCCGATTTCGCCAAACTCAAGTACTCCTATAATGTAGGCCTCTGGGGTACGTCCATCTGCGGCGGCGAACTGCTGGACAGCGCGCAGGGTCTCCCCGAATCGGCCTACCTGAAGCCGGTCACGAAGTCCGGGGAAAAGACCGTGAAGATCGGGTTCGAGAAGGGCCAGGTCGTATCGGTCGACGGCAAAACCTTCGACTCCCCCGTCGCCGCCATCCAGGCCCTGGAGGCCGCTGTTGAGGGATACGGCCTGGGCCGGGACATCCACGTGGGCGACACCATCATCGGCATCAAGGGCCGGGTGGGCTTTGAGGCCGCCGCACCGATGCTCATCATCGCCGCACACAAGTACCTGGAGAAATACACCCTGTCCAAATGGCAGCAGTACTGGAAGGACCAGGTGGGTACCTGGTACGGGATGTTCCTCCACGAGAGCCAGTACCTGGAGCCCGTGATGCGGGACATCGAGGCCATGCTCGAAAGCAGTCAGCGGAACGTCACCGGAACCGTCATCGTGAACTATGGGCCCAAGCAGTTCGAGACCGTGGGCGTCGAGAGCGTCAATGACCTGGTAAAGACCAAGTTCGGCGAGTACGGCGAAATGCAGAAGGGCTGGACGGCGGAGGACGCCAAGGGCTTCATCAAGGTCCTGTCCACCCCGCTGCGGGTGTACTACAACCGGCACGAGGACGAACTGTTATGACAGACCTGCTGCAGCGGATGATCGCCATCCCGTCGCTGAGCCGGGACGAAAAGGCCGTGGCCGACTTCCTGGAGGGATGGCTCGCGGACCGGGGGTTGCAGCCGCACCGCTGCGGCAACAACCTTTGGTGCGCCGCCGGTTCCGGCCCCGCCATCCTGATGGACGCCCACATCGACACGGTGAAACCGGTCGCGGGCTGGACGCGGGATCCGTTTACGCCTTCTGTCGAGGACGGACGGTTATACGGACTGGGATCCAATGACGACGGGGCTTCCGTCGTGGCGCTCATCGAAGCGTATCGGCAGCTGATCGCGAGGCCGCAGCCCTATACGCTGGTGCTTTCGCTCTCCGCCGAGGAGGAGTCCAGCGGCCGGAACGGGCTGGAAGTCTCTCTGGCCGAAATCGAGGCCACCTGCGGGCCAATCGTCTGCGGCGTCTTCGGAGAGCCCACCTCCCTGGAGATGGTGGTGGCAGAAAAAGGGCTGATGGTCCTGGACTGCACCGTCACCGGGGTTGCCGGCCATGCGGCCCGGGAGGGCGGCGTAAACGCGATCTACCAGGCGCTTCCGGCCATCGAATGGTTCCGGAACAAACGGTTCGGGAAGGTTTCCGAATTGCTCGGCCCCGTCAAGATGACGGTCACCCAGATCGGCGCCGGGACGCAGCACAACGTGATTCCCGACCTGTGCACCTTCGTGGTGGACATCCGTTCCAACGGGCTCTATACCAACGAGGAACTGCTCGCGCTCATCCAGGCGGAAGCTCCCTGCGAAGTCAAAGCCCGCTCCACGCGGCTGTGCGGCTCCTCCATCGGCAAGGACCACCCGCTCGTGCAGCGGGGACTCTCCCTCGGCCTCTCCGCCGTCGGTTCCCCCACCCTCTCGAACCAGGCCCTCGTCCGCTTCCCCTCCGTCAAGCTCGGCCCGGGTGATTCCCCCCGGTCGCACACGGCGGATGAGTATGTGGATATCGATGATATCGGGAGGGCTGTGGATATTTATGTATCTTTGTTGGACCAACTGGTTGTCACATAGATTCCTTCGTCGGTCTGCGACCTCCTCGGAATGACAGACACCTGTCATTCCGAGCGAAGCGAAGGAATCTGAAAGTATATTTGTCTATGAAAATTTGGTCAAAAGGATTCGATAACGCGCCGGAGATCGACGCATTCACCGTCGGGAAGGACCGGGAGCTGGATCTGATGCTCGCTCCGTGGGACATCCTGGGGACGATGGCGCATATTACCATGTTGTCCGAGGTGGGACTGCTGGGGGCCGATGAGCTCGCACAGCTCTTGCCGGAACTCAAAAAACTGCACCAGGAGGCCGTGGATGGGCGGTTCACTATCGAGGGCGAGGACGTCCATTCGGAGGTGGAGGCACGGCTCACGGCGGCGCTCGGGGACATCGGCAAGAAGGTCCATACCGGACGGTCACGGAACGACCAGGTGGCGGTGGACATCAAGCTCTATACCCGTTCGCGGCTGGAGAAGACCGTGGAGAAAGTGACGCGGCTTTTCAACCTGCTGCAGGAGAAATCCGAGGCGCTGAAGGATGTGCTGATGCCGGGCTATACGCACCTGCAGGTGGCGATGCCGTCTTCCTTCGGCCTTTGGCTGGGGGCTTATGCAGAGAGCCTTGCCGACGATCTCGTGATGCTCAAGGCAGCCTGGGACGTGACGGACGAGAATCCGCTCGGAAGCGCCGCGGGCTATGGTTCATCGGCCCCGCTCAACCGGGCCCGGACGACGGAGCTTCTGGGCTTCGGGACGCTGGACTACAACAGCATTTATGCGCAGATGTCCCGGGGACGGGGCGAACGGATGGTGGCCTGGGCCTACAGCGCCGTGGCGGAGACCATCGGTCGGCTGGCCTATGACGGCTGCCTGTTCACCAGCCAGAACTTCGGGTTCCTGCACCTGCCGGACGCCTTCACCACCGGCTCCAGCATCATGCCACAGAAGAAGAATCCGGACGTCTTCGAACTGGTCCGGGGCCATTGCAACCGCATCCAGGGCATCCCGGGGACGCTCCGGTACATCACCGGCAACCTCCCGTCGGGCTATTTCCGGGACATGCAGCTGCTCAAGGAAGTCTATCTCCCGATGTTCGACGAGCTGGACAGCTGCCTGGACATCCTTTGCTTCGCCCTCCCGGGCATCACCGTGACGGAAGGGCTCATGGACAAACCCATCTACGGCCAGGCCTTCTGCGTGGAGGAGGTGAACCGCCTCGTGGAGGCCGGCGTCCCCTTCCGGGATGCCTACCGGCAGGTGGGGCACGCCGTCCAGGACGGCACCTTCCACTACGAAGGCGAACTGCACCATACCCACGAAGGTTCCATCGGCAACCTCTGCAACGACCGGATCCGGGAAAAGTTCGATACGCGGCTCGCCGCCTTCCCTTTCGGTCGTGTCGCCGCTGCCATTGGGAAATTGCTGCAGAATGCGTAAATTTGTAGAAATCGATTTGCATCTATGGAAGAAAAGAAACCTGTCTCCTTGCCGGAGAATGCGCAGCGGGAGCTGAAGCCCGGCGAGAAATACCAGCCGATCCTGGATCCGGCGAAGAATTATGCCGAGGTTACGCCGTATTCGGTGTGCATCGGCATTCTGATGGTGGTGCTGTTCTCCGCGGCGGCTGCCTACCTGGGCCTCAAGGTCGGGCAGGTGTTCGAGGCGGCGATCCCGATCGCCATCATCGCCGTGGGCCTGACGAGCGCCCTCAAGAAGAAAGACGGACTCGCGCAGAACGTGATCATCCAGTCCATCGGCGGCTGCTCCGGCGCCGTCGTGGCGGGGGCGATCTTCACGCTGCCGGCCATCTATATCCTCGGGGTGGAGGTCAATTTCTGGCAGATGTTCCTGAGCTCGCTGCTAGGCGGCGTGCTGGGCATCCTGTTCCTCATCCCCTTCCGGAAGTATTTCGTGAAGGAGATGCACGGGAAGTATCCGTTCCCGGAGGCGACGGCCACGACGCAGGTGCTCGTGAGCGGCGAGGGCGGCGGTTCGTCGGCCAAGACGCTCGTTGCGGCCGGCCTCATCGGCGGCCTGTATGACTTCTGCGTGGCCACCTTCGGCACCTGGGCGGAAACCATCTCCACCACGGTCATGGGCTGGGGCGCGGCGGTTGCCGACAAGGCGAAAGTCGTCCTGAAACTCAATACCGGCGCGGCCGTGCTGGGCCTCGGCTACATCATCGGCCTCAAGTACGCTTTCATCATCTGCTGCGGTTCCCTGCTGGTGTGGCTCGTGATCATTCCGCTGATGAACCTCATCTGGGGCGGCAGCGTCATCGACCTGATGAATACCGGCGTGACGATGACCATCGGCGAAATGGCACCGGAGCAGATTTTCAAGGACTATGCAAGGCATATCGGCATCGGCGGCATTGCGACGGCGGGCATCATCGGCATCGTCAAGAGTTTCGGCGTGATCAAAAGCGCGGCGGGGCTGGCGGTGAGCGAATTCAAGCGGAAGCCGGGCGCGGCCGCGGAGAAGACGGACCGGACGGAGGAAGACCTCCCGATGAAGACCATCGTCTGGGGCGTCGCCATCGCCCTTCTCGCCATCTTCGCGTTCTTCGCATTCGGCGGCGTGGTGAACAATGTCTGGCAGGCCATCGTGGGCCTGGTGATCGTGGCACTGGTTTCGTTCCTGTTCACGACGGTGGCGGCCAATGCCATCGCGATCGTGGGCTCGAACCCGGTGAGCGGCATGACCCTGATGACGCTGATCATCGCCTCCCTGATCCTCGTGGCCGTGGGCCTGAAGGGCAATGCGGGCATGGCGGCGGCGCTCATCATCGGCGGAGTCGTGTGCACGGCCCTGTCCGTGGCGGGGTCCTTCATTACCGATTTGAAGATCGGTTACTGGATCGGTTCTACCCCCAAGAAGCAAGAGGGCTGGAAGTTCCTCGGTGTCGCGGTATCGGCCGTGACGGTATGCGGGGTGATGCTGGTGCTCAACAAGACCTATGGGTTTACGGGCGACAACGCCCTCGTGGCCCCGCAGGCCAACGCGATGGCGGCGGTGATCCAGCCGATGATGAACGGCGGTGGCGCCCCGTGGCTGCTCTACGGCATCGGCGCGGCGATCGCGCTAATTCTCACCGCGTTCAAGGTTCCTGCCCTGCCGTTCGCCCTGGGCATGTTCATTCCCATCGACCTCAACCTCCCGCTGCTGGTGGGCGGCGCAATCTCCTGTTACGTGAGCACCCGCTCCAAGGATGCCGCGGTCAATAACGCGCGCCAGGAAAAGGGCACCCTCATCGCTTCCGGCTTCATCGCCGGCGGCGCCCTGATGGGTGTGGTGAGCGCCATCCTTCGCTTTGCCAATGTGGACCTGTTCCTCTCTGGCTGGAACGCGGCTTACGGTGAGGCGGTGGCCATCGTCCCGTTCCTGCTGCTGATCGGGTATATGGTTTACGCATCAATAAAGACTAAATGATGAAGGACGGTCTCTTTTTTCAAACCGTCGCTACGCGACCCCTCCCTAAAGGGCCCCTCCCTCTTATATTGCCGAGGGTGGCATAGGTTTGAAAAAAGAGACCGTCCTTCCAAAAATAGACTATCATATGGAAAAGATTCTGGATCGATTTTTACGGTACGTCGCGGTGGACACGCAGTCCAATGAGGAGTCGGAGAGCCAGCCGTCGACGGAAAAGCAGTGGAATCTGCTGCGGATGCTTTGCGCGGAACTGAACGCCATGGGCGTGGAGGCCACGCTGGACGAATACGGGTATGTGATGGGTAGCATCCCGTCCAATGTAGACAAGGAGGTGCCGGCCATCGGCTTCATCGCCCATGTGGACACGGCCCCGGACGCTTCCGGAGCGGATGTGAAGCCGCAGATCATTGAGAAGTACGACGGCGGGGAGATTCCCCTGAAGGGGGTTCCCGGCCTGGCCCTGAAGCCTTCCGAATTCCCGGAACTGCTTCATTTCGTGGGCCAGACGCTCATCACCACCGACGGCACGACCCTTCTCGGGGCCGATGACAAGGCCGGCGTGGCGGAGATCATGGACGCGGTGCAGTACATCATGGCGCATCCGGAGTTCAAGCATGGGCCCATCCGTATCGGCTTTACCCCGGACGAGGAAATCGGCCGCGGGGTCGTGAAGTTCGATGTCGCCCGCTTCGGCGCAGACTACGCCTATACGATGGACGGCGGCGAGATCGGCGAACTGGAGTTCGAGAATTTCAACGCTGCATCGGCCAAGATCCATATCCAGGGCCGGAACGTGCACCCGGGCTCCGCGAAGGGAAAGATGAAGAACGCCATCCTGATCGGCCAGGAATTCAACGGCCTGCTACCCGTGGAACAGCGCCCGGAATACACCGAGGGCTACGAAGGGTTCTTCCACCTGATTTCCTTCAAGGGTACCGTGGAAGAAGCTGATTTCGCGTACATTATCCGCGACCATGACCGGGCGAAATTCGAGGCGAAGAAGAAGCTGATTGCGGAGTGCGTCGATTTCCTCAATGCGAAATACGGGGCCGGGACCGTTTCTCTGGCCCTCCGCGACCAGTACTACAACATGCGCGAGCAGGTGGAACCGCACTATTTCGTGGTGGAGAAGGCGATGAAGGCCATGGAGATGGCCGGCGTGAAGCCGAAGATCCAGCCCATCCGCGGCGGCACCGACGGCGCCAACCTCTCCTTCAAGGGCCTCCCCTGCCCGAACATCTTCGCCGGCGGGTTGAATTTCCACGGCAAGATGGAATTCGTCCCGCTCCAAAGCATGGAGGCTGCCACGAAGGTGATCCTGAACATCCTCCAGTTGTACGCGGAGTAGGTTCCCTGCATCCCACCCTGAGAAGAACCCGGAAGGCGGTCATCCCCTACCGGGTTCTTTCGTGGGGAGGAAGAAGTAAGACCATAACGTTTTCACGCGAATAACTATCATTTTGAAAACAAATGGGGCAAAATCGCGAAAGTTTTTTGGATTTTGCTATAAATACCTTATCTTTACATAACCACATAAAAAAGCGAAGGGACCGAATCCCTTCACCCAGAAACCGATATAGCAATATGGCTCAAAAGAAACTCCTCCTGGGAGACGAAGCCCTGGCGCTGGGTGCCCTGCACGCAGGCCTGAGCGGCGTCTATGCTTATCCCGGGACCCCCTCCACCGAAATCACCGAATTCATCCAGGGGTAT
Organism: uncultured Bacteroidia bacterium; assembly: GCA_902778105.1. Lineage (GTDB taxonomy): Bacteria > Bacteroidota > Bacteroidia > Bacteroidales > UBA932 > Cryptobacteroides. Next base: position 17,031 of record CACYWN010000031.1, read on the forward strand.
CCGCTCACGAAGGAACGGGGCGTGCACTGCGCCTGGTCGGTCAATGAAAAGACGGCGATGGAAGAAGCCCTCGGCATGTCCTTCGCCGGCAAGCGGACCCTCGTGTGCATGAAGCACGTGGGCATGAACGTCTGCGCGGACCCGTTCATGGGCTCCGCCGTCACCGGCGCGAACGGCGGCCTGGTCGTCGCCGCCTGCGACGACCCGTCCATGCACAGTTCCCAGAACGAGCAGGATTCCCGTTTCTGGGGCACGTTCGCCCTGGTCCCCGTCTTCGAACCTTCCTCGCAGCAGGAAGCGTACGAGATGATGCGCAGCGCCTTCGAGTATTCCGAGCGTCGCGGCATCCCGGTGCTGATGCGCCTGACCACCCGCCTGTCCCATTCCCGCGCGGCCGTCGCCTGTGTCGATGACGCCGAAGCCGTTCCCCAGAACACGCTCCGCCTGCCGGCGAACGAGCGCCAGTGGTGCACGCTTCCCGTAAACGCCCGGGTCCGCTACAAGCAACTCATCAAGGACTACGCCCAGTTCGAGGAAGACGCGGTCGCCTCTCCTTTCAACCGGCTGCAGGACGGTCCGGACAAGAGCCTGGGCATCATCGCCTGCGGCATTGGTTACAACTACCTGATGGAGAACTACCCCGACGGGTGCCCGCACCCCGTCCTCAAGATTTCCCAGTATCCTTTCCCGAAGGAACTGATCCACAAACTCGCGTCGATGTGCGACAGGATCCTCGTGCTGGAAGAGGGCCAGCCCCTGCTGGAAGAACGGATGCACGGCGTGTTCGGCAGCGATGTCCAGGTGCTCGGCCGGCTGGACGGCTCCCTGCCGCGTACCGGCGAACTCTCGCCGGACTGCGTCCGGGAGGCCCTCGGCCTGCCCGCCCCCGACCTGTATCCTGCGTCCGAGGTGCTCGCTCCCCGGCCGCCGGCCCTTTGCAAGGGCTGCGGTCACCGCGACCTCTTCACGGCACTCAACGCCGTGATGAAGAAGGACTATCCCCAGGGACGCGCCTTCAGCGACATCGGCTGCTACACGCTCGGCTGGCTCCCGCCCTTCGAGGCCATCCAGACCTGCGTGGAGATGGGCGCCTCCATCACCATGGCCCAGGGTGCCGCGTTCAGCGGCCTGTGGCCGGCGGTGGCCGTCATCGGCGACTCCACCTTCACCCACAGCGGCATGACCGGCCTGCTGGATGCCGTGAATGAGAAGGCCGACGTCACCATCTGCATTTCCGACAACCTCACCACCGGCATGACGGGCGGCCAGGATTCGGCCGGAACCGGCCGCCTGGAGGCGATCTGCGAAGCCCTGGGCGTGGAGCCCGCGCACATCCGCACCTTCGTCCCGCTGCCCGCGAACTACCCGGAAATGGAACGGATCATCCGGGAAGAAATCGAATACCACGGCGTCTCGGTCATCATCAGCCGCCGCGAATGCCTCCAAACCCTCAGAAGACACGCCAAGAAATGAAACAGGACATCATACTTGCCGGCGTAGGAGGACAGGGCATCCTGTCCATCGCCACAGTCATCGGATCGGCCGCCCTGGAGCAGGGACTGTACATCAAGCAGGCCGAGGTGCATGGCATGAGCCAGCGGGGCGGCGACGTACAGTCGCATCTCCGCCTGAGCACCGACCCCATCTACTCGGACCTCATCCCGCACGGAGGCGCAGACCTCGTCGTCTCCCTGGAGCCGATGGAGGCGCTCCGTTACCTGCCTTACCTGTCCAAGGACGGCTGGATCGTCACCAGCAGCGTCCCGTTCCAGAACATTCCGAACTATCCGGACCTGGACCGCGTCCTGGGGGCCCTCCGTGCCCTGCCCAGGACCATCGTCCTGGACGTCGAAGCCACGGCCAAGCAGGTGAACTCCGCCCGGAGTGCGAACATGGTCCTGCTCGGTGCCGCTTCCGCGGTGATGGGCCTCCTGGACCCGGACAAACTCCGGGACGGCATCCGCCGCATCTTTGCCCGCAAGGGTGACGCCATCGTGGAGGCCAACATCAAGGCGTTCGACGCCGGACTCCTCCTTTCCCAAAAAGATAGATAGCCATGCAGAGAGCCATCCCAGAGGAAGTACTTCGCAGGAAGTTGGACGAGATGGGAATCGAAGACCTGTCCCGGACGACCATCCGGCAGTGCTCGATGATCGGCAGTGCGCTGGAGGAAGAGTCGGGCGAGAAGTTCTCGCACCTCGAATTCGGCGTTCCGGGCATCCCGGCCTGCCCCATCGGCATCGAAGCGCAGAAGAAAGCGCTGGACGCCGGCGTCCCCTCCGTCTATCCTTCCGTCCAGGGAATTCCTGAACTTAAACGCAACGCTTCACGCTTCGTCAAGGCCTTCATCGACATCGACGTCGACCCGAAGGGCATCGTCCCCACCGTAGGCTCCATGCAGGGAAGCATGACCAGTATCCTGGAGTGCTCGCAGTTGCAGCCCGGCAAGGACACCATCCTGTACATCTGCCCCGGCTTCTCCGCCCATGGCCGCCAGCCCGACCTGCTGGGCATCAAGAACATCTTCTTCGACATCTACGAGTACCGCGCCGAAAAACTCCGGGACAAACTGGAAGCCTATTTCTCCCAGGGGAACATCGCCGCCATCCTGTATTCCAACCCCAACAATCCCGCGTGGATCTGCCTGACGGAAGAGGAACTGCAGATCATCGGTGAACTGGCCGACAAATACGACGTCATCGTCCTGGAAGACATGGCCTACCTGTGCATGGACTTCCGCAAGGATATGTCCGTCCCCTTCAAGCCTCCGTTCCAGAGCACCGTGGCGCGCTACACGGACAACTACATCATCCTGCTTTCCGGCTCCAAGATCTTCAGTTACGCGGGCGAACGGATTGCCGTGGTGTGCATATCCGACAAACTCTACCAGCGGGAATATCCCGCGCTCAAGGAGAAGTGGAGCATCGCCAGGTTCGGTGACAATTTCATCCTGAACTACCTGTATGTGAACACCTCCGGCGTGTCGCACTCGGCCCAGTACGCCCTGTCCGCCATGTTCGAAGCCGCCGTGGAAGGCCGGTACAATTTCGTGGAGGAACTGCGCAACTACGGCCTGCGGGCCCACCGCTCCCGCCAGATCTTCGACGCGAACGGCTTCCACCTCGTGTACGACAAGGACATCGAGCAGACCATCAGCGACGGCTTCTTCTACACGGTCGGTTACAAGGACCTGTCCAACAGAGAACTGCTGGCGTCCCTCCTGCGCTGCGGGGTGATCGCCATCCCGCTCAACACAACCGGCAGCGGCCAGAGCGGCATCCGGGTGTGCGTGTCCCGCCTGCTTTCGGAAGATGATTTCCGGCGGCTGGACGACCATCTCAAACTGTTTGTGCGACTGATGGACGGAAAATCATGAAATACGTAAGTGCCGACGAAGCCGTTTCGCTCGTCAGAAGCGGCGACACCATCTGCTGCCAGGGCGGCGCCTCCGTGCCCGTGCTCCTGCAGGAAGCCCTGGCCCGGCGCCACGCCGAACTCCGGGATGTCACCATCACCTCCGGATTCAACGTCCACAAGGACCCGGCGCCTTTCTGCAAACCCGAATACAAGGACTCGTTCCTGGTGAACAGCGTCTTCATCAGCGCCGACCAGCGCGCCCATGTGGCTGCGGGCTACGGATCCATGACGCCCCTGTTCCTGGGCGAAGTGCCCGGCATGTTCCGCCGCGGGGAGTTCCCCGTGGACGTGGCGTTCATCGTCTGCTCCCCGCCCGACGAGAACGGATACTGCAGTTTCGGCATCTCCGCCGACATCGCGGTCGCAGCGGCCGAGGTCGCGCGGGTGGTCATCGCCGAAGTCAGCCCCAACATCCCGTACCTGTACGGGGACTGCCTCATCCATGAGAGCAAGATCACGGCGGCGGTCCAGTGCGATGTGGCCCCCTTCGCCATGACATTCGGGGAGCCAACCCCCATCGAGGCGGCCATCGGAGCCAACGTCGCGTCCCAGATTCCGGACGGCGCCTGCCTGCAGATCGGCGTCGGCGGCATTCCGAACGCCGTCCTCAACGGGATCAAGCACCACCAGCACCTGGGCCTCCACACGGAGGCGATGACCGACGGCGTGATCCGCCTGATGAAAGAGGGAGTCATCGACAACACCCTCAAGAAAGTGCATCCGGGCGTGAGCGTGGCGGCCTTGGCCATCGGCTCCAAGGAAATGTACGCGTACATCGACCACAACCGTACGATGGAGTTCTACGACGTCGCCTACACGAACAATCCGTTCCTGATCGCCCAGAACCCCCGGGCCTGCGCCATCAACTCCGCCATCGAGATCGACCTCACGGGACAGATCTGCGCCGATTCCATCGGCACGACCATCTTCTCCAGCGTGGGCGGCCAGCACGACTTCATGTACGGATGCTCCCTGGCGGAAGGCGGCCGGACGTTCATCGCCATGCCTTCGCGGACGGCCAAGGGAAAAGCGAAGATTGTGCCGACACTCACTCCCGGGGCGGGGGTCGTCACCACCCGCTTCCAAACCCAGTACGTTGCGACTGAGTACGGGATTGTGTACCTGCACAATCTCAATCTGGCCCAAAGAGCCAAAGCGCTCATATCCATTGCCCATCCCGACGACCGGGAAGCCCTGGACCGGGCCGCGTTCGAGCGCTTCGGCTACAGTTACGCGCGGCTGCGCTAGACTTCGCGGATAATCTCCATGCCCATCCTGATGGCCTCTTCGTTCATCGGGATGAGGTGGTGATGCCGCTCGGGCAGGGTCTTGCGCAAGGCCTTCAGCACGCTGTCCACGGTCACGATGGGATGGATCTTCAGCAGGCCGCCGAGGATCATCATGTTGAACACCTTGATCATGTTCATCTCCGCCGCCTTGTCCATGGCATCGATCCGATACACGTGGATGTCCTTGCGGGTAGGCGGCGTGTTGATGCCGTAACCGTCATAGATCAGCGAACCGCCGGGCTTCACCTTGCTCTCGAACTTCTCGAGCGAGGGCTGGTTGAGGACGATCGCGGTATCGTAGGAACTGAGGATCGGGGAGGAAACGGGCTCGTCGCTCACGATGACGGTCACGTTGGCCGTGCCGCCGCGCTGCTCGGGGCCGTACGCCGGCATCCAGGTCACTTCCTTGTCTTCCATGAGGCCGGAATAGGCGAGGATCTTGCCCATGGACAGGACACCCTGTCCGCCGAATCCGGATATGATGATTTCGTGTGTCATATAGCCTTGGGTTTATTTGCCGTTGTCTTTGAGATCGCCGAGGGGATAGTAGGGAACCATGTTCTCCTCCATCCACTGGTTGGCCTTGACCGGGGACATCCGCCAGTTCGTATTGCAGGTGGATACGATCTCCACGAGGTTGGAGCCCTTGCCCTGCATCGAATACTCGAAAGCCTTGCGGATGGCGTTCTTGGCCTTGCGGATGGCGGCTACGGTGTGCACCGTCTGGCGGGTGACGTAGCACGTGCCTTCCAGTTGGGCGGCGATGTCCGCCATCTTGAGGGGATACCCGTGGAGTTTGGGGTCGCGGCCGTAGGGGCAGGTGACCGTCTTCATGCCCAGCAGGGTGGTCGGGGCCATCTGGCCGCCGGTCATGCCGTAGATGGCGTTGTTGATGAAGATGATGGTGATGTTCTCGCCGCGGTTAAGGGCATGGATCGTCTCCGCGGTGCCGATGCAGGCGAGGTCGCCGTCACCCTGGTAGGTGAACACCAGGCGGTCCGGCCACAGGCGCTTGACGGCCGAGGCGAGGGCCGGGGCGCGTCCATGGGCGGCTTCCTGCCAGTCCACGTCGATGTATTTGTATGCGAACACGGCGCATCCCACGGGCGAGATGGCAATGGTCTTTTCCGTCATGCCCATTTCGGCGACGACCTCCGACACCAACTTGTGAACCACGCCATGGCTGCAGCCCGGGCAGTAGTGCATGGGCACGTCATTGAGCAGTTCGGGTTTGCGATAGACCAGGTTCTCAGCCTGGATGATTTCTTCTCTAGTCATAAGTCGAAGTGCTTTAACAGGTCATTTTCTTGATTTCTTCCACCACTTCCTCGGGTTCGGGGATGATACCGCCCAGCCGGCCGTACCACTTCACCGGAACCTTGCATTCGACGGCCAGGCGGATGTCTTCGACCATCTGGCCGGCGTTGATCTCCAGGGAGAGGATGCCCTTCACCTGCTTGCCCAGTTCGGCGATCCGGCCGTACGGGAAAGGCCACAGGGTGATGGGACGGAGCAGGCCCACCTTGATGCCTTGCTCGCGGGCGATCGCGATCACCTTCTTGGCGATACGGGCGGCGGAACCGAACGCGACGATCAAGTACTCCGCGTCTTCGGTCTTATAGTCTTCGTAGCGGACTTCCTTCTCCTCGATCACGCGATACTTCGCCTGGATGCGGAGGTTGTTCTGCTCCATCTCCTCCGAACGGAGTTCCAGGGAGGTGATGATGTTGGGCTTGCGCATGCCGATGCGGCCGGTCGTGGCCCAGGGGCACTCCTTCGCGATCTCCTCCGTCGTGCGGCGGGGCTTGAACGGCGGAAGCACCACCTTCTCCATCATCTGGCCGATGGCGCCGTCGCTGAGGATCATCGCCGGATTGCGGTAGCGGAACGCCAGTTCGAAGGCGAGGTCCACAAAATCGGCCATCTCCTGGACGGAAGCGGGAGCCAGGGTAATCAGGCGGTAGTCGCCGTGGCCGCCGCCCTTGACGGTCTGGAAATAGTCCGCCTGGCTGGGCTGGATCGTACCCAGGCCGGGGCCACCGCGGGAAACGTTGACGATGAGCGCGGGCAGTTCGGCGCCGGCCATGTAGGAGATGCCCTCCTGCATGAGGCTGATGCCCGGGCTGGAAGAAGAGGTCATGACCCGCTTGCCGGTGGCGGCGCCGCCATAGACCATGTTGATGGACGCCACTTCACTCTCGGCCTGCAGCACGACCATGCCGGTGGTTTCCCAGGGCTTTTCCGCCGCGAGGGTCTCGAGGACCTCGGACTGCGGCGTGATCGGATAACCGAAATAGCCGTCGCATCCGCAGCGGATGGCGGCGTGGGCAATGGCCTCATTGCCCTTCATCAGGGTGACTTCTTTCTCTGCCATGACTATTCCTCCTTTTTGCGATAAACCGTAATACAGCCGTCGGGACAGACGATGGCGCAGGACGCGCAGCCCGTGCAGGTGTCTTCCAGGACGGTCTCAGCATAGTTATAGCCCTTCATGTTCACGTTCTTCGTGGTTAGGGCCAGGACTTTCAGCGGACAGGCGACCACGCAAAGGCCGCAGCCCTTGCAGCGTTCGACGTCCACGACAGTCGCTCCTCTCATTTTTGCCATATCGGTAGCGTTTATTGGTTGTACATATCCTTGTTGTAAAAGTCCAGGATCTCATTGGCGATGTCCAGGGCCTGTTTGGCGGGACTGTCGGGATTGAGATGCAGGGCTTCCAGGTAGTTGTTAATGGCCATCTGCCAGTTGCCCTTCTTTCTCCAGGCGTTTCCAAGCAGGTAAAACAGCGTATCGTCCATCGGGGCGCCCGAGGCGCGGTAGCCGTCCAGCAGGGAGATGGCCTCGTCGGTTTCGTATGCGTCCAGAAGGGCCTGGACCCTTTCCCTGATCATGCGGGATCGTTTACGAACATGCACCAGCCGTAGGTATCCTCCTCGGTACCCCGCTGGATGCCCACCAGCCGGTGATAGAGTTTCTCGCTGAAGGGACCGCAGACCTCGGGATACCGGTACTCGCGGGTGATGGTCCCGCTTTCCAGGGTTACCTTGTCGTCGATGCGGCAGATGGGGGTGATCACGACCGCGGTACCGCAGGAGTTCACCTCCTCGAAGGTCTCCAGTTCATCGATGAAGATGGTCCGGCGCTCCACCTTGAGGCCGAATTCCTGCGCGACTGTCCGCAGGGACTTGTTCGTGATGGAGGGAAGGACGCTGGGAGAGTTGGGCGTGATGTAGCAGCCGTGCTTGATGGCGAAGAAGTTGGACGAGCCGAACTCCTCGATATGGGTGTGCGTGGCGCTGTCCAGGAAAAGCAGTTCCCGGTAGCCCATCTTGTGCGCCAGATTGTAGGCGTGGAGGGACTGGGCGTAGTTGGCGCCCAACTTGTAACCGCCGGCGCCGTAGGTGGCGGCGCGGTCGTAGTTGCGGGAGAGGACGGCCGTTCCCGGGACGAGACTCTTGGCTCCGGAATACGTGCCCACGCCCGAAGCCATCACGACGAACATCACGTCCTTGGCGGAATGGATGCCCAGTTGGGGGTTGATGCCGAACAGGACGGGACGCAGATACAGCGAGGCGCCGCTCTCATACGGCGGGATGTAATCCCAGTTTGCCTGGATGCAGAGGGCGCAGGCATCCAGGAACAGTTCCATCGGCGGAGCGGGCATGTCCAGGTAGCGGGCGCTGCTGTCCATGCGCTTGGCGTTCTCGTCCGGGCGGAACATCCGCACCCGGCCATCGACACCGCGATAGGCCTTGAGTCCCTCGAAGCAGGAAGGGGCGTAGTGGAAAATCCCGGCGAAGCAGTGGAGCGAAAGGTTGAAGTCGTTGGTCGCGACCGGCTTGCTCCATCGGCCGTCGATGCATTTGGCATACACGATGGCCTCGGTGGGATAGTAATTGAAGGATCGTTTGGAATAATCGATTTCTGCCATGATATGTGGTTAGTGGTTAGTAGTTCAGTCTTCGACCAGGTGGTCTTTGTTATAAGTGTGGATCTTGGTTTCCTTGGCGAGGATCATGTAGCCGTTCTCCGCCAGCGAAGCGAGTTCGTTCTCGCCGGGATAGACCACCACGGGGGCAAGCCAGTCCACCTTCTTGGTGATGGCGTCCGTGATGTCGGTGCTGTAGGCGACGCCGCCGGTGAGGATAATCACGTCCACCTTGCCATCGACCACGGCGCCCTGCGCCACGATGTACTTGGCGATGTTCAGCACGAAGGCTTTCATGAACACGACGTATTCCTCCCGGCCTTCCTTTGCGCGCTTGACCACCTCGCGCATGTCGTTGGTGCCGAAGTAGGCCACCGCACCGCCCCGGCCGATGAGTTTCTTCCGGATTTCCTCCTTGGTGTATTTCCCGCTGAAGCACATGTCGATCAGCGGATACGGAGGACAGCAGCCCGCCCGTTCGGGCGTGATGGGGCCGTCGCCGCCCAGGCCGTGGGATGTGTCGATCACCCGGCCGCCCCGGTGCAGGGAAATGGTGACGCCGCCGCCCATGTGGCAGATGATGGCGGTCGTGTCCTCCGCCTTACGGCCGGTATCCCGGAGGTACCGGCGCATGATCGCGCGGGTGTTGAGCGCATGGAACAGGGTCCTACGGGGGAACTCGGGAATGCCTCCCACATGGCACTCGGGGAGCATTTCGTCCGCCATGGGCGGGTCCGCCACGTAGGCGATGCAGGGGCCGAAGGCGGGCTTCAGGCCTTCCTTGTCGCGCAGGGCGTTGATATTATGGGCGATGTTGTCGCCGATGAGGGCGCTCAGGTTGCAGGCGTGATTGCCTTCCCGGCTCGTGGAGAGGACTTCGCGCATGTCGGCATTGACATTGTACACGCCGGTTACACACGGGGTGAACAGGCCGCCGCGGCACATCACGATGTCGATGTCCTCCAGGCGGATGCCCTGCTCCCCAAGGGCGCTGATGATGGCATCCGTACGCATCTGGTCCTGGTCCATCACGTCGGCGAAACGGGATAGTTCCTGGACGGAATGCTCCAGTTTCTGTTCGAGGATACAGGATCCGTCCTTGTAAACCGCGAATTTCGTGGTGATGGAACCCGTGTTCACGACGAGGATAGTGCCCTTCTGTTCTTTCTTGTCAGCGGTCATCATAGTTCAATGGCGAAGTGTTATCATGTGGTTTATTATGTTCCTCTAAGGTAGTGAAAAAAACACGAAAGAAAAAGGTTTACGGAAAAATTGTTATCTTTACATGCCCTATACAAATAAAAATGGAGCCAAAACACGCAAAAATGGATAGAATCGTCACATTTGGAGAGATTCTCCAGCGCTGGTCGCCCCCGGGGGCGCAGCGGATCGGACAGGGTAATCTCTGGGAAGGACAGGTCGGCGGCTCGGAGGCCAACGTGGCTGTCTCCCTCGCCATCCTCGGCAACGACGTGGAGTATGTTTCCCGCATCCCGAAGAACATCGTGGGAGACAACTGCCTCCGTACGCTCAAGTACTACGGCATCGACGTTTCGGACGTCGTGCGCGGCGGCGAGCGGCTGGGAACCTACTACTTCGAGAAGGCGGCGGACCTGCGCCGCTCGCTGGTCGTCTATGACCGCCAGGGCTCTTCCTTCTGGTCGTGTGCGCCGGGCATGTTCCCGTGGCAGGAAATCTTCAGCCGCTCCGGCCTCTTCCACTGCTCCGGCATCACCTGCGCCGTGTCCCAGTCGGCCGCCGACGCCACCTTCGAGGCGGTCCGCACCGCGCAGGAAATGGGCCTCCGCATCACCTGTGACATCAATTACCGCCGCAACCTCTGGAAGTATGAAGGCGCCGACGCGCACGCGACCCTCAACGCCCTCATGCAGTACAGCGACTATATCTTCGGCGACCAGGACGAATGGGCCGTCGCCACCGGCGTCCCCAAGATCTCCGAAGAAGGGATGATGGCCGATTCGGAACTGGACATGGAGGCCTACGGGCGCTATTTCGACGAAATGCACCGCCAGTTCCCCCACTGCAGCGAAATGATGCTCGGCCTGCGGAACCAGATCGCCACCAGCCACCACACCCTCACGGCTCTACTGTGGTACAAGGGCACCATCTACCGGACCAAGATCTTCGACATCACCCACATCGTCGATTCCGTAGGCGTGGGCGACGCTTTCGTATCGGCCTACATCCACGCCTCCCGCAAATGGCCCGGCGACCCCCAGCGCTGCCTGGACTTCTGCACCACCGCCGCCATGCTCAAGAACTCCATCGTCGGCGACTACAACCTCGTGACCGAGGAGGAGATCCTGGAGCAGATGCCGTAGGGGCTCCTTGCATCGCACCTGCGCCGACAACGATTTTGCATCGGCCCCGTTCAAACGAGATTTGTACGGCCAGGACCTTTGCAGGTGAGCCAAATAATCCTTATCTTTGCAGTCCACATTCCCCCACGGATTGTGGCCACCCTGCCCTGGTGGTGAAATGGTAGACACGAGGGACTTATGCGAGTTCTTTGAAATAATTATTTGTAAATCTTGACAGGAAGGCTTAACTTTACGTGTATGCGAAAAGTCAAGTATTCCATCAGCGATGTTAAAAAAGCCGTGACAGCCAACAAATCGGTTGCTGGTGTACTCCGCCAATTAGGATTGAGGCCGATTGGAGGAAACTATAAAACTATCAAACAGATTATTGCTGACAACCAAATTGACACATCGCACTTTACCGGTCAAGGATGGAATGTGGGTCTGGCTTTCAAACCAAATCACGGAATTGAAGACAAAGATTTGTATGTTTCTAACTCTTCTTATCGATGCTCCTGGAGACTCCGTGAACACTATAAAAAAACCACTGGAAAGTGTTTTTGTGAGCAATGCGGATTGAAAGAATGGCAAGGACAACCCATTCCTTTGGAGATTCATCATATTAACGGGATCAACACTGATAACCGCCCGACAAATCTTATTCTCCTATGTCCGAATTGTCATGCACTGACAAATAATTATCGAGGAAGAACGAAATTGAGTGCGCTCTCCGAAAGGAGAGATGTAGAATGTCGTAAATTCAAGGAAACCTTACCAGGTCGCGCTGAAGGCAATCTTGAGCCAAGCCTCCCCACGGAGGAAGGTGCAGAGACTAGACACGACACACCTAACGGACCCGGTCCTACGGTGAAGGAATAGTCCAGACCCCAAACAGGTTCGCCGCGAGGCCAACCTGATGGCGAAAGCCACAGTGGCACGAAAATCCCTTGGCCCGAAACGGCCGTGCGGGTTCGATTCCCGCCCGGGGCACCTAGAGATGTTTTTGAGGTTTTTCAAGCATTTCTTAAGATTGGAAAA
>CACYWN010000032.1 GCA_902778105.1 uncultured Bacteroidia bacterium
CAACTGGGTCTTCGACGGCAAGGAGGACAAGTACATCGCCAATACCGTCACCAAGAACGAAGGCCTCGGCCTCGACTTCACCGACTGCTGGGATGGCAATGACAACCGCAAGGACAACGGTGACGCCGCTGCGGCCGCCTGGAAGACCCTGGGCGACGCCGGCATGGAAGGCATCTGCATCAAGTAAGACGCCTTACTTTCCCTTTTCGAGGCAGGAGACCCCTTACAGGGCCTCCTGCTTTGTTATTCCAGGGCTTTTTCGTATTTTTGAGACATCATAGCTATTCATTCCATGCGCAAGATCCTGACCCTCGTGAGCGCAGCGCTCCTGGCCCTGCCGCTCGCCGCCCAGACCGAATATGTGAACCCGTTCATAGGCACGACCAACTTCGGCGCGTGCAATCCCGGCGCCGTGACGCCGAACGGACTGATGAGCGTGACTCCCTTCAACGTGATGGGTTCCAGCCTCAATACCTGGGACAAGGACAGCCGCTGGTGGTCCACGCCGTATGTGGCGGAGAACCGCTACTTCACGGGCTATGCCCACGTGAACCTGTCCGGGGTCGGCTGCCCGGAACTGGGGTCGGTCCTGACCATGCCCACGACCGGTCCGCTGGAGGTCGACTATCACACGTATGGTTCTGAGTATGAAGAGGAGAAGGCCCACCCGGGATACTATTCCAACCGGCTTGCCACAGGCATCCTGACAGAGGTGACCGCCACGACCCGTACCTCACTCGAGCGGTACACCTTCCCCGCCGGAGCCGGCAACATTCTCGTGAACCTGGGGGAAGGCCTGACCAACGAATCCGGGGCCACCGTCCGCCGGATCTCCGACCGGGAGATCGAAGGCTCGAAGCTGATGGGGACCTTCTGCTACAACCGGGAAGCCGTGTTTCCGATGTATTTCGTCCTGCGCGTGAGCAAGGCACCGGACCGGAGCGGCTATTGGAAGAAGCAACGTCCGATGACGGCCGAAGCCGCCTGGGATGCTGATGCAGGACGTTACAAGCTCTATGAGACCTATGCCCGGGAACTGTCCGGTGACGACATCGGATACTGGTTCCGGTACGAGCATCTCGCCGAGGGTGAGCAGGTGATGGTGCAGGTAGGCGTTTCATTCGTAAGCATCGACAACGCACGGGAGAACCTGGAAAAAGAGCAGGCCGGTTTCGATTTCGACGCCGTCGCTGCAGCCGCAGAGAAGAGCTGGAAGGACCATCTCGGCCGGATCCGCGTGACCGGCGGAACCGAGGAACAGAAGACGGTTTTCTATACCGCCCTGTACCATACGCTCATCCACCCCAACATCCTGGAAGACGTGAACGGCGAGTACCCGCTGATGGAATTCGGCAATCCGGCCGCCGTGAACAGTTATAAGATTGCCACCGGACGCAACGGGCAGGCGCAGCTGAAGCTCCGCGCCCGCGGCGTAGGCCGCGTCCCCGAAGGACAGCACCGCTACACCGTGTTCTCCCTGTGGGACACCTGCCGGAATCTCCACCAGCTCCTTACGCTCCTCTACCCTGAAAAGCAGATCGACATGGCCCGCTCCGTCGTGAGCATGTACCGCGAATGGGGCTGGATGCCCAAATGGGAACTCTATGGCCGTGAGACCTTTACGATGGAAGGCGATCCGGCCATCCCGATGCTGGCGGACACCTACCTGAAGGGTTTGACGGACTTTGACATCGCCACCGCCTACGAGGCTTTCCTCAAATCCGCCGACACCCCGGGCGCGCAGAACCGGATGCGGCCCGACGTGGACCCGTACATCGAACGCGGATTCATTCCCCTCGGCTGGTTCGCCCAGGATTTCTCCGGCGATAACTCCGTGTCACATGCCCTGGAGTATTATATGGCCGATGCGGCGTTGGCTCGCCTAGCCACGGCCCTGGGGCATCCTGACGATGCCGCCAAGTACAGGCAGCGTTCCCTGGGTTATAAGAACTACTGGTCCCAGGAATCCGGTTGCCTGCGTCCGCTCCAGAAGGACGGTTCCTTCCTGACGCCCTTCAACCCGCGCCAGGGCGAGAACTTCGAGAACGTGCCCGGATTCCACGAAGGAAGCGCCTGGAACTACACTTTCTACGTGCCGCATGACGTGGACGGCCTCATCCGCCTCGCAGGCGGTTCCAAGGCCTTCGTGAAAAGCCTGAACCGGATATTCGGCGACGGTCTTTACGACCCCGCCAACGAACCGGACATCGCCTACCCATTCCTCTACAGTCGCGTTAAGGGGGAAGCCTGGCGTACCTGGAGCACGGTCCACGACCTTCTGGCCAAGCACTATCACAACGCACCGAACGGCATCCCCGGCAACGACGACACCGGTACAATGTCGGCCTGGGCCGTCTTCTCGATGATGGGCTTCTATCCTGACTGCCCGGGCGACCCTTCCTACACCCTTACCCTGCCGGTCTTCGACCGGGTGGAAATCGACCTTTCCGGCGGCAAGACCCTCACGGTTGAAAAGTCCGCGAAGGCCCGTCCCGCCAAGGGAACCATCGCCCGTATCGATGGACGCAAGGTCTCCCAATTCCGGCTCTCCCACGACGCCCTGGTGAATGCCAGGACGATCCGGTGGCAATAAGCATCAGAGCGCCGGGTTTATCTTTTTCACCGCGACGCGGGTACCATCCGGAAGTATGACAGGTACAAACGGCTTCAGGACAATGCCTTCACAATAGTTTTCCGCGATGGGCGGGAGGCCGAGCTCGGAAGGGAGGGTGACCGGAAAAACACTAGGGTAGTCCAGACAGTCGTCCAGCGTACCGGCAAACAGGGTCCGGGCATACAGGAGACCGGCGGTAGAAAACAAGTAGTCCGCCTCCCTCACGGGAAGGAAGAATCCGCCCTCCCGGGTGAAGACATATAGGTCGAAAGCATAGAAATCCACCCCAGGGCTGTACCAGATTCCCTTTTGGACCGGCTTTGTCCGAGGGCGCGGCGGAACGTCCGGATGCGGATAGGCCCCGCCGAAGAGTTCCCCGTAAACGGCGATGGAAGTCATGGACGGACAGGCCAGCCGGACCAGGTTGAAGATGTGATAGATATGGCCGCTGTATCTGCCGAGGATCTCCTGATGGCCGTAGAATGGCTCCAAAGGATCCAGCATGGCCGTCCGCCGGGCCATCCGGACATCCAGGTCGTCGCACAGGAAAGACCCCTGGACACCACGCACTTTCTCCTGCACGGCCCATAATGCATCTTGCGGGACGGCTTCCCGGACGCTTTCCATCCACTCCGCTTCCGCGGGACTCCCGATCGGGGGATAAGGTTTGAACTGTATCATTTCCGTCTTTTTTGCAAAGTTCGGGAGCAGAGCGGAGACGGCCAGAAGATTGCAAGCCTTGCAATGTCGGAATTCCTGCAAGGCTTGCAGACTTTTTTCACCGAAGACGGGATAAAATGCGTATCTTCGCAAAGGATGATCGGTGCAGAGGCATATCTCTCGCTCCAGTACCTGCTGGACGGAGGCGGGGTTCTCGAGGACCCGGCCGTGGACTATCTGGCCGAGCGGGTGGACGAGATGGATGCCGCCGCCCTGCTGGAAGCGATGGAACTGCTGCAGGACCGGCTCCGGCGGCTTCAGCCGGACGGGGCCGAGCGTATCCGCATCACCCGGGATTTCCGCATCCTCCTCCCGGAAAGGTTTGATACGGAAATCCGGCTGCGCCCCCTCCTCAAAACCGTCTTCCTGCTGTTTCTCCGCCATCCCGAGGGTATCCGTTTCACGGACCTGCGCGATTACCGCAACGAACTGATGGACCTGTACATGGGCGTTTCCGGAAGGGGCGACCGGGAGGAGATGGCGCGCAGCATCGACCGGCTCATCGACCCGAAAGACAATTCCATCCACGAGAAAGCCTCGAACCTCTCCGCAGCCCTCTCCCGGTATTTCCCGCCGGACCGGCTGCACGCCTATACCCTGTCCGGCAAGGCCGGAATGCCGAAACGCATCCGGCTGGACCGGAACCTTGTCGAATGGGAATGACACGATACGACATGAAGCTGATACGGATTCTCCCTCTCCTTTTCCTGCTGGCCGCCTGCGGCAATCCGTCCCAGGAGACCACCGCCCAAACCTACACCGACCGTCCTCCCGTGGAGGAGCGGTCCTTCGTCTCCCCCGCCGTAGACGCGGCCACGGAGGCGATTGCCGCCCAGCTTACGCATCCCAAGCTGACGGAGATGTTCCGCAAATGCTTCCCGAACACCCTGGACACCACCGTCCACTATTCCGAGGACGAGGACGGACGGCCGGACACCTACGTCTATACCGGCGACATTCCGGCCATGTGGCTCCGCGATTCCGGCGCCCAGGTCTGGCCTTATGTGGAATACGCCAATGAGGACGAAGCCCTGAAGAAGATGCTCGCGGGCGTGGTCAACCGCCAGTTCAAGTGCATCCTCATCGACCCGTATGCCAACGCGTTCAACGTGGATCCCGTGGGTCCCGCCGACAAGACGGACCTCCCCGCTCCCGGTCCTTACGTGTTCGAACGCAAGTGGGAGATCGACTCGCACTGCTATCCGGTGCGCCTCGCCTACGCCTACTGGAAGAAAACCGGCGACACGTCCGTTTTCGGTGACTTGTGGCTGAAAACGGCAAAAACCATCCTCGCCACCTTCAAGGAACAGCAGCGGAAGGAAGGCCATGGCAGCTACTGGTTCCTCCGCAAAACCGACCGCCAGTTGGACACCAAGAGCGTGGTGGGACGGGGCAATCCGGTGAAGCCGGTGGGGCTCATCGCATCGGCCTTCCGTCCCTCCGACGACGCGACGACCTTCGAATTCCTCGTACCCTCCAACTTCATGGCCGTCACCACCTTGAAGAAGATGGCGGAGATCCTCTCCGCCGTGAACAGCCGGCCGGACATGGCCGCGGAATGCATCGCCCTCGCCACCGAGGTGGACCGGGCCCTGCACCAATACGCCGTGGTGGAGCACCCCAAGTATGGCCCCATCTACGCCTATGAGGTCGACGGTTTCGGCTCCCGCCAGCTGATGGACGACGCCAATGTTCCGTCCCTGCTCTCCCTCGGTTACCTGGACCCGGAGATGTACGGCGACCCCGTGTACCTGAACACCCGGAAATTCGTCTGGAGCGAGGACAATCCCTACTTCCACCGGGGCAAGGCGGGCGAAGGCATCGGCGGTCCCCACATCGGCATCGAGAACGTCTGGCCCATGTCCATCATGATGAAGGCCTTCACCGCGCAGGACGACGACGAGATCCGCGCCTGCCTCATCCAGCTCCTCCATACCGACGCCGGCACCGGCTTCATGCACGAGTCCTTCAACAAGGACGATGCGGACGATTTCACCCGCCCCTGGTTCGCCTGGCAGAACACCCTCTTCGGCGAACTCATCGTCAAACTGGTGAACGACGGCAAACTTGAACTGCTCAACAACCTCCCCCGATGAAAAGATTCCTTCCGATCCTGGCCGTCTTCGCAGCGGCCTGCAGCGCCCCGGTCCAAGAAAAGCTTGTGACCGACCCGGTCGAATACGTGTCCACCCTCGTGGGCTCCCAGTCGGACTTCACCCTGTCCACGGGCAACACCTACCCGGCCATCGCCCTTCCCTGGGGCATGAACTTCTGGACCCCGCAGACGGGAAAGAACGGGGACGGATGGGCCTATACCTACGGCGCCCACCACATCCGGGGATTCAAGCAGACACACCAGCCCTCCCCGTGGATCAACGATTACGCCGTCTTCTCCCTGATGCCCGTCCGGGACGCCTCGAAGCCCGGCGAGGACGCGCGCGCGAGCATCTTCTCCCACCTGAGCGAGGTGGCGAAGCCCTATTACTACAGCGTCTATCTCGCCGACCATGACATCAAGGCCGAAATCACCCCGACCGACCGGGCGGCCATGATGCGCTTCACCTTCCCCGAAAGCGAGACTTCCGGCGTGGTGATCGACGCCTACGCCGGCGGCTCCTATGTGAAAGTGCTGGACGACAAGCGCACGGTCATCGGTTACTGCACCAACAACCACGGCGGCGTGGAAGGTGACTTCAAGAACTGGTTCACCGTCCTCTTCGACAAGGACATCGTCTCCTTCGACATCTATAACGGAGACGCGCTGGAATATCCCGAGGACCGTCCGCGGGAGCATGCGATCGCCGTCGTGAAGTTCGCGACCGTCCGGGGCGAGCAGGTCAACGCCCGCATCGCTTCCTCCTTCATCTCCCCGGAGCAGGCCGACCGCAACCTCCGCGAAGTGGAAGGCGCTTCCTTCGACCAGGTCTGCGCCGATGCGAAAGCCCGCTGGAACGACGTCCTGGGCCGGATCGCCGTCGGTGGCGGCTCCCCGGAGCAGTACCGCACCTTCTACTCCTGCCTTTACCGCAGCGTCCTTTTCCCGCGGAAACTGTATGAGCTGGACGAGAACGGCCAGCCCGTCCACTACAGCCCCTACAACGGGAAAATCGAAAAGGGTTACCTGTACACCGACACCGGCTTCTGGGACACCTTCCGCGCCCTGTTCCCGCTGCTGAACCTGGTCTATCCCGACGTCAACGCCGAGATCCAGGCCGGCTATGCGAGCGTCGCCCGCGAGAACTCCTTCCTTCCGGAATGGGCCTCCCCGGGTCATCGCGGCTGCATGGTGGGCAACAATTCCGCTTCGGTCATTGCCGACGCCGTCGTCAAGGGCGTGAACGACAAAGACTTGCAGATCCTTTACGACTGCATCCAGTACGGTACGGAGCACGTGCACCCGACCGTCAGTTCCACCGGCCGCCTGGGCCACGAGTACTACAATACGCTGGGTTACGTTCCTTGCGACGTGGGGATCAACGAAAGTGCAGCCCGCACCCTGGAGTATGCCTATGACGACTGGTGCATCCTGCAGCTCGCCAAGAAGCTGGGCCGTCCGCAGGAAGAACTGGACAAATGGGCTGCCCGCGCAAACAATTGGAAGAACGTCTATAGCGCCGAAGACCGCCTGATGCGCGGCCGCAATGCCGACGGTTCCTTCCAGACCCCGTTCAGCCCCTACCAGTGGGGCGGTGCCTTCACCGAGGGCAACTCCTGGCACTACACCTGGTCCGTCTTCCACGACGTGCAGGGTCTGGTCGATGCCATGGGCGGCGAGGCCTCCTTCGCCCAGATGCTGGATTCCGTCTTCGTAGTCCCGCCCGTCTATGACGACGCCTACTACGGCTTCCGCATCCACGAAATCGCCGAGATGCAGGTGGCCGACATGGGCAACTACGCCCACGGCAACCAGCCCGCCCAGCACATGCTCTACCTCTACGACTGGGCCGGACAGCCCTGGAAGGGCCAGCAGCACATCCGCGAGACCATGGACCGCCTGTACCGCGCCACCCCGGACGGCTACTGCGGCGACGAGGACAACGGACAGACATCGGCCTGGTACGTCTTCTCCGCCCTGGGCTTCTATCCGGTATGCCCGGCCAGCACGCAGTACGCCCTGGGTACGCCCCTGTTCAGGAAAGCCGTCGTCACCCGCCCGGACGGGAAGAAGATCGAGATCGACGCCCCCGGAAACGACGCCGAGGCCTTCTATGTGCAGGACATGACCCTGGACGGCAAGGCCTGGGGGCACAACTACCTGGAATACGGCGACCTCGTGAAGGGCGCCCGGGTGCATTTCGACATGGGCACGGCCCCCGCGACGGCCCGTGGAACGAAACCCGAGGACAAGCCCTACTCCTTCAGCACCGGAGAATAACCTTGCCCAATCCCGGAAGATTCCGTACATTTGCGACGCAAAACTGACAGAACATGAAAATCTTTGGTAATCCGCTCCCGGACATGCCCTGGGAGGAAAGGCCCGAAGGATGCAAGGACGTCCTCTGGCGCTATAGTGCCAACCCCGTGATTCCGAGAGACTTGCTCCCGGACAGCAACAGCATATTCAACAGTGCGGTGGTGCCGTTCAAGGGCGGTTTCGCCGGCGTTTTCCGCTGCGATGACAAGAACCGCCGGATGACCCTCCACGCCGGGTTCTCCGCCGACGGAATCAAGTGGGACATCAAGCCGGAGACCATCAAGTTCTCCTGCGACATCCCCGAGGTCGCGGAGTGGGTGTATGGCTACGACCCGCGCGTCGTGGAAATCGAGGGCCGCTACTACGTGACCTGGTGCAACGGTTACCATGGTCCCACCATCGGCGTAGCCTGGACCGACGATTTCGAGACCTTCCATCAGGTGGAGAACGCCTTCCTGCCGTACAACCGCAACGGCGTGCTCTTCCCCAAGAAGATCGACGGCCGCTTCGCCATGCTGTCCCGTCCTTCCGATACCGGCCACACGGCCTTCGGCGACATCTTCTACAGCGAATCGCCGAACCTCGAGTTCTGGGGACACCACCGCCATGTGATGGCGCCGGCCCCGTTCGAGGTGAGCGCCTGGCAGTGCATGAAGATCGGCGCCGGCCCCGTCCCGATCGAGACCTCCGAAGGCTGGCTCCTCCTCTATCACGGCGTCCTCCGCTCCTGCAACGGCTACGTCTATGCATTCGGCAGCGCCCTGCTGGACCTGGAGCAGCCCTGGAAAGTGCTCGCCCGCAGCGGACAGTACCTCATCAGTCCGCGCGAGTACTACGAGCTCGTGGGCGACGTGCCCAGCGTGACCTTCCCCTGCGCCGCCCTGCATGACCCTCAGACCGGGCGCATCGCCGTCTATTACGGCTGCGCCGACACCGTCACCGGCCTTGCCTTCGGTTACATCCCGGAGATCGTGGAGTTCACCAAACGCACCAATATCCTGTAAATGTTGAGCGTCCTGCTGGCTGCCCTGTTCGCAGCCGATACCCTGCAAATGCCCCGGATGGTAGAGATACCTTCCGGGACATTTTGGATGGGTACGGACAACCCGCCCATGGAGGACTGGGACGAGGCGCCGCGGCGGGAGGTGAAGGTCGATGCTTTCCGGATGAGCGCGACGGAAATCACCAACGCGCAGTACGAGGCGTTCGACCCGACGCACAAGCGGGGCGGGCAGGGCTTCTCCACCGGGGATGACGAAGCGGTGACCATGGTATCCTGGGACGATGCCATGGCCTATTGCGAATGGCTCTCCGAACAGACCGGCAAGCACTACCGCCTCCCCACTGAGGAGGAATGGGAGTACGCCTGCCGGGCGGGAACGACCTCGGCCTACAACACGGGCGACACCTTCCCGGAAAGCCAGTGGAAGGTGCAGCGCAACACCCGTGACAAAGAGCATGTTTCCCTGCAAGTAGCTCAGTTCGAACCCAATGCGTGGGGGCTGTATGACATGCACGGGAATGTGGAGGAGTGGTGTCAGGACTATTATGGCAACACGGAATTCCGCGTCGTCCGAGGTGGCAGCCACAATACGCCGGTGCCGTATCTGAGGAGTGCCAACCGGTCCGCATCCGTCCAGGCCGACCGTTCCGTCCTCCTGGGATTCCGGGTCGTGGAAAACCCCAAGGAAACCATCCCTGTGCGCAACGGACTGTCCCGTCATCAGACTGGATGGCTCAAGATAGTCAGACGTTCACGGAAACCCGTCTTTTTGGAACCAATCCCCTACATCGTTCCCCCGACGGACAGTCTGACACCCTTCTATGCCCATAACCATCAGCCGGCCGTGACCTGGACCGGAGAAGGGAGTTCCCGGTCCCCCGACCTCCTGGCCGTCTGGTTCTCCACCGATGCGGAAGCCGGACGCGAAATGGTGGTCCTGCAATCGCGTTTCATCAACGGGTCCTGGGCTCCGGCCGAACTGTTTTATAAGGTGCCCGACCGGAACATGACCGGCAGCGCCCTGCTGACTCGCGGAAGCAAGATCCTGCATTTCCAAGGCATCGGTGATGCCGGCGAGTGGAAGGATCTCGCGCTCGGCCTGCGGGAAAGCGAGGACTGCGGCTACACTTGGACGGATACGCGGCTCATCGAGCCGGAACATCGCGTCCGCCACCAGGTCATCGCGGGGCCCATCGTCACGAAAGACGGCCGGATCCTCTTGTGCTGCGACGCCGGTCCGGACGGCGAGGCCGGGACTTCGCTCCACGTTTCCGAAGACGGCGGAAAGACCTGGGAGGATACCGGCAGCACCATCGCCGGCATCCACGCGGGTATCGTGGAACGCAAGGATGGCTCCCTGATGGCCTTCGGACGGGGCAACGCCATCGACGGACACATGCCCTGCAGTATTTCCTATGACGGCGGGTACACCTGGACCTACAGTGCGACCGAGTTCCCGCCCATCGGCAGCGGCCAAAGACTGGTACTCAAGCGGTTGCAGGAAGGGCCCATCATGCTCTGCTCCTTCTGCGAGAACGGTCTGTTCGTGGCCCTGAGTTATGACGAAGGCGCCACCTGGCCGGTGAAGAAACTCCTCACCGACGGCAAAACCCGCGTGCTGAACGGCGGCGCTTGGACCGGCACTTTCACGATGGACGCCACGCACGCCGAGCCCAAGGGCTATCTGGCCTGCACCCAAACCCCCGACGGAATGATCCACCTCCTTTCCAGCCGCGTCCATTACCGGTTCAACC
The DNA here is from genome assembly GCA_902778105.1 of uncultured Bacteroidia bacterium. Taxonomy (GTDB): domain Bacteria; phylum Bacteroidota; class Bacteroidia; order Bacteroidales; family UBA932; genus Cryptobacteroides. The sequence continues at coordinate 10,506 of CACYWN010000032.1, forward strand.
TCCGCTGGATTGAAAAATGACAAATAATCCGTATCTTTACGTGATAAACCACATTGAAATGAAATTCCGCACTCTTCTCCTCGCCGCCCCGGCCCTCCTGCTGGCCGCTTGCGGAGCTGAACCGGCCACCGAAGACTACGCCGCATTCGTGAACCCGAAGATCGGGACCGGCGGCCACGGCCATGTGTTCGTGGGCGCGAACGTGCCTTTCGGCTTCGTCCAGATGGGCCCGACCAGCATCCCGCAGAGCTGGGACTGGTGCTCCGGCTACCACGACAGCGACCGGACCGTCATCGGCTTCAGCCATACGCACCTGAGCGGCACCGGCATCGGCGACCTGTTCGACATTACGGTGATGCCCACCATTGGTCCCACGATGCCGGAGCGCGGTAGTGAAGACAGGCCCGGAAGCGGAGCATGGTCCTATGCGGACCGGTCGAAAGAAGTCTGCGAGCCCGGCTATTACAGCGTTCCCCTGGAGCGCTACGGCATCCAGGCGGAAATGACCGCCACGGCCCGCGTGGGCTTCCACCGCTACACATTCCCGGCTTCGGAAAACGCCAACCTCGTCTTCGACCTGGAGAACGGCGGCTGCTGGGACGATGTGACCGACGCCGGTTTCGAGGTCGTCAACGACGACGACGGCCATGTGAAGGCCCTCGGCGGCTACCGCTTCTCCACCGGATGGGCACGGAACCAGAAAATCTTCTTCTGGGCCGAATTCTCCCGCCCGTCGGCGGAATTCTCCGTGGCGGAGAATCCGTCCAATGACAGTGAACGCGGGATGGTCCGGAAACCCCTTTACGGGTACTACACACTGGGTGAAACCGCCGAGAACGAGCAGGTGCTCGTGAAGGTCGCCCTCTCCCCCGTTTCCATCGAGGGTGCCAAGGCCAACATGGCCGCGGAACTCCCCGGCTGGGATTTCGAGGCCGTGAAGGCCGATGCCCGCAAGGCCTGGAACGAGGAGCTGGGCCGCGTCGCCGTCTCCTGCGACGATCCGGACACCAGGACCGTCTTCTACACCGCCTTCTACCACACGATGGTAGCCCCGTCCGTCTATAACGACGTGGACGGCCAGTACCGCGGCTCGGACGACGTCGTCCGCAAGGGCGACTTCCAGAACTACACCACCTTCTCCCTCTGGGACACCTACCGGGCGCAGATGCCCCTGATGACCATCCTGCATGCGGACCGCTGCAACGACATCACGGCTACCTTTTACCACATCTACGAGCAGCAGGGCGACCTGCCGGTGTGGCACCTGATGGGCAACGAGACCGACTGCATGGTGGGCAATCCGGGCCTCGTAGCCTTTGCCGACAACATCGTCAAGGGTTTCCAGGCCGGCCTCACCAAGGAGCAGATGATTGAGGCCATGACCAAGACGGCCACCACGCCCGACCGGGGTCAGGACCTCCGCATGGAATACGGCTACATCCCGGCCGACCTGTACCGGGAATCCGTCGCCAACGACATGGAATACGCCGTCGCCGACGGGGCGCTTGCGAACGCCGCCGAGTTCCTCGGCGACGAGGCGACAGCCATCGTCTACCGCGACCGCAGCCACTCCTATCGCCATTTCTGGGATCCGGAGCTGCAGTTCATGCGCGGCCGCAAGGTGGACGGGAGCTTCACCGAACCTTTCGATCCGATCTACTCCCGCCACGAGACCTCCGACTACACCGAGGGCACCGGCTGGCAGTACATCTGGCTTGTTCCGCAGGACGTCCAGGGCCTCCAGGACCTCTTCGGCTCCCGCGAGGCGATGCTCGCCAAACTGGACGGGCTCTTTGAGGCCCCTGACCATGTGGAAGGCGAGAACGCGTCCCCGGATATTTCCGGCCTCATCGGCCAGTATGCGCACGGCAACGAGCCGGGTCACCATACCCTGTACCTGTATTCGATGCTGGGCGAGCCCGACAAGGCGGCCGACCGCATCCGCCAGGTCTATAAGGAGATGTATTTCAACGATGTCGAGGGTCTCGCCGGCAACGAGGACGTGGGCCAGATGAGTGCCTGGTACGTCCTTTCCAGCCTGGGCTTCTACCAGGTGGAGCCCGCCTGCCCGCGTTTCTGGTTCGGTGCCCCGAACTTCGGGAAGGCGGTCGTGAAAGTCGCCGGCGGCGACTTCACCATCACCGCCAAGGGCCTCTCCGACGAGAACCGCTACATCCGCGGTGTCAAGCTGAACGGACAGTCCTATGACCTCCCCTACATCGAGTACAAGGATATCGTCAAGGGCGGGACACTTGAATTCACAATGGGTAAATAAATATGGGAAACTACACCAACGACAGCAGAATCGTCCTTACCCTGGACGCCGGCGGCACCAACATGGTGTTCGGCGCCATGCGGGGCGAAGAATATGTCGGGACGCCGATCACGCTCCCGTCCAACGCCAATGACCTGGACCTGTGCCTGAAGACGATGGTCCTCGGGTTCGAGTCCGTCATGAACACCCTCGGCGGTGAAAAGCCGGTCGCCATCAGCTTCGCCTTTCCCGGCCCGGCCGACTATCCGAACGGGATCATCGGCGGCTATCTCCCGAATTTCCCGTCCTTCCGCGACGGTGTGGCCCTGGGCCCGTTCCTGCAGGAGAAGTTCGGCATCCCCGTCTTCATCAACAACGACGGCGACCTGTACGCTTTCGGCGAGGCCCTCGGCGGCGTCCTGCCCGAGGTCAATGAGAAACTGGCGGCCCTTGGAAGCGCCAAGCGCTACCACAACCTCATCGGCTATACCTTCGGTACGGGCTTCGGCATCGGTTGTGTCATCAACGGCCAGCTGAACCGGGGCGACAATTCCTGCGTGGAGACCTACTGCCTGCCGCACAGCCGCATCCAGGACGTTATCGTGGAAGACGGCGTCGCCGTCCGGGCCGTCAAGCGTGTCTATGGCGAACGTTCGGGCGACAATGACCCGAACCTCACCCCGAAGGACATTTTCGACATCGCCGAAGGAACACGTCCCGGCAACCCGGAGGCCGCCCGGGCCGCTTTCGCCGAGATGGGCACCGTCGCCGGCAACGCCATGGCCCTCGCGGCCCAGCTGATAGACGGGCTCATCGTCATCGGAGGTGGCATCACGGCATCCAGGAAGTACTTCATGCCCAACCTGCTGGACGCCCTCCGCGGTACGATCCACACCCTCTCCGGCGACACGCTCGCCAAGGTGCAGATGAAGGTCTACAACCTGGACGACGAGGCCGAATTCGCCGCCTTTGCCAAAGGCAGCGCCCGCGAACTCAAGGTCTACGGTTCCGACAAAACCGTCACCTACGACCCGCAGAAACGCATCGGGATCATGATCTCCAAGATCGGCGCCTCCAAGGCCATCTCCGTCGGCGCTTACGACTTCGCCCTGGCGCAACTGGACGCGTAACAGATTCCTTCGCTTCGCTCGGAATGACAATGGTCTCTGTCGGAATGACGATAGCCTCTGTCATTCTGAGGAGGCCGAAGGCCGACGAAAGAATCTAAAAACAGATAGGATGTATCCATTGAAATTTGAGCCCTTTCTCCGGACGATGGTCTGGGGAGGACAGAAGATAGCCCGTTACAAGGGCATTGAGACCGAACTGGACCATATCGGCGAAAGCTGGGAGCTGTCCGGCGTCGGAGAGCATGAGACAGCCGTGGTGAACGGCGCCTTGCGCGGCAAGACCGTTACCGACCTCGTGAAGGAGTACAAAGGGAAGCTCGTGGGAGAACACGTTTATGCCTGGAAAGGCGACGAGTTCCCCCTTCTCATCAAGTTCATCGACGCCCGGGACGACCTGTCCATCCAGGTCCACCCCGACGACGCCATGGCCCGGCGCCGGCATGGACAGCCCAACGGAAAGACCGAGATGTGGTATGTCGTCGCGGCCGATCCCGGAGCCTGCCTGTATTCAGGACTGTCCCGGGAGCTGACCCCGGAAGAATATGAGAAGCATATCGCCGAGGGGACCATCACCGACGTGCTGGCCCGGCACGACGTGCATCCCGGCGACGTGTTTTTCCTCCCGGCCGGCCGGATCCATGCCATCTGCAGCGGCTGCTTCATCGCCGAAATCCAGCAGACTTCCGACCTTACCTACCGCATCTTCGACTACAACCGCCCCGGTCTGGACGGCAAACCGCGCGAGCTCCATACGGAACTGGCGAAGGAAGCCATTGACTACAAGGTCTATCCGGACTACCGGACCCCTTATACCCCGGTCAAGGATGCCGAAATCGAATTGATCTCCTGCCGCTATTTCACGACCAGCCTCTACGACCTGGACAAGGCCGTCCGGAAAGACCTCGCGGACATCGATTCGTTCCTCGTGGTCATGTGCCTTTCCGGTCACGGAACGCTTACGGATGCCGAGCCGGTCTACGATGAGGAAGGCCGGCGCGGACCCACCAAGGGCCATCTCATCGACCTTCATCAAGGCGAAACCGTCCTCATTCCCGCCACGTCACAAAACATAACCTTCACCCCTTCCGGAGAAGGAATGAAGGTTCTGACAAGCTATATCCGCTGACGGTTATTCCAGTCCGCGGGCACGGAGCAGGGCCGCCGGATCGGGATCGGCCCCGCGGAAGCTGCGGAACAGGGTCATCGGCTCTTCGGAACCGCCCCGCTCGAGGAACGTCTGGCGGAAGGCCCTGGCCGTTTCCGGATTGAAGACGCCGTCCTTCTCGAACTTCTCCCAGGCATCCACATCCAGCACCTCGGACCACAGGTAGCTGTAGTAACCGGCGCTGTAACCGCTGTTGAAGATGTGGTTGAAGTAGGTCGTGCGGTAGCGCGGGATGATCTCGTCGATCAGGCCCATCTCACCGCATACCTTCGTCTCGAAATCCCGGATGGACTGGGCGTCCGAGAAGTTTGCCAGGTCATCCAGGGTGAGTTCGTGCCACTTCATGTCCAGGATGGAGGCGGCGCACAGTTCGCCGGTCGTGAATCCCTGGTTGAATTTCAGCGAGTTGCCGATCTTCTCCACCAGGGCGGCCGGGATGGCTTCACCCGTGCGGTAGTCGTGGGCATAGACGGAGAGGATCTCCGGCTGGAAAGCGAAATTCTCATTGAACTGGGAGAACATCTCCACGAAGTCGCGGGTGACGGAGGTGCCGCTGACGTCGCGGTAGTTGCACTGGGTCAGGAAGCCGTGCAAGGCGTGTCCGAACTCGTGGAAGGCCGTCTGCACCTGGTCGATGGAAAGCATGGAGGGAACATCCTCCGCGGGCGGAGGGAAGTTGCACACGTTCACGATGACCGGCCGGGTTTCCACACCGTCGATGACATACTGGTCCCGGAAATTGTTCATCCAGGCCCCGCCCCGCTTGGTGTCGCGGGTGAACCAGTCCTGGTAGAAGATTCCGAGGAGGGAGCCGTCGGCGTCCGTCAGCTTGTAGGCCTTCACGACCGGGTTGTACACCTCCACTTCGGGCGCGGGCTCGATGTGGATGCCGTATACCTTTTCGGCAGCGTAAAAGACGCCTTTGGAGACGCTGTCAGCCGAGAAATACGGCTTCGTAACGGACTCGTCCAGGTCATACTTCAGGGCGCGGACTTTCTCGGCATAGTAGAACCAGTCCCAGGGCTCGATCTCGTGCCCGGCGACGGCCTCCATGTCGGCCATCTCCTCACGGGCCTTACGCATCGACGCATCCATGATGGGCTTCAGGAAAGCGTCCACCGTTTCCGGATCGCCGGCCATCTTGTCAGCGAGGAGGTATTCGGCGGAAGTCTTGTAACCCAGCAGGTTGGCCTTCTCGGTGCGGAGCTTCATGATCTCCAGGACAATGGCGTTGTTGTCATGCTCTCCCCCGTTGTTGCAGCGGTTGGAGTAGGCCTTGAACGCCTTCTCGCGCAGGGCACGGTCCTCGCAGGTGGTCATGAAGGTCGGATATTCGGACACCGTCACGCCGATGGCGTCGCGGAAAGCGTTGTTCTCCGCCAGGAGGTTCTGGCCGAACTTCTGGCTCAGCACCGCCAGGCGGCTGTTAATCTCCGCGAAACGGGCCTTGCCCGCCTCGTCCAGGTCCACACCGTTGCGGACGAACCGGTCGTAGAGTTTCTTCGTGACCATCTGCTGCTCGCGGGTCAGCCCGTCCATGTTCCCATACACGGCCTTGACCCGGGCGAAGAAGGCGGCGTCCATGAAAATCTCGTCGTCGGCCGCCGTCAGGATGGGTGTCAATTCCTCCTCGATCTGCTGGATCGCAGGGGTGGAGTCGGATTCGGAAAGGTTGAAGAATACGCCCGAAGCCTTCGCGAGAAGTTCGCCGGAACGTTCGTAGGCAGCAATCGTATTCTCGAACGTGGGTGCGTCCGGATTCGCAACGATCGCCTGGATTTCGGCCTTCTGGGCCTCAATGCCGGCCTTTACGGCCGGAACATAGTCTTCCACGGAAATCCTGCTGAAAGGAGCCGTCCCGTACGGGGTGTTCCAATCTTCGCTGAAAATCTTACCGGCCTTGGGCCCGCACGCAGTCATCGCTAATGCCATGGCAAACAAGAGGATTCTTTTCATCTTCATTTCTGGATTTTGACACTGTTTTCGTCCACAAGGGCGAGCTGGACCGCGCCGTTGTACACGGTGATGATGCCGGTCGCGGAACACTTGGCACCGTCCTCCGCATCGGGATTACCGAGGATGGCCGGATCGATCTCCGTATCCGCAAACTTGGCATAGCCGCTGGTACGGATCTGGACCGGAAGGCCGTCGGGCAGATGGAAGTACTGGCTGGTCGTCACCGCCGTCGCATTGGCCCGGAGGCTCTGCTTCACGGTGAGGCCCACCTGCTCGTCGAAGACGTCGTTCATCCCCTTGTCGGAGGTGCCGCAACTGTCGAAGCAACCCGCATCCAGGTATTCCAGGAACTTGTTCTTGGACATCGCCCAGGTCGTGACCCCGTAGGTTTCGGACGAGCAGAAGACACGGTTGGTCGAAGCTTTCTTGTCCTTGTAGGGATCCACGTACAGGAGGATGAAGATCCGCTTGAAGTGGTCGGAGGCATAGCTGCCCTTGGCGCCGTACTGGAGGTCGTTGATGGTGACGAGCTGGCCCCAGATTTCGTGGGAATACCCCACTTTCAGGGCTTCGTTCAGCTCCGCCTCGCTCACATGGCGCGGCGGGACGGGATCGCCCCAGGCACCGCGGATAACATGGGAATCAATCAGATACCGGTTGTCCAGATAGGCCGTCTCATACTCGCCGGAAGGATCCTCCACACCCAGCTGCGGCATACCGTTATACTGGCCGATGGTGAGCCCGCCGCAGCGGACATAGACGGTCTGTCCCAGCTTGTAGTCGCTGTACAGGGAGGATAGGCCGATCTTGACGCTGATCACGCCGGTCTCGTCCTGGATGTACAGTTCGCGGTAGATATTGCCGGAATGGTCGTCGGAAATCACCTTTCCGGCGATGACCATGTCGTCATCCTCGATCTTGAGGGCGCCGTTGCTCTCATAGAGTTCCTTGAGGTGGGCGATGGTGGACGTCACCTCCAGCTTCGCGGGCTCATACATATAGACGTCGCCGTAGGATCCGGTGAAAACCGGTTCCCATTCCTCGCAGGAAGCGAGGGAAAGGGCGACAGCCGCAACAATCAGAATATGCTTTCTCATGGCCTTAGAAACGGAAATAGATGTTCAACATGTAATTGAAGCCGCTCATGTAGAAATACTTCGGGTCGAAGCGGTAGAACATCGCCTTCGAAACGGTATTCTTCACGATACGGGTCTGCTCGTAACCGCCGGTCTTCACCCAGGTGTTGTTCAGCAGGTTCTTCGCATTCAGCGAGAAACCGAGCTGGTACTTCCGCTGGATGTACCAGGACTTGCCGATGGACACGTTCAGGAGCCATGCGGGGTCGAACTTCTCCTGCTCGCACATGTACACGACCTCGAAAGGCGTGACCTCGCGGTCAGGACCGGCTGTCGCGAAGTCCGTCCGGTAGAGCGGATTCATCGACAGGTAGGAGTGGGCGAAATAATCGATGTCGGCATCCACGAACCAGTAGTTCCAGTTCCAGGCGAGGCCCAGGCTCACGGCAAGCTGCGGGGTGGATTCCACATAATGGCGGACAATCTTCCCGTCCGTGCCGGGATGGCTCTTCCAGTACGGGATCACGACTCCGTAGGTATCCTCGACGATGCTTGCGCTGTTGTCGATGGTCTGGTACATCGTCGGATTGGAGGTGTAATAGTACTCGCCGTAACCGATCACGCCCTGGAGGGCCAGGTTCGGGAAGTCGGTAGGGATCTTGAAGCCCATCTCCATACCCACGTGACGCTCATCGATACCGGTCAGGGCGAAGTTGGTGAAGGAGTTCTGGCTGTCGTCGTAGAAGCTCATCACCTTGGCCTGGTCCATGATGTCGGTGTAATAACCGGTAATCCGGAAATTGTACCCGTTGGACGAAACCTGGTAGTTGACATCGCCGGTCAGGGTCTTGACGGTCGTCAGGCCCGGGGCCAGCTGGTTGCGCGTACGCGGGGACATGAAGGACTGGTTGAAGTTCGGAGCGTCATTGAAATAACCGGCATTGGCATAGAATCGGTGACCGCCCGGCAGGACGTAGTTCAGGTTCACCTTGCCGGCATAGGTCAGGAACGAGGCCACCTTGGACTTGCCATAGGAGCTGATGGGATCGCCGTTCTCGTCATAGGTGGTCACTTCCCGGCCATCAATGACATACGGGGATCCGTCGTCGTTCACGCCCGGGAAAAGGCCCTTGCGGTTCAGGCCGTGACGCCAGAAAGAGGTACGTCCCACCCGGCCGCCGGCAGAAAGCTCGAACGGTCCCACGTTCAGTCTTCCGGACAGCCAGCCGTTCCACTTGCGCACGTTGGCGTAATAGTCGTAACCGTATTTGTCACCTACCCGGATCTTCTGGGCGTGACCGTTCGCCGTCCAGTAGGCGAGGTCGTTCTGGGTCATATACGGGAATGCCGCGTAATCACGCTCAGCGAAGGAGTCCATGTTGTAGAAGTAGTCTCCGCCCAGCAGGTCATCCATCTTCTGATAGTACTCGGTCCGGTTGATCTTCGCATCACCGCCGCCGGTCACGGTCAGCCAGCGGAACGGACGCCACTTGAAATTCAGGGCGAAGTTGAGGTCACGCTGGTCCACCCGCCGCTCATGGAGGGCATACTTGGAACGGCGTTCGCCATCCTCGATGTTCAACTTGTTCACGGCGTACAGACGCGCCCAGTTCACATGGGCGTAATCGGGACGGTCCTGCATCCAGGCCTCCTGGGCCCATGCAGCCTTCATCCCGTTGTCGCGGTTATAGTCGTCATCTTCCATGAAGAAATAACTCGGAAGATTGCGATAATAGTCCGGACGCGGATCCTGGGCGTCATACCAGTCAAGGGCCGTGTAGCCGTTCTTTCCGAAGCGGTACAGGACCGTCGCCGCGGCATTGAACGCCTGGGACGGGGTGAAATCGTACTTGAGGATGGCAATGGGCTCGTGCGTCCTGCGGACGCGGGAGTTGCGGACCTTGCCGTTCTGGTAACCCCAGTTGGAGTTGTACATGTTGTCGCCCATCAGGTCATACACCTCCTGGGTGGAAGCATTCTGGGCGCCCCTCTCTCCCGGAGTGCCCATGAAGACGGCTCCAAGCTTGTGGGTGTCGTCAAACTGCTTCTCCACGGCGGCATAGTAGGCGAAGGAACGGTAGTACACACCCTTGATCCAGTCATTGCCGCCCAGGCGGGCCGACACGTTGAACGCATACGACCAGCCATTGTCCCGGGGACCGGAAGCGTAGGTCAGCATCAGGCGCAACCGGTACAGCTGGCTGTTGGTGAGCACGCTCCCCCGCCATCCCTTGCGGACGGAAAGGGCATTGACTGGAAGGTTGGTGAGGCCGTTGTAGCCGCCGATGCCGTAGTCCGAGAGCTCGGCTCCGTTCACCGTATACTTCGTGCGGGTGGCCTCGTTGAGGCCGCTCCACAGCGAGAACGGGGAATAACCGGTGATGGCGTCATTCATCTTGACTCCGGCGAGGTATACATCCTGGCTCTCGGAGGAATAGCCCCTCACCCGGTACCGGACCGAACTGAAGTTATAGCCGGCCATGTTGTTGAACACGTCGTTCTGGCCGAACAGGACCGTCGGGGAATCGCTGTACCCCGTGTCGTCCATGTCGAACTCCACGAGGTTGTCGATGTCCACCTCGCTGACGACCGCTCCACGGGTCAGGGAGAGGTTGAACATGTTCTTCACATAGCCGTCGTTGACGGTGACGTTGACGCGCGTCTCCAGGAAATCCTGCGCCCGGATGACCAGGTCGTAGATACCGTTGTCGAGGTCGGGAATCAGGAACTGTCCGGTCTCGTCGGCCGTGACCGTGGCGACGAGTTCCGTTCCCTGATACAACTCGAGGGCGGCACCGGCGACCGGCGTCCTGTCGGAACGGCTCACGACCGTTCCCTTGACTCCGCCCGTGAATGTCTGGGCGGAAAGGCCCAGGGCACACAGGACGGCGGCCAGCGTTAAGGTTAGTTTCTTCGTCATATCTGAGGTTACTTCTTGTTACTTACGATGATATAGGTCGGATAGTGGTCGCTGTAGCCGCCGACAAAAGCTCCGTTCGAGAAAGTACGGAGCGGCTGGCCGGCGTACTGGCCTTCCTGCTGGGTCATGAACGGCTGCTGGAAGATGCGCGCATAGTACTTGTTCCGGACGATCGGCTGGATCTTCAGCGTCCCCTTCGGGGCGTTGAGAAGCCGCTCGTTCACAACCAGGATGTCATAGATATTGTTCTCGCCCCGATAGTACAGGGAACTGTATCCCGCCTTGAGCATGGACACGAAGGGAGAGAAGAAATCGTCGGGGCCCACCTGCTCCGGCTTTTCGCGGCCGTGCATGTATACAAACATGCTGTCGTCGGTGGGATTGTCGTTCATGTCGCCCATGGCCACAATCTTGATGCCGGGGAACTCCCGCATCAGACGCATGCTCTCCTCGTACATGATCTCACCACCCCGGGAACGGAGGGCTCCGCTCTTCTCACCCAACCGGGACGGAAGGTGCGCCACGAAGAAGGCGAACATCTCCCCGCCCAGCAGACCGCGGACCATCAGGATGTCACGGGTGCGGAAGGCATCCATCTCCTCTTCGCTCATGCCGAAGTTGATGTCGCTGTCGAACGTGAACGGAATCGCCTTGGACTCCAGGACCGTGAAAAGTTCCGGCCTGTACAGCAGGGCCACGTCCACGCCGCGGCGGTCCGGACCGTCATAATGGACGATCTGGAAATTCGCATCGGCAATGGCAGGCTGGATGACCAGGTCCTCCAGGACGTGCCTGTTCTCGATTTCGGAAACGCCGAGGATGGCGTGATAGGCCTTGTTCTCGTCCCGCATCGCCCGGATGACCCGGGCCATGTTGGAGAGTTTCTTCTCGTACTTGAAGTCGGTCCACTCGTTCGCCCCGTCAGGGAGATACTCGTAGTCGTTCTTCCCTTCGTCGTGGTAGGTGTCGAAGAGGTTCTCCAAGTTGTAGAAACCGATCACATAGCTCTTCTTACCCTGGGCGGAGGCCGAAGCCGGCGCCAGGACCAGAAGGATCGCAAGGGTATAGATCAATCTTTTCATCATCTGCATATTTTGTATTACCACCACCAGCTGACGCCGGCAGGATTCTCTGTCTCAATGGCCTCGGCCGCGGATGCGCCTACGGCCTCGGGCAGGTTCACGAACAGGTTGATGCCCAGTTTTTCTTCCAGGGCGCGGACGGACATGACGGAAGGATGGGTCTTCGTAACCGTCTGGCCGGCAAGCGCCTTGTCGTGATTCAACAGGACTGCGCAGCCCCGGTATCCACCGTTGGCCACATTCGACTTGCTGTAGGCGAGGACGGCCTTGTAATACGACACGGGCACCTTGATGGTTTTTCCGTCCACATCGCGGGCCGTTTCCGTGCTGCCCTTCACGACACAACCCGTAACGACGTACAAGGTGTCGCACCTGGAAGCCCATCCACGCACCGTTCCTTCCAGCCTGGCCCAGATCTCACCGTTGAAATTGTATTCCTGCGGAGTCATGTTGGTACCATAGAAGGTGGCCTCATTGGCAGCCCGGTTCAGCCGGTCGGCCGAAGGGATCTGGTGCCCGCGGGTCCAGCCTCCCCGGAAGGTTGACGTGACCGTCGGCTGCTTCGAAGCGGGAAGCAGGGGGTCGAGGCCCCAGGCCTCCGAACGGTTGCCGCTTCCCCGGAGGGCCGTATTCAGCGGATAAGCCACCCAGTGGGCCACAAGGGCCTTTTCATCCCAGTAGAAGGAATAGTTCCGGAGTGTCTTGGACCCTACGGTCATGTCGTGCGTATAGAAATACAGGCCGTCATCATCCCGGGTTTCGGGCAGTTCCATCCAGCGGCGCTTGGTGGAAGAGCCTCCGTCCACTTCCGGCTGCGGATCCTCGGAAGGAGCGTTCTGCCGGAGCGTGGCGACGGCTTTGCGGTCACCGCAGGAAAGGGTGATGGATGCCGACCGGGCCTTGTCGTCCGGATTCGCCTCATAGGAAAGGGATACAGCCGCATTGTCACCCGAACCGGAGGCGGGGGTGAACCGCACCCAGGACGCCTCCGAGGAGAGGGTCCAGGAACCGGTCGCCTGTACCTCGATGAACTGGCTGCCCTTCCCGCTGCCGACCTGGGTCTTGGACAGTTTCAGGACGGGAGCCGGCGTCACCGGCACTTCCTTTTCACAGGACACCGTTCCGAGGGACAGCACCGTCAGAAGAGCTGTCCCCAGGAAGCGGAATATGGATTTGTTCGCGTTCAAAGTGGTGATGGTAATGGCGGATTATTCAAACTCGACCGTAATTTTTTCCATCCGGACCTGGCCGTTGTTCGCATGGAGGACCACCTTGGAGGCGGATCCGGTCCACGTCACGGTCAGGGCGGACTTGTCAGCCGTCGCGGAGGCACCGCCTTCCAGGCCCGTCATGTCGAAGCAGTAGGAAGTGGTGCCGGCATTCGGCGCACAGCCGATGACGATCTTCTTGATCTTCTTCCCTTCCGCGCTGGCAATGCTCAGGACCGAATTCTTGTACACGCGCACGTGATTCGCATTCGGTGCAACCGGATTCGAGGTGGAAGTGTGCTTGTAATAACCGAGTTTCAGGCCCTGGGCCGTGGTACCGAATCCGGTGCCATAGGTACCGTCCGTTTCCGCCGCCCAGCTCTGGGTGTCCGCATTCGTCGCGAAGGAGACCGAACTGCCACCCGGGGTGTCACCGCCACCGGGCGTACTGCCGCCCACCTTTTCGATGAACCAGGCATACATCACCTCGATCTTGTCCTTGAAGGAGCCCCGATAGCCGCGGATCTTGATCTTGTCGCCCTCTGCGAGGCCCAGCGAGGCGTAGGACTTGTCGTTCTTCGCGCCGTAGCCGAGCTCGGTCGCCGTGAGACCATAGACATAGACCGTTCCGGTCGCGTCCGTGAGGTCGAAGTTGCCGTAGGTCGTGTTGATGCTGCCGCCGATCGTGCCCACCAGCTCATACACCTGGGAGTCGGATTCCGGAGCCGCATTGAAGTCGGCGATGGACACGGCCTTCACGCCGGAAGGCTGCGGTTCGTCACCGCCGCCCACCTTCTCGCGAGCGAAGCATAGCTCTTGTCGTTCTTCGCACCATAGCCGAGGTTCGTCGCGGTGAGGCCATACACATACACCGTACCGGTCTCGTCCGTCAGGTCGAAGTTGCCGTAGGTCGTATTGATGCTGCCGCCGATCGTACCCACGAGTTCGTACACCTGGGAGTCGGATTCCGGAGCCGCATTGAAGTCGGCGATGGACACGGCCTTCACGCCGGAAGGCTGCGGTTCGTCACCGCCGCCCACCTTCTCGTAGCCCAGTTCCGTAGCGGTCAGGCCATACACATACACGGTGCCCGTGGCATCCGTCAGGTCGAAGTTGCCGTAGGTCGTGTTGATGGTGCCACCGATCGTACCCACAAGTTCGTACACCTGGGAGTCGGACTCGGGAGCCGCATTGAACTCAGCGATGGTCACCGCCTTCACTTCACCCGTATCCGGGCCCGGAGGCGTGCCGCCGTCGTTCAGGGAATACAGATAGGCCTTTCCGGCCACCGTCTCGGGCGTATTGCCGCGATAGTTCATCAGCTGACCGCAGACGACGACTTCGTCACCCACCTTGATATCCGTGCCGGAAGTGTACTTCACATTGCCGAGATACAGGATGCGGTAGCAGTAGAACTCGTCGGTCTGGGTACCGTCGTCGGAAATCCAGAACGAGGCGTTTCCGAAGGTACCGCTCTGACCGAAGGTGCCGTTGTCTGCGATGCGGGAAATCTTGCCCTTCACATACACTTCACCCGTGGTGTCATACTCCGTATTGGACGTCCAGGTAAGGTTCTTGACGGCATTGGCAGCACCGAGGGCGTTGTACGGATCGCTGACGGTACCGGTTCCCTTGGCTTCGCCGGAAGGACCCGGAGGCGTGACACCGCCGCCCGTATCACCGTTCAGGGAGTACACATAAGCCTTGCCGGCCACCGTCTCGGGCGTGTTGCCGCGATAGTTCATGAGCTGGCCGCAGATGATGACTTCGTCGCCGACCTTGATGTCGGTCTGGCCGCTCTGATACTTCTGGTTCCCCAGATACAGGACCCGGAAGCAGTAGAACTCACCGGCAGAAGTGCCGTCCTCGGAAATGTAGAACGAGGCATTGCCGAAGGTGCCGCCCTGGGTGAAGGTGCCGTTGTCCGCGATGCGGGAAATCTTGCCCTTCACATACACTTCACCCGTGGTGTCGTAGGTATTATTGTCCGTCCAAGTAAGGGACGCGACAGCCGCCATGGCACCTGCCGGGTTGTACGGATCGTCGAGGGTACCGGTACCCTTCGCCTCTCCGGCCGGCGTGGGAGCGCCACCGTCACTGACACCGTTCAGTTCATACAGGAAGGAACTGCCCTGCACGGTCTCCGGGGTGTTGCCCTTGTAATTGACGACCTTGCCGCATACGATGACCTCGTCGCCCACCTTGATGTCGGTCTGGCCCGCCTGGAATTTCTTGTTTCCGAGGTACAGGATGCGGTAGCAGTAGAACTGGTTGTTCGTGGAACCGTCATCGGAGATGTAGAACGTGGCGTTGCCGAAGGTGCCGCCCTCGGTGAAGGTACCGGCATCGGCGATCTGGGAGATGATACCCTTCACGAACACCGCGTCGGGACTCTGTACATCGGAGCCGAGGGTTTTGACATACTTGTTGACCCCGGCCACGGTGAACGGGTTCTCCAGGGTTCCTACGACCTCCTCACCCTTCTCACCCGCCTGGGTGATATAGAGGGTCTTGTAATCGTAGTTGATGTTGAACTTGATCTGCTTGGCGCGGTTGTAACCGGCATTTTCCAGGATGGTGACCTTGGCGCTCTGCGCCGAGCCCGTCCCTTCACCGGCATCCGGCGTGACGGCAATCCAGGGAACCTCATCGGCATCCCACTCGATCTCCGCCGTCCAGTCCCGGGTGGCGGTCACGCTGAGGTTGAGGACCGTGAGTTCCTTGTCGGCCGCGAAGGATGCCTTCTTGGTCTCGTTGTCGACCGTGAGTCCCGACCCGTCGATCTTGATGGACGGGAGGTCGTAGTCGGCTTCTTCCTGCCGGCAGCCGGTAAAGAGCGCGGCTGCAGCGGCAAGCAGGGTAAGGAAGCGTGTACTGAATTTCATATGATGGATCATTGGTTATTCGGTTTTACCGTTGAGGGAATACAGGTAGGCCTTGCCGGATACGGTTTCCGGGGTATTGCCCTGGTAGTTCATCAGTTTGCCGTAGATGACCACGTCATCTCCTACCCTGATGTCGGTCTTGCCTTCCGTGAACTTCACGTTCCCGAGGTACAGGGCACGGAACACATAGAACTCGCCATCGCCGGTGCCGTCCGCTGACAGATAGAAGGAGGCGTTGCCGTAAGTACCACCCTCGGTGTAGGTGCCCTTGCTCGCAATCTTGCAGATCTTGCCTTTCACATACACCTCGTCCGTGGACTCGTAATCCGTGTTGCTGGTCCACTTGAGATCCTTCACCGCCGCAGCCGCTTCGGAGGGCGTGTAAGGATTGCCCAGCGTACCCTTTTCGTTGGCACCCGCGATCTTGGTCGCGATGACATTGAGGTACTGGACCCCGTCGTACAGACTGGAACCGTTGTAGTAGCCGGTCACGGTGACGGACTGCCCGTCGAACGCGGCGACGCCGAGGTCATCGACCGGATAGACGATCCTGCCCTGCCTGACTTTGGGATCCACGCCGTCGATCTCCACGTTAAAGTACTTGTCGGACTTCCTGAGGACACCCGTGAACTGGATGTACTCGGCGACGGAGGCCTCGTAGGTGAGCGCATCGGCCGTGATATCCTTGCCGGCAGGCTGGTCCCACGCAGCCTTGTCGGTCTTCACGACGGACGTGACGGTAGCCAGTTCGGGAACACCGTTGTAGGTGGTCTTCGTGGCAAGCACTTTCACCACATCACCCAGTTCGACGGGGTTGGCGCCATTGTCATAGACATAGATGGCCGTGGTCATGTCGGAGATGACGAAGCCCTTGGCGGTCATGGCCACGACGACGGACTCAAGCGTCTCCACGCCGGAATTGTCCGGCAGGGCGACGATCTCGGTCACGGACTGGCCGGTGGGCGGGATGCCCGGCTGGCTGACGGATACGCTCTTGGAGGAGTTCGTCGCCTTGAACACGATGTTCGCGGTACGGGCTGCCGTGGTCGTATTGGCCTCGTAGGCAAAGGTATAGACGGCAGCGTCGCCTTCGCCGGCGGCGATGTCGGTCACCTTGATCCAGTCGGCGGAAGGAAGGACCGCCATGCCATTGGCCTTGGAGACCACGGAAAGGGTGAAGGTGCCAGCCTCGGCGCTCTCGAGCGCAATTTCGGACGGGGTGACTTCGATCAGAGACTTTTCGACCGCGATCAGCGTAGCGTCCACCAGTTCCAGGGTGGTTCCGTTATAGAGCGTGCGCGGGCCCTGGACGGTAATCACGTCACCGGCCTCCACACCGAAGGTGCTCCAGCCGCCGGCATCCTTCGGATACTGGCCCTTGGCATTGAACAGGCCGTAGATGTAGATGGAACCGGTCTCGTCTTCGATGTAGAGGTTGCCGTAGTTCGTATTGGCGATGGTGGTCACGGTACCGCGGATGCGGAAGACCTCACCGTCCTTGCCGGCCGTGACCTGGGCGATCGTGGAGATCGGGGCCTCCACGGCACCAGGACCTTCCTGGATCACGGTGAAACGCTGCTTCTGGCCCGCCACGCTGACCAGCAGGTTGGCCGTCCGCTCGGAGTTGCCCGGATTCGCATCGGCGGCGAAGACGATGTGGTCGGTGCCGGCCGAGCCGGACATCGGGGAGATGGTTAGCCAGTCGGGAACGGACTCCGCGTCAAAGGACCAGGGAGCCGTGGCCGTGAAACCTGTGGAGGTGATGCCGCCCGCAAGGGGGATCCCCAGATAGGACTGCTCCACCTTGAATTCGGGGATGGAGGAAATGACCTGCTCCTGCGCGCAGCCGGCGGCAAGCGCCGCACCGGCGAGGATGGAAAGGATAAAATGCTTGAATTTCATATCGTTACGCGCTTACAGGTTAATTGAAAAGATACTTGATACCAACCTGCATGTACCAGCAGTTACCCAGGGAGTGCTGGTAGTCCCAGGTCTTGACGCCGGGATCCACCATCGTGGAGAACACGGGAACGCCGTCCGGATCCGTCCGTTCGTACTTGAGGATCTTGGCGTTGCCGCTGGCATTGGGGACATCGGGGTTGAAGCCCTTCGTCACGCCCCAGCGGGAATTGAACAGGTTGCTGACGTTCTGGACGTCCAGGCTCACCTGGAGGGTGTTGCGGACACTGCCCACCTTCACGATGAAGTCGTGCGCGAAGCGGAAGTCGAACACGTGGCGCATCGGCTGGTTCACGGCATAGGCTTCGGCATACTGACCGGCGTGCGTCCTCAGATACTTGTCCTGGTCTGCGAAAGCCCAGTAGGCATTGGCGCTTTCTTCGTCGATGAAGCGGATCTCGCTCTTGTCCTTCGGAATATACATCAGGTCGTAGGCATTGCCGTCACCGTTGATGTCGTTGGCATAGATGTAACTGTTGCCCGAGTAGCGGAGGCCCTCATAGAACAGGCTCCAGTGGTTGTGTGCGGCGTCGGTGTAGGCGACGGAGGCCATGAGACGGTCGGGCAGATTGTAGGAGGAGTTGTGGAGGATGTTGTAGTTAGGACCGTCCACGGAAGGGATATACTTCCAGGCGGCGGAGGCATTGGAGCCCGGCATGCCGGTCACTTCCTTGCTCACGGTGTGGGTGTAGGCCGCCGTAATGCTGAGGTTCTGCATCGGCTGGGCGTTCAGGGAAACGGTAGCGATGGATCCCCAGCCCTTGTTCGTGTTGGTGAGCACGTAGGCGTCCTTCGTGGTGTACCGGTAATCGGAAGGATAGATGTGGCGGTTGTCCGCCCCGTTGAAGGTAACCCAGCCGGCATTGTCCTCCGGGATGTTGTAGTTGGTGAGCATCACGCCGTTGATGGTCTTGTTGAAGATGTACTCGGCACTGATGGTCAGCGGGAAATCGAACGGGAAGGCGTAATCGACGGCCAGGGAACTCTTCCACACCTGAGGCATCTTGAAGTTGTAGTCCACGCCGGCGACTTCGCTCGGGGCGGGGGCCGTCTCCGGGGTGATGGTGGTCGGGTACTTGGCCGCGTCGATGCCGTTGAGGATGTTGAGGATGTCCCAACGGTCGGTCACGAGATGGCCGCCCGGCATCATCTGACTCAGGATGGCGGGATCCTTCATCCGGGTCAAACGGCCCTTCACGATACCGGCGTTGGTCGGCATGTTGGTGAAGAACACCAGCGGAATACGTCCGGAGAAGAGGCCGGTGCCGCCGCGGAACTTCAGACTCTTGTCGCCGAAGACATCCCAGGAGAAGCCCAGACGAGGACTCACCTGGATGCTAGGCTTGGGCCACTTGCCGGTGTCCACGTGACGGCCGCCGTAATCGAGCTTATAGGTCTCGTTGTTCGTCATGACGTCCTTGTTGTTGAAGGACAGGTTGTCCAGACGGAGGCCGGCGGTGAGCTTGAAGCGGTCGTTCACGGTCCATTCGTCCTGGACATAGGCGCCGATCTGGGCGAAACGGACTTTGGCTGAAGGATATTCATCCCCGTCGAAGCCCCAGTCGTAAGCCATTTCGATCGGAGCGTGGCCAGACATGAAATCGCTCATGCTGGCGAACCGGAACATGCCGGTACCGTTACGCATGTAGGTGTTGAGCGCCATCTGGGCCTCGACGGTGGCACCTGCCATCACCTTGTGGGAACCGAAGTACATGGTAACGTCGTCCTTGATGTTCAGGACGGTGTTCTGCACCTTGTTACGGTAGGTGAAGAGTTCGGTACCGAAGTCCATGTAAGGCTCGTTGGCATAGTCGGAACCCAGGTCGCCGGCGAGGATTTCCACGAACGGGAAGAAACCGCCGTCGTTGCCGCGGACATCCTGGATGTCGGAATAGGTGACGAGAAGCTGGTTCGAAACGCGGTCGCCGAAACGGCTGTTGAGGTCGGCGGAGACGGTCCAGAGATTGTTCATCTGGTTGTACAGCGAGTTGGAGAAGACCAGGCCGTACTTGGACGCCATGCCGAAGCTCATGTCGGACACGTCACGGGACGTGGACGGAGCGTTCCATTTGTTGTTTTTCGTATAGTTGTACCGGAGGGCCAGCTTGTGATTCCGGTTGATGTTCCAGTCAATGCGGGCGAGGAGCTTCAGGTTGCCCTGGTCCTTGTTGTAGTTGTTGTAGGAACCCGGATCGTAGTTGTAGTTCTTGATGAGGAAGTCCTTCATCTGCTGGGCCTCGGACTCCCGGACTCGGGTGATCATGCGGGTCTCGTCCTCGACACCGTCCTGGGAAGGACGCCACTTGATGATTTCAGAAGGGCTCGGGGTGCGTTCGGCGTTGACGAAGAAGAACAGTTTGTTCTTGATGATCGGTCCGCCCAGGGTGAAGCCGTACGTGGTCTGGCTCTCCGGGGTACGCTCGAGGTCGACACCGTCAATCCGGTTGCCGTGCATGTTCTCGTTCTGGTAATAGACATAGGCCGTACCCTTGAACGTGTTCGTGCCGGACTTGGTGATAGCGTTGATACCGCCGCCGATGAAGTTCGACTGACGGACATCATACGGGGACACGACGACCTGCATTTCCTCGATGGCATCGATGGAAATCGGATTGCCGCCGCCCGGGAGGGCCGGCGAAAGGCCGAAGTTGTTGTTCACGTTGGCACCGTCCACGGTGAAGTTGGTGGAACGTCCGGAGCTGCCGGAGAAGTTCATCCCGTTACCGCCGTAGGGCGAGAGCTTGGCCATGTCGGAGAAACTCCGGCTGATGGTGGGCATCTCGATCATCTGGCGGGAGGAGATGTTGGTGGAAGCACCGGTCTTCTCGACAGCCGTAAACTTGGAGGTGGGGGCTGCGATGACGACAGCTTCCGAGAGGAATTCGGAGGATTCCGGAAGCTGTGCGTTCAGGTTGAAGGTTTCGGCCAGGGACAGGGTCACATCGGTGTAGTTCACCTGCTGGTAGCCCAGGCAGGAAACCTCGACCCGGTACGGGCCGCCGGTACGCATACCCTGGATGGTATACAGGCCGTCCGCGTTGGTGATGGAGCCATAGGTTGTACCGGAAGGCTCGTGGATGGCCACGATGGCGGCGCCGATCACCGGCTCCCCGTTCTGGTCCACCACACGGCCGCCGAGGGACGAAGTGGTCACCTGGGCGGAGGCGGCGATGCCTGCGAACGCTGCAAAGCACGCAAGCACAAGGCTTTTGAAGGGATTTCTCATAAGGTTATTGTGGTTTTGTGTTCTTGTTCCTTAACTTGCGAATTTAACCAATATTTCGGAAAAGCACAAATAAAGGGGCTGACTCAAAAGTGAGTCGGCCTCTTTTTTGTGAGGGGTGTGAGGTGTCCGGGGGACTCCGCTTCGCTCCGGCCCCTCCCAACGTCTCCTGCGTCCCCGCAAGCGGGAACTTGTATCCGTCGGGCCCCTCCCCCTATACTTGTCCGGGGGTGGACAAGCCCCCGGACACCTCATACCCCTCACAAGTGCCTCAGGCTGCGTTTATTGCTTCGATCTTTGGGAGGAGTACCGCTGCCGGTTCTGATGTGATCGGTTGATTCAGGGTCTGTACTTTCGCATATTTGCGCAGATTGTGGGCCAACGCCACCAGGCCGAACTCGACGTTGACCTTCGCATTGCCCTTGAGACGGAACCGCTTGAAGCCGTGGTCGAACTTGATGTCGCCGAACACCGCTTCCGGTTCGATCGGACGCCTGCTCCTGTGATAGAGTCCCTCCTCGCTGGTCAGTCGTTCTTTGGCTTTGGCCCGGAAGGCATTGCTCCTGTGATTGACTTCGATGACCCGTCGGTTCCCCTTCCCCTTGTAGCATAGGCACCTCAGCGGGCAACCCGCGCAGTTCTGGGCGCGGTATCTGCTGACGGTAGACACGTAGCCGAGGTCCGACTTGGATTGTACGTCGCCGATGTGTTCCATGTGCTGGCCCATCGGACAGACATAGTAGTTCTCCTCGGCATTGTAGTACAGGTTCTGGACGAGGAAGGGATTGCCCGTATACTTCCGTTTGTCTTCCGCATGGAACATGTTGTACTTGACGAACGCCTCGATCCCGTTCTCCTCCATCCACACATAGTTCTGTTCGCTCCCGTATCCGGAGTCCGCAACGGCTTTCGAGCTCTGGATGCCGTAGCGCTCGCTGAAGGTGGTCATGAAGGGGATGAGGGTTCCCTGGTCGGTCGGCCTCCAGTAGATGCCGTAGTTCGTGATGTACTGGTTCTCCGTGGCTATCTGGATGTTATAGCCGGGCTTGGTCTGGCCGTTGTTCATCGCGTCTTCCTTCATCCGCATGAACGTCGCGTCCGGGTCCGTCTTCGAGTAGCTGTTCCTTTCGCCAAGGGTGTCCAGTTTCTCCTCGTATTCGCGCATCTTTCCGACGGACTCCTTCGCCACCTTCTCCACGGCCTTCCGCTGTGGCTTGTCCAGGGCATGCTCCCCATTCACCTCCTTCTCCTTCATCTTCTCCAGGATGCGCCCCGTCCGCTCCTCCATCTCCTTCGCCGTCAGAGGCTTTTCCGCTTCGGATTCCTTCTGTTCCATCTCCAGCGCACGCTCCGCCTCTTCCAATACCGCCCGGACGTTCTTCTCGAGCTTCGCCTTGTTGGTCTCGGTCGCCCGTTTCCATACGAACGTGTACTTGTTGGCGGCGGACTCGATCTTGGTGCCGTCGATGTACTGCACGTCCAGCGTCACGAGGCCCTCCTCGACCAGCAGCTTCACCACCTGCGTGAACAGGTCCCCGAACGTCCCCACGAGGCGCCTGCTCCGGAAGTTGTTGATGGTGCGGAAGTCCGGGATTAGCGTGCCACCCAGCCACATGTAAATGATGCTCTCCCGCCACGCCTGCTCGATCTGACGGCCGGAGTAGATGTTGCTCAGGTATGCGTAGATGATGACCTTCAGCAGGGCACGGGGCGCATAGGAGCTCGTCCCGCCGCCCTTGTACGTGCGCTCGAGCTCCCTGATATCAAGGTTCTCGACGACGGCGTCGACCACCCGGGCGGGGTGCTCGGCCGGAACTATGTCGGAAAGATACATGGGAAAGAGGCTCCCCTCGTTGCGATTGTAAGATTTATAGACTACCTTTGCCATGCTTGATGTCAATGTTTGATTGTTTTTAGGTGCAAGACAAAGATAGTCATAATCATTGACAAAAGCAATAGCTATTCCTTTGATTATCAAAAGAATAGCTATATTTTTATAGGCGCGTCAAGAGGAAGGGAGATACCCTCCCGGAGGCGTGTCCACCCCCGGACACGGGCAGGGGGAGGGGCCCGTTGGATACAAGTTCCCGCCCTGGCGGGGACGCAGGAGACAATGGGAGGGGCCGGAGTGGAGCGCAGCGGAACGGAGTCCTCCGGGAGGGTACTCCCTTCCTCCCTCACTCCATCATACAAAAAAAGAGGATGACCTTAAGTCAATCTGACTTTTTGGTCACCCTC
>CACYWN010000033.1 GCA_902778105.1 uncultured Bacteroidia bacterium
TGTTCCGCTCAAAGACCTTTGCGCCCGACGTGCTGAACACACCTCGCTGCGTCGATGTCAGATACGTCACCGTGAAACCGCCGGACAATGTCTGAGGAAGAAGGGCCATATAATAGTCTCCTGCGGCAAAGGGGCCTCCCTCCGACCGCAACACTACCTCCTGAGAGCCGCCAGACACCGAGGGCGTCCACACCGGATTACCGCTCGCATCCATCGTCACGTCCACCCTGCCGGCCAGGGTCTCCCCGCCATTGCCCCGCAATACCACCTCCGTGACATCGGAGCGGTCCAGCGCCACCAGCAGACGGGAACAGACCTGACGGAACGGAAGGGACAGGCCCGGCGATTTCGCCACCATCAGCAATGTCTTGTCCGGAATGTTGTCCCGAAGGCCGATTTGGGGGTATATCCCCCAGAAAGAAAGCGCCTCCCCTCCTTCGATCGTCCCAGTGAAAGCGTCCAATTCACCCTCGAAAGAAACCGAGGTCGAAGGGGATTCGTTCGTGGACACGAAACAACTGCCAGCAGAGGAGCCATAGAAGATATTGATCTGTTCGTGGGGATTCCATTGAATACTCGATCCACTCACGGAAGTCTTCGTCAGCGGATCTCCTTCGATCGTAGCCGTAAAAGTCAGATGTCGGGCGGGCGCCTCCACGCGAACGGCATCCTGATCCTGCAAGGGCTCCTGACTGCAGGACAGCAGTGTCGCGACGGACAGCAATATCGGACCGATGAAAATGGGACGTGACTGTCTCATAGCCCAAAGTGTTTCTACTCCTCAAAATCGTGCAGGCAGGGCGTATCCGTCAGACAAACTTCTTCCGAATCTACACCGCCGCAGGCACTATAAACCTGACAGTTGGACCCATCAAGAAAGTCCTTCTCAAGCCGGAAATCCATCACCTCGACTTCCGGTGCTTCGTAGTTCAAGATCTGTTCGTTCTGCTTTTTCATAACAATAAGGTTTTAAGGGTTAATATATTCTTACTCAATCATGTTTCGAATAGGTTCCAGGTCCCGGGAGACAATCTCCCTGGAGACACCGTACTTCCGGGAAATGCTGTCGGCTAGGTCCTCAGGCGAGAGCCCGGAAGACAGGCCACGCATCATTTCTGCGGCCATCGCGTTGACCTTCATCGTCTTGACAAGGGCACCCGTATCGGAGTCCTTCAAGGCGACGATCCAGCGGCCGGCCAAGGGCGCCATTTCAATCCGGTACTTCATCGGCCCACCTCCTTTTCATAAAAAGCCAGCAGACAGCGGTGGATAGCGGCAACCCGTTCCTCCCGCTCTTCCGGATAACAATGGGCTGCTTCCTCACACTTGCGAAGCCGGATGCAATCGGGATATACCGGGCACTCCGTGCATTCGGGAAGATCCTCGTAGCAAGCTTTGAACGCAGCAAGGACCGCATCGTCTTTTTCTTCACGGCCGATATGGCCAAACCAGTCCCGGTCCGTATAATGCTCGCACTTGCCCAGATGACCGTCCGGAAGAATCGTCACGGCGGCATCATTATCGGCCATGCAATGGAGTATCTTGACGCTCTTTTCCAGTCCGCCGTCGTCTTGGAAACCCAGCTCGTGAATCCGACGGTCAAGACGCATCCGGGCATCGTGGATGGCCCTGCGCTGTTCATCCGTATGACTGACCGCCAGTCCGGGGGCGATATTCTGGAACAAAGGCCGGGAATACACCCGAAGGTCCTTCCTTCCTGAAAACCGGTTTCCCAACTCTTCCATCAGAGAGAACAGGTCCTCGGCGTTGTGCAGGTCGATATTCAACCTCACGGTCACCTTGATGCCCGCATCGAGAAGGCGGGCGATATTGTCCAACACACGTCTGTAGGGGCTTCCTTCTGCATCAACGAATGCCTTTACGCGGTTATAAACCTTCTCCGTGCCATCCAAGGTTATCTGGACCTTCTTGAGGTTCCACAAAGAGCCGGCTTCCGCGATGGCGGCATTGTCGAACAGGAGACCGTTGGAAACCATGGAAGACCGGTATTCCAAGCCCGCTTCACACAGTAGGGTACATATCTGCGTAATGACCGGCTTGTTGTACAGCGGCTCCCCGCCGAACCAGCGGAGCTTGACAGGCTCTCCGGATGATTTCCGGATGATGTATTCCGCCACTTTCCGGGCGGTTTCCGGGCTCATCGGAATCCGGGAACGGCCTTTTTCATAGCAATAGAAGCAGCGGGCGTTGCAGTCCGTCGTGGTGAGGATCGTATAGGTCGTTATCGCCTTCACGGGATCCTGCAGCATTTTCGCGACAGTCCGGACTTCCCGGGCCAGCCGCAGGTCGTCGTGATCCACGGGAACGACGAACCATTTTTCAACCAGTTCCGGTACTCTTTCGGGTGCTTGTACGGCCTCCTCCGGCGTGAGCAGGGCAACGGACCGTGTCAGGTTATTATACAGAAGCAACCCCGCCTCAACCGGTTCAGCGATGACATACTGCATCCACCGGACAGGCGTGCCGGACGGTACCTTCTGGTTCCCGAGCAGCCCGCCCAACGGAGATGCAATATCTCGCAAGAGTCGCATTACGAATCGTTTTTAGAAGTGTATTATGAGGAAAATCCACTCGCGTCTTTACAAATATATGGTATCATGGGAACATTCCGGGCGGTTCCGAATACGTAATTTCATACTTAATACGTATAATTTACGTATCACGCACAGAAGGAACTACGTATGAATTTACGTATATTTGTGTTGCGTAAACCATACGGAAAAAAGCCATGTTAAAAGCACTTCTAAGCCTGTTTTTTGCCTTTGCCCTGGCCGTGAACCCGCAGGAACTGATCGAGAAAGCGGGGGAACACTTCGACAACGGACGGTTCCGCGAGACCGCGGACATGCTGGCCGGGGCGCTGCCCGACCTGCGGGAGGCGGGAAACGAGGAAGACCTGGCGGAGGCACTGAGCATGCTGGCCGTTTCCTATTCGCGCCTCGGCGCGTACAATCTCGCCATGGACGCGCAGCGGGAGTGCTACGAGATTGACCTGAAAGGCGGGGATGCCGGAAACATCTCTTCGTCGCTGAACAACATGGCGGGCTTCTGCCTCGCGATGGAGCAGTACGACGAGGCGGAGCGGCTCATCCGGAAGGCCATTACCTATGAAGAGAAGAACGGCGACACCCGGGCCCTCGCCGTCCGGTACGGCATGGCGTGCGACGTCCTCCTGAAACAGGGGAAGGTGGACGAAGCCATCGACTTCGGCACCAAAGCGCTGGAGATAGACACCAAGGACGGTCGCGAGATGCAGGCGGCGATCCGGAAGAGCCAGCTCGCGGGCGCGCTCATGGACGCCGGCGAGCTGCGGCAGGCATCGGCCCTCCTGGACGAAGCGGCCGAGGTATTCAGCAAGACGAACAACCTCCACTCCCTGTCCGTATGCCGGCAGCAGCAGGGGGCCATCGCGGCCAAGCAGGGCCGGTTCATGGACGCGGCAAACCTGCTGCGGGAAGGCCTCACCCTGAGCCGCCAGACGGGAAATCTCCTCCTCCAGCGGAATATCTCGCAGGACCTCGCCGTCATGCTGAAAGACATGGATCCCCGCTCCGCCGTGACCTACATGCAGGACGTGGTGGCGCTGTCCGATTCCCTCTATCAGCAGGAAACGGCCCGGAAGATGGCGGAGCTGAGTCTCCAGAACGAGATGGACCGGAAGGAGGATGCGCTCAAGGACCAGGAGCGGACCATCCGCAGCCAAAGGCTCAAAATGTGGTTTCTGCTCGGCGTCATCGCCCTGCTTGCGGTCCTCGCCGTCCTGATGTTCCGGAACATCTCCATCCGGAAAAAGAATGCCGACCTGCTCCAGAAGACGGCCGATATCAAGGACAAGCTGCTCATCCTCCAGGCATCGGAGCAGAACGGGGAGAACGTGGACGCCCTCCTGAAGGAACTTTCCGAGATAGGCAGCAACGTTCCCGACAAGACCCTCACCACCCGCGAACGGGAAATCGCCCTCCTGTGCTGCGAAGGCCTCCTGAGCAAGGAGATTGCCGACCGGCTCAACATTTCCCAGCGCACCGTGGAGACGCACAAGAACAACATCTTCCGGAAACTGGAGATCAATTCCACCGCCGAACTGGTGGAGCTGATGAAGCGCACCCCTCCCCCGAACGATCGAATAACAAACTAATTATCAGCACGTTACAAAAACATCCAAAAGCCCGACCAGGTCAGGATCAGGAGGTTTTCGAAGCGGTTTCGTATCTTTTCCTGTACTCGGACGGCGCCTGGCCGAACGCTGCGGAAAAGGCACGGGAAAAATAGGAAATGTTGGAAAAGCCGACGGCGTACATCACTTCCGAAACCGTAAATCCTCCGTTCTGCAGCATCAGGGCCGCTTTTTTCAGGCGGATGGAACGGATATACTCCACCGTGGACATCCCCGTCAGCTGCTTGAGTTTCCGATACAGCTGCTTCTCATTGAATCCGCCCAGGCGGCAGAGTTCCGCTACGGACAGGTTGTTTTCGTCCAGGTGCTCTTCTATCAGTTTGGTAACCTTTTTCAGGATCCGCTCATCATAGGAAAGATCCATGGTGGGGTCCGGGGCGGCAATCATATCCAAACGGACTGCCTGCTTCAGCCGTTTCCGGGAATCCAGCAGTTGCTCCACCCTGGACAGAAGGACCGCAAGGTCGAACGGCTTCGGGATAAAGGCATCGATTCCGAGGTTGTTGCTCTCGTTTTCGGTATGCGGATCCCCTTTGGCCGTCAGCAGGATGATCGGGACCGTCGCGAGCGAAGCATCCGCACGGATCTGGCGGCACATCTCCATCCCGTCCATGACCGGCATCAGGACGTCTGAAATGATCAGGTCCGGAAGGATGTCCCGGCACAGTTTCAATCCGCTCTTCCCGTTATGGACCGACACGCAGCGATACCTGCCGCCCAGGACTTTTTCCAGGAAAGAGCATACCTGGTGATTATCTTCCACGATGGCAATCAGCGGTTTCCCCTCCTTGTCCATGGACGGGCCGGAAAGCGGGTCCGGAGAATCCAGGACATCCCTGCGGGAGGGAACGACCATGACGAACGTCGTTCCGTTCTCATCCGAATCCGCCGACACGTTCCCCCCGTGCAGTTCGACGTACTCTTTGAGGAGGGAAAGGCCCACTCCCGTACTGTCATATCCCTTTCCCTGCGTCAGGGAGGACTGGAAAAACCGCTGGAACACGAAGGGAATCTCCTTCTTGGGAATGCCGATTCCGGTATCTGAAACCTTGACGACCAGATCGCCGGTTCCGCCCCAGTCGAGCGAGAGGATCACCGACCCACCCTCAGGGGTGTATTTGCAGGCGTTCGAGATCAGGTTGTTCAGGCACGTCTCCATCTTGATGATGTCCACATGGACGAACATCCGCTCATGCGGGCTGGTGAAGACAAAGTCCAGGTCGGGATAGCTCCGGCGGAAAGCGTCCAGGATATTCCGCGCGAATTCCACGAATTCCACATCCGTCAGGATCAGGCTGCCCGCGATTTCCTTCCGGTTATTGAAAATGTCCATCGACACGTGGACAAGGGAACTGATCTTCATGGCATTTTCTCTCGCCAGGGCCAGAAGGTCGTGCAGCGACCCTGGAGGACAGTCTCCCTCCGCCTTGGTCAGCGGGGCCAGGACGAGGCTGAGCGGAGTCTTCAGTTCATGGGCGATGTGCATGAAGAAATCCGACTTCTGGCGGGACTGCTCCAACAGGATGTCCCGTTTCTCCTGCGCCATCTTGTATTCCTTACGCATCGTAAAGAACGAGATGATCCAGGCAATCAGGAGGATGAGAAAGACGATGTAGACCGAGACCATCCCCCAGGACTGGAAGAACGGACGGCGGATCTGCAGCCTCAGGCAGTCCGACACGTCGCCTCGCCCCGGACCGATGGAAACCTGATAGGAACCGGGCGACAGGCCCGAAAGCGAAATGCTGTTTTCCGAAAGCCTCCGGGTCCAGCCGGAATGGCGGCCCTGGAGACGGAACAGGAAACGCCGGCGGGTTTCCGGATCATAATTATGGTCCGAGAAATGGAGGATCAGGTTATTCTCCCGGAAACCGAGGACCAGGCGCCCGGAAGCAAGCTCTTCCCGGCTAATCCGGCGCTGCCCGTTGACGGTCATCCCGGTGAACCGGACCGGAAGGGACGGACGGTCCATTTCCGCATACAGGTCCGACACGGAAAGCCGGTCCACCGCCTCCAGTCCCCCGAAAAGGATTTCCCGCTGTCGGGAATCATATCCTGCACCCGCATAACGCCGGTCGGCGCTGATGCAGAGAATCTCCCCCGTCTCCTTGGAAACGGTGAAGACCCCCTCCATCGTACAGAACAGGATGTGCCCGCCGATATCGGTCATACTCCGGACCGACCCGGGGGCTTCCATCTCCAGGTCCGCCTTCACGACCGGTTCCGCACCTGCCTGTACGAGCCTGTTCCTGCAGCACAGCCATAAGGTTCCCGCCTCGTCCGTCAGGACATGGTCCACCAGGGGCTGTTCCAGGAGACCGGACAGGTCATAGGGCGCCGGACGCCCCGACAGGGTGTCGAGAATCCAGACGCGCTGGTCGCGGGTGAGCAGCGCCAGTCCTCCCGACGGGTATTTTACGACCTGGGACACATCCTCGTTCAAGAGGCCGTCCGCCTCGGAACAGGTCTGCACCACACGGCCGCCCTCCATCCGGAAAAGGCCGTCATACGTGCCGAACCAAAGGGTATCCCCGTCCACGAGGATGTCATATATCCAGTTGTTCGTCCCTTCGATGCGGAAATGGTCGAACCGGCCGGTCGCTTCATTGAAGACGAGATAGCCAACATCCGTTCCGACGTAGACAGTTCCAGTCCGGGGATCCTCCGTGATGACATTGACCTTGTTGTGGGACAGCGGATAGGTAGGGTTTCCTACCCGGAAATGGCGCGTCCGTCCTTCCTCCAGCATGACGATACCCCTGTTTCCCCCGAGCCAGATCCGGCCTTTCCCGTCTTTCAGCATATGCTCATACAGGATACCGTCCTCGTCCGGAAGGCCTTCCAGAGGGCAGAAGACAGAGGGCGCTTTGCGGCGGCCGAATCCATTGTCCGTACCCATCCAGACTCCCTGCTGCCGGTCGCTCATCAACGACCATACGACATCCGTCGTTTCCTGCTCCACGGAACCCGAATCAAGGAAATACCGGAAAAGTCCCCCGTCCGTTCCGACCAGCAGCGTATTCCCGTCCCGGCACAGGTCCTTGACAATGGGAAAGGATGCCATCTCGGCCGCCTGGCCGGAAAAAAGATCGAACGAAAACAGCGCACGGGGCGTCCCGATCCACAGACTTTCCGGGCCTCGGGGGAGGATAGCCGTAACGATGGAAAAACGATTGGAAAGATGCTCTGTTTCCGCAAGGAGGGAGGCCAGGGTTCCCGTGGCAAGAGAATAGGAGAGGAGGTCATTCCGCGTCCCCACATAGACACCGTCCTCGGACAGGGAAAGGGAAAAGACATCCTGCCCTCCGGCTACCCGGCGGGCATGGTCTTCCTCCGCCAGCCACAGATACAGGCCGTCTTCCGTGCCGATCCACAGGGCCTTGTCCCCGGCAAGGAGCACACGGACCACTCTCCCCCGGAAATCTTCCTCCCATTCCACCCGTTCCGTCTTTCCGTCGAAACGATAGAGGCCGGAATTGGTTCCCAGGAAGATCTGTCCTCCGAAAGGACAGACCGCATTGACCAGGACGTCACCTTTCTCATAGGGGAAAGCGCGCAGGTCGTATCCGTCGAAACCATACAGGGAGCAGTCGGTCCCGAACCAGACCGTCCCGTCGTCATCCTGACACAGGCTGTGGACAGGCAACAGGGCGGTAACCCCGCCAAAGCGGTCCCAGGCCTCCGGTCCTGTCGCCAGGAGGGGAAGTGACGCGGACAGGAGCCAGGACAGGAACAGGACCTTGAATCTCATCGCAACAAAACTTTTTATAAAGATAGTGTTTTTCGCTCATTCTCCGGACGTCTGTCCGATTTGTGTCCTTTTTTGTCCGATTTCGGAAAAAGGATTCTGTGTCAATGGGATATATTTGCCATAACTAACCAACCCTCATTGCTTATGAGACATTCAGCACTTAAAACAGCACTCCTGCTCCTGATAGCCCTACCCATGGCGCTCAGGGCGCAGAACGTCACCGTCAGCGGCACGGTCGCAGACGGGTCTTCCCAACCGCTTCCCGGAGTCAGCGTCGTGGAAGAGGGAACCATGAACGGAATGTCCACAGACCTGGACGGACATTACCGGCTCACTGTCAAGAGCGCAGATTCCCGCATCACCATCAGTTGCATCGGCTTCAAGAGCCAGACGTTCACGGCCGGTGAGCTTTCCAGAATCTCCATCGTCACCCTGGAGGAGGACACGGAGATGATGGAGGAAGTCGTCGTCATCGGCTACGGCGGCGTCAAGAAAGAGGACCTGACCGGTTCGGTCTCCGTCGTCTCGGCGGAAGAGATCAACCGGGGCTCCGTCGCCGACTCCTATGAACTCCTCCGCGGCAAGTCGCCGGGCGTCCAGATCATCCCCGGCAACGGCGCTCCGGGCTCCGGTGCCACCATCCGTATCCGCGGCGCGGCATCCCTGAACGCCTCCAACAACCCGCTCATCGTCGTGGACGGCGTAACCCTCGCCCAGAACGACATGTCCATGATCAATCCGGATGACATCAAGAACTTCACCATCCTCAAAGACGCATCTGCGACGGCCATTTACGGATCCCGCGCGTCCAACGGCGTCATCCTCATCACGACCAAGAAGGGCAGCGGGCGCGGTATCAAGGTGGCCTACAACGGCTCCTACAGCATCAACCAGAACACGGCCACCCTGGACATGATGAACGCGGACGAGTTCAAGTCGTTCCTGCGCGAGCGGCATCCCGCCAATGCGGAGGCCGTCATCGGAACCGCCGACACCGACTGGCAGGATGTGGTCACCCGCCTGGGACAGACCACCACACATACCCTGAGCCTGTCCGGAAACAACCGGAACGAAACGCTTCCCTGGCGTGTTTCCGCCGGCTACACCCATCAGGGAGGTACCCTTATCGGATCCTATTTCGACCGCGGAAACCTGTCCGCCTCCCTGGCTCCGTCCCTGCTGGACAAGCACCTGAACATCCAGCTCGCCTTCAACGGCGGTATCACGGACAGCTACAACGCCAATGTCCTGAGCCCGGCTGCCTCTTTCAACCCTACGATGCCGGTCTACTGGACCAATCCGGACGGCAGCATCGACTACACGACCACCAACGGTTACTTCAATTACGGGACTGGCCGGGGCAAGGAATTCATCCCGAACCCGCAGGTAAGCTACCAGAACGCGCAGAACCCTGTCGGAAACGCCCTGGACAACCATCACGCCGGTCCTACGTTCCGGACCATCAGCAACGCCAAAGTACAGTATAAGGTACACGGGTTCGAAGACCTCGCCCTCAACGCGACCATCGCCTACGAGAACAACTTCGGCAAACGGACCAACGGATCCAACATCGGATCGTTCAGTGCGGTGAGCAGTACCGACGCTCCGTGGATCGGCACTTACTCCTTC
Source organism: uncultured Bacteroidia bacterium (assembly GCA_902778105.1). Classification (GTDB taxonomy): domain Bacteria; phylum Bacteroidota; class Bacteroidia; order Bacteroidales; family UBA932; genus Cryptobacteroides. Next base: position 9,576 of record CACYWN010000033.1, read on the forward strand.
CGGGAGTGGAACCGGACCAACACCCTGTTCGAGGCGTATGCCAACTACAACCACGACTTCAGCGGGCACCGCGTGGACGCGATGGCCGGCTATACCTGGAACCGCGTCTTCACGCATTCCTATTCCGAAACCCGCTTCAACGACGCCTACGGGGAGTACAAGAAGGACGATGTGTTCGGCAATCCCACCACCGACGACCAGGAATATGTCCTGCTGTCCTTCTATGGACGTCTGAACTATTCCTACAAGGGACGCTACCTGGTCACCTTCACGCTCCGTGACGATGCCTCTTCCCGCTTCTCTCCCAAGACCCGGTGGGGCCTGTTCCCCTCCGTCGCCCTGGCCTGGAACCTCGCCGAAGAGAAGTTCATCAAGGACCTGGACGTTTTCTCCCAGCTGAAGATCCGCACCGGATGGGGCGTCACCGGCCAGCAGGATATCGGCCAGAACTATCCGTACATCCCCCGGTACAAGATCACGACCAGCGTGACAGACCTGTATGACATGGGTTCCGCGGGCGACGCCTTCCAGCTCTCCCCGCTCGCGTATGACCCCAACATCAAGTGGGAGGAGACCACCACCCGGAACATCGGTCTTGACGTAGGCCTGTTCCAGGACCGCTTCACGGCATCGTTCGACTACTACGACCGGGACACGAAGGATCTTCTGAACAACGTGTTCATCCCGCTGGGTGCCAACTTTAACAACACCCTTCTGACCAACATCGGCTCCATCAACAACAAGGGCTTCGAAGTCGCCCTTTCCTGGACTCCGGTGAGCACCCGCGACTGGAACGTGAACATCGGCCTGAACGGAACTTTCCAGAAAACCGTCTTCACCCAGCTCACCAATACGGACGATCCCACCTACAGCATCCCGGTCGGCCAGATTGCCGCCAGCAAGGAAGGGCATCTGTCCCAGCATATGGTCGGGTATGCCCCGTATATGTTCTACTGCTACCAGCAGGCTTATGACGAGAACGGAGTCCCCATCCAGAATGCCGTCATCGACCGCAACAAGGACGGCCAGATCACGGATGCCGACCGCTATATGACCGGCAAGAAGCCGTCACCGGACTTTTTCGGAGGTATCTCTTTCAAGGCCTCCTACAAGAACTGGGACTTCGGCTTCAACGGACACGGTTCCATCGGGAACTACCTGTTCAATGACGTCCACGGCTTCAGCTCCACTTCGGCGACCGACTTCGGCTTCGGTTTCATCCCCAATTACAACCGGTACGTTCTCCAGCACAACTGGCGGGTGGCCAACGAGCCGCGCCAGTCCTTCTCCGACCTGTTCCTGGAGGATGCCTCCTTCTTCCGCATGGACGACATCAACCTCGGTTATTCCCTGCGCCCGAAAAGCAGCCGGATGTCCTACCGGTTCGCCCTCAGCGTCCAGAATGCCTTCGTCATCACCAACTACTCCGGTATGGATCCGGAGGCCATCGACGAGAAGGGTATCGACACCCAGACACTGGGTTCCACGATGTCCAATATCATTTTCTGGCCGCGTCCGCGTGTCTATTCCCTCCGTGTGAGCATCAACTTCAATTAAACGCCTGACAATATGAAAAAGATAGGAATCATTCTCGCCGCCGCTTGCTGTCTGTGCGTCACTTCCTGCCTGAAGTCCCTGGATACCAAGCCGCTCAATGAAACCGACTTCACTTCCGACGTTGCTTACGGTAACGAGGAAGGAAACTATGTGGCCGGTCTTGCCAAGATATACTACTGCTTCATCAACCAGTGGGACCTCCAGGTTGCGGATATGGGTTCCTCGGAGCTGATCCGCGCCCTGTGGAACATCAACGAATGCAGCACCGACGAAGCCAAGAGCGCCATGCAGGCCGACTCCTGGGTGAAGGATATCAATGAAAACGGATGGAGCACCGCAGAGAATGCCGCCACCTATGCAGTCTATGCCCGCTGCATGCACGCCATCTCCTACGTCAACGAGTTCCTCCGCCAGACAACGGAAGAGATCCTGGCCGAGCGCGGCGTCGACAGCGCCCTTTCCCAGAAGATCATCGGCATGCGTCAGGAAGCCCGCATCATCCGCGTCTATATGTACTGGGTGATGCTGGACACCTTCGGAGATGTCCCCTTCGTCACGGAAGATTCCGAGTTCGGCACCTACGTTCCGGAGCAGGCCAAGCGGGCCGACGTGTTCGACTATGTGGTTACGGAACTCAAGGAGGTCACCGAAAATCCTGCCACACCCGCCGCCGGAAGCAATTATCCGCGGGTTGACAAGGGTACGGCCTGGGGTATGCTGACCCGCCTGTATGTCAATGCCGGCGTCTACACCGGAACCGCCCGCTGGGAAGACGCCAAAAACGCCTGCGAGGAGGTCTTCAAACTCGGTTACGACCTGTGCCCGGAATATGCGTGGCTGTTCCGCGGAGACAATGGTGAAAACCCGGAGTCCCGCAAGGAAATCATGTTCGCCGTCTATTACGACGGAGTCAAGTCCACCTGGAAATGGGGCGGAACCAATTACCTTTCCATCGGAGCAAGCCAGGGAATCGACGACGAGAACGGCCTGTTCTGCATCGGACTCCGCGACCACTGGGCCTCCATCCGCGCTCCGTATGAATTCGCCCGGGACATGTTCGCCGTGTCCAACCAGGATTATACGGCCGGAACCTATGACTGTGCTGACGACCGCGGCAAATTGTTCCACATCAAGGGCCGCCAGGAAGAGATGAAGGATCTCTCCGTCTTCACCCAGGGCTGGTCCGTCTTCAAGTACAACAACACCCCGCACGACCAGACCCTCGAGCAGTTCAGGGACATCGCCGCCACCCGGAATTTCTCCAGCATCGATTTCCCCATCATGCGTCTGGCGGAGGTTTATCTGAACTATGCGGAAGCCTGCCTGCACCTGAACCAGAAGGATGCCGCCATCCCGTTCCTGAACAAACTGCGCACGCGTGCCCATACAAGCACCATTTCCGACTACGATGCCGACTGGCTGCTGGCTGAGCGCGGCCGGGAACTCTATTGGGAGGCGCTTCGCCGGGTCGACCTGATCAGATTTGATAAATTCTGTTCCGGTACGTATCTTTGGAAATACAAAGGAGGCAGCTACAACGGCCAGAGCATTCCCGAGTTCCGCAAGGTATTCGCCATTCCTCCGTCCGAAATCAGCAGCAACAAGAAACTCAACCAGAATCCGGGTTACGAAAACTAAACCATAAGGAACAATACCATGAAAAGAATCATACTCCTGCTCGCGGGGCTCACGGCGCTCTTCGCTGCCGTCTCCTGCACTTCCGACCTGGATCGCCTGCAACTCAAGGCGGATCCTACGGCACCGCAACTCCAGGCGGTCCCTCCCATCCACATCACGGGGGATAACCTTAAGACCAGCTGCAAGTTCCAATGGACTCCCGCCGATTTCGGCCAGCCTGTCGAAATCGTCTATACCATCCACGTCGATTATGCCGGAAAGACCGAAATCCTGTTCGACAACATCCTCGGGAACAGTCACGAACCGGCATACGAGGAACTGGTTCCGAAATTCACGGCGCTCGGCATCTCTCCCGGACAGGACGCCACGGTGAGTTTCAAGCTCACCTGCACCGTCGGGAGCACCTATCGCTCCGTCGAATCCAACTCCGTCTCCACAACCGTCCATATCGATTAACCTTCCCGCCTTATGAAACTTTCCAATAAATACCTCGTGCTGCTCGCCGCGGCACTCTTTTCCGGAGGCGTCGTCTCAGCCCAGAGAAACCCGTCGAACGTCAGTGTCGTCCCCGCCCCCGCGCGGATCGTCTCGCCGGAAATGGCCGGCGGAAAGACCACCTTCCGCATCGCCGCTCCCCAGGCGATTAACGTGAGCCTCCACGGCTCCTGGATGAACACCGACGACAACTGCTACGGCCCGCTGGTCCAGACCCCTGAGACCCAGGTCATTCCCCTGACCCGGGGGGCGGACGGCGTCTGGGCCGTCACCATCGATACGCCGGCCTCCGAACTGTGGACCTACAATTTCTACATCGACGGCGTCTACACCACCGATACCGCCAATCCGCTCATCCAGCGGGACGGGCTCCGGCTCCTGAGCGTCCTGATCGTCCCGGGCAAGGTGTCCGAAAACTACGAGGGTGCCACGCAGCATGGGAATGTCAACATGGTCTGGTACGATTCGCCCACCCTGGGCTTCGAACGCCGGATGTACGTCTACACCCCCTACGGCTACGAGGATGCCAGGAACAAGAAAGTCCAGTACCCCGTCCTGTACCTGCTGCACGGCGGCGGATGCGACGAGGACACCTGGGAATCCATGGGCCGCGTGACCGCCATCATGGACAACCTGATTGAAAAGGGCAAGGCCAAGCCGATGCTCGTGGTCATGCCGAACGGCAACCCGACCCAGTCCTCCTCCCCCTTCATGCAGATTCCTGCTCCGGAGAAGGCGAATGAGCTGCGGGGTGTCCGGAACGCCTATGTCAATTCGCTGGTGAAGGATGTTATCCCGTATATCGAATCCCACTACCGCGTCATCAAGAAAAAGTCCGGCCGCGCCGTCTCCGGCCTTTCCATGGGCGGCGGTCACACCCTGGCCGTCACGGCCGCCTATCCGGACACCTTCGACTATATCTGCCCCATGGGCTGCGGCGCCCGGGAGAACGACCCTGAATTCCTCAACGGCCTTCTGGGCATCAAGAAAGCGGGCTACAAACTCTACTGGCTGGCCGCCGGCACAGCCGACTTCGCCTATCCGGGAGCCAGCACCCTGGACAAGATCATGAAGGACAACGGAATGCCGCATACCTTCTACACCAAGGACGGCGGACATACCTGGAGCAACTGGCGTATCTTCCTCAACGAGATGGTTCCGCTCCTGTTCAAGTAAACCTATTCCTGAACGACATGGGAACCTTTCACAAAACACTTTCCCTGCTTCTGGCCGGCGGTCTCTGCCTCGGGGCCGCCGCCCAGGAGCGTCCGCTTCCCGAGGGAACCACGGTTTCAGAAACCGCGCTGTTCCAGCGTGAATATCCGCGCGTAGACGCCCAGCGGAGAGCTTATTTCCGCCTTTACGCACCACAGGCGACCGAGGTCAAGGTGGACTGCCGGGCCGTCTACGCGATGGAAAAGGATCCCGACGGATGGTGGTACGGCAGGACCGAACCGCTCTCGGTCGGATTCCATTTCTACAACTTCCTCGTGGACGGCGCCACGGTGACCGACCCCGACAGCGACACATACTGCGGCAGCTACGGACGGTCCAGCGCCGTGGAGATCCCCGAAGGCCCGGAAGGTGATTACTACCGGCCCCAGAACGTCCCGCACGGACAGGTCCGCTCCGTCGTCTACCATTCCTCCTTCTCCGGGGAATACCGGAGATGTATGGTCTATACGCCGGCCGGATATGAGAATTCCCTCACCCGGCGCTATCCCGTCCTCTATCTCCAGCACGGCATGTGCGAAGACGAGACCGGGTGGGCCCGCCAGGGCAAGGTCAACCATATCATGGACAACCTGATCGCGGAAGGCAAGTGCAAGCCGATGATCGTGGTGATGGACAGCGGTGACTGCGGCATCCCTTTCCGCCCGAAGAAGGGAGAAGACCCCGGCAAGGCCCGGGAGGCCTTCGGTGCCTCCTTCCCGAAAATCCTCATCCAGGACATCATTCCGTTCATCGACCGGGAGTTCCGGACCATTCCCGACCGGGAGAACCGCGCCATGGCCGGCCTGTCCTGGGGTGGCCATCAGACCCTGGAAACCACGCTGCCCAACCTGGACAAATTCGCCTGGATCGGGACCTTCAGCGGAGCCCTTTTCCTCCGTGGGAACGAACTGCCCACCATCCATGACGGCGTGTTCGCCAATCCCGCGGCCTTCAACAGGAGGGTACACGCCTTCTTCATCGGCGTGGGCAGCGAAGAGGGCGACGGACTCAAGCGCCTGAGCGAGTCTTTCACCGCTTACGGAATCCGGAACCAATACTACGTATCCCCCGGAACAGCGCACGAATGGCTGACCTGGCGTCGCTGCCTGAAAGAATTCGTCCCCAGCCTGTTCTGACCGTGACATCTCCTGACATCCCCGTTTCATAAAATCAGTTATCCTATGTTAAAGAGAATCCTTTCCATTTCCATCCTCTGCCTGGCCACCTGTCTTGCCGCAATGGCGCAATCCCGGCAGATCACGGACTTCGACGCCGGTTGGAAATTCAAGCTGGGCGACCAGCCCAACGCACAGAATGCCGGATTCAATGACAAGTCCTGGCGACAGCTCGACGTTCCCCACGACTGGAGCATCGAAGGTGAAATCAAAGAAGACAACCCCGGCGGAGGAACCGTCGGTTACTATCCCACTGGAATCGGGTGGTACCGCAAGACCTTCAGCGTCCCCGGTTACGACAAGGGGAAGAACTATTCGATCGAATTTGACGGTGTCTATATGAACAGCACGGTGTGGATCAACGGACATCAGCTCGGGACCTGGCCCTACGGCTATTCCAGCTTCTCCTATGACCTGACCCCGTACCTCAAGGCCAGCGGCAACGTCATCGCCGTCAGGGTGGACAACTCCCTGCAGCCGAATTCCCGCTGGTACAGCGGCTCCGGCATCTACCGCCATGTCCGCCTGGTATCGACCGGCAAGACCTATTTCGACAAGTGGGGCGTTTTCAACTATACGAAGGAAATCCAGGACGGGAAAGCCGTCATCCAGGTCAATTCCTCCGTCACCAACGAACTCAAGTCCCGGATGAACGGAACCGTCAAGCATGTCGTCCTGGACGCCTCCGGCAAGGAAGTGGCCGAATCCTCGGTCGTCGTCGAAATCCTGGCCGGGACCAAGCACCCCGTCGCCCAGACCATCACGATCGACAACCCCACGCTCTGGACACTGGAGGAGCCCTATCTCTACACGCTCCGCTCCTATATCCTGGACGGCAACAAGGAACTGGACCGGGTGGACAATGTCCTCGGCGTCCGTACCATCGAATACGACGTGGACAAGGGTTTCCACCTGAACGGCAAACATGTCAAGATGTTCGGCGTCAACGTCCATCATGACGGCGGCCCCGTGGGCGCGGCCGTTCCGCTCCGCGTCTGGGAAAGGAGGCTCGAAATCCTCAAGAGCAGCGGCTGCAACGCCATCCGCACCGCCCACAACGCTCCGGATCCGGGCTTCCTCGACCTGTGCGACCGCCTCGGATTCCTGGTCATGGACGAGGCCTTCGACCAGTGGGTGGCCCCCAAGAACACCTACGACTACAACCTGTATTTCTACGATTGGCACGAGCGTGACCTCGCCGCCATGGTGGAGCGCGACCGCAACCATCCGTCGGTGGTGATGTGGAGCATCGGCAACGAAATCAAGGACCAGTACACGGAAGTGGGTCCCGGCATCGCCAAGGAGCTGATCGCCCAGTGCCACCGGCTCGATCCCACCCGCCTGGTGACGTCCGGAAACGATGAAATCGCTTCCAACACCCCTGCGACACCGGAGTTCCTGGCCGCCTTCGAAAACGACATTGTCGGCTATAACTATCCGGACCGCTGGCGCGACAGGAGGGAACTGATGTTCGACATTGACAAGGCTGCCTTCCCGGGACGCCGCGTGGTCACTACCGAGGCCGGCGGTAACGGCGGAAGCCGCGGCTCCTACATGTGGGCCGGTACTGGCCGTTTCGGCGGCGGATTCGGCAGCATCGACACGGAGGAACGGTGGAAGTACACCCTCATCCACGACTTCGTGATCGGAGACTTCATGTGGACCGGCATCGACTACTACGGTGAATCGAGATGGCCCTCCAAGGGCTTCGGTTCCGGCTACATCGACAACTGCGGTTTCAAGAAGGACGGATACTGGTTCTTCAAGAGCATCTGGACCGACGAGCCCGTGCTGCATCTGCTTCCTTACTGGAACTGGGCCGGTCACGAGGGCGAAATCATGCGCGTCGGCTGCTATACCAATTGCGAGAGCGTGGAACTGTTTGTCAACGGCAAGTCCTACGGCAAGAAGGGCATCGAATTCCCCCGCGTCGGGCTGACCCTGGGCTGGGGCCTCGGAAACGGCCGCGACTACCGGGGCACCACCTCCGAACTCCATCTGGAGTGGGATGTCGAGTATCAGCCCGGTGAGATCAAGGTCGTGGGCATCAAGGACGGCAAGGAATATACGGACGTCATCCGCACCTTCGGCGAGCCGGCCAAGATCCGCCTCTCCGTGGACCGTCCCGAATTCACCACCGACCCGGACGACGTCGCCCATGTGACCGTCGAAATCGTGGACAAGGACGGCCTCCTGTGCAAGGATGCGACCAACCGGGTCAAGCTGACCGTCAACGGCGCCGAAGTCATCGGCATGGAGAACGGAAACATGCGCGACCTCTCTTCCACAAAGACCTCGGAACGCGACACCTGGTGCGGCATGGCGCTGGCCATCCTGTCCGCCGACAAGGCCGGGACCGTTACCGTGAAGGCGGAATCTGCGGGCCTGCAGGCCAGCGAAATCTCATTCAAGGCTAAATAAAAACCTTTTCCATATGACAGCAAAACGTATTTTTCTCCTTTCGATCATCCTGGGTGTCGGCGCATTGCTGACCGGTTGTTCCGGGAACAGGAAGGCCGCCGACGAGGACGGACAGCAACTGTTCATCGGCGAGAACATCGCCGTCGCCAATACGCAATACGGCAAGGTGAGAGGCTTTATCTACAAGAACCTCTACCAGTTCAAAGGCATCCCTTACGGGGCCGACACCGGCGGTGAAAACCGCTTCATGCCCCCCAAGGAGCCGCAGCCGTGGGACGGTGTCCGGCTGGCCCTCAATTACGGAGACATGGCCCCGCAGGCCATCGTCTACGACCGGAGCCCCGAGTCCGCAGCCGGCTTCGTCGACAACTGGAACTTCTTCCATTCCAGTGAAGACTGCCTCCGGCTCAACGTCTGGACGCAGGGACTGGACACGAAGAAGCGTCCCGTCCTGGTGTACTTCCATGGTGGCGGATTCTTCAACGGAAGCGCCCTGGAGCAGGACGGTTACAGCGGAGAAGGCCTCGCCGCGTACGGCGATGTCGTGGTCTGCTCGGTCAACCACCGGCTCAACGCCTTCGGTTTTTCGGATTTCGCCAAGGTCGGCGGGGAAAAATACGCCCATTCCGGCAATGTCGGCATCCTGGACCTGATCGCCGCGTTGAAATGGGTCCACAACAACATTGCCAACTTCGGCGGCGATCCGGACAACGTCACGATCATGGGTCAGTCCGGCGGCGGCGCGAAGGTGAGCATCGTGGCGACCATGCCCGCGGCCAAGGGACTCGTCCACAAGGCCGTTGCCCTGAGCGGAAACTCCACCCGGGCCGCCGATAAGGCCCAGGCCGAAGCCCTCGGCGAGTTCATCCTCAAAGAGGCGGGGCTGAAGCCCTCCGAGATCGACAAGCTCCAGCAGATGCCCTGGGAAGAATACTATGCCCTGGCCAACCAGGCCGCAGCCAAATTCAGCCGCCTCCAGGGCGGATCGAGCAGAAGGGGCGGATTCAGTCCGGTCGGCGACGACCTGGACATCCCGGCCGGCATCTTTTTCGATCCGGCCGACAACAGCATCCCCAACATTCCCATGCTGCTGTGCTCGGTCAAGCACGAAGGCAATCCGGACCGGAACAACCCCGAACTGGAGGACATCACCCTGGACGGGGTCGTCGAAAAGATGACGCCGGCTTACGGAGAACACGCCCGCGAAGTCGTGGAGGCGTATGCCAAGAACTTCCCGGAATGCCGCCCGATTGAAATCTGGGCGCTGCTGACGGGTGTGCGGACGAACATTGTCCGGTCCGCCAACACCAAGTACCAGCAAGGAGCACCGGTCTATGTCGCCTGGTTCGGCTGGCAGCCGCCCCTGTTCGACGGGCGCCTGCGCTCCTTCCACTGCCTGGACATCTGCTTCTGGCTGCACAATACAGACCTGATGGTCACCCATACGGGTGGCGGCGCCCGTCCCCGTGCCCTGTCCGACAAGATGTCCGACGCCCTGGTGGCCTTCATGCGCACCGGCGACCCTAACTGCAAGTCCCTTCCGGCCTGGCCCAAGTACACGCCTGAGAACGGAGAGGTCATGGTCCTGGATGACAAGTGCGTCGTCATGAATGACCCGGACCGTCCCGCCAGACAGGTTATCGAAAATCTCCAGCGGTAAGTAAACGGAACGATGAGGGTGACTGTCCGGTCACCCTCATTTTTCGTTCATGCCGGTGGAAACGGGAGGGCCTTCCCGTATTTTTTCGTACCTTTGCGCCTACTGAAACCAAAACGCGAAAGAATATGGGTATGTTAGACGGTAAGGTGGCCCTCGTGACCGGCGCCGCGCGCGGCATCGGCAAGGCCATCGCACTTAAATTCGCTTCCGAAGGCGCCGATGTCGCCTTCACGGACCTCGTCATCAACGAAGCTGCGGAGGAAACCATCTCCGAGATCGCCGCATTCGGCCATAAGGTGAAAGGCTACGCCTCCAACGCCGCCAACTTCGACGAAACACACGCCGTGGTGGAGGAAATCCTCCAGGACTTCGGCAAGATCGACATCCTCGTGAACAACGCCGGCATCACCAAGGACGGCCTCGTGATGCGGATGAGCGAGCAGCAGTGGGACGCGGTCCTCGCCGTGAACCTCAAGGGCGCCTTCAACTTCATCCACGCCGTCATGCCGGGCATGGCCCGCCTCAAGGGCGGTTCCATCATCAACATGGCCTCCATCGCGGGCCAGATGGGCAATCCCGGCCAGGTCAACTACGCCTCCTCCAAGGCCGGCCTCATCGCCATGGCCAAGTCCGTCGCCAAGGAAATGGGTTCCCGCGGCATCCGGGCCAACGCCATCGCCCCGGGCTTCATCGTCTCCGAGATGACGAACGCCCTCCCCGAAGCCGTCCGCGACGAGTACATCAAGCAGATTCCTTTAAGGCGCGGCGGCACCGTCGATGAGATTGCCAATACGGCCCTCTACCTCGCCTCCGACCTCTCCTCCTATGTGACAGGCCAGGTAATCGCCGTGAATGGCGGCCTGTACTGCTAGGTCCGGAGGGGGTACCGCCACCTGGTTGGTGGCCGGACTTGGTCTCCTGATTGGCTGGTGGACTTGACCACCTGATTGGCTGGTGGACTTGGTCACCTGGTTGGCTGGTGGACTTGGCCACCTGGTTGGCCGACGAACTTGGCCACCTGATTGGCTGACGGACTTGGCCTCCTGGTTGGCTGGTGGACTTGGCCTCCTGGTTGGCTGGTGGACTTGGCCACATGATTGGCTGACAGACTTGGTCACCTGGTTGGCTGGTGGACTTGGCCTCCTGGTTGGCTGGTGGACTTACCAGGTTCGGAGGGGGGAAACCGCCAGGCTGGCGCAGGTGACGCACTTCCGTAGCGCAGGTACGTATAGATTACGGCGCAGGTACATACAGTTTACGGCGCAGGTGTGCTTTTACTATACACACCCGCGCCGCAAATCGTCAATAGGGGGCTTCCAGTGGCGCCGGTTGACTGTTCCTGATTTTGGTTGACTGTCTGCGTGTCTTATCGCGTGTGAAAGTTGACTCAGGTTTAACTGCTATTACTGGTTTTTGTTGACTATCT
>CACYWN010000034.1 GCA_902778105.1 uncultured Bacteroidia bacterium
TACTTGATATCCTTGCCGTTGGGCGAGAAATACAGGGTCTCCGTCGCATCCGTCGAAGCGGCCAGCGAGACAAGTCCCTTATCATACAGGTAGTTGTTGCTGTCGTTCACCGTGAAGGCCTCGATATACTCGGCGGTGAAATCCCAGACAACCGACTGCGTGACGACTTCGGAACCGCCCTTCGGCTGGATCGCGATGGAAGCGGTCCCCTGCTCGGACTCCTGATAGTAGATGTCCCCTTCGGCAGGGAAGGCCTTGACCGTAAAGCCGTACAGGCCGGCTTCGAGCGCGGCGATCGTCTCGGCGGGAACCGTATAGGTCAGCGCACCTTCCTCCAGTTCGACAGGTTTCCGGTTGAACCTGAGTTCGTAGGACGCGGCATTGGGAACCGCATCCCATTTCACCGTGACGGGAGTTTCATCCCCTTCCTTGACAGTGACCGGATCCACGGTCAACTTCGGCGTTGCCAGTACCCGGTCGCCATTCAGGACATCCTTGCTCCAGGCGAGTTTGGTGACCGAGACGGGGCCGTTGGCATACAGGTAGACGATGCCCTGGCCTTTTACCTCGGGAATGACGACCTTCTGGACCTGCTGCTTGCCGCCTTCGGCGACACCGCCCTTGACGGCGAAACCATCATCGTCCAGGAGGGCGATCACCACGCCGGCACCCGACTTATTGGGATCTTCCACGACCAGGTCGACGGAGCCGGGAGCATCGATCTTGAAGGAGACGTAGCCATCCGTAGGAATGCCCTTGCGGTTCAGCACGGTCGCCACGGTAAAGTTGATACCGCCGTCCGCGTTGATCGGAGTGGCCTCGCTTCCCACGAGCAGGAGTTCGTCACGGACACGGCTGTTCTTCACCTCGCCGGCGAAGAGGCTGGCGTCCTGCAGATCCCATACATGCGGTGCAGAGACCACGTTCTGGGTCAGGTCTTCGGCTTTCTCCACATAGGAGATCCACCACTTGGAAGCGCCCACCTGCTCCTCGATGAGATCCTGGGCGGCCAGGTGGAAGAAATTGCCCTTGGAGTTGTAGCAAGGATCCACATTCATGGTCTTGCATCCGAGATCGGCCGCAGACTTCCTCTTGAAGAAGTCCTTGCCATAAGCGAATGCATAGTTGCCGGAAGCCGTGATCGTGGGATCGACGGTCTTGGTATTGTCATGGATCAACTGGGCCTTGTCGACGACACCCTCGTCCGTCTTGCCGCCGTCCTCATAAAGGAAGAGGTTTTTCTTCAGGATGAGGTTGACGGGGACGTAGGGGGAGAACAGGGCGCGGTTGTTGCCGTCGTCCATAGTGGCGATGTTCTTCACCGTGTTGTTCTCGAAGTCAATGTTGCCGATCTTGATGGCATCCACCTGGTCCAGGCGGAACAGGGTGCGGAAGCCGTCGTAAATCGTATTGTTGACGAACTTGACCGTGGTGATCTCACAGGCCTGGCGCACGTCGAAACCGTCGCCGCCGCTTCCCAGGATATCGTAGATGTCACAACTGTCGAATGTGACTTCACCGACCGTAAGGCCGCCCTTCTTGTTCACGGAGAACAGACCGGACTTGTAACCGGTAATCTCGCAGTTCACAAACTCGATCTTTTCGAGGGAGACGGCGTTGTTGTCATCGGCAAAAGTAACCAGATGGCCGATCGATCCATTGTCGGCGAAGTGGATGTTCTCGAAACGGAGGGAACTGCCGTCAGCGAGGACGCCGGAAATCTCGACGGAACCGGATACGACGGGCCTCTTGCCCTCGTCGTTCAATTCACCGACGACCGTAAGGCTGGAAACAGGCTTGGCCGTGCTCATGGAATACCCGTCATCGCTGTAGGCCAGATACAGGTCGCCACCGGCATTCACGGCAGTCTTGAGTTCCTCTGAACTGGTGATCGTCGTGGCAGCGCCCTTCTCGGCCTTCGTCCAGGTGTCCACAGCGCCGCGGGAGGCGCTCATGTAGTAAAGGACGAACTGGTACTCCGTGCCGGCAGCCAGGCCGGAAACAGTTGCCGTGGCAGCCGACTTGTCAGCGCCGGACAGTTCATACTTGACCTCCTGGCCGCCCTTGACCGGGGTGGCACGGATTTCAGTAACCTCGTCATAGTCGGCCAGGTCCTTGCTCCAGGCAAAGGAGACCGAATTCTCCGTGCGGCCGGTAACCTCCAGATAGAGGTTGTCCTTCACCGCATAGGTCTTCACGTTGCCGTCATAGACAGCGAGGTGGGACAGGGTGCTGGTCACCCGGTCACCGTTCGCATCCACCTTGTAGGCCTGGACGGTGAACCAGTACTTCTGGTCCGCGGTCAGGCGGGTGGTGAAGGGAACCTGGCCGGGCTCGAGCGCCCAGCTGTTCTCCATCTGGGACATCGCCTCGTCGGTGTACACCACGAGCTCGTACCCGCCGGCATCCTTGTTCACATCCCAGCCGAACGTAACGTTGTCACCCGTGGCGGCATCCACCCGGGCGGAAAGGTTCTGCGGCTCCAGGCAGCGTGCGAGGGAGAGGTCAGTGATCTCCTCGAACTCCTTCTGGGCGCAACCCGAGAGCACGGCGAGGCCGGTCAGGGCCGCCAGGGATACTTTCAGTATATTCTTGTAGTTCATAATGCGTCGGTATTAAAGGCTCTCGTAGCCATAGTCGTTCTTGATATATGCTGTTCGGGGTCCCCGGTGTAGATACCTTCCACCAATGCGTTGTACAGGCCGGTGTCGGCACCCTTGCTGTCCACGGTCTTGGTGAAGTACTCGGCCTTCTTCTCCCAGGCGCCGGAAGGTTTGACGGCCTCGCCGGAAAAACCGTAGATGATGATGTTCCTGCCGTCCACCTGGTAGTAGACGTCGCCTTCCAAACCGTTCACCTGGGCGTATTCGCCGGTGAGGTCACGCAGGTTCTTCATCTTGGCCTTGGCCTCGTCCATCTTCTGCTTGAGCATGCCCCAGCGGATGAGGTCGAACTTGCGGGTCATTTCGCCGCAGAACTCGAAGGCGCGCTCGTCCACGATGGCGTCGAACATCGCATCTTTGGAGGCAATACGGGAGACATAGTTTTCTGCCTGCTCCTCGTGGCCTTTGAAAGCACGCTCGCGGACCGGGAGGAAATAGGCCTTGGCGGCGTTCAGGTCACCCAGTTCGTTGGCAATCTCGGCGGCCATCAGGAGGATGTCGGCATAACGGAGAACCACGGGCTTCACGCCGTCGTCGTTACCGCCCTTGTAGGGATCGCGAGTCATCCAATCCCAGCGATACTTGCCGAAGTACCACCGCTGGATACCGACGAGTTCAGGCTCATCCTGGTTGTTCCAGCGCCAGTTCACGCAGGTGATGTCACGACGGACATCGTTGGGATCGTAGTCGAACCACATCGTGGGTACCGGACCGGCATCGCCGCCACGGGTGACCGTGGCACCGCCGGCAAAGCTGGAACCCTCGGAACGCACCGCGAAAGTGTAGTTCCAACGGCCACGGCCGTCAGAGAACGGGATCACGAACAGGCTCTCGTGGCCAGGACCGGCGACGAGGTTGTCACGGTTGCTCTGGTTCCTCCACAGGGACTCGAAGTCTTCCAGGGAAGCGGAATGGGAAGAAATCGCATCCTCCAGATAGGCCAGGGCCTTGGGATAGAGGACGCTCTTCTGGAGGTCTGGATCGTTGGTCATGCGGTTGGTACCCAGGTCACCGGTTCCCACCATTCCGTCGTCCGGACGCTGTGCATAGCCGGAAGCCATCAGGGCGATGCGGGCATACAGGCCTTCCGCGAACAGCTTGTTCACGCGGTCGGTGCGGGAAGTCGTCGCATTGGCGCCGGGATAGGGCAGATAAGGGATCGCCTCATCCAGGTCGGCCAGCAGCTGCTTGAAGATCACGTCGCGGCTTTCCTTAGCCTTGTAGATGGTCTCGCTGGTGGTGGACTCGAAACGGGCCGGGACATCTCCCCAGGCACGGACAAGGTCATAGTAGATCATCGCACGGAGAGTCAGCGCCTCGCCCAGCAGATAAGCCATGTCGGCGTTCTCCCCGGGGTTGCCGAACTCGCGGATACCCTCGATGCACAGGTTGGCGCGCTCGATGGCTTCGTACATCTTGGCGAAAGGACCGTTGTTCAGGTTCAGCTGGCTGTTGTTGGGCAGCTGGGAATAACCGGCGATCTGATATTTTTCGTCGGTGACCTTGAAAGTGTTGTACCACTCGATGTCACTGTTCAGACCGATCCAGGAGAGATAACGGCCGCGATAGTTGTTCGTCTCGCCGAAAGACTGGGCGATGGAGAAGATGGTGTTCTCCGTCAGCGCGTAGTTGGAAAAGACAGTCGCCGAATCGAACGTGGACGGGGACTTCGAATCCAGGAATTTTTCACAGGAAACCGCCGTGACGGCCAGGACGGCCGCAGAAAGGATATAAACAATCTTTTTCATGTCAGCTGCGGATTAGAAGGTGAGGTTGATACCGGCCACGAAGCCGATGCTCTTGGGATATGCGGAATAGTCCACGCCCGGGGTGAGCGGGGTGGAACGGCGAGTGTCCACTTCCGGGTCATAGCCGGAGTACTTGGTGAGACAGAGCAGGTTGGTGCCCGTCACGTACAGGCGGAGCTTGCGGATGTGGATCTTCTTGGTCACGTCCTCCGGGAGGGTGTAACCGAGTGTAGCGCTCTGGAGGCGGAGGAAGGAAGCATCCTCGACAGCCCAGTCACTGAACACGGCGGTGCCGATGGCGGGATTCCACATCGTCCGGCCGGCATTGACCGAGCGAAGGGTCTCAGCGTCGGTGATGAGTTCGCCGGTGGTCCAGTCGATGTTGGTCCAGCGCTTGTCCACATCCATCATGTTCAGGAGGTTACGGTTGTAGTACTTGCGGGAGGAGGTGAACTCCACCTTGTTGGCATTGTACACCTGGTTGCCGATCATGAAATTGAAGTTGGCGCTGAAGTCGAAGCCGTAGGCGTATCCGCTGAGGTTGAAACCGCCGGTGAAATCCGGGGAGGCGTTGCCGATGACGGTACGGTCAGCCACGGTGACCTTGTTGTCCTCGGAACCGTCGAAGTTCTTGTATTTCGGAGCACCGGGACGCATGTAAGCGGCGCCGATGATGGAAGAGCAATCCACAACCCCATCGTTCAGCACCCACTTGGCGCCGTCCCAGGTGAAGTCGTCGACCGAGTACATGCCGTCGCTGAGGTAGCCGTACATGTTGCCGAGAGGCTGGCCCACCTGGACGATGTAGTCGTCGCCGATTTCGGTGGAAGCCCAGTAGGACTGGGCCATGATGGCCTCCAGGCCGCCCAGGTCGGTGACCCGGTTGATGTTGTAGGCGATGTTGCCTCCGAGGTTCAGGGAGAAGTTCTTGTTGGAAACGAGCGGAGCGTTGAGGGTGAGTTCGATACCGCGGTTGCGGGTGGAACCTACGTTCTGGTACTGGCTGTCATAGCCGGAACCCGGGATCGGGAAGTTGATGAGGAGGTTCTTCGTATCGTTCTGATACGCCTCGATGCTACCGCTGAGACGGCTCTGGAACAGGGAGAAGTCCAGACCGATGTTGTGCGTGTAGGTGGTTTCCCACGTGAGGTCCGGATTGTTCAGGACCTTGCCGGCCGTGAAGATGTTCTGGGTCATCGAGAGCCAGGAAGTGGTGGAGGAGGCGTACTGCTTCATCAGCTGGCCGGAAGGGATGTTGTTGTTACCGGCGGTACCAAAGCTGTAGCGAAGCTTGAGCTGGTCCAGCCAGCTGTGGGCATTGTCCATCCAGGGCTCGTTGGAGATGGTCCAGGAAGCCGCAGCGGACGGGAAGAAGCCCCAGCGGTGACCGCGGGCGAACTTGGAAGAACCGTCAGCACGGAGCGTGGCGCCGATGGAATAACGGTGCTTGTAGTCGTAGTTCACGCGGCCGAAGAAGGAGAGCAGTTTGTCATCCGGGCTGTAATAGTTGTTGGAAGAGGCCGGAATACCGGATGCCATGAAGTGCCAGGCCATGTTCGCATCGTACTGGACCGGGAATCCGTCCACCAGGGCGGTGATCGTATTGCTCTTGGTAATGGTCATTTCCTCACCGAGGAGGGCGGTCAGCTGATGGTCCGCATTGTTGATGAGTTCCGCGAAGTCATAGTTGAGGGTATTCGTGTTGCGATACCGGCTGCGGAAGGCCTCCTTGTGCTCGGTGGAGGGTGTGTTCTTCACGGTGGACTGGTTCGCCACGTAATAGGTGGTCAGGCCGTAGAAACGGTCGTCGCCCTGGCGATAGTCCTCCAGGCCGCCCTCGATCTTGAGGCGGAGGTTGTCGATGACCGTCCAGTTGAAGGCGGCATTCACATTCCAGGTGGAACGGACGCGCTTGGAATCGTTGTCAGCCACGGACACGAGCGGCGGAGCGTTGTCGCCATAGTCCTGCTCCAGGTCGGAATCCGAAGACATCGGAGCCACGGGGATGGGAGCGTAGGAGACGGCGTGCTTGAGACGGCCGTTACCGGAAGTCGTCGCACGGTCGTTGATGCCGTTGGCGCCGGAGCCGCGTGTATTCACACGGGAGTAGCGGATGTTGGCATCGATGCTGGTGGTGCTGGAAGTCTTGAAATTGGCCTTGAAGCTCAAGTTGTCACGGGTGTAGTTGGAGCCGATCATGATGGCGTCGTCACCCATGTGGGAATAACCCATCGTCCAGTTGTAGTTCTCACCGCTGCCGGAGATGGAGAAGTCTGCACTCAGGGAAGAACCGGTCTTGCCGAAAACGGCGTCCACCCAGTTGTTGCCCTGGAGCCCCTGGTACAGGTCGATATCGTTGAAGGTACCGAAGTAAGGGTAGTAGTTGTTGCTCAGGTTGTCGCGGATGGAGGCCAGTTCATACTGGAACTTCACGAAGTTCTCGGGGTTCATCGCCTGGATCGCGCCCGCGTTGGCCATCTTCTTGAGGCCGTAGTAAGCATTGAACTTCACGGAGACCTTCTGTCCCTTCTCGGCGCTCTTGGTCGTGACGATGACGACACCGTTTGCACCCCGGGAACCGTAGATGGCGGTGGAGAAAGCGTCCTTCAGGACGTCGATGGACTGGATCTCGGAGGACGGGATGTCGTTGATGGATTCCACCGGGAAGCCGTCCACGATGTAGAGCGGGCTGTTGTCCTGGGTGATGGAACCGCCGCCGCGGACGCGGATCTTGACATCGGCATCCGGGTCACCTTCCGTCGTGACGACGGAGACACCCGCCATCTTACCGGAAAGGGCCTGGGAGACGGAGGTCACCGGCTGTTCGGTGAGCTTGTCGGAACCGACGGAAGCGACGGCGCCGAGGAGGTCGCGGCGCTTGACCGTCTGGTAACCCACGACGACCACTTCGTCGAGGAAGGTCGAGTCTACCTTCAGGACGACGTCGATGACGGTCTGGCCGGCGATGGCCACCGTCTGGTCGCTCAGTCCGATGAAGGAAAACACCAGGTTCACTGCGTCAGCGGGCACGGTCAGCGTGTAGTCGCCGTCGATGCCGGTGATGGTGCCGATGGTCGTGCCTTCGACAACCACGCCCGCTCCGATGAGCGGCTCACCGGTCTCGTCCGTCACGACGCCCGTGATGGTCGTCTGGGCGGACAGGGACCAAGCCGAAACCAGGCCGAGAAGCGCAAGTGCGAGTTTCTTGACTGGATTTTTCATGGATGGTTGATTTAAGATTGGTTATGAATTATATGTTTACAGTTGCAGGTAGGAAGCGCCGGCGTTCTGGGCAGCGACGATGTCCTTCACGAGGTAGTGCAGATACATTTCCAGGTTGGTGTAGCGGCCATACTTGTCCAGGGTGGACTTGGCGGCGTCGGTCTTGTCTTTCTTGCCCAGGCCGAACTGGTCCTCGAACCAGTCGGGCATGCCGTCGGAATCGGAATCCCGGACCGGGTCCCCGGAGAAGCCATACACCGGCCAGCCGTTCACCCAGGTGCCGTCGTCGACATCGGTCTGGGTGTCGATGAGGCCGTTCTTGGAGAGATCCTTAATATCCTTGCCGTCCTTGTCCTTGAGTTTGCTACCCTTGTAAGTGGAGGAGCCATCCTTGGTCTCGCGGGCGATGCGCGCATCGATCGCATCCCGGGCGAAGCTGGCCCCGGCATAGGCGAGGACGGGATCCAGGCAGGCCTGGCCGGTATGGACGCTCTGGTAGGTGCCGGTGGCGAAACGGTCCGTCTCCTTGATCCTGGCCGCATCGCTTTCACTGATATAGACGGAGACGGGGGAACTCTTTCCGGCCTTCCAGTTGTCGGAGGTCAGGGCGCTCTGCCCATACATCACATTGCCGTCCATATAGAAATGACCGGGAAGAATGGTGCCGCCGCAGTTGCTGCAGGAAGTCGTGGGCTGCAGGAACCAGATATGGTTGGACGGGGTCGCAGGACCGGGCTTGTAGTAGTTGTTGAAGAAATTGTATTTCCGGTAATCGGATCCATGGTTCGAGGAACTCTCACCACCATAGCAGGTATTGCCTTTCCAGTTGTAGACCACATTGTTGGCGATCGTGACCGGCCCTTTCTGCGTGGACACGTAGTCGTGGTCGATGCGGGGATTGCGGCTGTCATGGTGGGCCAGCAGGTTGTGGTGGTAGCTGGCGTTGTTGCCGCCCCAGATGCCGCCGTAGCCGTGGGAACCCTTGTCATGGATGGAGTTGCGAAGGCTCTCGGAAACGATGTTCCACTGGAAGGTGAAATCTTTCATCCCATAGAAGGAAGCGCATTCATCGGTGCACCAGCTCACGGAGCAGTGGTCGATGATGATCCGGTCGTATTTGTCATCGTCGTGGCTCATCACCTGCATGGCATCGTCCTCGGTCTTCATCTCGTCACCCATCCGGCAGCGGATGAAACGGACGATCACGTTGCTGGCGCCGATCCGGAACGTATAGTTCTTCAGGCAGATACCGTCGCCCGGGGCGCTCTGCCCCGCGATGGTGAGATTTCCCCTGGTGATGTTCAGTTCCTCCTTCAGGGCGATGGTGCCGGCCACATCGAACACGATGGTGAGCGGACGCTCCCCTTTCTCGATACCGTAGCGGAGCGTGCCGTCCGTTCTATTATCTTCCAGGGAAATCACATGATAGATGCTCCCGCCACGTCCGCCGGTGGCGTACATGCCGCCGCCTTCGGCACCCGGGAAAGCCAGCGCCTCATGCGCCTCGTCTTCGTAGGCAGGGATGGAGAAATCGGCATAGTGCTCCGAGGGGGTGGGCGTCGGGTCATCCGGCTCATCCGTCCCTTCCGTGCGGGCATCGGCCCAACTCATGGAGGAAGATCCGCCGGAATTCACGGCTTTCACGCCGAAACGGTAATCCGTCGCCTTGCCCTCCTTCACCTTGGTGCCGTCCTGCTGGATTTCCCAGGCATAGGAGGTCGCATCCGCCACCTGGTCCCACTGGAACTGCAGACTGGTTTCCGTCGCCTTTTTCAGCTTCACGTTCGTGGGAGCGGACGGAGCCTTGGGGGTATCGGGAACGACCGGTTCCTCCTTGCCGCCACAGGAAGCCAGAAGGCCGGCCAATGCCAGGAATGTCAATGCTTTCTTCATAGATGTTCGTATTCAAGGGAAGCCCAGATGAAGGGGCCGACGCCCTTCGGGTCATTCTCGATTATTTTCTCGTTGATGTAATAGTCAAAGGTGCCGCTGCGGTTCTCCTTGCCGCCGAGCCCGGCGACGGCGCAGCACTGCGTCAGGTTCAGGGTTCCATCCGCATCCTCGCGGATGAACGTCTTCACGAGGCTGTCGTAGAGGGCCTTCGGGTCGACGCTTTCAGGGATGGCCCAGCCCTCCCGCACGGCCTTCAGGTAGGCGTAGGTGAACATGGCGGAGCAGGTGGCTTCCAGGTAGTTGCCTTCCCTGTCCGGACTGTCGAGGACCTGGTACCACATGCCGGTTTCCGGATCCGCATACTTCGGGAGCGTGGCAAGGATGCCTTCCAGGATTCCCTGGAGTTCGGCCTTCCCCGGATGGTCCTCCGGGAAGAACGGAATCACCTCCTCGAGGGCCATCGTGTACCAGCCGAGGGCCCGGCCCCAGCAGTGGGCGGACTGGCCGGTCACGGGATCGGCCCAGAACATGCTGCGGGTCTCATCCCAGGCGTGGCGGTAGAGTCCCGTCGCGGGGTCATAAGTCTTCTCGGCAGCGACCTTGAACTGGAGGGCGATGTCGTCGAAAGCCTCGGTCTCGTGGGAGACGTGGGCATAGGCAGCATAGAAAGGCTCGGCCATGTACAGGCCGTCCAGCCATACCTGGCCAGGATAAACCTTCTTGTGCCAGAAGGCGCCGGCATCGGTCCGGGGCTGGCCACGAAGCTGCTCACGGGCAGTGCCGATCGCTTTCGCATATCGCTTGTCCGGCGTGGCCATGTACAGGGAAAGCACCGTCCGGGCCGGACAGACATGGTCCAGGTTGTACTTCTCGCGGTCGTATTTTCCGCCGATGTTGCCTTCCTCGTCCAGGATGCCGTCATACCACGCGCGCACATACGCGTCAAATTCAGGGATGTCGTACGCACGGAAAACCGCGAGGAAACTACGGAGTTCCAGGCCGGTGGTATAATTCCACTTATAGCCACCCTCCTGGCCGTCCAGGAAAGTGGCTTCGGGAGCCCGTTTGATTTCGGAGCGCACCATCCGGACGGAAAGCGGTTCTTCTTCCGGTTTCGGAGCGCAGGCTGCGAGGCAGCCAAGCAGCAGGGGGACGATTCTCTTCATCTATCGGTTGTCAAAAGGGTTCCAGACAATGCCGTCCTGCGACTGGTACATCACCTTTTCGAAAGTGTAGTCCATGAGATCCTTCGCCTTCAGGGAATGGGCCCATTTCACGCGAGGGCCACGGGCACCGGGACCGGTGGAACCATATTCGGCGTAAAAGGAGTTTTTCTTGGTATCGGGTTTCCCTTCCTTTTCCCAATCATGCCAACCGGCAGGGAGGATATGGCTACCCAGCTCGCAGTCGATGAACACGGTCTTGGCGTAGGCGCCCCAGGGACGGCCGAGGTAGCACTTGCCGATACCGGGAGCGGCCGTCAACCGGCAGTTCTTGAACACATAGCCGTACTTCTGCCCGGGGAGGGTGGAAGCGGCGGTCACATAACTGTTCTTCTTGCTGTGGATGTGGCAGTTCTCGAAATAGGCGATGCTGGGACCGAAGATGAAGTCGGTCGTACCCTCGATGTAGCAGTCCAGGAAATAGTTGCGCTTGATGCCGCCTTCCTTTCCGAATCTGCCGTAGGTATAGAGGGTGTCCTGGTTGCCGATGAAGCGGCAGCGGTGGAAGAACAGGAAGTCACCGTCGGTGAAAACGGCCACGGCCTGACCGATCTCCTTCCCCTCTCCCGCCGTGTTCTCGAAGGTGATATCCTCGAAGGTCACATAGCTGGAGTGGATGTAGATGCTCGCGCTGCCGGACGTACCGACCTTGAAATCGTTGCCGGGCCAGATCTTTTCCGCGTAATTGTCGTAAGTGAGAATGGTCTTGTCAGCCCCCTGTCCGGAGATCTTCATCCGGAACTTGGTGTGGGGGATGTCGATGCATTCCTTGTAGGTACCTGCCTTGATAAGGATGGTGGTGATCTTCGAATGGCTGTAGTTGGGAACCGCGTCGATGGCTTCCTGCACGGTCATGTAGTCGCCATGTCCGGTCTGGTCCACCACGATGTCATACCGGACCAGGTGGTCGCCGATGGCAGGCACCTGCTTTTTCAGGGCCTCGCAGACGATTTCCGTAACCTTGCGGGCGCCGGCGGCCAAGGTGTGGGTATTGTCGGTCTTCCCCTGCGGGGCACAGGCATACTTGCCGGCAGGGAGGTTCATGAAATACGGGGCGGAGGCCTCGTCTCCCAGGGACTCGATCCAGTCCAGGGTGGGGGTCGTGATGTCCAGCAGGGTGACACCCATCTCGTCGGCCACCTGCTTCATCGCGGCGGGATAGTCCGTGTGGCAGTTGCGGTCCAGTTTGCCGTCCTTGAACCAGCGGCGTGCCACCGGCGTCAGGAGGATCGGAGTCGCGCCCTTCTCGCGGGCCCCGCGAACGAACGTGCGGAGATTGTCCTGATAAGCGCCGTACGCAGGGGCATAGCGCTCGGGATCGTCGGCCTTCGCATCATTGTGTCCGAACTCGATAAAGACATAGTCCCCGGGCCGCAAGGCATGATAGACCTTGTCCCAGAGACCCTTGTCGATGAAACTCTTCGTGCTGCGGCCGTTCTGCGCATAGTTGACGACCTGGAGGGTAGAGTCCACGAAGTTAGGGAACATCATCCCCCACCCCCGCTCGGGCTTGCCATCGGATAGGTCCTTCTCCGCCATCGTAGAATCGCCCATCAGGTGGATGGTCGTGAAAGAACTGGCCATAAGCCAGATACAGGCTAAATAGATGAGTTTCTTCATATCTTTTCTCCGTTCACGATGACATTCTCGAAGGTCACGTTTTCATGATTATGGCATTCAACGCCCTTGCCGGCGGTGAAGTTGCAGTCCCGGAAGGCGATGTTGCGGACCGGCAGCTCCGGGATGCCGTTGATGAAGACCGCCTGCTCCGCACCCGAACACAGGATGTCCGAGAAATGGAAGTCGCGGAATTCCGGCGTGGTCTCGTCGACAGGCTGGATGTCCGGGGTTCCGTCCTTGGACATCTCCGTCGCGGCGACACCCATGTAATAGAGGTTGAAGACGACCCCGTACGTGACGATGTCCTTCATATAGATATGGTCGCACCAGATGTCCTTCACGAGGCCGCCCCGGCCGCGGGCGCTCTTGAAGCGAAGACCCACGTCCGTGCCGATGAAGCGGCAGCCCGTCACGCGGATGTTCTCCACGCCGCCGGACATCTCGCTGCCCACGACGAATCCGCCGTGGCCGTGATAGACCGTGCAGTCGGAGATGATGAGGTTGCGGCACTTGCGGGCATGACGGCGGCCGTCGGCGTCCTTGCCGGACTTGATGCAGATGGCGTCGTCCCCCACGTCGAAGGAGGAACCGGTGAGGATCACGTTTTCACAGGCGTCGATGTCGATGCCGTCTCCATTGGCGGAATAGTGCGGGTTACGCACGGTGATATCCTTGATGATGACGTCCTTGCAATACAGCGGATGCAGGTTCCAGCACGGAGAGTTCTGGAAGGTGCAATCCTCCAGAAGGACACGCTCGCACTCCCGGAACGAGACCATCACGGGACGGAGGAAGGTCTTGATTTCCTGCTCATCCAGGGACGGGTCCGGATAATTGAGGGAGCCGGCGGTGGCGCGGGCCTTCGCATACCCCTCGTCCGGAAACCAGACGGAGCCGTCCTCCGGGACATAGCCGCCCCGCTTCAGGATGGTCTTCCACTGGTCCTCGGAGACCTTCCGATGCTTCACTTCCCGCCAGTATTCGCCGCTGCCGTCGATGATGCCGCCGCCCGTTATCGCGATGTCATGCGCACCGGTAGCGTTCAGGGGTGACAGGCAGCGCCGGACATCCAATCCCTCGAAATTCGTGTCGATAACGGGATACAGGTCCTGGTCGGGATCGAAGACGATGACGGCATCCTTCACCACATTCAGCTCGATATGGCTCTTGAGTTCGATGGGACCGGTACGCCAGATGCCGGCCGGGACGATGAGCTTGCCGCCCCCCTGTCTTTCAAGCGATGCGATGGCATCGGCAAAGGCGGCGGTGTTCAGGGAGACACCGTCCCCCACGCCACCGAAGTCGGTAAGGACGACGGTCCGGGCCGGGATGGAAGGCATTTCCACACGGGGCATTTCGAAGGGAAGGTCCTTATACAGAGCGGCAAACTCGTCGGTTTTTCCGCCCTTGCAGGCAACCGCCAGGACAATCAGGGAAAGGAGGGTGAGGCGTGCTTTCATCTGTGGTTACTATTGTACGCCTGCAAATATAAAAAGTATTTTTGATTTTCCGTGCACGGTAACGGAATTTTTTTCAACAAGTTACGCAGACAAACGTGAGAGCTTCCGTGTCCGTGCACGATTTTTTCGATTTTTCTTGCAGCGGTTCTTTTTTTTTCGCAGATTTGCATCCGGAAACCACATCGCATGGTACAGAACGAAAAGATTACCATCAACGACATCGCCCGTCGTACCGGCCTCTCCAAAGGCACGGTGGACCGCGTGCTGCACAACCGGGGTGAAGTTTCGCGCAAAAGCTATGCACGGGTGATGGAAGCCATCCAGGAACTGGGATACGAACCCAACATATTCGCTTCCCTGCTGGCCAAGGGAAAAAAGCATCTGATTGCCATCCTCCTTCCCGCACACGAGAGCGGCACCTTCTGGGACCTGGCCGTTTCCGGTATCGCCCTCACGACGGATTCCGTGACCTCCGCCGGCCTGGAAACCAAGTTGTTCGAATACGACCAGTACGACATCGATTCCTTCCGGAGCGCCGGTGCGGCCGTCCTGGAGGCCGAACCTTCCGGCGTTGTCCTCGCACCGATGTTCCAGGAGGCAACCACGGCCCTCACGGAGCAGTTCCAGGAGCGTGGAATCCCCTATTGCTTCATCGACTCCAGGCCGGACACAAACGGATATCTGGCCTATTTCGGCATGCCGCTGCACAAGAGCGGTTACTTGTGCGCGGACCAGCTGACGCGCGGGCAGGACGTCTCCAGCGTCCTGATCATCCGTGTGCGTCGCGACCGCTACCAGCAATCGGACCCTACCGTGAACCGCCGGTCCGGTTTCCTGGACTATATGCTGGAACACGCTCCCGAGTGCAAGATCGACAATGTGTTCATCGACCCCAACGATCCGGCCGGCATCGACCAGGTTCTCGAATCGTTCTTCGCCGGACATCCTGATGTCCACCACATCGTGATGTTCAACTCACGCATCCACCTCGTCGTCCCCTTCCTCCGCAGCCATCCGGACCCCGAACGCCGGGTTGTCGGTTTCGACAACCTGAAGGCCAACATGGAAGCCCTTCGGGACGGTACCGTCTCCGTCCTCATCTGCCAGCGCCCGGAAGAACAGGTCCGCCTGGCCATTGAAGCCCTCGCCGAGCACGCCATCCTCGGAAAGCTTCCTGCACGAAAGGACCACTTCATGCACATGGACATCCTCACCCGCTTCAACGTCGAGGACTACTAATTTCTGTTGGCGCCTAACTGGCTGACTATCAGCAGAATAAATGGGTATGCCCTGTGACTGGAATCACAGGGCATACCCATTTAACTAACTGAGAATCAAAATGTTAAGCGCCACAAGTCAAAGGAAACGGTCCGCGAAATCCAGATAGCGCAGCCAGTCGTAGAGGAGGATTTCGTGACGGCCGGCGCGGATGTGGGTACCGGTCCGGCCTTTGACGACGGGCTGTTCAACACCGGGCCGTTCGGAAGTCGTAAATCCTTCATATCCATATAGTTCATACGCCGGAGAAGCATGAGCCAGGCCCAGGAATTCACCCTGAGGGTCGGACCAGCGGTCTTCACTGCCGCTCTCCACATAGAGGGGGCGCGGGGCGATAAGGGCAAGCAGTTCATGCTGGTCGAACGGCAGGAGGTCTTCGTTGTCGCCGTATTTGTGGAAGGCATCGCAGAACCAGTACGGATAGGCCGTGTTGATGCGGCGGACCGTCTCCCCGAAGCGGCGGCGGGACAGGGCCGCACCTCCGCAACCGGAGGCATTCGAAACCACCATCGCAAAGCGGGTATCGCGGGCGCCGGCCCAGACGGCGGCCTTGCCCATCCGTGAATGGCCGAAAACGGCCACGCGGGCAGCATCGACACCGGAATCCGACTCCAAATAATCCAGGGCACGGGAAAGGCCCCACCCCCAGGCGGCCAGGGCGCCCCAGGTGTAGCCGTCATAGCTTGCGCGGATTCCCGGATAACCGGGCGCATCGGGAACGACATCCTCGCAGCAGAAGGTGGCGACGGCGTAGCCGCGCTCAAGGATGGTCCGGACCGGCCAGCGCTGCTGCTGGGAACCGCGGGCGTCCAGTTTGTAATCTTTCCGGTAGCGGAGCGAATCCGGCAGGGTTCCCAAAGAAATTGACGCCCATAAAGGCCGGCGCCGGGCCTTTCCGACGGTTCGGAATGTACAGCAGAAGGTCCTCGTAGGCCGATTCCTCGCTGTCGAAGAAGATCCGCACCTGCCGCCGGGTGGCCAGGCCTTCCAAGGCGGCAGGGTCGTTGTCGCGCACCTTGAAATGTAGGCCCGCCGGCTTGCCTGGAACACTGCCGTACATCTCTTCCTCGAACAGTTTCATCAGTTCGGGACGCCGTTTCCTCTCCCAGTCCTTCACGGTGCGCGTTCCCGCCAGCAGGTCCGGAAGCGTATAGGACGGGACCTTCTCTTCGTCATAGAGGAATCCCTCCAGCGGGTCGAAGGCCGGCTTGACGACGAGGTCCGTCACGTCCACCCAGCCGGAATCGTTCTTGGCCGCGAACCGGTTGCACCAGAAGCCGAACTTCGCGCCCACCCACAGCTCGGGTTGGGCCTTGAAGGTGCCCTCGACTTGCGTAAACCGCTTGCCGTCAAGGCTGTAGCTGAACCGGCAGACGGCGTCGGGCACATTCCCCTCCACCGCCTTCGCTCGGACGTCCAGTTCCACCCAGACGACCGCTTCAGGCACATCGGGATAGTTCACCAGCGGGACATTCTTCGACTCCCGGCTATGCGGGAGCGGTTCGTACCGATACGGCAGCACCGCCAGCTCGCGGACCGTCTCGGCGGCACCCTCATTGGCCTGGAGGCATTCGACATAGTCCAGGACGGCGCCCTTTCCATTGTCGGTCAGGCGCAAGCCGGCATAATCGTTTCCCATTACGGCAAAACCCGCCTGTTCGCCCTTCTCCTTCAGCTGTGGATTCGGGCGGAAGGACAGCTTCGCCCGGACGGTAAACGCCGGGAACTTCTGCGCCAGGAAATTCGGACAGTCCCAAAGGTTCCTGTAAGTCCAGGTCTGCTGCACCGAATACAGCCGTACGCCATCCTGCAAGGCATAATGCCAATACGGCGACGGAATCGCCGGATACTGCCATTCGAGTCCCAGCCCATAAGGGAGATAGTCGACAGCGGAGTTGACAATGACCAGGCGCTCAT
This sequence comes from uncultured Bacteroidia bacterium, assembly GCA_902778105.1. Classification (GTDB taxonomy): domain Bacteria; phylum Bacteroidota; class Bacteroidia; order Bacteroidales; family UBA932; genus Cryptobacteroides. The sequence goes on from CACYWN010000034.1 coordinate 17,025, forward strand.
CAGAGCGCCCGGCGGAGGCCGTGTCCGAGGGCTTGTCCCGAGGACTTATAGGCCGGGAGCCGCGGGGGGATAATAGGGGGGCAGCGCCCCCCTCAACCGGCTGCCCCACACCGTCCCCGTCCGGATCCTCACCGATGACCGGCCAGCCGTCATCCCCCCACCGCATGGGCTGGAGATGGACGATGCGTCCGTAGGCGCCCTTGTCCTGGAAATGGAGGAACCAGTCCTCTCCCTCCGGTGTCTGCACCCAACCTCCCTGGTGGGGGCCGTTGATGGTGCCCGGGGCCCAGGCCATCACGATGCGCTCCTCATAGGGGCCGAAAGGATCGTCTGCCCGGAGGACCGTCTGCCAGCCCGTCGCGACGCCGCCGGCAGGCGAGAAGATGTAATACTTCCCGTCCCGCTTGTAGAACTTGGTCCCTTCGATGGTCGGCTGGCTCAGGTGGCCGTCATACACGATCCGGGACGGGCCCAGCAGACGGGTCCCGTCCGGCGCCATCGGCGCGACGAACAGAACACTCTTGTTTCCCGCCCTGGACCCGGCGCAACCGTGTGAGAGATAAGCCTTTCCGTCCTTATCCCAGAATGGGCACGGATCGATGAAACCCTTCTCCTTCACCACCCACACGGGCGGCTCCCAGGGTCCTGCCGGATCCTGCGTCCGCACCATGAAGATACCCCGGTCGGGGTCGCCCACATAGATGTAGTACCACCCCTCGTGGAACCGGATCGCCGGCGCCCATACGGCCTTGCCGTGCTGGACCGTCGTCCGGAAATCATCCTCCGATCCATCCCATCCTTCGCCCGGATACTCCGTCAGCGCAGCGCCTACGAGGTCCCAGTGGACCAAATCCCGCGAATGCAGGATCGGCAATCCCGGGAAGCAGTTGAATGACGATGCCGTCATCCAGTAGTCCTCCCCCACCCGGCACACGTCCGGATCGGAATAATCGGCATGGATCACCGGATTCTGGTACCGGAACTGGGCAAAAAGGCCGCCGCTTACGAGCACGGCGGCCAGGAGAGAGAGGATTCGTTTCATACTTACGCTTTGAACCAGGCGAGAGACTTCGCGCAGAGTTCGGAGACAGCGGCCCAGTCACCGGCCTTGAGAACTTCCTTCGGGAAGAGCTTGGATCCCATGCCCACGGCGGTGACGCCGGACTTGGCCCATGCCTTGAGGTTCTCCTCGGCGGGCTCCACGGCGCCGGTGCACATGATCATGGCCCACGGGAGCGGACCCAGGATGTTCTTCACGAAGGCGGGACCGCCCACGGTGCCGGCCGGGAAGACCTTCACCAGGTCGCAGCCGAGTTCCTGCGCATGGACAATCTCCGTCACCGTGCCGCAGCCCGGGGAATACGGGATCCCACGCCGGTTGCACAGGGTGACGACCTCCTCCACCATGCACGGGGACACGATGAAGTCCGCGCCCATCTGGATATACAGCGCAGCGGTAGGAGCATCGAGGATCGTACCGGCCCCGAGGGCCATCTCCGGGCACTCGCTGCGGACGAACGCCATCACGGACTCGAACACCCTGTGCGCGCCATCCCCCCGGTTGGTGAACTCGAAAGCGCGGATCCCGCCGTCATAGCAGGCCTTCACCACCTTCTTCGTGAGTTCAATATCAGCATTGTAGAACACCGGAACGATGCCGGTGGCCCGGATGATACCGATGGTATCGATTTTCTTGAATTTGGACATATGTACTTATTGAGTGCTGATGGCGTATATGGAGTGTCGGTTTTTGAATGTTACCGACCGGAATGGAGCCATCAGAACGGTGTTTAGCGGGAAACGCGGCCGGAGCCGCCGCCCTTGATGAGACCTTCGACTTCGGAGACGGTGACACGGTTGTAGTCGCCGATGATGGTGTGCTTGAGGCAGGAAGCGGCCGCCGCGAACTCGAGGGCTTCCTGGTCGGTTCCGTAAGCGAGGAGGCCGTAGAGGAGGCCGCCCATGAAGGAGTCGCCGCCACCCACGCGGTCCACGATGTGGGTGATGTCGTAGCGCCGGGACTGCCAGAGGGTCTTGCCGTCATAAAGGACGCCGCCCCAGGTATTGTGGTTCGCGTTGATGGAGCCGCGGAGGGTGACAGCCACCTTCTTGCAGCGCGGGAAGCGCTCCATGAGTTGGCGGCAGACGCTCTCGAAACGGGTCTGGTCGATCTCGCCGCCGGTCTTCTCGGCGTCGAAGCCTTCGGGCTTGATGCCGAATTCCTTCTCGGCGTCTTCCTCGTTGCCGAGGATCAGGTCGCAGCCTTCCACGAGGGCTGGCATGACCTCGGAGGCGGACTTGCCGTACTTCCAGAGTTTCTTGCGGTAATTGAGGTCGCAGGAGACCTTCACGCCCATCTCGTTGGCGACCTTGATCGCCTCGAGGCAAACGTCGGCGGCGCCCTGGCTTAGGGCCGGGGTGATGCCGGTCCAGTGGAACCAGTCTGCCCCTTCGAGAACCTTGTGCCAGTCGACCATGCCGGGCTGGATCTCGGAAATGGCTGAATGGGCGCGGTCATAGATGACCTTGGAGCCGCGGGCGACGGCGCCGGTCTCCAGGTAATAGATGCCCACACGGTCACCGCCATAGACGATGCAGTCGGTGCCCACGCCGAGGCCGCGGAGTTCCGCGATGCACATGTCAGCAATGTCATTTTTCGGAAGACGGGTGACGAACTGGGTGTCGATACCATAGTTGGCAAGGGAAACAGCCACGTTGGCCTCGCCGCCGCCGAAGGTGGCATCGAACTGGTGGGCCTGCGAGAAGCGCAGATAGCCCGGAGTGGAGAGGCGAAGCATCACTTCGCCGAAGGTAACTACTTTAGGCATGGTTTATCGGGTATTTGATTTTCAGAATGGATTCGGCAGGAGGATTCCCGGACTTTCAATTCCATAGGAACCACGACGGTTCCCTCTTCCCCGGAGAGGAAAGCCTGGGCGGCCTGGCGGCCCATCTCGAAGGGATTCAGGGCCAGGGAACTGATGGACGGGGTCATCAGGGAGGTGAACGTCTCGTTGGCCGTGCCCACGATGCCGAAGTCCTCCGGAATGCGGAGTCCCCGCGAACGGGCGGCCTCGACGGCTCCGAGGGCGGAGAAGTCGCCGGCGCTGTACAGGGCGTCGCAACCTGCATCGATCGCCTTCAGTCCGGCTTCGAACCCGGTCTCCCGGACGATGGTATCCTCATAGACCTCCCCTTCCGGCAGTCCGCAGTCCCGGAGCGCCTGCCGCCAGCCTTCCAGCCGGGCAGCATAGGCCTCGGAATTCATGTAGCCGGCGAGGGTGCCGATATGACGGTATCCCTGTTCCGCCAGATGCCGGGTGGCGGCATACGCACCTTCGAAATTGTTGCTGACAACCTTGGCTCCGGGAAGATCGCTGAACACGCGGTCGAACTGGACCAGCGGGATATGGCTTCCCAACGCATCCAGGATATGTTTTCCGTCCAAGGCGCCGATGGCATGGGACATCAGGACCCCCGCCACCTGGTTGTTCCGGAGTGTCCGGAGGGCTTTCATCTCCGCTTCCAGGCGCTCATGCGTCTGGCAGATCAGGACGCAGTAGCCGGCCGCTTCCAGGATGGACTCGGCCCCGCCGATGACATTGGAGAAGAAGTTCCGGTGGATGCGGGGAACGATGATGCCCACGATGTCGGACTTCCCCTTCCGCAGGTTCGACGCCACCACATTGCGCTCGTACCCCATCTCGGCGGCCATCTGCTCAACGGCCAGCCGGGTCTCCTCCTTCACGCGGGGGCTCCCCGAAAGGGCCCGGGACACCGTGGAAGGTGTCACGCCCAGGGCGGCCGCTATGTCCGAAATCGTCACCATCGGCCGCAAAGATAGGAAAGAATTCCGGATAATACAAACGTTTGCACAAACATCCGTGACAAAGATTTTCCTATTTGACAGGACATCCGGACGGCAGGAGTGATTATCGCGTCGAATGCAATTCGTTCATCGTCAGTAAATTACACAAATATGCCCGGGTGAATCCACCCGGGCATATTTTAATAACTTACTGATTAATTGTAATTTACATTCGACGCGTTATTTGATTACCTCCGCCAGTTTGGCCTCGAGGGCGGCGCCGCGGAGGCCGCGGGCCACGACGGTGCCTTCCGGGTCGATGAGGAGGTTGTCCGGGATGGAATTGACGGAATAGACGTCGGAGGCGACGCTCTTCCAGTACTTCAGGTCGGAAAGGTGGATCCAGGGCATCTCCCACTCGGAAATGGCCTTCACCCACGGCTCTTTCTCCCGGTCGAAGGAGAGGCCCACGATGTCGAATCCCTTCTTATGGTACTTCTTGTAAGCGGCGACGACGTTGGGCATCTCGGCCTTGCAGGGACCGCACCAGGATGCCCAGAAATCCACGAGGACCCACTTGCCCTGGCCCACATACTCGCTCAGTTTGTGCATGTTGCCGTCGGTATCGGCCTCCTCGAGATCCAGGAACTTCTCTCCGATGATGGCTTTCTTCTTTTCCTCGGCGGCTTTCTGACGAGCTTCGGCTTCATCGATCCTGCGCTTGAGGTCCAGCACATAGGGGTGCCGGGCGAAAGCCGCATCGGACGCCAGCAGTTCATTGAGCTTGTCCGGACCGGCAAGGGAACGCACATCTTCGATGAAAGCGACGGGGACGAGGTTGTCCTTGTTCTTGTCGATCAGGTCCATATAGAAATCGGAATACTGCTGCAACGCGGCACGGTACTGCGGGATGAATTCCTCCATCCGGGCTTTCTGCTCTTCCTCGGGAAGGGCTTCGAAGGTTTCAATGACATGCTGGTACGCGTTATAGGCATCCGTATTGCGGTGGTCACAGTCGCTCAGACGATTGTTCAGGTCCGAACCGGAAAGCGAATTGTCCGCGAAGTCCACATTCACGGGCACGCCGTCGTTGAAGATCATGAACGTCCAGTCATCGCCCTCCGCGGTCAGGTTCAGGAAGGCATCCTTCGCAGCCCTTCCTTTGAGCTGAAAGACTCCGCCGGCGACAACCGCGCTGTCGATGGGCTCGTCACTGAGTTTGTCAATCAGGCGGACCAGGACGCCGTCCTCGGGACCGGTCCCCTTCACGACATACTTCACTCCTTCCCGGGAGCAGGAAGTCGCCATCGCTGCCAGGATGACGGAAGCAAGAAACACTAACTTTTTCATGTTCAAAGATTTTGGCAAAGATACTGGTTTTCCGCCAAAAACGGAACAGCGCGACAGAAAGATTTTGAAATAAATACAAACGTTTGTATCTTTGCAGCCGACACAAAAGAAAACCGTTAAATTTTCAATAAGATGACCAATCCTTTCTCTCTCGAAGGCAAGAACGCCTGGATCACCGGCGCCTCCTACGGCATCGGGTTCAACATCGCCAAGGCCTTTGTCGCCGCCGGTATCAAGAACATCATCTTCAATGACATCAACGAGGCCGCCCTCGAGCGGGGGCTCAACAACTATAAGGAGGCCGGCATCGAGAACGTGCACGGCTATGTGTGCGACGTCACCGACGAAGTAGCCATCAAGGCCCTCGTGGAGAAGATCCACGCTGAGGTGGGCCAGATCGACATCCTCGTGAACAACGCCGGCATCATCAAGCGCATCCCCATGCACGAGATGAAGCGCCAGGAGTTCCAGCAGGTGATCGACGTGGACCTCGTCGCCCCGTTCATCGTCTCCTCCGCCGTCCTTCCCGAAATGATGGAGCGCCGTGAGGGCAAGATCATCAACATCTGCTCCATGATGTCCGAACTCGGCCGTGAAACCGTGAGTGCCTACGCCGCTGCCAAGGGCGGCCTGAAGATGCTCACCCGCAACATCTGCTCCGAGTACGGCGAATACAACATCCAGTGCAACGGCATCGGGCCCGGTTACATCGCCACGCCGCAGACCGCTCCCCTTCGGGAAATCCAGCCCGACGGCAGCCGCCATCCCTTCGACAGCTTCATCTGCGCGAAGACCCCTGCCGGCCGCTGGCTCGACCCGTCCGAACTCGGCGGTCCGGCCGTGTTCCTCGCCTCCCATGCCTCCGACGCCGTGAACGGCCACATCCTGTACGTGGACGGCGGTATCCTGGCCTATATCGGAAAACAGCCCAAGTGATATGAGTAAAGTCAATTGCACCGTCCGTCAGGCATCCAGCAACGTGGATGCCAAGCATTATGACACCGAGCGTATCCGGAAGGAGTACCTCGTGCAGAACATCATGGTTCCCGGTGAGATCAACATGGTGTATTCCATGTTCGACCGCATCATCGCCGGCGGCGCCGTCCCGGTCGATGAGGAACTTGTCCTCGAAGCCCCGGAGATCCTCCGCGCCGACTACTTCACCCAGCGCCGCGAGGTCGGCATCATCAACGTCGGAGGTACCGGCATCGTGAAAGTAGGTGACGAGGAATACGAGATCCCTTACAAGGAGGCCATCTATATCGGCCGCGGCAACCGCCACGTCTCCTTCCGCAGCGTCGACCCCGCGAAGCCCGCACACTTCTACTTCTGTTCCGCCACCGCACACAAGGAGACCGGCGTGAAGAAAGTGTCCAAGAAGGATGCGGTCGTGATGCACCTCGGTTCCCTGGAGGAGAACAACGAACGCACCATCAACCGCCTGCTGGTCAAGGAAGTAGTCCCCTGCTGCCAGCTCCAGATGGGCATGACCGAACTCGCCCCGGGCAGCACCTGGAACACGATGCCGGCCCATACCCACGACCGCCGCATGGAGGTCTACTTCTACTTCGAGCTTCCGGAAGACGCGGCCGTGTGCCACTTCATGGGCGAACCCCAGGAAACCCGCCACATCTGGATGCACAACGAGGAGGCCGTCATCTCCCCGCAGTGGAGCATCCACTCCGCCTGCGCCACCCGCAACTACACCTTCATCTGGGGTATGTGCGGCGAGAACGACGACTACAATGACATGGACTGGTGCGCCACCAAGGACCTGAAGTAGATTCTTCGCTGCGCTCAGAATGACATCGACAACATGAAGAAGCTTTTCTATGCAATGCTTGGCCCGGAGAAGAAAGTCATGGCCCGCTTCGTCCCGGAGCGTTCCGATGACTTCGTCTTCGAGAACAACCTCATCGCCGGCCGTTTCTACGGCAAGGCGCTGGAAGGGAACCCCACCTCTCCGGGTCTCGACATCTGGGTGAAACTTCCCGGCAAGCTCGTCGCCGACGAGTGGTACAAGGGATACGAGACCCAAAGCGACGAATACTATCACCACGACCACGGCGGCAAGGACTGCTACAAGGTTGCGGTCTCCCTGGGCGGCGGCGCCTCGACTCCGTTCATCGACGGACAGCTCCGCTTCCCCGCCACGAATTACCGGAGCTACGACATCGTGGAGGAAACGCCCGAAAAGGTGGTCTTTACCCTCCATTATCCCGAATGGGAGGCCTGTGAGGGCGTGAAAGTCGCCCTGGACAAGACCGTCACCGTCGTACCCGACACCTATTTCTGTGACGTGGAAGACGTCTATACCTTTACCGGACGGGATTCCCTGGTCATTGCGGCCGGCATCAATGTCCACGCCGCCCAGAACACGGTGGAACGGCAGCTGGTACTCCCCCATGGCGTCGCCATCTGGGAACACGCCTCCGACCAGACCTTCGAGCCCGAGGAGGGCATGCTGGGCGTCGCCGTCGTCATGCCCGAGGCCGACGTCACCTTCATCACCGACGACGGGACCCATCTCGTCACCTGCAAGCGCATCGTCTCCGGACAGCCGCTCCGCTACCGCTTCGGCTCCTGCTGGTCCAAGGGCGACGTCAAAACATCCGAAGAATGGTTCAACCTGGTGTCCGCATTGGAATAGCACCGATTTTTAGTATCTTTGTCCCGGCATGATGAAATGTTTCCTTCATACTGCCGGGACATTTTTCGTCCTCCTCCTGACCGCCCTCATGCTGCCGGCGTGCACCGAGCGCGTCCCGGAAGACACGACGGAGCGGGAAATCGAGGCGATCTCCCAGATGCGGGAACTCAGTCTCGTGGAATACCGCGTCCGCAAGATCGTAAAGGCCGACGACGAGGGCGAGTGGTACAAGATCGGTGACCGGAAGATCCTCCTCAGTTGCACGGCCTACCTGAAAGCCGGCATCGACTTGAGCGGTTTCTCGGCCGAAAATGTCGACATCAACCGTTTGGACGGAAGCGTCACCGTCACGGTTCCCCATGCCAAGCTCCTGTCCCTGGACATGCCCGCTTCCGAAATCCGGGAGGAATATGATCACGTGACCATGCTCCGGCACTCTTTCTCCGCGGAGGAGCGCAACGCGCTGCTACGGCAGGGCGAGAAGCAGATCCGCAGCAGCGTCCCTTCACTGGGCATCCTGGAAAAGGCGGAGGAAAACGCCCGACGTTTCTTCGAATCCGTGTTTACCAAAATGGGCTTCACTTCGGTGGAAGTCGTCTTCGAATGAGCACCATGGAAAAGAAGCCCCGGGAAATCGTCATCTCCGTCTCACCGCTCCTCGTGCTGCTGGCGGCTCTCGTGGTCGTCGGCCTCCTGCTGGCCGGCCGGCTGGCCAAGCGGGGGAAGCATGCGCTCACCATCGACGACACGGCCCTGATCGTCACGAAGGTCCAGGCCCTCGGAGAACTGACGACGGCCTGCTATTATGACGAAATGGTCCTCACACAGTCCAAACCCGGCGCCCTGGCCTCCACGCCCCTCGGCTCCCTGGCCCGGGACGGTTTCGGGAAAGACGTGGACGACCACCTGGTCCTGATTGCGAAAGGGACGGTCCGTGCAGGCGTGGACCTGCTGGAGATGACCCCGGAGGACATCCGGTTTTCCGGAGATACGGTCTTTGTCCGATTACCTGCCCCGCAGTATCTGGACATCATCGTCAATCCCTCCGACTTCGAGGTCTTCGTCGAAAGCGGCAAATGGGCGCACGAAGAAGTGACGAAGCTTCAGGACACGGCCCGGCAGCGCCTCCTGATGGAAGCGGACCACGCCGGACTCAAGCGGAAGGCCTACGAAGGCGCGATGGATGCCGTGACGGACCTCCTCGTCGCCTCCGGCTACACCTACATACGCTACGACCATATTCCCTCCTATATCAAAATGCCCCACCCCGGGGACTGAACGAACGATGACTGACAACGCTACTCCCCTGATGGCGCGGCGGATCCGCCGCATCCTGCTGGTCTGCAACAATTACGACAAGTTCGCCCTGGAAGAGGACGGGCGCATCGAGCCCCGTATCACGGCGGAATACTCGGAACTGAACCTTTCCAACCCGCCGGAGTTCGTGCGGGCGGAATCCACCGTGGAAGCCCTCGCGATGATGGAGAAGGGCGAGCGCTTCGACCTTGCCATCACGATGTACAACGTGGGCGAAGTGGATGTGTTCGAGTTCTCCCGGCGCGTCAAGGAAATCGATCCCGACACTTCGGTCGTCCTCCTGACGGCCTTCGCCAAGGAGATCTACCGGCAGATGGAGGACAAGGACTGCAGCCATTTCGACGGCATCTTCTGCTGGAACAATTCCACGGACCTCATCATCGCCATCATCAAGTTGCTGGAAGACAGCCGGAACGCGCCGGTGGACATCCTGGAGAACGGGGTCCAGTGCATCCTCCTGGTGGAAGACTCGGTCCGTTATTACTCTACCTACCTCCCCGAACTGTACCGCCTGATCCTCCTGCAGAACAGCGAGGCCATCCGGGACGCCCTGAACGAGAGCCAGCAAAGCCTCCGGAAACGGGCCCGCCCGAAGATCCTGATGGCCACCAACTACGATGACGCCGTCGCCCTGTACGAGAAATACAAAAGCAACCTGCTGGGCGTCATCTCCGACATCGGCTTTGTCCTGCACCGGGGGGACAAATCGTCCCAGGAGAAGCTGGACGCAGGCATCGACCTGTGCCGGATGATCCGCAGGGACGACCCCAAGATGCCCATCCTGATGCAGTCCTCCCAGGAAAGCATGCGGTCCGTTGCCACGTCCCTCAAGGCCGGTTTCCTGATCAAGCGTTCCAAGACCCTGACCCATGACCTGGCGGAATTCATCGGCCGGGAATTCGGGTTCGGAGACTTTGTCGTCACGGATCCCGCGACCGGCGAGGAGATCGCCCGCGCGAGCGACCTGTACGGGGCCGAGCGCATCATCGCCACCATTTCGGACGAGGATCTCAACCGGCTTGCCTCCAAGAACTATATCTCCCGCTGGCTGCTGGCCCGCGGTCTGTTCGAGGTCGGAAACAGGATCAAAAAAAGCAGTTTCGACAATGCCGACGAGCGTCGGAAGACCACCGTCCGCTCCATCCGCCATTACCGGATGGAACAGGGTCTGGGCGTCGTCGCCCGCTTCGAAGCCGCCCGCTACAACGACGCCATCCGCTTCGCCCGCCTGGGCGAGGGTTCGCTGGGCGGAAAGGCCCGCGGCCTCGCCTTCCTGAACTCGATCCTCCAGCGCCACAATCTCTATGACAAATGGGAAGGGGTCCGTGTGCTGGTTCCCCGCACCCTGGTGCTGACTACCGACTTTTTCGACCGTTTCATCCTGCAGAACGGGCTCCAGTACGTAATCAACGCCGACCTTTCCGACGAGGAAATCCTCTCCGAATTCGTCGCCTCCACCCTGCCCACCGACCTGACGGAAGCCCTGCGCGTGTTTATCCGCCACGTTCGGAAGCCGCTGGCCGTCCGTTCCTCTTCAAAGCTGGAAGATTCTTATTATCAGCCGTTTGCCGGAGTCTATTCCACTTATATGGTTCCGGCGACGGAGAACGAGGACCAGGAGCTCCGTCTCATCTCCAAGGCCATCAAGAGTGTTTATGCCTCGGTCTATTTCGCATCGTCCCGCAGCTACATCACGGCCACGGGCAATGTCATCTCCGAGGAGAAGATGGCCATCATCCTGCAGGAAGTCTGCGGCAGCGAGGACGGCGGCCTGTGGTTCCCCACCCTCTCCGGCGTCGCCCGGTCGCTGAACTTCTATCCGGTCGGACACGAAACCGCGGAGGACGGCATTGTCCGCCTGGCCTTCGGGCTGGGCAAGGCCGTCGTCGACGGAGAACAGACGCTCCGGTTCTCCCCCGCCTATCCCGGCCATGTGGTCCAGACCTCCACGCCCGAACTGACGATGCGGGAGACCCAGCAGTTCATGTACGGCCTGAGCCTCAAACCGGAAAGATTCAAGACCTCCGTCGACGATGCCGTCAACCTGGAACGCCTTCCCATCGCCGACTGCGAGAACTTCCGGAACCTCAAGAAGGTGGCCTCCACCTTCGACTTCGAGAACCAGCGGATGGTGGACTCCCCCTTCCCCCGGGGGCCCAAGTTCATCACTTTCGCCCACATCCTCCGCTACAACACCTTCCCGCTGGCGGACATCCTCAAGGAACTCCTCGCCATCGGGCAGGAGGAGATGAAATGCTGCGTGGAAATCGAGTTTGCAGCCAACCTGGACAAGCCTTCGGGCCAATCCTCCACCTTCCATGTACTCCAGATCCGGCCCATCTCCTCCGACAGCCTGTCCGCCGAGGTCGACTGGTCCACGGTGGACGATACCGGCGCCTTCATCCGCTCCGGGAGCGCCCTCGGCACCGGCTGGGTCAAGGACATGCGGGACATCGTCTACATCCCGAAAGAGCGTTTCGACAAGATGGAGACCAAGGAGATGGCCGACGAAATCGCCGCCATCAACAACCGGATGCGGGAGGAAGGCAGGGGGTACATCCTGATCGGCTACGGCCGGTGGGGCACCACCATCCCCTCCCTCGGCATTCCGGTCAAATGGAGCGACATTTCGGAGGTCAAAGCCCTGGTGGAATGCGTCCTTCCGGACTTCCGGATCGACCCGAGCCAGGGAACGCACTTCTTCCAGAACCTCACCTCCTTCAACGTAGGCTTCGTCCATGTGGACCCGTACGCCCGCCGGGAAGATGAGTTCGACAGCGCCGCCCTGGATGCCCTCCCTGCGGAGTCCGAGACAAAATACTGGAGGCTCATCCACCTGGACGAGCCTCTCAAGATCTGCATCGACGGCCGGAGCGGCCGCGCGTTCATGTCGGTGAAGTAATTACTTTTTCTCCTCCTTCGGCGGTTGCGGCGGCCAGGCGAAGCGTTCGCCGGCTACCGGTTCGCCCATCTCGGAGGCTTCCTTGTCATTCTCGTCCAGCTTGAACACCATGAACTTGGGGTTCTCCTTGGTGTAAGGAGTCCAGCCGATGCCCGGATCGCCGGTCTTGGCGAAGTTGGACCAGGCCGTGATCTCCTTCTCGGCAAGGTCCCAGTCACCCTGGGTCCAGGGACGCCAGCAGTGCTTCAGGGACTTGAACACGTACCAGAGGTCGGAGGAATGGAAAGCGCCCTTGAGGACATACACTTTCTGGCTGCCGTCATCCGGGAGCGGACGGGCGAACTGGTAGGCGTAGCACTTGCCGCCCTTTTCCTCACGGTTGAGGGCGAAGTTCGCAATGCCTTCCGTCATGTTGCCCATATCGTCCTTGGTGAAGCCCATCATGTAAGGGACATCTGCGAGCGAGCCGTCCATGGCTGCCTCATCGAAGGTTTTCAGAGAGACATAACCGTCCACGATCGGGGCGCCGGTGAGCGCAGGGCCACGGCCGAAGCCACCGGTGGAAGCGATGCCATTGGCACCGGCATAGATGGTGCTCAGGGCGTAGATGGTCTCGGTACCGGCGGCACGCATCTTCTGGAGATCGGTGAGACCGGCCCAGTCAAGGATCTTCTTGTTGGCATTCTGGATTTCTTCCAGGGTCTGCGGAGCGAAAGCCATCCGGCCGCCGCCCATGCCACCCATGCCGCCGGCGCTCATGATGACCGCCTTGTGGAAGAGACCGCGGGCGAGCGGGGACTCGACGAGGGTACGGACGGCACCGCCGCCGGCGCTCTGGCCGAAGATCATCACGTTGTCCGGATCACCGCCGAACTGGGCGATGTTCTCCTTGACCCACTTGAGGCCCTGGATCATGTCCAGGACACCATAGTTGCCGGAAACGCCGTGCGGGCTTTCGGCGGCCAGCTCAGGATGGGCCAGGAAGCCGAAGACGCCGAGACGGTAATTGATGGAAACGAGGACGATGCCGTGACGGGCGAATTCCTCACCGTCGAACTCGGGCTCGGAGCCCCAGCCCTCGCGGTAGCCGCCGCCATGGATCCAGTAAGCGACAGGGAGTTTCTCCCCGACCTTGCCGGCAGCCGGTGTCCAAACGTTCAAGTACAGGCAGTCCTCACTGCACTGAGCCTCCTCGCCATATCCCCATTCGGTGAAATAGCCGCCGGGATAGTGAACGGCCTGATAGCCGGGATGGCCGAAGCGGTCGGCCACCATCACGCCGTCCCACGGCACGACGGGCTGCGGTTCTTTCCAGCGGAGGTCGCCGACCGGCGGGGCGGCATAAGGGATTCCCTTGAAGGCGAGAACGCCAGGGATGTCAGTCGTAACTCCTTGGACCTGACCGCCTTCAATGGACAGGACCGGGCACTTCGTTTCAGTCTTGCACGCGGCAAGAAGCAGGGCCGAAGCAGCCAGAAGAATCATTTTTTTCATATCAGAAACTGCGGTTTCTACAAAGATATGACGGAATCCTTCTAACAACTCCCATTTTTAGACCAAATGGTTTCAAATTCTTTTCAAAACCTACTCCTTCCGATAAACCCGTAACATCCGGACATCTTCCACCGGGCGGTCGTAGTCGTCGGTAGCCACCTTCTGAATGGCTTCCAGAACCTCCATTCCGCTGATTACCTCCCCGAAAACGGTATACTGGCCATCCAGATGCGGACTGCCACCCACCTCCTTGTAGACCTTCCGCATCTCGGGCGTCAGCTTCACCTGACCGCCGGTAGCGGCATCCAGGCGTGCCTGGGCACGGTCCAGCTGTTCATCGGTCATCGGACTGCCCATCATGAAGCAGAACTGCGAGGCGCAGGATTCCCGGTCTGGGTTCGTATCATCCCCTTCCCGCGCGGCGTTCACGACACCCTTGTGATGGAAGATGCCCTTGTCCAGCCGGAACTCGGCCGGTACCCGGTAATCGGGCTCCCCGTCGCCGAGCATCTGTCCCGGTTCCGCGTACTTGGAGTTGGGGTCCCCGCCCTGGATCACGAAATTGTCGATGACCCGGTGGAACAGGAGGCTGTCGAAATAGTGTTCCTCCGCCAGGCGGATGAAATTGTCCCGGTGCAGGGGCGTTTCGTTATACAGTTTGAATTCCACGGTCCCCATCGTCGTTTCAACGACCATCACGACCTCTTTTTCGGGTTTCGGCGCACAGGCCGCCAGACCCAGCGCAAGGGCCAGGAGCCCCACAGTTGCTTTGTTCATAAACGGAATGGTTTGTAAATTGTTCAAAGATACCCATTCCGGATGAAAATGTCAACAGAGGGCGGGCACAGGAAAAGGGGCTATACCGTGGCAAAGCAGAGTTTGTGGCCTTCGAGGGCGGATGAGAGGTTGGCGAAGGGAGCGCGGCCGGAGGAGACGGCGGAGAAGAAGTCCTCCACCAGGGCTTTGTCCGCGCCGGCGTGGAGGGGAAGGCCGGCCAGGTGGGAGTAGTCTTCGTCAATGAGCCCTGGAACCACGATATGTCCGCCGTCGGCCTCCAGAATACCTTTTGTGCCGATGATTCTGGTGGTGCGGCCTTCCCGCAAGGAGGTGCCCTCAAGGTGCATATGGAGCCGCGTACCGGTGCTCAGAGCAGCCTCGACATCCTGGGTGTCGTAAACGTTGTTGTCGCAGCGGTACACACAGCGGCCGTAACGGCCCGTAAGCAACTCGGCATCAATCACATCGGCCAGATTCCCGCCCGGCGGGACGTCAAATCCGTCCACCCACTCCCTGCGTTCCCGGTAGAGCCGGACGGCGGAGTACGGACAATCCGCGACCGGGCAATCCGTGCAGCGGGCGGTGGCCCCGTAAGGGGCGCGGTCCATGCGGAACTTGCGGAGGACGCCGGAACTATGCACCTCCTCTACGGACCCACCGGTAAGCCACATTAGGAAATCGGCATCATGGCAGCATTTGGAAAGGAAAATGGGACCGGCGTCCTCCACCCTGGACCACAGGCCGCGCACAAATGTATGCGCCATCCGGTCCGGACCGATGTGCTCCGTATGGTCAATCTCAACGATGTCTCCCAGCAGGCCCTCGTCAACAATCTCCTTGATCCTGCGGAAGTAGGGATGGAAACGCATCTCCAGGCAAACGCCTACGTGAACGTTGTGGGAAAGCGATGCTTCCAGAAGGGACATATACTCCGAAAGCGTCTGTGCTACAGGTTTTTCCAACAGAACATGGTAACCGTGGCGTACTGCCTCAAGCGCTACGGGAACGTGCAGCCGGTCCGGCGTTGCCACAATTACCGCCTCAACGTCCCGCGGTACGGAAAAGAATTCTTCGATGGATGTGAAGCAGCCGCTGGCGGGAACACCGTACAATTCCGCTGTGGAGGAAAGCCTCAGGGGATCAGGCTCCACGATACAGGCGACATGTATCTCTTCCGGGAGACAGGAGAGGTACTTTCGTGCTCGGTTTCCAGCGCCTATGACGGCTATGTTCATCATCTTTCGGATTCACAAAGATAAGAAAAGCCCCGGGACGAACCAAAGGCAGACGCGAAAACCTACGGGCGGATCAGAGCTTGGACTAGGAGGAATTCCGTCGGTTTTTGCGCCAAAGGAGAAGACAAGTGATGAGAATGGTCATTATCATAACATAAAGATGCAGAAACACGGCCGTTTGTTTCACCCGGAACCAAAATAACGGTGGAGGAACCACCCTATTTGATTCTTACCGGAATAAAACCTATCTTTGAACGTTATGGAAAAGTACTACAAGCATTTCAAGGGCGGCATATACAGATTCATCGGTGTCGCCAAAGACAGTGAGACCCTGGAGGAGATGGCAGTCTATCAGGCGATGTACGGAGACAAGGGAATGTGGGTACGACCGAAGGAGATGTTCTTCGGCGAGGTGGAGCGTGACGGGAAAGTGCTGAAGCGTTTTACTGAACTCAGCGATGCGGAAGCACTGCCTCTGGAGCTTGGCATTGACCCGGAGACATGGAAAAACGAGTCTCCCTTCTAAGGAGGCAGAGGCCGGGGATACTGGAATAGTCCCAGTTATTCCAAACGGTGCCGTCTAAACTATACTCGACATTCTGCAGTCTGTTTCCGTTATAGGAGATTTCAATGGCGCTCCCGTCCTGCCGGGAGGTGAAGAAGAGTTAGTCGGGTATATTTGTTTTAATTATCCAACCGGGAGGAGCGACACTGTCTACGTTACTGCCCGCAGCGGCATTTTTAATGAAGGTCCCTGTTGATGCGACATCATCCACCCAGTAGTCCAGACAATTATCGGCAGTAATATCCGCCGAGTCCCAAGTGCCATCTACAAGAACACGGGGCACGTTCATAAGAGAAGAAGGGGACCACTTTCCTTCGGATTTTCCAATAGGTGGATACAGAGGTCTGCGGAAGATCATTTTGTAAGTAATTGATTCTCAAATGTCTGCAAAACAGTCCCCCGCAGGTCCCCTGATAAAAAGCGGGCCTGCAGATGCCGATTCCGTAACACGCTCACCTATAAGCATTTACAGGACACCTTCCCGCAGCCCTCCATCGGCTGGTCCAGCCATAAGGCATTCGGAGGGCGGAAGCCCGACGCAGGGGAGTTTGAGGGGGTATGCCCCCTCATTCATAGATAGCACAGGGTGCAAAAAGAGGCTGGAGCATCTGCGCCAGCCTCTTTTGGTACCCCCGCTCGGAATCGAACCGGGACCGTCAGAACCGGAATCTGAAATTCTATCCTTTAAACTACAGGGGCATCCCGGTAAGGGATTGCAAAGTTAACAATTTTTAGGGATTTGCAAGCATTCTTCCTGATTTTTGTGCAATCAAAACGCACGGTCGGAGAGGAAGGCCCGGCAGCGCTCCGCGATGTTTTCCTTCAGGCAGTCGCCGTACCAGCGGATCTCGAGGGTGTGGTAGCAACCATCCTTGAAATAAGGTTTCGGGGCATAGCCGCTGCCTTCGAATCCGTCCACCAGCAGCAGTTTCGTTTCAGGGTCCAGCGTGACTGTCAGGGTGTCGAAAAGAACTGCCGGCGTTGCGTCGGTACACCAGTTTACCGGATTGATAGCCACCACGTTGCCATCGCTCACGAGCGGGCTTGCATCCTGGGGGGTGTCCACCGAATTGTAGCAGATGGTGACCCCGGTATCGTCGGCCCGCTGGGCGGGACGGATCGCTGTAGTCGAGGCAAGGTCCTCTTCCGTAATCTTCCAGCCGATGACATAGGCGGCGACCAGCCGATCCTGGAGGCTGTCCGGCCATTCCTTCAGCAGTTCCACAAGGGCCTCGGCCCCCTGGCTGAACCCGGCGAGTACGAAGGGACGGCCGCCGCTGAGTTGGTCGACATAATACTTGAACGCCAGGCGAATATCTCCCATCGCTATCGGGAAACGTTCGGAAATCAAGGATGTATCGGCATACGTTTCCATCGTCACCTGCCGGTAGAACGGGGAATAGAAGTTCAGGTCGCCGGAGAGGATCCGGTCCACGCCCTGCATTTCCATGCGGATCCCCGGACAGGCCGCGGAATCCGCCGCAGAAGCATGGTGGAAGACCTTCTTCCCCACCTGGTAATCCACGGTTTCCGTGGAACTGATGTAAAACAGGTCCACGTCGCTCCCGCGGTCGGTCACATACCAGGAAGTCGGGCGCGCGTAATCCGGTTCCTCCGGAATGACTTCTTTCGGAGTGCAGGCCACCACGACGGCCAGCAGCGCCCAGATCCATTTACTGTTCATAGGAAATGTTATTTAACTGACCGATCTTCTGCTCTTCCACCCTTTCGCTGAACAGCCTGACCAACTGTCCGGGCTCCAGCGACACCGTCGGATGGAAATCGTCGGACCGCATATAGTCCAGGACCGCCTTGTAGAACTGCCGCCCCTCGGGGTATTCCAGCGTACTTTCCAGGTCGGAACAGCATACGAGCAGCTTGCCCGGGCCCACCGAAAACTCGAACAGGAGCCCGAGCCGATGGTTCCGTTCAATGTTGTCAATCACCTGGATGACGGGCTTATACCCTTTCAGGGCGTCCAGGATCATCGGCCGGGAGGCTTTCACGACCGGGAACCACTGCCAGTCCGTATGCTCCTCCGTCGGGAATTCGCGGAAAAGCGGATGCGACGGATCCGTAAGTATGCCCAGGGTGCCGGGCGACACCGGCCTGCCGTTGTTCCCGCTTATGGTCTTGAACATCCGGTAGTTCCAATAATCGGTCTGGAAGAGTCCTCCCACCGTGTTGAGGGAATCCGACGGCATCAGGAGCACCTTTTTCCCACCCTGCAAGGCCCGTAAGGCCGATTTGTCCAGTTTCCGTGCCACCGTGATTCCGTCCGTTTCCGGCTTGTTTCCGGCGGGATAGACCCAAATGGGCCAATGGTTCCGGTAAGCCGTCGCAAGTTCGCCATTGACATGGACATCGACATACAGATACCCGCGTACGGGTTCGGTAATACCCGAGAGATCCGCCTCGATGTCACCCAGGTCCAGCAA
Source organism: uncultured Bacteroidia bacterium (assembly GCA_902778105.1). Lineage (GTDB taxonomy): Bacteria > Bacteroidota > Bacteroidia > Bacteroidales > UBA932 > Cryptobacteroides. The sequence goes on from CACYWN010000034.1 coordinate 35,561, forward strand.
ACCTTCCCCTTCGGGAATCCCAAGGGGAACGGGAGGGGCTTCTTCGCCCAGACAGAGACGATAATCGATGCCGGTAATCTCCTCCTGCCCATACCGGGACAGTTTCAGATGTGCCCGGAACGTCTCATCCGAGGACCAGCAATACTTTTCGAATTCGGCCAGCGGGACGATGTCGCCGCACCACCCGAGCCAGTCGGTCCGGCTGACGATGCCCTTGTCGTCCATGAAGGCGTCCAGGATGCCCACATAGGCCGATCCCTGCCCGGGATAATCCTGGATGTCAAGCAGTTGGAAACCGCCCAATCCCGGGGTCCGGAGGCACATTTCGATATCCGCCTTATACAGGGCGGCGGACCATTTTCCGGAGGCGAGATGGAACGCCGCGGCCTGGTCCGCCAGACCGGCCGCCTCCAGGCGGCGCTTGAATTCCATCAGGTTGTAGGGAACCAGCGGAGTCTCCTCATATTTTTCGATCTCGGCATAGTCCGGGTAGGTCTGGAACTGGCCGGTCTCGTGACTGATCACCGGAACGGGAACGCGCTTGACCGCATCGGCGAAATTACGCATCGTACCGGGATGGAAATGATTCAGGATGCCGCCGTCCATCACGTCGGCGAATGAGAAGGAACTGCGGACGTGGGTGTCGTATCCTCCCCCGTAAGGTTCCCACGCCGTCCGGCAGGTAGCCAGGAAATCCATTCCTTCCACATAGCCCTGAAAGCCCAGGAAAGCATTGGTGCCATTGGTATACAGGATATCCGGAGCCTCGGCCCGGAACGCCTCCACCATCTCCTGCATCACATATTGGGCGCCCCACAGTTCATTCCCCAGGGAAAACATGGCGAAAGAAGGATGATGCCCATAGGTTCTCAGGATGTTCAAGCCCTCTTTCCTGAGGAAAGCAAGCAGCTCATCCCCCTCCAGCGTCCCCCAGAAAGGAAGTTCCGGCTGGAGATAGATCCCGAGTTCGTCGGCAGCGGCGAATGCGGCCTCCGGCGGGCACCAGGAATGGAAGCGGACATGATTGATGCCATAGTCCTTGCAACGCTGGAAATACTTGACCCAAGAGGCTTTATCCATCGGTGTATGCCCTGTGAGGGGGAACACGCAGCCGTCGTGCTTGCCGCGGAGAAATACCTTGTGGCCGCCGGCCTCAAAATGGCCGTCCACAACCTCCAGCCTGGGCATTCCGGAGACGATCCGGCCTGTCTCACTTTTGGTCAGGGCTTCCTCGGGTACGAGTTCGATCCGGCCGATGACCCCGTTCCAGTTGGTCTGCGTATCCTCCGAATAGAGGTGCGAACTCCGGATGACCTGCTCCGGCACTCCCCCGCCGTTGTCCACGCAGAGGGTCAGGGTATGGACACCCGGACGCAACTTACCCAGCCGATAAATCTGCGGGGTAGAAACGTCGTTGCAGGAATCCACCAGCGCACCGTCCAGATACAGTTTCGTTGCCTTGGTCCGCTCCAGGTACAGGGCCAGTTCCTTCTCCCGCCACACGTACGGTGCCACGACCTTCTTGCGGTACCAGGCCTTTCCAACATACGCATACCGGCGTGTAAGCCGTCCGGTTTCAGGAGGGATACCGTCATGGGGGGCCATTGCAGCAAAGCCCTTTCCAGCCCGGTCCGTGGTCCCGGGCAGGACGATGATATCGGCAAACAGCGAATCCACCGTAACCGTTCCATGCGGGTCCAACCGGAACTCCCATTCCCCGGAAATGCTGTCCGACGGAGTGCACGCGACCAGCGCCAGCGCGCCAATGATAAGCAACCAACGTTTCATAACAGTACAAATGTACGCTTTTTCGCCGAGAATTGTTATTTTTGTTCCGGACCCGTAAATACGTGAACGATGAATCATTGTGCAATCAGGGACTGCATCGTGAAAACAGCCGTCGCCATCCTGGGATTCTGCTTCCTGGCGGCCGGCTGCGGAAAACCGGCCGTCGAACCCGGCGTAAGCCGTACCCTGGCCCTGGAACGCTCCGCCCATATCAGCGGCATCCGCTACGACCTGTCCTTCAGCATCCCCGAAACCAAAGATGAACCGGTGGAGGGAACGGAAGTCCTGACCTTCACCCTGGACAGCCGCCGGACCGTCCAGCTGGATTTCCGCGAGGGGGCGGAAAGCATCCGGACCCTGTCCGTCAACGGAAAGGAAACGCCCATCCGGTGGGAGTCCGAGCATCTCGTGCTCCGGAGCCTTCCTGCAGGCGAAAACCGGATAGAGATCGGCTTCACCGCCGGGGACCAGGCATTGAACCGGAACGATGGATACCTGTACACCCTGCTGGTCCCCGCGCTCGCCCGCACGGTCTTCCCCTGCTTCGACCAACCCGATCTCAAGGCGGTGTTCCGCCTGAGGCTGGACATTCCAGAGAAATGGGTGGCCGTCAGCGATGGAAGCCTTCTTTCGGAATCATCCGAAAATGGACGTAAACTGCTGACATTCAACGAAACAAAGCCTCTTCCCACCTATCTGTTCTCTTTTGTCGCCGGGGACTTCCGGATGGCGGAAGAAACCGTGGACGGCTTCCCGATGCATCTCTATTACCGGGAAACCGATCCCGCCAAACTGGCCCAGATTCCGGAAGTGTTCCGCCAGGTGGCGTCCGCCGTGCGGTGGATGGAGGATTATACGGGCATTCCCTTCCCCTTCGAAAAATACGATTTCATCGCCCTCCCGGGTTACCAGTTCGGCGGAATGGAGCATCCTGGCGCGGTCCAGTTCACGGACCGGCGCATCTTCCTGGGTCCGGATCCGACGGTGGACCAGCTCCTTTCGCGGTCCGACCTCATCGCGCACGAAACGGCCCATATGTGGTTCGGCGATGCCGTTACGATGCAGTGGTTCGACGACGTGTGGACCAAGGAAGTTTTCGCCAACTGGTTCGCGGCCCAGATCACCGGCCCGCGTTTCCCCGAAGTGGACACACAACTCGCCGATTTCAAGAAGTTCAACCTGCCCGCTTATGAGGAGGACCGGACGGACGGTTCCAATGCCATCAAGCAGCAGCTGGGCAACCTGGCCGATGCCGGGCTCATCTACGGAAACATCGTCTACGACAAAGCCCCCGTGGTGATGCGGATGCTGGCGGAGCGCATGGGCCCGGAAGCCTTCCGGACCGGCCTCCGGGAGTATCTGGCCACCTATCTGTATTCCAATGCCGACTGGAACGACCTCATTGCCATCCTGGACGCCCTTACGGAGGAAGACCTCTCCGGCTGGAGCCGCAGCTGGGTATCGGAGAAAGGCATGCCGGTCTATTCCGCCGGTGCCGACGGGACCGTCCATGGGCGGGATCCCTGGGGCCGGGGGCTGGAATGGCCGCAGGAGGTCGAGGTCACCAGGACCGGTGACGCCACCCTGCTCAACCTTTCCGGAAAGGGCTACGGTTTCTTCGTCCACGACTCGCTGTCACTGGATTACATGATGGCACACATCGGGGAATTTGGAAAGCCGCTGGAGCGGATATCCATCCTCGCGAACCTCCATGAGAATTATCTGGACGGGAGAATCAAAGCCGGCCGGTACGCCCGTTTCCTCGAAGGATTCATTCCGACCGAGCCGGAGGAGATCCTGGCCTCCACAGCGTTGGATTACCTGGGCGGACTGGCACGGCACAGCGACATCGCCCTGTCCCCGGAAATCGAAGCCGTCTTTACCGGACTGGCCCGTAACCAGACGCTGGGCAAGGTCCAGACCTCCGCCTTCCGTTCCCTCGCGGGGTTCTTCCAAGGGGATGCGCTTGCGGAAGAAATGTACCGGATCTGGAAAGACAAGGCCCCCTGGCCGGGCGTGAAACTGAATGAAACCGATTACACGACCATTGCCCTGGAACTCGCCGTCCGTTTCCCGGAACGCTGCCCGGAAATCCTGGACACGCAGCGGGGACGCATCGACAATGCCGACCGCCTGCGGGAGTTCGATTTCGTCTCCCCCGCCGTCTCTGAGGACCGGGCGGTCCGCGACAGCGTATTCGCCGCACTTCTCCTTCCGGAGAACCGGCGGCATGAGCCCTGGACCCAGTCCGCCCTCCAGTATTTGAACCATCCCCTCCGGCAAAAGGAATCCCTCGGATACATCCGGCCTGCCCTGGAGGCGCTCCGGGACGTCCAGCGGACGGGAGACATCTTCTTCCCGAAACAGTGGGTCGCCTCCACGCTCCGGGGACATCATTCGCCGGAGGCCGACGCGATCGTAGACGCTTTCCTCCAGGATCATCCGGACTATCCTCCGCTCTTGAAGAACAAGGTCCTGCAGGCCTCTGCCCACGGCAGAAGGCACTGAATTTTTGTTTTTAAAATATTTTAAAGTAACTTTGCGCCCCCGATTCCCAAACCCGGTCGGGCATGCGATGAAGTATTACTATGTAAAACCTGAACTGAGAGTAGTCAATCTGTCCCTGGATTCGACTTTCTGCCTCAGCGACGTGGACGGAGCGGGCGGCAGCACCTCCGACTACGGCGAAGACGATGAAAACATTTTCTGAAGATGAAGACGCTGAAACCTATCGCGGGCATCCTCGCGGCGGTGATCTCCGTCGCATCCTGCACCAAAGAAAACGAAAGAACGGAATTCCCCGCCCACGCTCCCCTGGTGGACGTGACGGTCGAGGGATCGGTTCCTGCCACGAAAGTCAGCCTGGAAGGGGCCGTGCCCCTTTGGGAAAAGGGCGACAGGATCGGTGTCTTTACCCAGGACCTGACCCTGTGCCCCGCTTTCACCGTCCAAGCCGGCGGAAACGCCTCGGCTGCATTTTCCGGACAGAAACCGGAGTACTCGGTCCTGTCCTATGCGTTCTACCCCTACGACGCATCGGCTACCTACAGCAAAAGCGGCCTGTGCCTGACCCTTCCTCAGAAGCAGTCCGGTTCCGCCCATGACGCCGTGATGGTTGCGAAGGGCAGCGAGAAGGACGGATTCCTTTTCCACAACGTCCTGAGCCTGGTCCGGCTCACGGTGCCGGCCTCCCTGAACCTCCGCAAGGTGGAAATTGTCCGGAACGACCGTACGAACGGTCCTTTCACGGTGAATACCGATACCTTCGGCATCACCTCCACAGAACCGTCCACCTACCTGGACAGCCGGGTGGAAGTAGGCGGGACTTCGGCCTTGTCCGGCGAGTACGTCCTCGCCGTCCTTCCTTCCACCTCCAAGAAACTGGAGATGGCCATGACCAACGGAGCGGGCAAGGTTGCTTTCGTAAGCACGGCTTTCCCCTCCGGGAATGCTTTCGTGGCGGGCCGGATCAAGAATCTCGGTACCGTCCCGACCAACCTGACCTTCCAGGATGCCGCCCTCGTCGCGGATCCTACGTCCACCCAACTCTGAGCCCCATGAAAAAGATCATCTTTCTTTTTGCAGCGGCGCTGATGCCGCTTCTTGCCTCCGCGCAGAGTTACCCCCAGATTGCCAACGGCGATTTCGAGACCTGGACTTTCGACGGCGTGAACCTGCCCAACTATTTCAACTCCTTCCAGACGGCGGACGGAAGTTATGCTTCCTATGGCTATGATGCTTCCAACCGGCAGGTTGCACGTTCCACGGACACCCGGCCCGGATCCGCCGGCAAGTATTCCTGCCACATCTGGTCCCGCCTCGTCGAGGTGAAGATCCTGTTCTGGAGCATCAAGGCCCATGCGCAGGGGAACCTGACCACCGGCCGCGTACACGCGGGATCCACCAGCGCCGACGGAGACGACAACTACAACTATTCCGACCGGGACGGGTCCAACACCGCCAACGGGTTCACGAATCCCTGCGCGATGCCCTTCACCGGAAAGCCCGATTCCCTCGTGGCCTGGGTGAAGTTCGCTCCCGACGGGACCGATACGGCGAATCCCTACGCGAAAATCACGGCCACCATCCACAGCGACTATGACTATATCGACGGGTATGCCAAGACCTCGGACAGCCGATACGCCGTGGCGACTGCGGTCGACAAGACGATCACCAAGACGAACGGCCGGTGGAAACGCGTCTCCATCCCTTTTCGATACACGGACAACGGCGCCCAGCCGAAGTACCTGCTCCTGAGCTTCGCCACCAATTCGGTGCCCGGAAAGGGCGGCACCGACGACCACATGTACATCGACGACGTCCAGCTCGTGTACAACCAGTCCTACCAGCTTTCCATCCCGAGCCAGGGATGGGCTTCGATGTACCTGGATTTCAACGCCACGGTTCCTTCGAACGCGAAGGTTTACTATGTGACGGAACTGGTCGCCGGCTATGCGAAACTAGTGGAGATTCCTGCCGGATCGGTCATTCCCGCCCATACCGGTGTCATCGTCAGCTCCACGGCCTCCAGTGTGACTTTCAAAAGCAGCGGCATGGATCCCGTCGCGGCAAAGGGCAACCTCCTGAGCGGAACCCTTTCCCCGCAAAGCAAGTCGGGCAGCAAGACGTATTACGTGCTGTCTCCCGATTCTACGAAGGACCGCGCCGTCTTCGGCGAGTTCACGGGCAAGACCCTGACGGGCCACAAGGCCTACATCGCCTTTTAGGACCTTTTTATCATTTTTCGGGAGATTCTTTTGGATAATTCCGAAAAAAAACTCATCTTTGCAATCCCGTTTTGGGAGACAGGGGCGTAGCTCAGCTGGTTTAGAGCGCTTCAGTCACATTGAAGAGGTCATCGGTTCGAATCCGATCGTCCCTACAAGGCATCCGCAAGGATGCCTTTTTTCTTTTGCTTTTGCCGGTTTTTAACACTATATTTGTACGATAGTACAGAAACCGTATGAGTAAAGCATATATCTTTCCCGGACAAGGCTCCCAATTCCCCGGCATGGGGAAGGCGCTCTATGAGCTCAGCGGTGCAGCCCGGGAGATGATGGACCTGGCCTGCGGGATTCTCGGATTCCCCATTACGGACATCATGTTCGGAGAATCTGCGGAGGACCTGAAGGCTACCCGCGTCACCCAGCCTGCCATTTTCATCCACAGCGTCGTCCTGGCCCTTTGCAGCGGCCTGGAGGCTCCGGCGATGGTGGCCGGACACTCCCTCGGGGAGTTTTCCGCCCTCGCCGTAGCCGGGGCGATGGAATTCGAGGACGCACTGCGCCTCGTCGCCATCCGGGCGGAGGCCATGCAGAAATGCTGCGAGAAAGTCCCCGGCACGATGGCCGCCATCATCAAGCTCCCCACAGAAACCATCGAGTCCATTTGCGCCTCTTGCAACGGCATCGTCATCCCGGCCAACTACAACAGTGACGGCCAGGTGGTCATCTCCGGCGAAGCGGAGGCGGTGGCCGAAGCCTGCGCGAAGATGAAGGAAGCCGGTGCGAAGCGCGCCCTTCCGCTCGCCGTGAGCGGCGCTTTCCATTCCCCGCTGATGGAGCCGGCCCGCCTGGAACTGGCAGAAGCCATCGGCAAGACACCTTTCAAGGCTCCGTCCTGCCCCGTTTACCAGAACGTCACCGCCCTCCCTTCCAAGGACCCGGAGGTCATCAAGGAGAACCTCCTGCGCCAGCTCACCTCCCCGGTCCGGTGGACCCAGACCGTGGAACACATGGTCGCCGACGGAGCGGACGCTTTCCTCGAAATCGGTCCAGGAACGGTCCTGCAGGGTCTTGTGCACCGGATCGCCCCCGAAGTAATCACCGAAGGATTATCCGAATAAATTACCACATAAACTACTGATCTAATTATGGCAAACGAAAAGAAATTCATCACCTGTGATGGTAACTACGCTGCCTCGAACATCGCTTACCTGTTCAGCGAGCATGCCGCCATCTATCCGATCACCCCGTCCTCCACGATGGCCGAGAACATCGACGAGTGGGCCGCCCACGGAAAGAAGAACCTCTGGGGCGAGACCGTCAAAGTGACCGAGATGCAGAGCGAGGCAGGCGCCGCCGGCGCCGTGCACGGTTCCCTCCAGGCTGGTGCCCTTACCTCCACCTTCACGGCTTCGCAGGGTCTCCTGCTGATGATTCCGAACATGTACAAGATCGCCGGCGAAATGCTGCCCACCGTGTTCCACGTGAGCGCCCGCGCCCTCGCCAGCCATGCCCTGTCCATCTTCGGTGACCACCAGGACGTGATGGCCTGCCGTCAGACCGGTTTCTGCATGATCGCCTCCGGCAGCGTCCAGGAAGCCCAGGACATCGCCGCCGTGGCCCATCTGAGCTCCATCAAGGCCAGCCTGCCGTTCCTGCACTTCTTCGACGGCTTCCGGACCAGCCATGAGATCCAGAAGATCGAGGCGCTCCCGGAAGACAAGCTCAGGGAGATGGTTTCCGAGAAGGCGCTGGCCCGTTTCCGCGAGCGTGCCCTCAACCCGGACGCTCCGGTCACCCGCGGTACCGCCCAGAACGGTGACGTCTATTTCCAGGCCGTCGAAACCCGCAACCAGTACTACGACGCCGTTCCGGACATCGTCGCCCGTTACATGGGTGAGATCACCGAACTCACCGGCCGCAGCTACCGTCCCTTCGAGTACTACGGCGACCCGACTGCCGAGAACATCATCGTCGCCATGGGTTCCGTCACCGAGACCATCAAGGAGACCATCGACTACCTCGCCGGCCGCGGCCGCAAGTACGGCCTCATCACCTGCCACCTCTATCGTCCGTTCTCCGAGAA
>CACYWN010000035.1 GCA_902778105.1 uncultured Bacteroidia bacterium
TTCATGAACATAAGCCGGTCTTCGACCGTGTGTCTGTCTTCTTTTCTTGGCATAATGAACCCCAAAAGTTTTTTGTCTAACTTTTGGGGTTCATGTCACACGACACACTCGGCCCAGGCGCCGTTCTTACCGTCATACCAGGCAAAATCGTCCAGGGAGGCGACAGCACCGTGGTCCATCCAGTTCACCATGTCCGTCGACGTATACAGGAGCCAGTCGAACATCTGGAAACCTTCGGCACCATCCTCGTCGTGGGTGGTGTACAGGTACACCGTCCCGTCATAGACCATCGGCGCCGGATCCGCCGTGAATTTCGTTTGGATGAGCGGCATGTTCAGGTGGTGGTTGAACACCCACCAGTCCAGGTCGAAGAGTTCGTCGTCGCCCCCGCGGAATAGCAGGTACAGGTCGTGGACACCCACCGCCCGGTCGGAGACGGGAGCCTTGACCAGCATGTTCTCCCCATTCACCGGAACGGAAGCAATCGGACGGCCGTCCAGCGCGTCCAGGAAAAAGTCCACGGTGCCCGGATGCTTGAAATTCAGCATCTCCAGCGACACCAGCACGGCCGGTTCCTCGCCGAAATCCACATTCCGAACCTTCAGCCAGTCACCGTTGTGGACCGAGGTCACCCAATGGCGGTCGCCGGAAAGACGGTCTGTCTTGAGTCCGTAGGAGGCGGCCATGGTCTCTGCCTGGGTCATTACATAAGGATTCAGCGTCTGAAGCGGATCCACACCTTTGTCCGTGAAAGGAATGAAGGGAATGGATCCATCGGCCCCGAAGGAGAATTCCTCCACGCAGGTGGCCCTTCTGAATCCGCCGCCGTTAGGCAGTTTCCCATTGTGGTAGAACATGTAATGATGCCCCCGGAAGGTGATGTTGCCGCCATGGATGGTAAAGCTGTTCTCCGCCTCGTCCATGATCCGGCCGCGGTATTGCCAGGGGCCATGGATGGAAGTTGAGGTGGAATAGGCCATATGCTCAGGCACGCCCCCGGCAGGATAGACCAGATAATACAGGCCGTCCCGTTTCGTCAACCAGGGTCCTTCCTCATACCCGACCATCATCTTCTCCTTTCCTCCGTCGGACCAGTCCGGCTTCATCGATGCAGGGCCGAAGCACGCAGGGTCGTGAAAGCCAGGAACTTCCTGATAACCTTCCGGGAATGAGACCATGTCTTCGCCCAACTTGCCGTACCAGCAACCTTTGTTACCCCAGAAAAGCCAGGGAGTGCCGTCATCGTCGATGAAGACCGTAGGGTCGATGAATGAGAACCCCGTTGCCAGCGGACCGCCGATGGCATCCTCGTAGGGACCCTCCGGCCGGTCGGCCACTGCAACCGCCAGGGCATCGGCCCGGGTTGCAGCCTCGGTGAGACACACGTACCAGTACCATTTCCCGTTCCGCTCCACGGCCTGCGAGGCCCAGGCGCGGTCACCCTGGAAGGCCCACGGGAACGTAGCCGTGGAAACGGGCGTTCCGAGGTAAGTCCAGTTGACCATGTCTTCCGTACTGTACAGCTGCCAGTCCTTCATCTTGAAGTACACGGCATCGTCTTCATCGTGATCCACGAACAGATAGACCTTGTCCCCATGCACGTACGGTGCCGGGTCAGGCGTGAAGGAAGTACCGATGACGGGATTCTGGGCCCCGAGCGGCAGGAAAGCCACAAGGGCCAGACAAGTGCAGATCCTTTTCATAAAGCAGTGGTTAAAAAGCTTGTTTGAACGGCTCGTTTTCGCTCTTGAACATCCGCCTCGCGTCCCGGACCGTCATGCCGGTGGAAGCGTTCCCCAGGTCGGGAATGTTGAAGGACTTGAGATTATATTCGTAGAAGCGGGAGGACTTCTGCGGGAGGACGAAGGGCTTGGAGGGTACGCCGTTCTCATCCAGGTGGCTGAAGTAGGGCTTGCCATACATGCCGTCACCCCGTTTGCTCGCGAAGACGAACCAGCGGGAATTGGAGGACCAGCTGTGATAGGTGTCTGATTTATCGCCCTTTATCTCATTCAGCGGCCGGACTTCTCCAGTCTGGAGGTCCACCAGGTTCAGGGTGGATTCAGTATGGAAAAGCGGGAAGGTACCGTAGTCGGAAACGGTGAAAAGAAGCCAGCGTCCATCCGGAGAGGCCTTGGGATGACAGGCGGAAGCATGATGGGCAGGCCCGCTCCAGACGGTGTCCGCCTGTTCGCCGATCCGGCCGTCCGTGGCATCGAACGGAGCCCGCATCAGCGAATACCGGACTTCCTGAATCTGACGCGGCAGCGAGACCGTGTCCGCCACGCAGTAGAAAACGGCGCTTCCATCCGCGGAGAAGCAAGGGAAAGTCTCCCAGGCATCGGCCCGGGCGACGTGCGGGACATTGACCATCACATTGTTGTCGAAATCCGCGACGGTCAGGTCCGAGGCGGAATCGAACACTTCCATCCGGTTGCCCGCCATCGTATGGAAGCCCGGAAGGATGATGTTCGTGGAGAATACGCCGAAACGGCCGGACGGATGAAGTTCCCCGTACACGGTACCGGAGAGCATCCCCTCGGCATTCAGCGTGAGTTTGCGGAGCGCTCCATCCTTGTTCAGGATCGCGCCTCCATGCGGCCCGCGGATATAGTACAGGGAATAGTCACCCCGCTGCTGACCGTGGACATGACAGTTCATGCAGGCGTTTTCCGTATGCTGATGGTCACAGATCGTCGTCTCCCGGAAATCCTCTATGCAGCGTTCCTCGATGGAAACCTCGTTCCACATCTGGTAGGAGGGTTCGATGAGGCGGTAGGTCAGGTATCCGTCAATGGCATCCCCGCTCACCTGGATGGACCAGGAATCCGTTACCTTCTTCCCGTCCACCATGGCCTCCGCCTCCACGCGGATGGTCTTGCCGGCCGCATCCGAGAGGAATTCCTTCCATTTTCGCAGCCGCCATTCCACCTCCAACCCCTTGATTTTAACAGACTTCCCATCCATGGTAAAGGTCGTTGAGGCCTTCCGGACACCCTTCATCGCGTACCGGAAGTTCAGCGGAGCAATGTTCGCAGGGATGGTCACCTCCTTGTAATCGGGATAGATGACAAGGGGACCTTCGCTGCCGTCGGAAGCATCCGCCAGATCCCTCTGACTGCACCCCGTTGCCAGACACAAGGCGAGGAGGGTCAGATATCCAAAGAATCGTTTCATCATCGTTTATCCTCCTCCATGGCATTCAGATAATAGTACCAGTAGGAATCGCGGAAAGCGGAAGGATTCCGGAAAAACCGTCCCATCCGGTCCACGGCACTCGATTCAATCCCATACCGGGCCAGATGCGGCTCATCCAGGACATCCTGCAGGCTGAGCCAGATGAGCAGGGCTTCCTGATAGACGGATTTCGCAGGAATCCCCTCGGGATAATCCTCCACGAAGTGTTCCAGGTCCAACCTCATCAGATCATAACAGAGCAAATACTGCCGGGCAAGGGCATTGGTGGAGTCGGCTTCGAGTAACCCGAGCAGGACGGACCTGGGGAGGTTCGACCGATGCACGAAATCTGTATGGGCCAGCCTGGACCGATAGGATTCCAGCCGTTTCGCTACGGTTCCTTCCTGGTTTCCAGTCATCATCAGTCTTGCCCATTTCCCGTAGAACATGGTCTTGCTCAGCAGGTTCAGATACTTCTGGGCCGAGGCTTTTTCACCCGAGATGAGGCTGGCCTGTGCCAGCCGCTTGATATACCGTGCACCCGTGTGCTTGGGAGAAGCCTGAAGGGCGATAATGGCACTCTGTTCGGCGATGGTCATGTCACCCAGATGGAACCATACCTCTCCGCCCAGGCAGTCGGAGAACGCCGACTTTTCATTGGAAATCTGGATGAAAAGGCTGGACGCCTGCTTCTGCGAATGATTGAACAGCGCCTTCCCCAGGTTTCCCTTCATGGCATGGGCCAGATTATAGCAGTAGCTGGCCTCCGTCATGTACAAGTCCTTCTCCGAGAGTTTGATCACCTTATCCCAGTTTTCCCGGGCGACCTCCGTATCCAAACCGATAACCTGATCGTAGGAAAGAATGGGATATCCCCACGGTTTTCCATAATACTGATGGACCGGTGCCCCCAGGGACCAGACGCCGAAACCGGCCAGCACGGCCAGCGAAGCCACCTTGAGCCACCCCTTACGCGGCTGAAGGGCCAGCAGGAACAGGGCAAGATAACCCAGGACGACGAGCGTATAGCGGGTGCTGTACAGGTTTTCCGTCTCCCGAAGGAAAGACCAGGCAAAAACGAGGGCAGCCACGGCGAAGGAGGGCCACTTCCCCAGGAAATGACGGATAATCCGGTAGGTAACGACACCGATGGCCGTCAAAAGCAAAGCCACCACCAACGGTCCTACGACCGGGAGGTGGAAAAACTGGTCCAGGAAATCGCAGACAAAACGGGCCAGCCATCCGCTTCCCCGGTAAGTCTGCCGGATATAGTCGCCATCGAACAGGAACAGCGTCATCTGCTCCCTCCGCATCAGGTGATACGGGTAGGCGAACTGGAAAAATCCGTAGGCGGCCAGAAAGGCCAGGACGGATGCTATGGGGCCGATATGTCTTTTCCAGTCCTTCATGGCCGTCCTGCATGATGAATCCTGTCCAGGAAAGCGGTCATCGCACCGAGGGTTTCCGCGCTGTACATGTTCATACCGTGTCCACCCCCCTCCACCAGATGGAGTTCACTTTCCACGCCGGCATCCTGCAGGAGACCGTAGAAGTGAGGGGCCTGGCAGCAGGGAACGACAGGATCGGCTGTTCCATGGAAGAGGATGACCGGCGGATCGAAGGGATCGATATAGGACGTGGCGTCCAAAACCTTGAAACGGATTTCATTTCCCTGGAAAGGGAAGCCCATCACGGCCTCTTCGGGGGCATGGTTCCAAGTATCCTGTTCACGGCCGCAACTCATATAGTTCAGGTCCACGGGACCGGACCAGTCGCAGGCTGCGTCCACCGCACTGGAGAATGCCAGATTGCCACCTACCTCGCCCTCCAGTTCCGGCACATGGCCGGAAGTGGCGGCCAGCGAGGCCAGATGGCCGCCGGACGAAAAGCCGGAAACCGCCACGAAGGAAGGATCGAATCGATAGTCGGGCGCGTGGGCCCGGACGAAACGGATGACGCCCTTGATATCCTGGATCTGGGCCGGAAACCGCGCGTCCTGGGAAGACCGATGGTTCGGGCACACCACGGCGTAACCCGCGTCCAACAGGGCGTTCACGATGGTCCCGAGATCGGCCATTCCCTTGGAATTATTGGAGTACCAGGCACTTCCGTAGATATGGACCACCACGGGGTAGATGTCCTTCTCCACTTGGGGAAGATAAATATCCATCCGGTGAAAGACCTCTCCGTCGCCGGCATAATCGATGTCAGCGAACTTTTCGGAACAATGGACGTCTACCTTGGGCATCTGGAAACCGCCGAAACCCACCGGCTGCGCACCCAGACCCAGGAAACTGAAGCACAGGATCAAGCCTGAAAGGATTTTCCTCATATCAATGCAATTTGAGGTCCCACTTCGCGTTGTCGTTCTCAAAATCGAACTTCGAAAGGGTGGGCGTGCTGTCGGCGACGGAATAGAGACACAGACGCTCCCCGCAACCGGGAATGGACTTCGGCATGATGCGGTAGGTCCCGTCGATCAGCTGGTCAATCTGCCAGAGTTGTTCGGGAGCGCCGGTGAACGCCGGCACGGTAACGAGTTCGGCACCCTCGGCGGCTGCCAGGGCCCGGCCGGTCCCTTCGATGACAATCTTGTAATACGGTCCACCCAGATAACCACCCGCCTCGGGTACGGCCTCGATCGTCCATTTCTGGTGCGGACGGGCCATGTAGTCGTTGGCACGGACAGGGATGTCCCCCTCCGGCCAGTCGGCGGACACATCTTCGAGTTTCTGTCCCTCAAGCACTACCAGCGGTTCATCCTGCCGGCCCCAGAAACGCATGCCGCCCTGGGCACGGACAAAGTCCACCGCCAGTTCCAGGGCATAGCCGCGCCGGCGGGAGAGGATCTTGTAATTTCCGTCTTTCAGCAGTTCGCCCGCCTCGGGCCAGCCGTCCTTCCACAGGATCGGACGGATAGCGAGGACGCTCCGGCCGCTGCGGTCCAGGTCGGCCTCGAAATGAAGGGACATCTTCTCCACGCCCGGCTCTACGATGAAACGGCCGAAGTGTCCGGCGCCGAAGATGCGCTCCTCCGCGGCGATGACCATCTTGCCGCCGCCCCGGAGCATGTCGCGGCCCACATTGTCCAGGAACGGACCCGTCGGCTTGCGGGAACGGCCGACCACGATATTATACGTGGAATTGACTCCGTCACAGCAGGTTCCGTGGGTACCCAGCAGGTAATACCATCCATCGCGGTACATCATCGTGGACGCCTCGCAGTCGATGGCGACATCCACGGCCTTGTTACCGGGCAGACGCCCCCCGGTCGCAGGATCGAGTTCGACCATGCGAATGTTGCCGAAATAGGTGCCGTACGTGCAGAAAAGGCGGCCGTCGTCATCCATCAGGAAACCGACGTCGATGGCGTCGCAGTCTTCGTCCATTTCCGAATGGGCCACCTCGACAGGCTCGCTGAAAGCGAAGTCCGGAGAGTTCGGGTCCAGGGTCTTGTTCCACATCGTCAGGATACGGCCGGCGTGACCGCCGCCGAGTCCGCCGCCGGTGGAACTGTAGCCTACGAGATAGCGGTCACCGATCTTGATGGCATCCGGCGCCGCACCGCCTCCGGGACGGACGGCACCGCCGTTCCACACCCAGCCGTCGGCGGAAATAAGACCGCCGCCTCCGGTACCGAAGGTGTAGTATTTCCCATCACACTCCATGATGGTGGACGGATCGTGGATATAGGGAGCGCCCACCTGGGCGGCTGCGGAAAGACCAATAAGGGCGCCGAGGCCCGCAAGGAGAAGATGATGTTTCATGGTTACTTCGTGCTGAGGGTGATGTTGCGGACGGGATGGCCGTCCTCATCGATGAAACGGGCGCAGAAATCGCTCATGCCGGGTCCGTTGATGACGGCGCCCCAGATGACATTGCGGCCTTTCTTCAGGGTCAGGCGGCGGGAAGCCCCGTCGTCCGCCACCATCCGCCGGTCACCGGACAGGATCAGGGCCTCTTCCCCGTTCACCCACCACATCGAAGCCGAATTGGAACCGACTGCGAGCCGGACATTCGGAATGTCCTCCTCGCAGTTCACGACGGTCACGGCCCAGAAAATCACGCCGTACCGGTCTTCGGTCAGGTTGGTTGCAAAACGGAACAGCTTCACGTTGAAGCGCTGGCTGTCAAAGGCGTGCCATTGGAGTTTCCGCACCTTCTTCTCATAGACGACCGGTTCATTCGACCACATCGGGCGTCCACCGGACAGGTCCACGGGCGGCTGGTATTCGACGGTCACCTTGATCTTGGAGCCGTCCTTGGGCAGGACATCGCCGAGCTGGCCGCGGAAATACGGGACGGCGAAAACCTCGCGGAGGTAGCTGTCCGTGAATACCGTATTGCTGCGGTTGGGCTTGCTGATGGGGTCCAGCAGCAGCCAACGGCGGAGGAATCCGTCCGCATCGGGCGCCGCTTCCTCCCCGGAAGCGGGCACCAGGTATTTCTCCAGGTTGGTCGAGGAGTCGGAATAGACCGGACCGCCGGTGGACGGAGCCTGCGCCAGAAGGGTCAGGGATCCGGCAAGGGCGGTCAATGCCATGAGGATTCTTTTCATATCTTGAAGAAATGTTAAATCTGTCAACGGACTGCGTACAGACCGATGGTGGTTCCCGTGAATCCGCCAGCCATGGCGGTCGAAAGACTGGAGGCGTCCACCCCTTCCGCCACGGTGAGCGGCCCGGCTCCGTCAACGGCGCACTGGAAACGGAAAGTAAGACCGTCGTCCGAAGCGATGGAAAGGTCCACGGTCCGCGTATTCTCCGGCAACGGGACACTTCCCAATACCACGGAATCCATGCCCACTTTCTCCAGCACGGCGGCAGTCCGGCCATCCTGCAGGCAAACCTTCAGGAAATACTGGTGCCGTTCATCCTTATACAGGAGCATTCCGGCCGCTTCGTCCCCCACCGGAGTGAAACGCATACGCGTGGAAGCGGTGAATACGTGATGCTGTAATCGTCTGAGAATCAAGGCCGGAGTCTCGAAACGGGTCGCGCGTGCCGGGGAACACCGGAGCGCCAGGACTCCGTCCCGGATGTCATACAGCCCGTCAGCCGGACCGCGAAGCGTCATCCACTCCATCCCAAGCGCGTCTCCATCGAAGGAATCCTCCACCTTGAAATTGCCGAAAGTGGGAACCTCGCCCACGGTCGTACCGGGATGACGGACAACGACGGGAACCGTTTCCTCCCCTTCCAGGAAGAACGGGAAACCATCCTCCGACCAGCGTACCGGGAGAAGGAAAGTTTCACGCCCGAGATTCTCGAATCCCGCCTTGAGCGGCCTGCAACCCAGGAAAACGCCCCACCACTCGCCCTCCGGAGTCCGGACCAGGTCGGCATGGCCGGCGCAGGTCACCGGATCGGGACGGTCGGCAGCGAGATGGCGCTGGGTAAGGATAGGATTGCGGTTCCAGGGCTGGTAACCCTCCATCGGCGCATCGCTCCGGAAAATCACTTCCGAATGCTGGTCGGACGTACCGCCTTCCGCACACATCAGGTAATACTTTCCCTCTATCTTGTACAGGTGCGGTCCTTCGATCCAGATGGGTTTCCGGGAAGGATCCACCCCCTTGTCCACGATAATCTTCCTTTCGCCGATGGTACAGTCGTTCTCCACGTCGTACTCTACGATCCGGATCGTCCGGTGGCCGTCGTATTCGGGCTTTCCGTCCGGCGCATCATCGTTGTTCACGATATACGCCTTGCCATCGTCATCGAAAAACAGGGACGGATCGATGCCCTGGACCTGCGGAAGCAGGATCGGGTCGGACCAGGGGCCGAACGGATCCTGCGTCTTCACGACGAAGTTGCCTGCGCCCACGTTGGTGGTAATCATATAGTACGTCCGGTTCTTCGGATTGTACTGGATGTCCGGGGCGAAGATTCCGCCGCTCGTATGCTGGCGGTCCAGGTTCACGAGCTGGGACGGACGGTCCAGGACGTGGCCCACCTGCTTCCAGTTCACCAAATCGCGGCTGTGGAAAAGGGGAACACCCGGGAAATAACTGAACGTGGATGTCACGAGGAAATAATCCCCTTCCCCGTTCGTACAGATACTGGGATCGGAATACCAGCCCGGCAGGATGGGGTTGTACACCACATCAGAGCCGGGAAGCGGATTCCTGGCATAAACGGCATCCTTTCCCTCATAGGAGAAACACTCGAACAGGGCGACTCCCTCCTGGGGAGCCGGACGGCAGGCCGGGAGAAGTCCGGCCAGCATGAGGGGTATCAACAGGCGTCTCATGACCGGATCATTCAAAGGAAATCCAATCGACCTGGAGACCGTTTCCTTCCTCCACGATCAGTTTGATGTTCTGGAGACCCGTCACCGCGGTTTCCAGCGGCAGGCGGATTTCGCTCCAGTCCCTGGCGGCAGGAAGTCCGTACGAGCCGATGGACTTTTCATCCCCGGTCTGGAGCATCACACGGGTTTTTTCCGGGCAGCGGATGCGGAAGGTCACCGATGCAGGCGCGGTCTCTCCGAACTCGATTTCGTCATAGCGGACCCAGGTCGCCGGACGCGACAGGAGGATGTACCAGCCGGCCCAGGGATTCGAGGCATCCAGGAAATCCAGATAGGCGCCATAATGGCAGACACCGCTGTAGCGGTCCAGCTGGACGGGACCTTTGGCCGACGTGACACCCACGCCGCGAAGGGTCGGAGTGACCTGCTCGATGGTGCCGTCCGGATTGAACCGGACCTTGTCGATGCGGACGGAGCGGTTCTTGTCGAACGTCGGGGAATAATCGTTGTGGTGATAGAACAGATACCACTGCCCTTTGTACTCCACGAAGGAATGGTGGTTCGTCCAGCACTCGTTCGGGGATTTCTCCATGATCTTGCCCTTGTATTCGAACGGGCCCAGCGGGCTGTCGCTCATCGCATACACGAGGGCCTCGGTACGGTCCTGCACCCATGGGTAGGTCAGATAGAACTTGCCTTCCCGCTCGAACACGTGCGGACCTTCCTTCAAGCCTCCTTCTTTCGGGAGTTCACCGTCCAGCCGGACGGCCGGGCCGTCCAGTTCGGTCATGTTGTCCTTGAGCCTGGCGCCCTGGAACCCCATGCCGGACCAGTAGATGTAGGCATTGCCGTCCGAAGCCACCAGGACGGTCGGATCGATGCCGAAGACACCCTGGATGCTGTTTTTCTCGGGCGTGAAGGGACCGTCAGGATGGTTGGCGGAGGCCATGCCGATGGCGAAGCCGCGGCCGGACTTGGGCGCATCCGGGAAGTAGAAATAGTATTTCCCGTTCCGGTACACGCATTCCGGCGCCCACATGGAATAGCCTTCAGGATTACCCCAGGGAACGTCCTTCTGGTCCAGGATTACGCCGTGGTCCGTCCAGTTGACAAGGTCCTCCGAGGAAAAAACGTGATAGTCTTCCATGCAGAACCACCTCCGTTCGGGTTCCACCGGACTGATGATGTCGTGGGAAGCATACAGCCATACCTTCCCTTCGAACACACGGGCGGTAGGATCGGCGGAGAACTGGTCCCGGATGACCGGATTCTGGGCCAGCAGGCCGGCTGAAAGCAGCAGCCCGGCAACGGGAAGAAGAAGATATCGTCTCATGGCTATTTCTGAAAGATATGGGGAATGAATTCGTTCAGGCAGCGACGCCAGGTAAGCCATTCGTGGGCCGTCCCCGGGGATTCGTAATAGGTCGCGTTGATGCCGATCTCATGCAAGGACGTGACGAAACGGTCGGCGCCGAAGTTCTCCTCGGAGCCCATGCCCATGAACAGGTAATGCACCTGCCGGTTGAACTTGGCGGCATCGGCGAACACGCCGTTGTAGAGGGTCTTGAAGTCCGCGCCCGGCATCAGGAAGATGGCACCGCTGAAAGTGCCCATCCAGGCGAACTTGTCCAGATGCGCCAGGGCGACGTCGAAGGTCTGGTGGCCGCCCCAGGAAAGGCCGGCCATTGCCCGGTTCTCCCGGTCGGTCTTCACGCGGAAAGTCCTTTCAATGAAGGGGATGATCTCATCGAGGAGAATCGGATAGAAGGAGGTGCCGAAATCGGCCATGGTCTCCCCTTTCCTGGCACCGAAGCCGTAGCCGCAGTTACCGTAGTCCATCACCACGATCATCGGGACGCTCTTGCCGGCGGCAATGCTGTTGTCCAGGATATTGGCCATCATGCCCTGCTC
Organism: uncultured Bacteroidia bacterium; assembly: GCA_902778105.1. Classification (GTDB taxonomy): domain Bacteria; phylum Bacteroidota; class Bacteroidia; order Bacteroidales; family UBA932; genus Cryptobacteroides. Next base: position 11,341 of record CACYWN010000035.1, read on the forward strand.
GTGCCAACCGCGCTCGTCCTCACCCATGCCGTGCTGCAGGTATAGCACAGGATACTTTTTCCTGCCCTTCTCATATTCGGCCGGCGTGTAGACATAGCAGGTGCGGACCGATTTCTCGATATCACTCCAGTACTGGCACTCGCGCACCTGTCCGTGCGGAACCGCAGGGTTAAATGTATAATACGCAGCCACTTCCGGCTTCTCGGGGATCTCGATGCCGCTTGTCTGCTGGCTGCAGCCATAGAATGTCTCGCTGTTGGGATCGTTGACCCGGACACCATCCACGAGAAGTGCGTAGTAGTGGAAGCCTACCACCAGCGGGTCCGTGGTACCGGTCCAGACACCGTTTCCATCCTTCGTGAGAGGATACTTCTTATTGCAGATATCCACCTGCACCTCCGTCGCCGCAAGCGCGGCGATCTGGAAGGTGGCGCGCCCTTCAGCGTCCACGCAAGGGTATTCCTTGGTGGGCACATTGGTGGAGGCGGGCGTCTGTGCGAAAACGACGATACTGGCGGTCAACGCCAGGAATGCGGTCAGTATCTTTTTCATTTGAAGAATTTCTGCAGGGTTTCGTTCAGGTAGGCGCGGGCATTCATCCAGGTATGGCCGCCACTGGTGGTCAGGTCCTCATGCCTGATGCCCTTCCGATCCAGGTAATCACGGTTCTTCACGACTTGTTCATACAGGAAATCCTCGGTCCCCACACCATACCACAACAGCTTGAAACCTTGATTGATGAGGGACGGATTGGCCGCGTACTGCGGGAGACAGGTATCCATCATCTCAGGTGTAAGGTAAGCGCTGTAGGAGGCCAGCCAGGCAAACAGCTGAGGATGTGAAAGGGCGCTGAAGAGCGCCTGTCCGCCGCCGCGGGAGAAGCCTGCGATGGCGCGGTGGTCGCGGTCGTTCACCGTGCGGAAGTTATCCTGTACATACGGCATGATGCACTCCGTCAATTCCTTCGCAAAGGTCGCATACATCTTTGTCGCGGCCATGGACGTGGGCATCGGGGTCGTGCCCATATTGCCGTATGGCATCACTACGACCATCGGTTCGGCCTTGCCGGCGGCAATGAGATTGTCCAGGATCGTATTCAGCTTTCCCACCTTGTACCAGGTCTCTTCCGTGTCGGTGGTGCCGCTGATGAGATAGAGCACTGGATATTCCTTGTCGGAAGTCTCATATCCTGCAGGCGTGTAAACCACGAGCGGACGCCAGTCGTTCAGGACGGTGGAACGGTAAGTGCAATGGGTCACCTTGCCGTGCGGCACATCGCGGATGCCGTAAGGAACACCCTCTTCCGCCTGCGGCTGCCGGTTGCTTTCCGGACCGAACCGGAAGGGCGGCATCGCCGGAATCTCCACCAGGGAGGCCTTGAAAGTCTCGTTCGGGAAGATGTCCTTGTTCAGCGGATCGGAGATGGAGACACCGTCCACGATGAAGTTATACGGGTAGATGTCGCGCTTTTCCGGAGTAACAGTTATGGTCCAGAGGCCGTTACGCCCTTTCTTCATGGGCACGGGTTCCTTCAGGAACTGGCTGGAAAGCAAAACCTCCTTGGCGTCAGGCGCCTGGAGATTAAAAGTCACGGCCCCCATCATGCTCACCAGCGGGGAAGAGGGGCTGGCCGGATGATAATCGCGTTCGGGCGTATAGGGAATGCCCCAGATCCGGAGCATTTCCGCGGCATAGCGCTTGCCCAGTTCCCGGTACCCGGCCGCATTGAAATGCAGGAAGTCGAAGTTCTGCGGAAGGCCGTCGGCCGGGATGACATGGGCCGTGGGGATCACGCGGTCCAGCGTGTCAATGACGGCGTTGTGCGCGGCGCAGACGCCGCCCCGGTCCGCCGCGACCACTTCGCCCACCAGGAGCGGAACGTCTTCGGCCTTCAACTTCAGATCCCTCAAGAGGTTCTCATAGACGGTCTTCACGTCGGCCGGCCACTTCGGGTCGCCGGTGTTCGTCTCGCCCTGATGCATCAGGATGCCGGAGATGACCCCCTTTCTCTGGGCCTTCTTCGCCATGGCCACGAGCCGGTCGTACGGATGGCCGTCATAGGCTGCCAGCATGGGCTTCATCCACTCCGGAGCCGTCTTCGCATACGCGTCGATCCTCTCCGGCAGGAAGCCGTCGATGCTGATGCCGCCCACGGCGACATGCACCACACCCACCTTGTGCCCTTCCGGCAGGTTCTCCAGCAGGGTGCGGCCGAAATAATCGACCGGGGTGAGGCCGGTGTTCTCGCGGCACAGCGGCGGCATGGCCTTGTACCATTTCCCCATCTTCCGGGACTTGTCGGAGAAGTCCACGGCGGAGAGGTTCAGGAAGGCATCCGGGACGTTCACGGAATCCTGCGGCTCGATACGGGCGTTTCCTTCCATGTTCGACTGCCCGAAGCAGAGGAAAATGTGGAAATTTTTGTCTTGGGCGGTTGCGGTCAGTACAGTCAGTGCGGCAACCATTGAAAGAAAGACCTTCTTCATGGGTGCAGTGTTTGTGTTTGGGACCCGGGTCGGGTATCACCCCGGCCCGGATCAATGTCAGTAAGGATCAATAGCCCGGGTTCTGGACCAGGTTCGGATTCAGCTGCATCTCGTTGAACGGGAACGGGAAGAGTTCGCTCTTGCCCGACTTAAAGCCCACCGAGTACAGCTTGGAGCACCAGTCAGCGTCGCTAGCGTCGATGTAGCCGCGGTGTTCGGATTCACCATCCTTGGACATGGCATCGTAGAAAGTCGGATAGTACTTGCCGTTGTCAGCCAGTTCCTTGGCAGCATCACCCCAGCGAATGAGGTCCTGGAAGCGGGTACCGTCCAGCCAGCCCTCGAGGAACTTCTCGGTCTTGACCGTCTCCATGTCGCAGGCAGTGACCTTCGTCTTGCCGCCTGCACGCTCGTTGACGAGTTTCAGCGCGGCGAGGCCAGAGCCGTCATCACCGGTCTGGGCGCAGGCCTCCGCGTAGAGAAGGAGCACCTCGGCGTAACGCATGAGAGTCAGGTTCCAGTTGGCGACGTTACCGTCGGCCAGCACTCGGTCTTCCACACGGAAGAGGCGCTTCCACATGAAGTAACCCACGTGGCCATAAAGACCGGAATCATACACGCCACGAGATGCGTCCTTCTTCTTGTCGGCGAGGGTCCAACCAGCCTTGGGAACCGTTTTGCCTTCATCCGTTGTTTCAAAATCAGAAGAATAAGGCATTTCGTAAAGAACCTCATCATAGGTCTTGATCCAAGCCTTCCGGCGATAGGAATCCAGTCCGTCATACGCGATGATCTTGTCCACAAACTTCTGGGAAGGGTTGACCCAGCCCCACCCGCCGGGAACGAATTCGGTACCCTCGCCGGTGGGCGAGTTCATGTGGTCAGAACGCCAGGACCAGAGCCAGCGGAAGTTCGGCTGGGTACGGCCATAGGAATCCATGCCTTCGAACCAATCGAAATTGAGTTCGAACACAGCCTCGGTGGTGGCGCGGCCGCTGTGATGGTTCAGGGAAGCCATCTGCTCGCCGGGGACCAGCGCATAGAGTTTGGAGTCGATCACTTGCTTGAGGGCGGTCTTCGCACCGGCATAGTCGTGCTTGCTGATAAGAGCCTTACCCTTGAGGGCATAGGCGAACTCCTTGGTCACCTTCACGGCACCCTTCTTGTCATCGACGGAGGTCTTGGAGGTCAGGTCGGGAATAGCCTTGTCGCACTCATCGGCAACCCACTGGAGAACCGCGTCCTGGGACTCGGCATTTTCGGGCTTGGCATCACCCGGGAGGTTGCTTTCGACAATCGGAGCGGTGCCCCATGCAAGGGCGAGGAGCAGCTGAGCCTGGGCACGAAGAACACGGGCCTCGGCGACGCAGCGCTTCTTAACTTGCGTGTCGGCGGCTTCGGCAAAGTTGTCGAGCACGTCGTTGCAGGCCTTGATAATCATATAGTAGCACTCATACGTTCCGGCAATCAGCGAGTTGTTGTAATCCATGCGGAAAGCCTGGATCTCGTTACCGGACTGACCGTCGGTCTTATCGGAACCGGCGACATAAATCTCGTCGGAAGCGTACTCCCACATCGAGAGGAACGGGCAGTCGTTCCAGCCGGCGGAAGTCCACATCGTGTTGGAAAAGAAACGGCCGGCCGTATAATATGCAGCCACGAGCGCAGATTCGGCATCAGCGTCGGTCTGATAGAAAGTCGACAGGTCGACGACACCCTTGCGAGGGATGTCCAGTTTACTCTCGCATCCCACGAACATCAGGGAAGCGGCAGCAACAATCAGAGCAATAAAAATCTTTTTCATATCCGTTGTCATTCTAGGGTTAGAACTCGAGGTTGAGACCAAGGATCAGGGACTTCGCGGTCGGGTAGTTACCCATGTCGATACCAGCGGCGGAACCACCGTTGGTGGCGGTCTCCGGATCCAGACCGATGTACTTGGAGAAGGTGAAGTAGTTGTCCAGGGCGGCAAAGACGCGGAGGTTGTTGACGGCGATCTTCTTGGTCAGGTTCTTCGGAAGGGTGTAACCCAACTGGATCTGCTTGATCTTGAAGTAGGAACCGTCGAACAGGGTCAGCGAGGAGGAGAAGGACGGGGTGGACCACTTGTCAGCGGCCGGGAACTTGGCGTTAGCCTTGTCACCGATAGCAGGGTTGTCCCAGGAATTGGCCCAATAGTAGGAGTAGGTGTTGCACTCCTTACGGTCAGGACGCCAGGAAGTCGGGAAAATCTTGCTGCCGGCGGTGCCGTTGGAGAAGATGGTCAGATCGAAGTTCTTCCAATTGACGTTAATCGTGATACCATAGAGGAGGTTCGGGATACCGGAACCGAGGTCGACACGGTCGGACTGGGAAGGAGAGGTGGTCTGGCTGCCGTCCGCAGCCTCATAGAGCGTGTTGCCTTCGTTGTCGAAACCGACGGCCTTGTAACCGAGAAGATACCAGATGCTGTGGCCTTCCTCGAAGTAAGTGCCCATTTCGCAACCCTGAGGGACGCGGCCCGTAATCTGGCCGACGTTCGGATCGACATAGGTCACCATATTCTTCAGCCAGGAGGCGTTTGCGTTGATGCCATAGCCGAAATCACCGATCTGGTCGCGCCAGCCGAGTTCGACTTCTATACCCTTGTTGTTCACGGAGCCGGCGTTCATCGTCACCGTGGTGCCGACGCCGAAATCACCGAAAGCGGGAAGACCGACTTCCTTCACGGGAGGCACGCCGACCAGCAGGTCCTTGGTGTTCTTGTCGAAGTAGTCGATACCGATGGTGAGACGGTCGCTGAACATGCGGGCATCGAGACCGAAGTCCGTCTGCACGGAAGTTTCCCACTTCAGATCAGGATTTGCCAGACCGGAAGGAATGGAACCCAGCGACAGGGTCGTGGCATCAGGATCGTACTGATAGTACACCTTGTTCGCCATGATGGAAGTGGAGTACGGATAGTTGCCCAGCACGTTGATGTTACCGTTGATACCCCAGGAGGCACGGAGCTTGAGGAAACTGACGACGCTGCGATCCACATTGTTCTTGAAGAACGACTCGTTGCTGATGGTCCAACCGGCGGACACGGACGGGAAGTAACCCCACTTCTTGTCCAACGGGAGTTTGGAGGAGTCGAACGCATCGGCACGGAAGTTGGCCTGGAGGCTGTACCGGTTGTCATAGGAATACGTCAGACGGCCGAAGTAGGACAGGCTGGCTTGACGGCCGGGAGCATTGTTCATATTCCTGGTTACACCGTCCTTCAGGAGGAAGTCCAGATAACGGAAGTTCTCCGCGTATCCCTGAAGGATATTGGTACCGGAAGCGCTGGCGCTCACGTTGTCCCAGTTATTCTCCCAGTAGGACATACCGGCCATGGCGCCGATGTCGTGACGGCCGAAAGTACGGTTGTAGTTTGCGAAGTTCTCCCACTGATAGTACCAGCTGTCGTTGGCGGCAGCAGAAATGCTGTAGTTGTCGGACTTGACCGTGTTGCTGCTATAATAAGGAGCAGAATAGCTGTGGGTGTTGTTTTGGGAGATCCGATAGCCGAAGCGGGACGTGAAGGTGAAGCCCTTGAAAGGCATGAAGTTCAGGAAGGCGACGCCACGGACGCTGAAGCCGCCGCTGGAGTCGTCGGACGAGTCACGCCGGACGAACGGGTGGCCGGACTGGGTGGAGCCGATACGGGGAGGAAGCCAATAAAGGCCGGAATCCGGATCGGTAATCAAGGTATAACCCTTGCTCTGGTAGTCGACCATCGCCGGATAGTACTTGTTCAGCAAAGCCTCGTCACCACTGACGGGGAACAGCGGGGAAGAAGTGATGGCGGAAAGCATGAAGGAACCGTTGTCATCCGCCTCGGACACAGTCTTTCTGCTCCAACGCTCGATGGAATTGTTCACACCGACGGTCAGCCAATCCTTGATCTTATAATCGGCATTGACCTGGAAGGTCAGACGGTTGTAGACATCCTTGTCTCCGCGGACGATACCATTGTCGTGGACGTTGTTGATGGAAGCGAAGAAATTACCCCGGTCGTTACCGCCGGAGAAGCCCACCGTGTGGCGGTTGCTCCAGGTGGGGGTGAAGATTTCCTTACTCCAGTCCACGTCGAGGCCGTCATAATGGGCATCGTTGAGGGCCTGGTCGCTCAGGTAACCGCAAGCTTTTTCGAAAGCGATGTAGTCGGCAGCGTTCATAATGTCCAGCTTGTTGGACAGGCTGGAGAGGGTGAACTGGTTGTTGTAGAAGACTTTTCCTTCACCTTTCTTACCGGACTTGGTGGTGATGAGCACGACACCGTTACCGGCCTCGGCACCGTAGATGGCGGCAGAGGCGGCGTCCTTCAGGACTTCCATGGATTCGATCATTTCCGGATCCAGGTACTGGATGTTGTCCACCTTCAGGCCGTCCACGATGAGGAGCGGTCCGATATTACCGGAGTTGGAGGAGTAACCGCGGACGCGGATATCAGCGGCCTTGCCGGGAGCTCCCGAAGCACGCACGACCTGGACACCGGCGGCCTTGCCCTGGAGGGCGAGAGCAGCGTCGGAGGTGGAACGGTTCTGAAGGTCTTCGGCACGGACCGAAGCGACGGAACCGGTCAGGTCGCTCTTGCGCTGGACACCGTAACCGATGACCACGGTCTCATCCAGGAATTCAGTGTCTTCCTGAAGGACGATGTTGAAGACGGGCCGGAACGTTGAGACGGAAAGTACCGTCCATGTCGGAAACTGCGCCGATGGACGTATTGCCGACGACCACGATGGCGGCGCCCACGACGGGCGCTCCGGTGGCATCGACAACCGTTCCGCTGATGGCACGGTTCTGGGCAGACGCAAGCGTCCCGCCCAGCAGGCCTGCCACGGCGATCATCGCAGCGGCGACCATCTTTGCAAACAAATGCTTTGTCATAAACAGCGTTGTTTTTTGGTTAGTTGATTATGGTTTGAAAAGTTTTGTGCTTATGCAGCCGGTGGCAAATGTACCTTTTTATATATGTGCAGACTTTCAAATCATGACCGAAATCGGATATAAATCGACCATTTTGGGAAAGTTGGGGCCATCCGGTACCCCATCTGGCGGATTTTTGAAAGCGTTTGAACCGAAATTGAAGGGTATTTTTAGTAACTTGCAGCCACGAACGAAGAGTATGACAAAACGCCTATTCCTTTCCATCCTGGCAGCCGCCCTCCTGCCGCTGACCGCCCTTTCCGAGAATGTCCGTTTCCGGAATTTCAGTACCGACGACGGACTCCCCGACAATTCCGTCCGCTCCATTTTCCAGGACAGCAACGGACTGATCTGGCTTTGTACGCGTGAAGGTATCTGCATGTACGACGGTCTCCATTTCAAACTGTTGGAAGACGCATCCTGCGATATCCTGGAAGGGCTGGCGATGAGCCTCGCGGAAGACCGGGAACACCGGCTCTGGTTCATAACCACGCGCGGCATCGGCTACCATGACCTGAATACCGGAGAAACGAAGGCCATCCACCGGAACACCAAGGGCGGACTGGTCGGAGGAGCGGACATCGCCATCGACCGGAACGGGATGGTGTGGTTCGCCAATGAGGACATTTTCTGCTGGGACCCTTCCCGCCAAGTCCTGCTGGACTATTCTCCCTCCGCACTTTTCCGCAGCGATACGGTCGAAGCGGACAGCAACGGAAGCATCTGGTTCCTTTCCTCCGGAGGAGACCTGTACCGTTACAATACCATCAGCAACCAGTTTGAAAAAATCCGCGACGGCCAGGGTGAACGGTTTTCCCGCCAGGATATCGTTTCGGACGAGGCGGGACACATCCTTTCCTCCGCTCCCGGCGGACTTGTCCTCCGGACCGACATCCTCACCAATACGACCACCTCCCTCTACCGGACCGGGGCCGGGGAAATCCGCTGCATCGTCCCCGAACGCAACGGCCGCTGCTGGCTGGGAACCGACCATGGCCTCATCCTGATAGACGGGAACGGCCAACAGTACTTCACCCACGACCGGTCCGATCCGGACTCCCTCGCCGGCGAGGATATCTGGTCCATGCTCATGGACCGCCAGGGCAATCTCTGGGTCGGACTGTTTTACAACGGCCTTTGCCTGCGGCGCAATCCGACGTCTTCCGTCATCCGGTACAGGGGGCGCAAATCCGGCGGAGACCTTCCCGGCGACATGATCCGTCCACTGGTCACCGTGGATGACGGACATGTCCTGGCCGGCGCAGAAGACGGCGGACTGGTCCTGCTCGACCTCTCGGACGGGACCGTGGAGGATTTGACCTTCCCGGGACCGGACGGCAGTGTCCTCAACATTCAGGGGCTTGTCCTGGACGGGGAACAACTGTGGATCGCCACCTTCGGCAAAGGCGTCTTCCGGATGGATCTTCCCTCCCGGAAGGTCCAGAAGAATTATCTTTCCGACCTGTCCGCCGCCTGCGTCGCCCGGACCCGTTCCGGCGACATCCTGCTGGGAACGACGGCGGGACTGTACCGCTATGACCGGACACAGGACCGCTTCCAGTCCTGTCCGGAATTCGGCAGCGCTTTCATCCATGCCCTGTACGAAGATTCCCGGGGCAGTCTCTGGATCGGCTCTTACGGCCACGGCGTCTGGACGGGGAAGGAAGGTGGATATCAGCATATTACGGCCAATGACCCGGCTTTCGGCCTGACCTCCGACTATATCACCAGCATCCGGGAGGACAGCCGGCACCGGATCTGGGTACTCACGGAAGCGGGCGGCGCCTGTTTTACCGGGCTCGACGAAATCACTTCCGGCAGTTTCCACTTCCGGAACATCTCCCGCAAGAACGGTCTCCCCTCCTCCATCACCTGCTGTATCCTGGAGGACCTGGACCAGGTCCTCTGGCTCACCACCACCCACGGCATTGTAAAGCTGGCTCCCGACGACCTGACCATCCGGGAGATATACCAGGAGGAGAACGGAAACACGATGAATCAGTTTTCCTACGGTTCCGCCTGCTCCACCTCCAGCGGACGGCTTCTCTTCGGAACCAGCCAGGGACTCATCGGATTCACGCCACCCGGACAGGGAAACAGAACACCGGTGCAGCTCTACATCACCGAAATCTTCGGGACCGGTCCCAACGGCACATTCCGGGTGACCGAAGAAGGAAAATCGACGATCCGTTCCAGGAAGGTCCGCATCCATTATAATGATCTCTCCAGCCTGACCATCCGGTATGCGGCTCCGAGTTTCCAGTCCTCCCGCACCGGGCTCTTCCGCACCACCCTGGAAGGAAAGCGGAAATCCATCCAGGATTTCTCCTACGACGGCGAAGCCACCTATACGGACCTGGCTCCCGGCAAGTACCGGTTCCGCGTGGACGGAGTCGGTTCCCGGCGCGACTCTACCCGGTCGCTTGATATCGAGATCGTTCCTCCTTTCTACTGGTCCAAGGCCGCCATCGCGCTCTATATCGCCCTCTTCCTGGCTATCCTGTACCTGATCGGACTGCAATGGGACCATCTCCGCCAGATCCGGATGGCCCGGGAAGTGGAGAAGATGGAGTCGCAAAGCCAGAAAGACCTGTATGACGCGAAGATCAACTTCTTCACCAACATCACCCATGAAATCCGGACGCCGCTCTCCCTGATCAAGATGCCGCTGGACAAGATTATCGCCAGCGGGAACTACACGGAAAGCAACAAGCAGGAACTCCTGACCATGCAGGCCAATGCCGACCGGCTCCTGAGCCTGACCAACCAGCTCCTGGACCTGCGGAAGATGGAAAAGATGGAAGTCCGTCCGGTCTTCCTTTCCAACGACCTTTCCGCCCTGGTCCGGAAGGTCTGCGACCGGTTCAGCCCGGTAGCCAAGGACCAGCACATCCAGCTGGACCTGTTCCTTCCGGAAGGCCCCCAGCGCGTCGATTGCGCGGCCGAGATGGTAGAAAAGATCCTGGGAAACCTGCTCTCCAATGCCTGCAAGTACGGAGGCGGACACGTCCGAGTGTCCCTGGAGCCGCGGCCCGGGACGGACACCGTCCGGGTCCGGGTGGACAGCGACGGGGACCGGATTCCGGAGCAGGACACGGAGCAGATCTTCGAGAAATTCTACCAGGCCGGTCCTGCCCGGCAGGGCAAGGGAACCGGACTGGGACTTCCCTACGCCCGGAGCCTCGCCGCCCTGCACGGCGGCACGCTGGTGCTGGACCGCAGTGTCAAGGATTGGAACTCGTTCGTCCTGGAACTGCCTGTCCATCAGGAAGGTCGCGTGGAAATGCCCGCGACCCGTCCTGCGGAAGAAGCCGAGGACCAGCCTTCCGCCATTGACAACCTGCATCACACCGTCCTGGTGGTGGAAGACGACCCGGAAATGCGCGGCTATCTCGCCAAGCAGCTGTCGGAGGAATACAACATCCTCGTGGCCGCCAATGGCGAAGACGCGCTGGAACTCATCGGGAAGGAACGTATCGACCTGGTGGTCAGTGATATCATGATGCCCGGCATCGACGGTATCGCCCTCTGCAACCGGATCAAGTCCACCACCGAATTCTGCCACATCCCGGTCATCCTCCTGACCGCGGCCGTAGGCATGGAAACCCGCATCGGCACCCTGGAGGCCGGTGCCGACGGCTACATCGAAAAACCGTTCGCCATCGAACTCCTCCAGGCGAACATCGCCAACCTGTTCAAGAACCGGGAAATCGCGAACCGCCAGTTCACCCAGTCTCCGCTCACCCATTTCAACTCCATGGTGACGGGCGGCATGGACCAGGAGTTCATGGAGCGCCTCCACGAAACGGTGATGAAGCACCTGGCCGAACCCGACCTGAACATCGAAACGCTCACCTCCGAACTGGGAACCAGCAAGTCCACCCTGTACCGCAAGGTAACGGCCAACACGGGCCTCAACATCAACGAGTACATCCGTGTCTGCCGCCTCAAGAAAGCCGCCGAAATGCTGTCCAGCCAGAAATACCGGATCAGCGAAGTGGCCTACATGACGGGCTTCTCCTCCCCTTCCTACTTTGCCACCTGCTTCCAGAAGCAGTTCAACGTCTCGCCTTCCGCCTTCGTCAAGAACCTGAAAGGCTGATTATTCAGCAAGGGCGCTGCGGAAGGTTTCGCCCCAGATCAGGTAGCCGGTGTTGCCGGCGATGGTGCCTTCGTTCTGGCCCCAGAGGAAGGGCCAGTCGTCGTAGTTCTCGAAATGGTCGGGCTGGCGGAACAACAGACCGGGGGCCATGTTGCCGGGGATGAAGGAGAAATCCGCGCGGTTGTTGCCGTAGAAGACCTGTTTGGGACGGGCGGCACCGACGGCGGCTACCCAGGAATAATTGTGATACGGGTGGCAGCCGAACAGCCAGGAAGGAGCCTTGTAAATGTGTTCCTTGCCGATAATGTCGGGATAATGGCGATAAGCGTTGCACACGGTGGTGCCGAAACTGGTCACCTGGCCGCCGCCGGCCCAGTTGCCCAGGCCGATGGGAACCCCGTATGGATTCTCTTCCTCCAACTGAAGGATATAGTCACGGTACTGCTCCACATAGGGACGCAGTTTCTCCTTATAAGCGTCATCCAGGTACGGGACGGCATCCAGGGCGGTATTGAGCGCAAACATCGGCGCCCGCTCGAGAGCCGGCCATACGGCATTGGTAAACTGTTCCAGATAGTGCGGCTCCTTCGTGGAAACATAAAGCTGCAAGGATGAGGAAATGTTGCCGAACTGGTTCCGACGCCGGGTAGTGGTATCGGCGGCCATCAGTTCCATCCCCTCCTCCTGGAGGCGGATGGACTGTTTCAGCGCACGGGCGGCGAGGCCGGGATCATAGTCGGCCAGGACACGGCTCGCAGCCGCAAACATCGTCGCCGCCTGCAGGTCCAGGCCCGGGTTCCGGCTGGTGAAAGCCCACATGTCGTCCGGGGTACCGCTGGATTTGCCGTCGGCGGACTTCTGGTAAGGTTTCAGGCGGGGATCGTAATGCAGGCCGTCCGTGATGCCCGCGGCATCGCCCAGGTGATGGTAATTGTCCAGGACGGAATTGGAGAGGGTCTGGGCCATGTGGCCGATCTGCTCGGCCTGGGCCACGAGGTTCAGGACGCCGTGCTCGATGTACTGGAGGATATCCGGCGTACCGTCGGGCCGGTGGAGCTCGACATAACGCTGTTCCTCGCTGACGAAGGTCTCGTCACGTTCCGAACGGAACTGCTCCCACAGGGTGATGAGGTTCATCACCACGCTGATGTTGGAACCGGTTTCGATATCGAAGTCGCCCGCATCGAAATAGCCGCCCACATTCAGACCGGGGATGAGTTCCAGGGCCTTGAAGCGCGTGTCGGTGGTCGGACCCTGCCAGTGCAGGTCGAAATGGTCGGTGCCCGGCGGCGCCTGCAGGTAGCCTTCCTTGAAAGGCTCGCCGTGCCAGAGGCGGTAGGCCTCGTGGACCGCCATGTGGTTCATGTGGACGGGAATCCAGACGTCGCTCGTCGCCACGGTGATCTTGTCGTAGACGGAGGGGTCGATGATGAAGTTTCCCGTCCGCGTGTCCCCGTATTCGAGGAAATAGACGCCGGGATCGGTGACCGCCGAGAAATCGAACCGGGCATACTTGTACTTGAAATAGTCGCCCCAGACCTTGACTGGGCCGGAAAACACCTTGCGGGAGGAGCCGTCGGCATCGATTTTCCAGACGGAGGCGGACCCCATGACTTTGTCCTTCCGGTCCAGTTCGATGACGGCGACCTTCGGCTGGCCGGGGACATAACCCATCTGGGAGAAGCCCACGTTCGGTTCCCGGATCCAGCCCGGGATGGCATTCGGCTCCACGGTCCAGGTGAGGACCTTTCCGGTCCGGCCGGCCGGGAGCACGCTCCGCAGGACGAACCAGCCGTTCTGGGCCAGCATCCGCCCGTCATAGAGGCTGATCTCGCTCTCGCTGGTAACCTTCACCATCCGCGCCGGATCGTCCGGAGCCAGGAGGAACTCGTGCCCGGTACTCAGGGGCAGCGCCTCGACGAACTGGCCGGTCCCCCGGTCGTCATAGGTCCGGTAGCCCTTGAACTGGCGGACTTTCTCCCCGTTCGGACGCACTTTCGTGTCGCTGACCGCATAGCGAGGGAAACGGTTGGGGCTTCCATCGACCAGATACGCCTTGTTCCAGTACTGGGAAGGCAGGAATTCCAGGTTGAAACCGGCCTCCCCGGCCAATGCCTCAGGAACCGGCTTGTCCAGGTATACGGCAATCTCCACCGCCTTTCCCTTGGCCGTCACGACTACGCGGGAATCAAAGTCGTACCAGTCATAGCGCATGCCTACCTCGATGCTTTGCGCGAGCGAATCGACCGTGCGCGACGTCATCGTCGGGACCAGGTCCCACTGTTCGGGCGTGGGACTCAGGCGGACGGCACCGCCCTGGATGGTCCGGACCCCGTGGTGGATCACTTCGATGCCGGAATTCTTCTCATCGTTGAATCCGCCGCTGAAGGGATTGTTGAACACGAGGACATTGACGCCCTGGCGCTCGAAGTATTCCAGGTCGTTGAGCCGGAGGTCCGGCGCTTCGGACTGGCAGGCAGCCAGGATGAGCAGCAGGGGCAGGAGACGGAATCTTTTCATATGCTTGGTTATTTCGCAACCAAGTTAGGGATTCTCCCGGAGAAGGATATGCAAGTTTGCATCATATTCTATCAATTTTGAGGGATTTTGACTATCTTGTGAAAAAGAAAGACCCCCGCGATGCACAGATTCCCTTTGCTTACCGCTTTCGCAGTGCTGCTTTCCGCCTGCAACTCGTTCGTACAAGCCCCGTTGCAAGACGGAACCGACCTCTGGCTGGCCGCCGGCCGGTCCATCAGCGAAATCCGCGTCTCCGTGGATACGCAGGTCGACAAGTCCCTGCCCGCGGAAGGATACCATATCTACGACGATACGGACGGGCACCGTCATGTGGACGCCGGGTCCGACGCAGGCCTTCGCTATGGGCTGTATGCCCTGCAGCGGCTGGAGACGATGGGGCAGGCGGCCCCCGGGTTGGACATCCACGAAAAGCCCCGATACGACCTCCGCATCCTGAACCACTGGGACAATCTGGACGACACTGTGGAGCGCGGCTATGCGGGACTGTCCATGTGGGAGTGGACCGCCCCGGAGATTCCGGTGGAGCGCATCCGCCGCTACGGAGAGCTCTGTGCCTCCGTGGGCCTGAACGGAGCCGTCCTCAACAACGTGAATTCCAATCCGCTCATCCTGGATGCGGAACATATCGCCCGGGTGGCGAAGATCGCAGGCATCCTCCGCGAATACGGCATCAGAACCTACCTGTCCATCAAATGGACCAGCCCCATCACCTTGAGCGGGCTCACCAGCGGCGACCCGCTGGATCCCGCCGTGCGGAGGTGGTGGAAGGACAAGGCACGGGAAATCTACCGGGCCATCCCGGACTTCGGCGGCTTCCTGGTAAAGGCCAATTCCGAAGGCCAGGCCGGACCGCAGGATTACGGGCGCACCCACGCCGACGGGGCGAACATGCTGGCGGAGGCGCTGAAGCCCTACGGCGGCATCGTCATGTGGCGGGCCTTCGTCTACAGTCCCACGAGCCCCGACCGGGCCAACCAGGCCGTGGAGGAATTCCTTCCGCTGGACGGGAAGTTTGCCGACAACGTAATCGTCCAGATCAAGAACGGACCGGTGGACTTCCAGCCGCGCGAACCCTTCAGTCCCCTGTTCGGAAAACTCCGTAACACGCAGATGATGATGGAGTTCCAGATTACGCAGGAATACCTGGGCTTCTCCAACCATCTGGCCTATCACGGGACGACGTGGGAAGAATGCCTCCAGGCCGATACCTACCGCGACGGTCCCGGATCCACGGTGGCGAAAATGGTGACCGCCATCGCCGGGGTCGCCAACACGGGCCAGGATCCCGGTTTCTGCGGCTATGTGTTCGCCCAGGCCAACTGGTACGCTTTCGGCCGCCTCGCCTGGAATCCGGAACTGTCCGCGGAGGAGATTGCCGACGAATGGATCCGCCAGACCTTCATCCGGCCGGCCGGCATGTCGTTCAAGACCTTCGGAAAGAAGTTCGTGGATCCTGTCCGGGAGATGATGATGGCCTCCCGCGAAGCCGTCGTCGATTACGAAATGCCCCTGGGACTGCACCATCTGTTCGGAGGTACGCACTACGGTCCCATGCCCTGGGAGCGACTGGGCCGTCCCGACTGGACCCCGGCCTACTATCACCAGGCCGACTCCGCGGGGATCGGTTTCGATCGCACCCGCAGCGGTTCCGGCAACGTGGACCAGTACAATGAGCCCTGGGCATCGACCCTCAACGACCCGGAAACCTGCCCCGAGAATCTCCTGCTCTGGTTCCACCACCTGCCCTGGGACTATCCCATGAAGTCCGGACGCACCCTCTGGGACGAAATCTGCCTCCACTACGACCGCGGCATCCGGACGGCGGACGGCTTCCGGGAGACCTGGAAAGGGCTGAAGCCCTACGTGGCTCCAGCCCTTTGGGATCAGACTTCCGGGAAACTGGCCATCCAGGCCGCTGACGCCCGCTGGTGGCGCGATGCCTGCGTGGGTTATTTCCAATTGTTCTCCAGGCGCCCCCTCCCGGCCGATGCCGCTCCGCTGGAGACGCCCATCGACTCGCTCCTGAACAGTGCCATCCGCTCCGACGACCTGGGAATGCCCATCCATGATGCGGAGGGGCATCCGGTCATCGAACGCCTGGCCAGGAATTAATTCACTTCCCGGTAAGGATCTTCCCCGGCCAGTTTATGTAACGATTTTGGAATTTCTGTTCCTTTTTTGAAAGTCTCTGACCTATTTTTGTCAAAGATTCCCTTCGGGAACGCGTAACTTTGTCATCGGATAAAACTGATAACCCGATGATGAAGCATTTCCTTCCTTTCCTGGCCATCCTGCTGATTGCGGCAGGCTGCAAGCCTGCACCCGCCCGGTTCGCCCTTCCTGTTGCGGACGGAATGGTCATCCAGCGCGGCCGGGAGATCCCCGTCCATGGGACCACGGAGCCCGGTGCCGCCGTCAAGGTCCGGTGGCAGGGGAAGACGTTGAAAGCCGTGGCCGACACGGCTGGCCACTGGTGTGTTGCGCTGCCCGCTACGGAGGCCGGCGGCCCGTTCACGCTGGAAGCCAACGGTACGGTCGTGAAGGATATCCTCGTGGGCGACGTCTACCTGTGCTCCGGCCAGTCCAACATGGAACTGCCCGTACAGCGCTGCCTGGACGCAGTCGCCGGCGACATCAAGGGATACGCTAACGATCGGATCCGCTATTTCCACGTGCCGATGCGGTACCGTTTCGACGGCCCGGACGAAGAGCTTCCCGGCGGCAGCTGGGAGGTCCTGGACAGCGATTCCACCGCTCTCGCCTGGAGCGCCGTGAGCTACTTCACGGCCCGTTACCTCCAGGAGGCTACCGGTGTTCCCGTGGGAATGATAAACAACGCCGTGGGCGGGTCGCCGGTCGAGGCCTGGATCGAGGAAGCCCGGCTTCCGGGCTATGCCCTGGACGAACTGCATCTTTTCCAGCAGCCGGCCTATCTGGACAGCATCAACCGGTTCAACGCTACGCTTTACACGGACTGGCAGGAGGCGCACAATGCGCTGCCGGCCAACACGGCCGCGAAGTGGCGTCCGGTGAACCTGTTCGACAAGGGCTGGGCCCTGGACCGCAAGGGGGAGAATGTCTACGGCAGTCACTTCCTTCGTCGGATATTCACCCTGGACAAGGCTCCGGAAGGGCCTTCCATCCTGCATCTCGGTGCCCTCATCGACGCGGATTCCACGTTCGTGAACGGTGTTTATGTGGGAAATATCACGTATATGTATCCCCCGCGCAACTACCCGGTTCCGGAAGGCATCCTCCGTGCGGGCGAGAATGAGATTGAAATCCACCTGTATGCCTGCGGCGGCAATCCGGCCAGCGCCGTGCCGGACAAACGGTACAGCCTGGAGACTCCTGACGGGGACATCTCCCTCCTGACGGGCTGGGAACACAAGGACGGCCGCAGGATGCCCGCGCGTCCTGGCCAAGTCTTCCTTCAGTACAAGCCCGCGGGCTTGTGGAACGCCATTACCGCCCCGATGAAAGACTTTCCCTTCGCCGGCGTCATCTGGTACCAGGGCGAGAGCAACTGCAACAACGCCGCCGACTACGGCAGCCTGCTGGAAACGATGGTGGACTCCTGGCGGTCGGAAACCGGTGACGCCGCCCTCCCCTTCTACATCATCGAACTCGCCGCCTTCGAGCACTCCGAACTCACCGACAACGACTGGGGCTGGAACCGCGTCCAGAAAGAGCAGCGGGCCACCGCGGAGAAGGTCGACGGGGTCTATCTCGTTCCCAACGCGGACCTCGGTGAATGGAACGACATCCATCCCCAGGACAAGAAAACCGTCGGACAGCGCACCGCGACCGTCATCCTTGAAAGCAAACGATAATACCTGAACCCATATGACAGACAACACCTCCAAAGGATTTTACAAGCTCAGCTGGCTCCAGCGCATCGGCTTCGGCGCCGGCGACATGGCCCAGAACCTCATCTACCAGACCATCTCGATCTGGCTCCTGTTCTTCTACACGAACGTGTTCGGGCTGGACCCGGGCGCTGCGGCCCTGATGTTCCTCATCGTCCGCCTCGTGGATGTCCTGTGGGATCCGATCGTGGGCACCATCGTGGACAAGGGCAACCCGAAATGGGGCAAATACCGCAGCTGGCTCATCCTGGGCGGCATTCCGCTCGTTGGCCTCGCCATCCTGTGCTTCTGGAACGGCTTCAGCGGCTCGCTGGTATACGCCTACATCACTTATGTGGGCATGTCCATGTGCTATACCCTCGTCAATGTCCCCTATGGCGCCTTGAACGCCTCCCTGACCCGCGACACGAACGAGATTACCATCCTCACCAGCACCCGCATGTTCATGGCGAATCTCGGCGCCCTGTGCGTCAAGTCCCTGCCGCTGATCATCGCCATCTTCGCCCCGAAGGTCCTGAATCCGGACACCGGCAAGATGACGGCCGTCTATAACACGCCCGAGGCCGCCCCGGCCTGGTTCATCACGATGACCATCTTCGCCCTCGCGGGCCTGGCGCTGCTGTTCTTCTGCTTCTCCCAGTGCAAGGAGCGCGTGGTCATGGACCAGAAGGAATCCGCCAACGTGAAGGTGAGCGACCTCTGGATGGAGTTCGGCCGCAACAAGCCTCTCCGCGTCGTTGCATTCTTCTTCATCACCGCCTTCGCGATGATGAGCGTGAGCAATGCGGCCGACGCCTATTTCATGACCTTCAACGTGGGCGCCACCCCCCTGCTGACCACCCTCTTCATGTGGCTCGGCACCATTCCGGCCTTCATCTTCATGCCGCTCGTGCCCGCCATCAAGCGCAAGATCGGCAAGAAGGGGATGTTCTATCTCTTCCTCGGCATCGCCATCCTGGGCATGATCCTGATGTACATCTTCGTTTCCATCCCGGCCACGAAGTCGAACTTCGTCCTCCTGTGCATCGCCCAGTTCGTCAAGTCCACCGGCATCATCACCGCGACGGGCTATATGTGGGCCCTCGTCCCGGAGGTCATCGCCTATGGCGAATACACCACCGGCAAGCGCATCGCCGGCATCGTGAACGCCCTCACCGGCATCTTCTTCAAGGCGGGCATGGCCCTCGGCGGCGTGGTCCCCGGCCTCGTCCTCGCCTGGGTGGGCTTCAAGGCCGATGCCACGACGCAGACGCCGCTGGCCCTGCAGGGCATCCTCTGGCTGGTGTGCGTGATTCCGGCCATCCTGCTGCTCCTCGCCATCTGGATCATCTCCAAGTACGAGCTCAGCGACGAGAAGATGGATGAAATCAACCGCGCTATCGAAGCAAGATCGTAAAACACTGATAATTATGGCAGATAAAGTTCAAAAACGCTACCTTTTCCCCGCCGACTACATGGCGGATCCGTCCGTGCATGTCTTCGACGGGAAGATCTACATCTACCCTTCCCACGACTGGGAGTCCGCGGCGCCGGACGACGACTTCGGCAGCGAGTACGACATGAAGGACTATCACGTCCTCTCCATCGAGGGTGGCGACCCCATGACCTCCCCGGTCAAGGACTGGGGCAACGTCCTGGATATCAAGGACGTACCCTGGGCACGCCGCCAGCTCTGGGACAACGATGTCGTCAAGGGCCGGGACGGACGCTACTACATGTATTTCCCGGCCAAGGACAAGACGGACATCTTCCGCATCGGCGTCGCCGTCTCGGACTCCCCCACCGGTCCTTTCAAGGCCCTTCCAGACCCCATCCGGGGAAGCTACTCCATCGACATAGCCGTCCTGCATGACGATGACGACGAATTCTACATGTTCTTCGGCGGCATCTGGGGCGGCCAGCTCCAGCGCTACGAAGACAACCTCGCCAAGGACTGTGGCACCTCCTACCCGGCCGACGGGCAGCCCGCCATCCCGGCCCGCGTCGTGCGGCTCTCCCACGACATGCTCCAGTTCGCCGAGGACCCGAAGCCGGTCGTCCTGCTGGACAAGGACGGCACCCCCATCAAAGTGGAAGACAACGCCCGCCGCTTCTTCGAAGCCGCCTGGGTCCACAAGCGAGGCGGAAAGTATTACTTCAGCTACTCCACCGGCGACACGCACTGCCTGTGCTACGCCATCGGCGACAGCCCCTACGGGCCTTTCACCTACCAGGGAAAGATCCTCACCCCGGTCATCGGCTGGACCACGCACCACAGTATCGTGGAGTTCGGCGGCAAATGGTGGCTTTTCCACCACGACAGCGCCCCCTCCCAGGGCATCAACCGCCTCCGCAGCCTGAAGGTCTGTGAACTCCGATACAACGAAGACGGCACCATCCGGACGATCGAGGGGCTGGATAATTAAATAATGTTGGTTGGTTTTGCCCCCGGCGCTGCGACAGCACCGGGGGCAAGGTTTTTACTGGGTTCATATTGGACGATGACCCTGAGAGCGAAGAGGCCGGGTACTTTAAAGCACGGGGTGCCCCCCTTGCGTAAAATGGAACCGACTCAACATCAATGCCTTATACAAAAGTGCCCGGGGAAATATTCCCGGGAACTTTTGTACAACTCGCTCAGTGTAACTAACTTACATTCTACGGGCAAGCCTTGCACACCAGGAAACGGTCACTGCACAATAGTTATTATCCCATTCTCCCAAACAACATCCTCCCATCCCCCCCTACCGGCCGCATTTGCGGCAAACCGTCAAGTGCTCCAGGAAAAGATTGCAGGCAGCCACGAAATTATTTATGAAAAGTGTTGCATTTACACTTTCTATTCTTTATCTTTGCAAGTGTAGTTTTAACACTTGCTAAGACCAATGGCTCCGAAAGCCTACTACAGCATCCATCCCAAGTTCCACGCCGCCGTGGACTGCATCATCTTCGGGTTCGAGGAGGGGGAATTGAGTCTCCTGCTGCTCCAACGCGACTTTGAGCCGGCGAAGGGGCAGTGGTCCCTGATGGGCGGATTCGTGGAGGAAGGCGAAAGCCTGGATGACGCGGCGCGGCGCGTGGTGGCGGAGCTCACCGGCCTCAACGACCTGTACATGCGGCAGGTCCATACCTACGGCGATCCCGGGCGCGACCCCGGGGAGCGGGTGCTCTCCACGGCGTATTACGCCCTCGTGGACATCAAGAGATACGACCGCGAGCTCGTCAAAGCCCACAATGCGCATTGGGTCAAGCTCAACGAAATCCCCCACCTCATCTTCGACCACGACCGTATGGTGCAGGACGCCCTGCGCTTCATGCGCTACCAGGCGACGGTCAAGCCGGTGGGCATCAATCTCCTGCCGGAAGAATTCACCCTCACCCAGCTCCAGACCCTCTACGAGGCCATTCTCGGCGAACCCATCGACAAGCGGAACTTCCGCAAGCGGATTGCCTCGATGGACTATATCGAGAAGACGGGGCGCATCGACAAGACCCTCTCCCGCAAGGGCGCGGCCCTGTACCGCTTCAACCGGGAGAAATTCGACGGAAACTTCAAAATCTAACTTCAACAAAACACGCTATGTTCAACAATCTCCTCATCGCGGCTGCGGACCTGAACCGCATCACGCTCGCATCCTGGGACTGGATCGTGATCGCCATCTTCTTCCTGGCGATGGTCTGGATCTGCTGGGATGTCGCCCGCAAGAAGCAGGAAACCTCCGGGGACTACTTCCTGAGCGGCCGCAGTGCCACCTGGATCGCCATCGGCGCATCCATCTTCGCCTCCAACATCGGCTCGGAGCACCTCATCGGCCTCGCCGGTACCGGTGCCTCCGCCGGCATGGCCCAGGCCCACTGGGAAATCCAGGGCTGGATGATCCTCATCCTCGGCTGGGTGTTCGTTCCCTTCTACGAGCGCTCCATGGTATACACCATGCCTGAGTTCCTCGAGAAGCGTTACAACAAGGAAAGCCGCGGTATCCTCACCTGGCTGTCCCTCGCCAGCTACGTCCTCACCAAGGTGTCCGTGACCGTCCTCGCCGGCGGCCTCGCGCTGAACACCCTCCTGGGCATCAACTTCTGGGTCGCGGCCCATCGGCGGTATGGAATCCGTCCTGAAGACCTCCGTCCTGCAGACGCCGATCCTTCTGATCGGCTCCCTCGTCATCCTGTACCTGGGACTGAAGGAACTCGGCGGCTGGAACACCATGATGGACATCTGCAGCGCCCAGCCTGTCAATGAGTACGGCGACACGATGACCGACCTCATGCGCAGCAGCAAGGATCCCGAATTCCCGTGGTACGGCGCCCTCTTCGGCTCCGCCATCATCGGCTTCTGGTACTGGTGCACCGACCAGTTCATCGTCCAGCGCGTCCTCTCCGGCAAG
>CACYWN010000036.1 GCA_902778105.1 uncultured Bacteroidia bacterium
CCAGTACAGCTTGCCGCCTTTTTCGAAGAGGCCGGGTTTCTTTTCGTCTGCCATAACTTATGCCATTTCTTTAATCATCAGGTCGATACCCTGCTGGATGATGGCCTGGATGTCGTTCTTGGAAGGGTCCACGTAGTCGCACAGGGCGAGGTCCTCGGGAAGGACTGCGTAGATGCCGAACTTCTCCATCTTCTCGATGTCGCCCGCGAGGCAGGCCTTGATGAGGTAGATGGGGAAGATGTCCATAGGAGTCACGTCCTCGAAGCACTTGGTTTCGACGAAGGCGCGGGGGCCACCGTGCAGGTTCGTGTCCATGTCGTACTTCTTGCCCGGGGTGAGCCAGGAGAAGTAGCACCAGGAAGAGCTGTGCACTTTGGGACGGAAGGGCTTCGCCCAGCCGAACCACTCGCGCTCGGTGCCCTCATGCAGGAGGGTGACCTGGTCCTGGAAGTAGCCGAGGCAGCCTTCGGCACCGAGGCATTCGCCGGTGAGGACGTCACCGCCGATGACGCGGGTGTCCGCGGGGATGTCGGTGATTTCCTTGACGGGCGTGCCGGGGAGGCAGACCACATAGGCCGGGTCGGCCACGACGGGGCCGGTGACGGCCACCTTGCGGGTGAGGTCCAGCCTGCCGGTGTTGATGACATGGCCGAGGGCGGCCACCATCAGCGGGGACATCGTCCACACGGTCTCACCCTTGAGGATCGGAGAGATGTGGCTGATCTGGACACCCACGTTGCCGGCGGGATGCTTTCCGCCGACGGAGTGGACGATCGCATTCTCCACCTTGTGGAAAGGACTGCTGTTCCAGACGGCCTTGTTCACGCTGACATGGACGCCTCCGTCCGTAAGTTTGCCGAGGGCGTTCACGCCGGCCTGGAAGTCGGCGAAGCGGTCACCGAGGGTGAACTCGGTATCGGCGGCGAGCGGGGCGGTGCTGAAGGTGGAGACGAAGATGGCTTTCGGCTTCAGGTCGGGATCGGCCTGGATGCCGTAGGGACGCTGGATGAGGGCGTTCCAGAGGCCGGTCGCAAGGAGAAGCTCCTTCACCTGGCCTGCGTCGGCGGGGACTTTCGTCCCGAAGTCGACATACTCCTGGGTGGCGTCGGCCTCTACGAGGACGGCGAGCAGCTTCCGCTTGTCACCCCGGACGATGCCCTTCACCGTGCCGCTGACGGGCGAGGTGACGAGGATCCGGGGCTTCTGCTTGTCGGCCAGGACGGGGGAACCGGCGAGGACGCGGTCGCCTTCCTTCACGAGGAGTCTCGGAAGAAAGCCCTTGAAATCAGTGGGTTTGACGGCGACGACACCCGGTTTGACCGTCTTGACGACTTTCTGGGCGGCGGCTCCCTTCACGGGAACGTCGAGGCCCTTTTTCAAATCGAGCTGGTTTGACATTATTGAAACAAATTTGAGTTTCTGTTAAAAATAGTTCGCGAATTTACACATTTTTTCGCTAATTTCGTGAAAAAGTATGTGGAAGATATGAGCGCGATACTAGAGGATTTGAACAAGGAGCAGAGGCAAGCGGTTGAATGTGTGGAAGGACCGGTGCTGATTGTGGCGGGGGCAGGCTCCGGAAAGACCCGCGTACTGACTTCCAGAATAGCCTATATGATCGAACGGGGGTTGGATCCGTCGCGGATCCTGGCCCTGACTTTCACCAAGAAGGCGGCTGGCGAAATGAAGGAGCGCATCGCGCAGATGGTCGGCGAGCGCAAGGCCCGCCGCATCTGGATGGGCACCTTCCATTCCGTTTTCATCCGCTTCCTGCGGGAATTTGCCGATGCCATCCAGTTCCCGCCGTCCTTCACCATCTACGATACCGGCGATTCCGTCAGTGCGGTCAAGGCCTGTATCAAGCAGCTGGGACTGGATGACAAGGTTTACAAGCCCAAGGAGGTCCTCAGCCGCATCTCCAAGGCGAAGAATGACCTCGTGACCCCCACACCCTATGCCAATGGAGCGGGCGGTTACCGTGAGGAGGACCGGAAGCACAAGAAGCCTGATATCTACCGGATTTACCAGGCTTACTGCCAGGTCTGCCGGCAGGCGGGGGTGATGGACTTCGATGACATCCTCCTGTATATGAACATCCTGCTGCGTGGGAATCCGGACGCCCTGGCGTCCATTGCCGGCCGTTTCGACGCCATCATGGTGGACGAGTACCAGGATACCAACATGGCCCAGTACCTGATCCTCAAGAAGCTGGCCGCCGGACACCGCAACCTCTGCGTAGTGGGGGACGACTCCCAGTCCATCTACGCCTTCCGCGGGGCCAAGATCGAGAATATCCTGAACTTCCGCAAGGACTTCCCGGAGGCGAAGACCTTCCGTCTGGAGTGCAATTACCGGAGTACCAAGAACATCGTGAATGCGGCCAACTCGCTCATCGCCAAGAATGAAGGCCGCATCCCGAAGCAGTGCGTGTCGATGGGGGAGGAAGGGGAGAAGATCCGCCTTGTCCGCGCCTATACCGAGCAGGAGGAGGCCGCCCTCATCGCCTCTTCCATCCTTCAGCGGATGCACGAGGAACATGCTGAGTATGAGGATTTTGCCATCCTGTATCGGACGAATGCCCAATCTCGCGCTTTGGAAGAGCAGCTCCGGAAGCGGAACATCCCGTATGTCATCTACTCGGGCAACTCCTTCTTCGAGCGGGCGGAAGTCAAGGATATGATGGCCTATTTCAAGCTCGCCGCCAATGTCAATGACGACGAGTCCTTCAAAAGGGTGGTCAACAAGCCCGCCCGCGGGATCGGGGACACTTCGCTGAACGCCTTGGCTGCTGCTGCCCAGGCCCTGGGAACCTCCCTGTTCAAGGCGGCCTGGGCGGAAAACCTGGAATCTTTCGGGCTGAAAGGGGCTGCGATCTCAAAGGTCCGTGCCTTCTGTACGATGGTGGAGAAGGTCGCCGCCACCCTGGACCGGACCGATGCCTACGAGGCGGCGAAAACCCTGGCTTCGGATTCCGGACTGTTCCTGTACTTTAAGTCCGACAATTCCATCGAAGGGCAGGCCCGTGCCGCCAACATCCAGGAACTCCTGGACAGCGTGGCCGGCTACGTGGAGGAGGTGCAGGGAGATTTCCGGAACGGGATGGTGGAGGAAGGACGGTATGTGGATGCCTCCGAGGTCCCGGATTCCGACCTCCCGCTGGTGACCCTTCCCGCGTTCCTGGAGAACATCTCCCTCCTTTCCAACGTGGATGTGGCCGAGGACGAGACCTCCAACAAGGTGGCCCTGATGACGGCCCACTCCGCCAAGGGACTGGAGTTCCCGTACGTGTTCGTCTCCGGCATGGAGGAGAATCTTTTCCCCTCCGGCGGATGGACGCTCACGGAACCGGAACTGGAAGAGGAGCGCCGGCTTTTCTATGTGGCCATCACCCGCGCGAAGAAAGCCGTGAACCTGACTTTCGCGCAGACGCGGATGCGCAACGGCAAGCATGAATCCAATTCTCCCAGCCGTTTCCTCCGGGAAATCGCACCGCAATATCTGCAGAATCCCCTTCGGAAAGAGGACATGACCGTGGAACGGGATGTGGAAGACGAATCGCCGGGCTTCCGGTTCGGGAGATTCGGCTCTTCCGCCCCTTCGACCGGCTGGCGCAGGCCGGAATCGAAAAATCCCATGGGAACAGGTCGTCCGGCGTCCCTGGAGGCCGTACGGAACCGTCCCCTCCCGCCGAAGGTCCCGGATGCCGATTTCATCCCGGACCCGATGTCCAGCTTCCAGGTGGGAGACCGCATCGAGCATAATCGTTTCGGGGTTGGAAAAGTCCTAGAGATTTCCGGTAAAGTGCCGGATATCAAGGCAAAAGTTGTTTTTGAAAGATTTGGCGAGAAAATTTTATTGCTGAAATATGCTAAAATTCGTCATTGTTCCTTGTAGGATAAAAAATCTTTTGTATCTTTGCCCTTGAAGTTTTTCATAGTTTAAGTTTAGGTTAAGTAGCGGGTCTGTCGCAGGGATGCGACGGACCCGTGAAATTTAGGGAAAACATGTGCGAAAAATCCGGCCCTGCGGGGGCCGGATCTGGTTTTTCCTGGTTCGAATCTGATTATCCGCAATAGAAATACTGGTCGACGAGTTTCCGCATCAGGGCCGGGTCTTTCTTGGCATCGGCGTGGAGATGCTTGTCATGATGCGCCTTCAGCGAGGAGATGATTCCGTCGATCATTCTCGGCTTGAATACATCATCAGCCTCATACACTTCCCGGACCGCTTCCAGGCAGGCGGCGGATTCGGCGCAGCAGGTGGGCAGGGAATCCAGGGTGGAGAGGCGTTCGGCGTTCTCGCTCTTGTGGATGTCCATGTCGACGTATTTGTCGGCCGCGATCTTCAGGGCTTCCTCCACGGGCATTTCCAGCCCCTTCCGGGCGGCGACGCACAGGCCGGCCATCAGCTGGTAGATGTCGGCGGAGCAGTCCGGAGAGCGCATTTCGAAGGTCTGCTTGTCCGTCGTGTCCACATCGACCGGCTTTTCGTGCGGATTGGCCCGGGTGCACATGTCCACCCCGGAAGACCAGCCCAGCGGGACCCGGACGAGGGCGGAGCGGTTGCAGTCTCCCCAGCATACGTTGGTCGGCGCTTCCTGGTGGGGGACCAGGCGGAAATAGGAGGTGGGGTTCTTGTTGCCGAATGCGGTGATGGACGGGGCCATCATCATCAGGCCGGCGATGGCGCGGCGGGCGACTTCGGACAGCTTCCCGTCCGGACCCAGGGTGGCGTTTCTGCCGTCTTTCATCAGGCGCATGTGGATGTGCATGCCGGATCCGGCTTTGCCGGTCGTGATCTTCGGAGCGAAGGATACGTCGAGGCCCCACTGGTAGGCGAGGTTCCGGATGACCCATTTCGCCAGCAGGAGCTGGTCGGCGGCCGTCGCCACCGGATTGGGCAGGAATTCGATCTCGTTCTGCTCATAGATCTTTCCGTCCAGGGTGAAGTTGCCCACTTCGCTGTGTCCGTATTTGATCTGGCCGCCGGTCTGGGCGACCCGGATCATGCAGGCGCGGCGGAAATCGTTCAGCTTGGCGAAGGGTTCGGATTCGTGGTAACCCTTCTGGTCGGTGGCGGGGAACAGAGGATCGGCGTCGGTGATGACGTAATACTCCAGCTCGCCCATCGCCTCGAACGTCATTCCGGTGGACTGGTAGAAAGCATCCTCGGCCCGCATCAGGGTCTGGTAGGGGGCGCAGTCGAAGGGCTCTCCGTTCTTGTCGAAGAAACTGCACAGGAAGCAGAGGGTTGGAATTTCGTTGAAAGGATCCACGAAAGCGGTCCGGTACCGCGGAAGGACGTACAGGTCGCTGTTGCCGGCTTCGATGAAGGAAGGAAAGAGGCTGGAACCGTCTACGCGTTCCCCTTCGGTCAGGATGGTCTCGGCGTAGGCGAGATTGTTGACGGTGAAATTCAGCGTCTTGACGCGGCCGTCTTCGGCGGGGTACATGAAATCGATCATCCGGATTCCTTTTTCCCGGATGAATCTGAGCATATCGGCACGGGTGAACTCTCCGGGAAGCTTGCCCAGGAAAGCCACTACCTCGTTAGGGTTGAGTTCAATACGGTTGTCCATTATCAATAATGTGGTTTTATACTACAAATATAATAAACCAAAACGAGAAGTCAAGCATCTGCTTTCAGTTCTTAACAATTTCTCGCAGGGTCTTGGATTTTCCGGAAACTTCCCCTATCTTTGTCATCCCATGCGGAATTAGCTCAGTTGGTAGAGCGTTGGCTTCCCAAGCCGAAGGTCGCGAGTTCGAACCTCGTATTCCGCTCCAGGAAAATGGCCGGAACGAGTCCGGCCTTTTTTCATTTCAGTACGTAGTCGGAAACCCCTTTCAGGCCGGTCGTCCCGAAATAGGAGGCGACGATGTTTCCCTGCAGATAGATGCGGGAACCGATGAGGTCGGGATGGTCCACCAGGTTGAGGGCATCCCGGATGGGCCCCTTGGGCAGTTCCACCGAGACACAGGATGATTTGGACGTCACCGACGACCTTGCGGCGATGGCCAGATGGGTGTTCTTGGTAATCTTGGACGTCTTGACGGTCAGGCCGGCCGTGGACAGGTCCCCGCCGACGATGTAGCCATAGACCCAGACGTCGTTCTCTCCGATGTGCGAGGAGGCCTGCGAAACGGTATAGGCATTCCCGGTTTCGGCACCTTTCCCGTCGTCATCCTGGTTCCCGGAACCACCGGTTGCGGTGCTGCCGCCGCTGCCGCCGATCGTGAAGGACTCCTGGTTCCAGACCTTGGTCGTGTCCACCGCGACGGTGATGGTGCTGGAGGATGCCGTACCGCCGGCGGGTGCCGAAAGGTTCAGGGTCAGGATCGTCCGCGCATCCAGGGTGCGGGACAGCAGCGTCTCGTCCTTCCCGCCGTCGTTCAGCAGGAGCGAAACCGGTCCCGGCTTGAAATAGGCGATCCGCTTTTCGGCATATCCGTACATCAGCCGGGTATCTCCCGCCTTGAGATAGAGGATTCCTTCCGGGAAGGAAGTCAGGAAATCCGGGGCGATCCTCAACTGGATCCCGGCATTCTGCAGGACGCAGTTGAGGCGGACCGTCACGCTGGCCCCGGCCCTGACGACCACGACCTGCTCGTCCCCGTATACCGGCCGGGAGAAGGCGGGCGTCGTGAATTCGATGGACTGGATGGCCACCGTGTAACTGCCGGCATCCACCAGCAGGGATTCCGGCGAGTCTCCGTAGGGCCCTTCATACAGGACTTTCCCGTCGGCATCGCTCACCTTCAGGATGAAATCGTTGGTGTCCGGGATCTCGGCCGGCGAGCGGGTTTTCAGCACCTCGCCTTCGATGATCCACTTGAGTTCCCCCTGACCGGCTTTGAGGCCGAAGTCGTCACACGCACCCAGTACCGCCACCAGCGGCAGGAGTGCCCAAAAACTTTTGATTCGCATAGATTTGATCCTTTAGTCGGCCGAGCACCGTGCCCGGCCGCAGGTGAAGGTAGTCCGCTTTTACCCGGCCCCGGGCAAGAATCGTTAAAATGTGGCGAAATGTTTCGTGTTGTTTCACGGAAACATGAATCTTGTCGTCGAAATCCTTTTCCCGCGGTTGTTTTAACCCGCGCGAATACTTATATTTGTAAAATTTAAAGAAACAAAGAAATGGTCAAAGTAGATGTGAAAGGTTGCTGCGGCTTCGTGGACGAGGCCAAGTACAACGCGTATGTGGGCAAGGCCCTCGATGCTTTCGATGTCCTCGTTGCCGGAAACGGTGCCGGCAATGATTTCCTGGGATGGAAGCACCTCCCTTCCGAGACCCCGGACAGCCTGATCGCGGATTGCGAGGCGATCCGTGACGACTGGAAGGCCAAGGGGGTGGACCTGGTGATCGCCATCGGCATCGGCGGTTCCTACCTCGGTGCTAAGTGCGCCATCGAAGCGCTGAGCCACAACTTCGCGAAGCAGCTCGCCAGGAAAGACGCCGCTGAGGTCGTCTTTGCGGGCAATAACCTTTCCGAGGAATACCTGGCCGAACTGATGGACCTGGCAGCCGAGCGCAATGTCGCCTGCATCGTCATCTCCAAGTCCGGCACCACCACCGAGCCGGCCGTCGCGTTCCGCATCGTGAAGCAGTATCTGGAGGATACGTACGGAAAGAAGGAAGCCGCCGGGCGCATCGTCGCCATCACCGACGCGAAGAAGGGCGCGCTCAAGACCCTCTCCACCCAGGAAGGCTACAAGACCTTCGTCGTCCCGGACAACGTGGGCGGCCGTTTCTCCGTCCTGACTCCGGTGGGCATCCTTCCCATCGTCGTGGCTGGATTCGACATCCGCGCCATTCTCGCCGGCGCCCTGGAGGCCGAAAAGGCCCTCGCGGTGAAATCTGCGGACAATCCCGCCGTCGTCTATGCCGCGATGCGGAACCTCCTCTATAAGGAATATGGTAAGAAGGTCGAGATCATGGTCAACTACAACCCTAAGTTCACCTATCTGGCCGAATGGTGGAAGCAGCTTTACGGCGAGTCCGAGGGCAAGGACGGCGTGGGCATCTTCCCCGCCTCCGTCAACAATACCGCCGACCTCCACTCCATGGGCCAGTTCATCCAGGAAGGCGACCGCGTGATGTTCGAGACCGTCGTCCATGTGGAGAACGCCACCCGGAGCGTCGTCATCGGCTCCGATCCCCAGAACCTGGACCAGCTCAACTTCCTTGCCGGCAAGCATGTCGAGCACTGCAACCACATGGCCGAACTCGGCACCGTCATCGCCCACCAGGACGGCGGCGTTCCCCAGCTGCAGGTTTCCGTGGATAAGGTGGACGCCTTCAACCTGGGTTCCCTGTTCTATTTCTTTGAATTCGCGTGCGGCGTAAGCGCCTATACCCTGGGCGTGAACCCGTTCAACCAGCCCGGTGTGGAGGCCTACAAGAAGAACATGTTCGCCCTCCTCGAGAAGCCCGGCTACGAAGAAGCCACGAAGGCCATCAAGGCCCGCCTGTAGCCATTCGTCGAAGAATACGGGCGTTTCGTCTAAAACCGGCGCCGCCCTCTTGTATATTGCGGTACTTTTGCACTCGGAAACGAAAACAAAAGTATCGCAATAGTTTATGAAACGATTCACGCTCCTTCTGATTGCCTTTCTGGCCGGGCTCTCCGCCTCCGCGCAGGAGATCCGCACCGTCCAGGGCATCGTCCTTGATTCCCTGACCCGCCAGGGCGAACCCGCCGCCATCCTGCAGTTCTTCAAGGCCGACGACGATTCCAAGCCCGTCGCCTTCACCACGACGGATGCGGAAGGCCGGTTCTCCCATACATTTACGGTGAAAGGAGACTATTATCTGCTGTTCGACAACATGGGTCGGAAAGTGGTCCGCCGCACGTTCAAGGTCAACGGAGAAGAGGTTGTCGACCTCGGGGAAATCCTCATCGAGGACGCGGCCGAGGTCCTCAAGGCCGGTACGGTCACTGCCATGCGCCCGCTCGTGAAGATGGAGGTGGACAAGATGACCTACAATGTGGAGGATGACGTGGATTCCAAGACCTCCACCGTGCTGGACATGCTCCGCAAGGTTCCGATGGTCTCCGTGGACGGACAGGACAATATCTCCGTCAACGGATCCTCCTCCTTTGTGGTCTATGTCGACGGGAAACCCAACCAGATGATGTCCCAGAACGCCTCCCAGATTTTCAAGATGATGCCTGCGAGTTCCGTCAAGAACATCGAGGTGGTCACCAATCCGGGCGTCCGCTATGACGCCGAGGGTGTGGGCGGCGTGCTGAACATCACGACGAACAAGGCCGTTACCGGCGGCGCCAGCGCTGCCGACGGCATGTACGGCACCGTGCGGGCGATGGCTTCCACCCGGGGTTACGGCGGCGGCCTGTTCGGCAGCATGCAGAAGGGTAAGTTCGCCCTGAGTGCGAACCTCAATGCGATGCAGCAGGGGAGCAAGGGTACCGTGATGGACATGACCCGTACCCAGAATACCGGCTTCTCCACCACCACCCATACGACCTCCGACATGTCGATGCCGATGGTGATGGGCAACCTCAGCGCTTCCTATGAGATCGACGACCTGAACCTGGTCTCCGCGACCGTAGGACTGATGCACTTCGGTACGAACAATACCAGCGGAATGACGAACACGATGCTCTTCGCCCCCGGTACCGAGGCTTTCACCTATACCGGTACGACCGAATCCCTGATGACCCGTAACAGCATCTCCGCCAGCGCTGATTACCAGCACACCTGGGCCGATGTCCCCGGCCGGACCTTCACCCTGTCCTACCAGTTCAACGGTGCTCCGTCCGTGAACAATACCTTGAACACCTTCGAAGCGGCGGGCATCCCCGGTTTCGACCTCACGGACCGCAAGACGGACGGGCGGACCGGATCCACCGACCATACGGTCCAGGCCGACTTCACCACCCCGCTGGGTGAACTGCACAGCCTCTCCACCGGAGCAAAATACATCGACCGTCACAATTCCTCCAACCAGGTGAATTACCTCTGGAACGGCACCTCCTTCGTGGAGAACGCCGCCGGCAGCCTGGATTACAACTTCTACAACCGCATCGGTGCGGCCTACACCGAACTCACCGGCACCTATGGCGCCTTCGGCGTGAAGGCCGGCATCCGCTACGAGCACACCTGGCAGTCCTACGATTCTTCCGCCCAGCAGACTCCTTTTTCCACGAACTACGGCAGCTTGGTCCCGACCGCCAGCTTCCAGTGGAGCCCGACGATGACGCAGAACATCGGCATCAGCTACAACATGCGCATTTCCCGTCCGGGCATCTCCTACCTGAATCCGTATGTGGACACGTCCGATCCGACCGCCCTCACCTACGGCAACACCGATCTCGAAACCGAGCGCGGCCACAACATCTCCCTGGTGTACAACGTCTATACGCCGAAGGTCATGGTCAATGCCACCCTTCGCCACAGCTTCACTGGAAACGGCATCTCCCAGTACAGTTTCTATGACGGAAACAACCTCCTGAATACGACTTACGGCAACATTGTCCGGAGCCAGTCCACGGGCCTGAACGCCTTCCTGATGCTGAACCCGACCAACAAGACCCGCATCATGGTGAACGGCGGCCTGACCTACAGCGACCTCCGCAGCGAAACGCTGGGCCAGCGGAATGCGGGGTGGGCCTACAACCTGATGCTGGGCGGCCAGCAGACGCTTCCCTGGGACCTCCGCCTGAGCCTGAATGCGATCATGATGGGCAGCCAGGTCACCCTCCAGGGACGTACCACCGGTCTTTCGATGGCTATCGCCGGCCTCACCAAAACCTTCCTGGACGACCGTCTGAGCCTTTCCATCAACGGAATGCTTCCGCTGGCCAAGGGATTCGAGATGACGATGAGTTCCCATACCGTAGGAAACGGGTTCGTCTCCGACATGTCGACGGTCATCCCGATGCGCCAGATCGCCTTCCAGGTCAGCTGGTCCTTCGGCAAGCAGGGCAACTATTCCGCCAAGAAGGCCCGCCATTCCATCGAGAACGAGGACCAGTTGAACAGTACTACCACCGCCGAGAGCATGGGGTCGATCATGATGCAATAATTTATTATATTTGCATATGCAAAACCTCAAGCGAAGGAATCTGATCCTGAACACCACCCAGATCGTCGTCTGGGCTGGTGTTTTTCTGGTTCCCGCCCTCGTTACCTGGACGACGACCGGACATATGGCACAGGCATGGGGGGTATTCGGCCACACGGCCAAGATGGTGCTCCCGCTGTTCGTCCTGTATGGCTTGAACTATTATTTCCTCGTCCCTCATTTCCTTTATGGGGGAAAAGGGAAGGCCAAGTGGTTCTATATCTGCAATGTCATCCTGGTTCTGGGCTGGACGCTGTTCCGGTATTTCCCGAGGGGGCCGGTCGAGTTCCCGGAGGAGGTGGTCGAGCAATTCGGAAAACAGAACATGTGGGCCTTCCTGGTTGGGGGAATCATCGCAAGCTTGTTCATCCAGGTGCTGATGATCCTGATGGCCGTGGGTATCCGCCATATCATGCGGGCGAACGAGACGCAGATGCAGCTGGAGGAGGAACGCCGCAAGACCGCCGAGGCCGAACTGACCTGGCTCAAGCATCAGCTCAATCCGCATTTCCTGTTCAATACCCTGAACAACATCTCCTCCCTGACGCAGATCGATCCCGACAAGGCGCAGGAAAGCATCGGTCAGCTGAGCGATCTTCTCCGGTATGCGCTGTATGACAGCGAGGCGGAAAAGGTCCAGCTGGCTTCGGAGATCGAGTTCATGGACAATTATATCGACCTGATGGCCCTCCGCTGCAACGAGCAGACCACGGTCGTGAAGGACCTGCAGGTCCCGGCCCGGCCGGTGGAGGTAGCCCCGCTCCTGTTCATCTCCCTGGTGGAGAATGCCTTCAAGCACGGGGTCAATGCCCGCTATCCTTCCTTTGTGAAGGTATCGATGCAGATGGAAGGCGATGACCTGGTGTTCGTGTGCGACAACTCCCTGTTCGAGAAACAGGGGACCGACCGGATCGGTTCCGGCATCGGCCTGGAGAACATGGAACGGCGCCTGGAGCTCCTGTATCCGGGAAGGTACACCTATGAGCATTCGGCCGAAGGGGACACCTATCATGTGAAAGTAACCTTGAAAATCGCATGAGGACATTACGCTGCTTTGTCGTGGATGATGAGCCGCTTGCGGTGCGGATGCTGGAGAACTTCATCGAGCGGACTCCCTTCCTGGAGCTTGCCGGTTCGTATACGGATCCCGTGCGTGCCCTGACCGACATCCGCACGATGGCGCCGGACCTGGTTTTCCTGGACATCCAGATGCCGGACCTGAGCGGGATGGAACTGTCCCGGATGGTCCCCGCCGGTACCCGTATCATCTTTACGACGGCCTTCAAGCAGTATGCGTTTGAGAGTTACGAAGTCTCCGCGCTGGACTTCCTGCTCAAGCCCATCCGTTACCAGAAATTCCTGGAAGCGGCGGAGAAGGCGCGGGAGTGGTTCTCGATGAAGGAAGCGGCGGAAAGCGCGGCTGCCCCTGCTCCGGAGGGGATGATTTCCACTTTCTTCAAAGTGGACGGCGACCTTCGGAAAGTGGAGTTTTCCGATATCCTGTATGTAGAAGGGATGAAGGATTATGTGATGGTCTGCCTGGCCTCGCAGAAGCAGCCGC
This sequence comes from uncultured Bacteroidia bacterium, assembly GCA_902778105.1. Classification (GTDB taxonomy): domain Bacteria; phylum Bacteroidota; class Bacteroidia; order Bacteroidales; family UBA932; genus Cryptobacteroides. Next base: position 12,651 of record CACYWN010000036.1, read on the forward strand.
TGGTCACGCATATGACGATGAAGGGGATGGAGGAGATGCTGCCGGCCGCCCGGTTCATGCGGATCCACCGGTCTTTCATCGTCGCCCTGGACAAAGTGTCCTCCGTGAGTCCTGCCGGCGATGTCAAGGTCGGCGACCGTCTCCTGCATGTTTCCGATGCCTACCGGGAGGCGTTCGACCATTATCTTCGGGAGCATTCCATTGTGTGTTAACTAATTCTATATGAAACAGTTTTATGTTTTGACGGCCTTGTGCCTGGCGCTCGTGTCCTGCGGACGCTCCCTCCCTGAAACCGCCGATTTCATCGGCAACCCCTACCTTCCCCTCTGGGAGCACATGCCCGACGGAGAACCGCGCGTGTTCGAAGATCCGGACAATCCGGGGAAGTTCCGTATCTACGTGACCGGTTCGCACGACACCCGGTTTGATAGCTATTGCGGCCAGGATGACCGGCAGTGGTCCGCTCCGGTGGAGGACCTGACCGCGTGGCGGGATGAGGGCCCGGTGTTCACCTATAGCGAAAACGGGAATTGGAGCACGATGTACGCTCCGGACCTCGTGGAGGTGGAGAACTATAACGAGGGGACACGGAAGTATTATCTCTATCCGCATGCCCTGATGCATACCCCGATGGTATGCGTCGGCGACCGTCCCGACGGTCCATTCACGGTCCTGAACGTGAAGGACGGACAATTGGCTCCCGGCAGCATCATGGGGTTTGACCCGGGCGTCCTGATCGAACCGGTGGATGACCCTTCCGATCCGGACTATATCATCGGTTACCGGGCCTACGGTGCCTGGGGTATCGTCAAGTCGTCAGCTACGGAACTGGATCCTGCCACGATGTATTCTCCACGCCACGGAACGCCGGACTGGCCGTTCCTGGCACCTTCCCAGACGCTGCTGGATATCCAGTCGGCGAAGGACCTGACGGAGGACCAGCAGCAGTTCCGCGCCTGGGCCGGCGTCCAGGATGGGGAAAGCATTTCTTTCCCGGCCATCGCCGAAGGGGAGACCCTGGAAGACTTCAGTTTCTTCGAGGCTTCCTCCTTCCGCAAGATCGGGAGCAAGTATGTCTATATCTACAGCGGCCATTCCGGTCCGGACTATGGCCTTCCGGTGTCCAATGCGACCCTCCGGTATGCCTATGCAGATTCCCCGCGGGGACCCTGGAAGAGCGGAGGTATCCTGGTTGACGCCCGCGGGCCCGTCCTGTCCCGCGACGGCTCCCATATGGAAACCAGTTTCGGCGCCAACAACACCCATGGATCGCTGGCGGAAATCAATGGACAGTGGTATGTCTTCTATCACCGCGCCCCCCGCGGCTTCGGTTTCGCCCGCCAGGCGATGGTCGCCCCGGTGTCCGTCGCCGTCGATGCGGCGCCCGTGTCCGAAGGCGGTACCGTGACGATTACGGGCTATGACCCGTACAAGGGTGCCGTGAAAGTGAGGGCCGGCGACCGTAGCGTCTACCGCGGCGCCGAAGTCACGTCCGAGGGTTTCTATATCTATGGTCTCCCTCCTTATCGCTACTATTCAGCCGGTTACGCCTGCTATCTGTCCCGGCCGGAGTCCATGCAGGACAATTGGGACGTCTGGGACAACCGGATGGACGTCACCAATGTACAGGATGGTGATATCCTGGGTTTCAAGTACTTCGGCTTCGGGGGCCTGGCTGAAAGCAAGGCTGGGCTGCCCGCTTTCGAGGGCGTAAAGAAAGGGAATCGCACGACTTTCAACCTGTTCCTCGCAGCCCGGACCGACAAGGCTTTCAAGGTGGCTGTCTGGATAGACAGTCCTTGGGAGGACGGTGCCGTGAAGGGTACCCGGGTGGCCGAGGTGGAAATTCCCGCCGGCGCTTCTGCCGATGTTACCCGCTATAAGGTGTCGCTGGGTGATGCGGTGGACGGCCTGACCGGCAAGCACGCCCTGTACCTCGTGGCGGAAGGCCCGTCCGGGGCGCCACTCTGCGACATCGTGGGCCTCGGCTTCACCAAGAAGGGACAGAAAATGGAATTCCCCGTTCCGCCGGCCGTCAGCATCTCCGTCGGCGGCAAGGCGCTGGAAATGCCTGCCCACCCCGTCTGGGCAACCGAGCAGAACGGACTGATGGACTGCACGACGTATGACGTGGCAGTGCCGGAAGGCGTTTCCGGTGCGATTTCCGTCAAGGCGCCGAAATCCGTAGCGGTGGAAATCGACCAGGATGCCCGTATCGTTTGTTGCACTTACCGCGGAAAGACGAAAACCTTCCGGTTATAGTTGTGTCCTATAGGCTTCTCCATTCAGGAAGACCTGGCGGATGAAGGGAGTCTGATAGAGGTAGGGGAGTTTGGTAAGGGTCCAGCCGGGATGGGTGAGGAGGAGGTCGGCGCGTTTGCCGGGAGTGATAGAGCCGGTGATGTCGCTGAGGCCCATCGCATAGGCGCTGTTCAGGGTGACGGCATTCAGGGCCTGCACCGGAGTGAGCCGCATGCGGATGCAGCCGAGGGCCATCACGAAGCGCATGTCGCCGGAAGGAGAGGAACCGGGATTATAGTCCGATGCCAGTGCAATCCCGAGGCCGGCACGGATGAACTCTTTCGCGCGGCCGAAGGGAATGCCCAGGAAAAAGGACGATCCGGGCAGCATCGTCGGCATGGTCGAGGACCCCCGCAATGCTTCGATTTCCACATCCGTTGTCCTTTCCAGATGGTCGACGGACAGGGCGCCGTGCTTCACGCCCACCTGCACGCCACCGCTCACCGCCAATTCGTTGGCGTGGATCTTCGGCTTCAGCCCGCAGGCAGCCCCGGCGGTCAGGATCCGGTCGGTATCCTCCACGGTGAAGAATCCTTCATCACAGAAAACATCCACGAAATCAGCCAGTTCCGCAGCTTGTGGCATCATGTCGACCACCGTCTGCACGTAAGCTTCGTGCGTATAGCCCCGGCCGATGGCATGGGCCCCGAGGAAGGTGACTTTGACCACTGCCGGGACGGACTCCTTGATGCGCCGGATAACCCGCAACATCTTGAGTTCGTCCGCCGGGTTGAGTCCGTATCCGCTCTTGATTTCAAGGGCGCCGGTACCTTTGGCCATCATCTCCCGCACCCGTTCCATGGACTGGAGGTACAGTTCGTCTTCAGACGTCTCGTGCAGCAGGTCCGAAGAATTGAGGATCCCACCGCCCCGGGCGGCGATTTCCTCGTAACTGAGTCCGTTGATCTTGTCCAGGAACTCTCCGTCCCGGCTGCCCGCATACACGATATGCGTGTGGCTGTCGCAGAAGGCCGGCATGACCATGCCGCCCTGGGCATCAATCACTTCCGTTGCATCCACAGGCTCCGTGCCCATCACTCCGAACCCGTTGATCAGGCCGTCCTCGATGGCCACCCAGGCATCCTTCAACACGCCCGTTTCCGCCATCTCGGCGCCCTGCTTCCGCAGCACGCCCTCCGGCACGATTCCGACGATTTCGCCGATGTTCTTGATAAGAATCATTTTACAGATACTGCTCCTGACGGATGAACTGGATGGACTTTTCGATCAGCGGGTGCATGTAGGTGTCGTTGTCGATGAAGGGGACGACCTTGCGGTAGTCCTCGAAGATGCGCTCCAGGATGGGGGAGGATTTGGCCGGGCGGCGGAACTCGAGGGCCTGGGCGGCGTTGAAGAGTTCGATGGCGAGGACCGTTTCCACGTTGTCGACGACACGGACCAGCTTGGTGGCCGAGTTGGAACCCATGCTCACATGGTCTTCCTGCCCCTGGGAGGAGGGGATGGAGTCACAGGAGGCGGGCCAGCAGAGGCCCTTGTTCTGGCTCACGATGCTCGCGGCGGTGTACTGCGGAATCATGAAGCCGCTGTTCAGGCCGGGATTGGCTACCAGATACTTAGGCAGGCCGCGGAGACCGTGGATGAGCTGGTAAGTGCGTCTTTCAGAAATACTTGCGAGTTCGGACATCGCGATGGCAAGGGCGTCCATCGGGATGGCGATGGGTTCGCCATGGAAGTTGCCGGCGGAGATGACCATGTCTTCGTCCGGGAAGATGTTCGGGTTGTCCGTGGCGGAATTGATCTCGTTTTCGATGACGGACTTGACATACATGATGTTGTCCTTCACGGCGCCATGGACCTGCGGGATGCAGCGGAAACTGTACGGATCCTGGACATGCTCCTTGGGGCGGCGGATCAGTTCGCTGCCTTCCAGGGTGGACATGAACCGCTTGCCGGTCTCGATCTGGCCCGTATGGGGACGGATGAGGTGCGTGAGTGGGAGGAAGGGTTCGATACGTCCGTCATAGGCGTCCAGGGACATCGCTGCGATGCGGTCCGCCCACTTGGAAAGGCGCATGCTCTTCAGGAGGGACCAGGTTCCCAGCCTTTTTCGGCCCAGACTTCGGCGGAAGGACGTACGCGTCCCTTGTACAGGACTTCGCCCAGGCCGATGAGCGGAAGACTCAGATGGGCGAGGGGAGCGAGGTCACCGGAAGCGCCGAGGGAGCCTTGCTGGTACACGACCGGAAGGACATCTTCGTTGAACATGTCGACCAGCCGCTGGACCGTGACGAGCTGTGCCCCGGAATGGCCGTAGGACAGGCTCTGCGCCTTGAGGAAGAGCATCAGCTTGACGATCTGCGGGCGGACGGTTTCGCCGGCGCCGCAGGCGTGCGACATCACCAGGTTGTGCTGGAGTTGCGAAAGGTCTTCCGTCGGGATGGTGACATTGTACAGCGACCCGAATCCGGTCGTTACGCCATACACCGGACGGCCGATGTCTTCCATCTTGCTGTCCAGGTACTTCCGGCATTTGATAATGGCCTGCTGGGCCTCGTCGGAAATGACGAGCGTCGCGTGGTTGTCGATGATTTCTTTGAGGCGCTCGAGGGTGATGCGCCCGGTGGATATTTCGTGGATCATAGCTGGTTCAGGGTTTTGCGGATAAGGGATTCGTCGGCGAAGTTCGGGAGGGTGACCTTCAACTGGGGGGTGCGGGCCATTTCGCGCTCGATGGCGAAGCGGGCCCCTTCGTTCCGGGCCCAGCTGCGGCGGGCGATGCCGTTGTTCACGTCCCAGAACAGCATTTCGCGGATGTGGCGGTCGCTGTCTTCGCTTCCGTCGATGACCATGCCGAAGCCGCCGTTGATGACTTCGCCCCAGCCCACACCGCCGCCGTTGTGGATGGACACCCACGTGGCGCCGCGGAAGCCGTCGCCGATGACGTTCTGGACGGCCATGTCGGCGGTGAACTGCGAGCCGTCATAGATATTGGACGTTTCGCGGAACGGGGAATCGGTGCCAGACACGTCGTGGTGGTCGCGCCCCAGGACGATGGGGGCGGTGATTTCACCCTTGCGGATGGCCTCGTTGAAGGCGAGGGCGATCTTCGTGCGGCCTTCGCAGTCGGCATAGAGGATGCGGGCCTGGGAGCCCACGACGAGGTGGTTCCGGCCGGCTTCCTCGATCCAGTGGATGTTGTCGCGCATCTGCCCGGCGATTTCCTCGGGGGCGGTGGCGGCGATTTCGCCGAGGACTTTCACGGCGAGGGCATCGGACTTGGCGAGGTCTTCCGGCTTCTCGCTCATGCATACCCAGCGGAACGGGCCGAAGCCATAGTCGAAATAGAGCGGGCCCATGATGTCCTGCACATAGGACGGGTAGCGGAAAGAACCGTCGGCCTTCAGGACATCGGCTCCGGCGCGGGAACTTTCCAGGAGGAAGGCGTTTCCGTAGTCGAAGAAGTACATTCCCTTGTCAGCCAAGCGGTTGATGGCGGAGACGTGACGCCGGAGCGACGCCTGGACGGCCTCCTTGAAGCGTTCGGGTTCTTCGGCCATCATCTTCTTGGACTCCTCGAGGCTGTACCCCACCGGGTAGTAACCGCCCGCCCACGGGTTGTGGAGGGAGGTCTGGTCGGATCCCAGGTCCACGTGCACGCCTTCGTCGGCAAGCCGTTCCCACAGGTCCACGATGTTGCCCACATAGGCGAGGGAGACGACCTCCTTCGCGGCGACCGCCTTGCGGATGCGCGGGATGAGTTCGTCCAGGTCCGCGTGGAGTTCATCGACCCAGCCCTGCGCGTAGCGTTTTTCCGCAGCCTTGGGGTTGATTTCGGCCGTGACGCTCACGACGCCGGCGATATTGCCCGCCTTGGGCTGCGCGCCGGACATACCGCCGAGGCCCGCCGTCACGAAGAGCAGTCCGCCGCGGTCGTCGCCGTTCAGGCCCTTGGCCTTCAATTGTTTCCGCGCGGCATTCATGACCGTGATGGTGGTCCCGTGAACGATGCCCTGCGGGCCGATATACATATAGGAACCGGCCGTCATCTGGCCGTACTGGCTTACGCCCAGGGCGTTGAACTTCTCCCAATGGTCCGGCTTCGAGTAGTTCGGGATGACCATGCCGTTGGTGACGATCACGCGCGGAGCGTCCTTATGGCTCGGGAACAGTCCCAGCGGATGGCCGGAGTACATCACGAGCGTCTGCTCGTCCGTCATCGTGGCGAGGTACTGCATCACCAGGCGGTACTGCGCCCAGTTCTGGAAGATGGCGCCGTTGCCGCCGTAGATGATCAGTTCGTGCGGGTGCTGGGCCACCCGGGGATCCAGGTTGTTCTGGATCATGGCCATGATGGCCGCCGCCTGCCGGGACTTTGCCGGGTACTCGTCAATGGGCCTCGCATACATCTCATAGGACGGACGGAACCGGTACATGTAGATGCGCCCGTACTTGTGCAATTCTTCGGCGAACTCCTTCGCCAGCACGGCGTGGTGCCGCTCCGGGAAGTACCGGAGGGCGTTCTTGAGAGCCAATACTTTCTCCTCGTCCGTGAGGATATCTTTCCGCTTGGGAACGTGGTTGATTTCCGGATCGTAGGGCTTCACCTCCGGCAGTTCCGCCGGGATGCCTGCAAGGATTTCTTCTTGGAATTTGTTCATAGTCATTATGTAGTCATAGATTCCTTCGCTTCGCTCGGAATGGCAGAGGTGGTGCTGATTGTCATTCCGAACCGGCGAAGCCGGTGAAGGAATCTAGTTGTCGATATGCTTGTTCACTTCTTCCAGCACTTCCTCCTGGAGGGCGAGGGCCTCGGCGACGATGGCGTCGGCGCGCTTGAGGAGCGGCTCGGCGGGAGCCTTGTCGGTGAGGCCGGCGGCGTTGATGCGTACGTTGAGGGCGGCGCCGCGGATGCCGGCAACGGCGGCGAGGGCAGCGACACCCGCGTCGGAGGCCGATGCCGGGTTGCCCTTCCGGGCCATTTCGAGGGCAAGCGGCAGGGCCTTCAGCGAGGCTTCCATCGTCTTCAGAGGTACTGAGGCAGCATAGAGCGTCGCTTCTTCCATCGCGGCAGCGCGGGCTGCCTTTTCTTCCGGTGTACCCTTGGGCATCGAGAACACGTCCATGATGCGGTTGAAGGCGGCCGTGTCCTCATCGACCAGGGCGAGGAGTTCCGCCATCAGGGCCTGGCCCTTTTCAGCGACATCGGAGAATTCCTTCCAGCGGTCGTCCCAGCCGCGTTTGTGGGCGGAGAGGTTTGCGACCATCGTGGCGAGGGCGGCGCCGAGCGCTCCCATGTAGGCCGATATGGACCCGCCGCCGGGGGCTGCGGATTCGGAGGCGGTTTCGGCGGCAAAGCCCTTGACCGTCATGCGGACAAGACGTTCCTTTTCGGCGAGCTCCGCCTCATCCTCCATCAGGTATTCAATGACTTTCTCCTTCGGGTTGAAGGGCTTGAGGTCGTCCAGGGACATGGACTTGACCGCGATTTTGATGATCTCCTCCTCGGAGATGCCCAGCGACCGCTGCTGTTTTTCCAAATAGAACTTGCCGGCATCGATGAGCACCCGCTTCGGGACCAGACCCACGATTTCCACGCCGGTGACCTTGAGCCCGCGGGCCGCGGCGGCGCGGCACACTTCCTCGTAAGCCACGTGCAGGGGCACCGTGTCGATGTCGGTGATATTCATCGACACCTGCGCAATGCCGTATTCGTCGATGTACCAGCCGATGGCCTTGCAGCCCTTGAGGGTGCCGGGAATCCAGAGCTGGTTGCCGTTTTCGTCTTTCAGCAACTTGCCGGTGAGGGATCCGCCCTCGCGGGCCTTCCGGCCTTTTTCGCGCACGTCGAAGGCGACGGCCATGGCTCGGCGGGTGGAGGTGGTATTGAGGTTATAGTTGACTGCGATCAGGAAGTTCCGGGCGCCCACGTTCGTGGCGCCGGCCTTTGCAGCGACGTCGTCGTATTCTCCGCCGAAGTCCGGCTTGCGGGCCGGATCCGCCATCTTCTCAGGCAGGGCCTCGTATTCACCCGCCCGGCATACGGCCAGGTTCCGCCGCTCAGGCGTGAAGGCGGCAGCCTCATAACAGTAGCAGGGGATGCCGAGTTCCTTATACAGGCGCTCCGCCAGCCCCCGGGCCAGTGCGGCGCATTCTTCCAGTGTGATCCCGGATACCGGGATGAGCGGCAGCACATCGGTGGCCCCGCTGCGCGGATGGGCCCCGTGATGCTGGCGCATATCGATCAGTTCCTGGGCCTTCCTGGCTCCCTGGAAAGCGGCTTCCAGCACCGGCTCCGGTTCACCCACGAAGGTTACGACCGTCCGGTTCGTCGCCTCGCCGGGGTCCACGTCCAGTACTTTGACGCCTTCCACGGCAGCAATCGCCGCAACGATCTGGTCGATAATGCCTTTGTCGCGTCCTTCGCTGTAGTTGGGGACGCATTCGATGATTCTTTTCATAAAAAGGTTATCAGTTTTATCTTCAAAGATAGCGATTTGTTTTCAATTGGAAATCAAATTGGTCTATTTCCGTTTGAAATATTTACCGATGACCGGAATCTCGGCCAAAGGCAGGTCCTTCTTGACGATGTAAAGCCCGAAGAGGATCACCAGTACCGTGTTCACGAGGAGGGCCGGCCAGAATCCCAGCCTGCTGTTGGAAAGGGTGATCCCGGCGAAAAGGACCGCGGCGGTCAGCGTGTACAGTGCCAGTTCCTTCAGGGGATAGGCGATCGGATAATACTTCTGCCCCACGAAATACGACAGCAGCATCGCCGTCCCGTATCCGGCGAATCCGCCCCAGGCGCAGGCCATGTAGCCGTATTTCGGAACGAGGAACACGTTGATGCCGATGAGGACGGCGCAGCCGATGCCGGAGAAGACGGCACCCCAGATGGTCCGGTCCGTGAGTTTGTACCAGAAAGACAGGTTGAAGTAGATGCCCATCATCATTTCCGCCGCCATCACGATGGGAACGACGCGGAGCCCTTCCCAGTAGTCGCTCTTGATGATGTAGCGGAGGATGTTCATGTAAGCCATCACGCACAGGAAGGCCAGCAGGGTGAAGATGACGAAATACTTCATGCCCTTCGCGTAGGTCTCCTTGTTGTCCTTGTCCCGGGAGGCCCCGAAGACGAACGGCTCGTAGGCATAGCGGAACGCCTGGGTGATGAGGGCCATGATCATGGCGATCTTGGTGGCCGCCCCGTAGATGCCCAGCTGGGTGTTCGCGTCGGCCCCGGGATACACTTTCGGGAACAGGATCTTGTCGGCCGTCTGGTTCAGGATGCCGGCGATGCCGAGCATCAGGATGGGCCAGCTGTAGGACAGCATCCGCCGGCACAGGTCCTTGTCGAAACCGTAACCGATCCCTTTGAGTTCTTTCGCGAAGAAAAAGGTGACGATGGATGTGCAGAACAGGTTGATATAGAATACATAACCGACACCGACGGCCGGATCGTACAGGCGTCCCCACAGGTCCGGATTCCCTTCGTACAGGTGCGGAAGCAGGACGAAATACACCAGGTTCAGGGCAATGTTCAGGCCGATGAACAGGAGTTTGAGCGCCGCGAACTTGAGCGGCCGTTTCTGGTACCGGAGGTAGGAGAACAGGATGGCCTGGAAGGCGTCCAGGGCCACGACGATGGCGAGCGACCAGATGTACGACGGGTGTTCCGGATAGCCCATGGCCGTGGAGATGGGGCCGATGAAGGCGAGCACCAGCGCCACGAACAGGATCGACGTGAAGCCCACCATCCTCAGGATGGAAGAATAGACCATCTTCGGGTCTTCGCCCTCCTTGTTGGCAAAGCGGAAGAAGGTGGTCTCCATCCCATAGGTCAGGATGACCAGCAGCAGGGCGGTGTAGGCGTACAGGTTCGTGATGACGCCGTAGCCGCCGCTGGCGGCCGCGATCTTGTAAGTATAGAGGGGAACCAGCAGGTAGTTCAGGAACCGTCCGATGATGCTGCTGAGTCCGTAGATGGCCGTATCCTTGGCCAAGGTTTTCATGTCTGCCATATAGACAACAAAAATACGGATTATTCCTGCAATTAACAAGCCGGGGGCACGGGATTTGTGGCAAAACCGGCCCGTATGCGAAGAATGAGGAAAAGGGGTTTCTGGTACTGGGTCCTGGTCCGGATCCCGTTCTGGTTCGTCGTGGCCAGTCTCGTCTGGGTGACCCTCCTCAAGTGGGTCCCCGTCCGGGTTACGCCCCTGATGGTCCGGCGGTCTGTCCAGTTCGCCCGGGAAGAGGGTTTCCATACCCGGCAGCGCTGGAAACCGCTGGAAGAGATATCACCGGAGATGGCCAGGGCGGTCATCGCCTGCGAAGACAACAAGTTCGCTTCCCACCACGGGTTCGATTGGGGAGAGATCCGTGCGATGTGGAAAGAGCACACTGAAAAAGGCAGGAAAATCCGCGGATGCAGCACCATATCCCAGCAGACGGCGAAGAATGTCTTTACCTGGGGGACGCCGACGTGGGTCCGGAAGGGATTCGAATGGTACTGGACTTTCCTCATTGAGATGATCTGGGGAAAGGAGCGGATCATGGAAGTCTACCTGAACGTCGTCGAGATGGGGAAGGGGATTTACGGGGCAGAGGCTGCCGCCCGGAAGTATTACGGGATTCCCGCCGCTTCGTTGAACCGGAACCAGGCCGTCGCCATCGCCGTCTGCCTGCCCAGTCCGCTGAAATACAACCCGACGACCCCGACTTCCTATCTTCTCAAGCGGCAGCGCCAGATCCGCGCTCGGATTCCGAAGGTGAAATATCCCGAGTGGCTGTAAGTTTCGTCCGCTTCGTTCGGATTGACGGGGATTTTTCCTATATTTGTACAAATTACCATATTAGCATGAAGCGACTGACCACCCTGCTGGCGCTTGGCGCCCTGGCCGCGACCCTGTCGGCCCAATCGTACAAAGACCGGAGTCTTTCCCCTGAAGAACGGGCGGCGGACCTGGTTTCCCGTCTGACCCTGGAGGAGAAAGCGTCTTTGTCGATGCACACTTCCGCGCCGGTGCCCGCCCTGGGCATCCGGGCTTACAACTGGTGGAGCGAGGCGCTGCACGGCGTGGCCCGCAACGGGTCCGCCACTGTCTTCCCGCAGCCTATCGGCATGGCGGCTTCCTTTGACGAACCGCTTCTGTACGAAGTATTTACGGCTGTCAGTGACGAAGCGCGCGTGAAGAACCGCCAGGCTCGTGAGGCAGGGCATGTGAAGCAGTATCAGGGTGTTACTTTCTGGACTCCGAACATCAATATCTTCCGCGATCCCCGCTGGGGACGCGGGATGGAAACCTACGGCGAGGACCCGTATCTGACGGGACAGTTGGGCATGGCCGTGGTTCGCGGCCTGCAGGGTCCGTCGGATTCTCCGGTCCTGAAAACCCACGCCTGCGCGAAGCACTACGCCGTCCATTCCGGGCCGGAGTGGAACCGCCACAGCTATGACGCCAACGTGTCGGAGCGGGACCTTCGCGAGACTTATCTGCCAGCCTTCAAGGACCTGGTGACCAAGGCTGACGTCCAGGAAGTGATGACCGCTTACAACCGGTTCCGCGGCGAGCCCTGCGGAGCCAGCAGCTACCTGATTGACACGATCCTGCGTGGAGAATGGGGCTACAAGGGTCTCATTACGTCCGATTGCTGGGCCGTGGAGGACTTCTACGTCGACGGCCGCCACGGCTATTCTCCGGACGTGGCTTCCGCTGCGGCTGCCGCCGTCCACGCCGGTGTGGATACGGAATGCGGACAGGCCTACCGCCATATCCCTGAAGCCGTGGAACGCGGCCTGCTGGACGAGAAGGACCTGGACCGCAACCTTATCCGCCTGTTTGCGGCCCGGTTCCGTCTGGGCGAGATGGACGACATCTCCCTCTGGGACGACCTGCCGGAATCCATCGTGGAAGGTCCTGAGCATCTGGCACTTTCCCGCAAGATGGCGCAGGAGACGATGGTCCTGCTGCAGAACAAGGGAAATATCCTCCCGCTGAAACCCGGTACCCGCGTCGCCCTGGTCGGCCCGAACGGGGATGATGCCGAGATGCAGTGGGGCAACTACAACCCCATCCCCAAGAATACAGTCACCCTGCTGGGTGCCCTGAAAGAACGGATTCCCGACATCGCCTATGTCCGCGGCTGCGGTATCCTGGGTGCCGAGTTCGCCCCCAAGCCCGATCCGAACAACCCCCTGTCCCGTACCATCGGCATGAGCGACGAGGAACTGCAGGCCATCGCGCAGCAGTATGCCATCGGTGTCCAGGACATCCGGAATTATGTCCGCCGCCAGGAACGGATGCAGGCGGGTTTCCTTCCCGAACTGGACGTGGATGCCGTCCTGAAAGAATTGGAAGGCATTGAGGTCGTGGTGTTTGCAGGTGGCATCTCGCCCCGCCTCGAGGGAGAGGAGATGCCGGTGGACCTGCCCGGTTTCAAGGGGGGTGACCGTACCGACATCCAGCTTCCCCAGGTGCAGCGGGACCTGTTGAAGGCCCTGCACGATGCCGGAAAGAAAGTGGTCCTCGTGAACTTCTCCGGCTGCGCCATCGGCCTTGAGCCGGAGACGCAGTCCTGCGACGCCATCCTCCAGGCCTGGTATCCGGGGCAGGAAGGTGGCCATGCCATCGCCGATGTCCTCTTCGGCGACGTCGTTCCTTCCGGCAAACTGCCCGTCACCTTCTACCGGAATGTGGAGCAGCTTCCCGATTTCGAGAATTACGACATGAAGGGCCACACCTATCGCTTCTTCGAGGGCGATCCCCTTTATCCGTTCGGTTATGGCCTTTCTTATACGCAGTTCCGCTACAAGCGGGCGAAAGTGAGGAACAACACGCTGATCATCCCGGTCAAGAACACCGGCAAGCGGGATGCCACCGAGGTGGTGCAGGTCTATGTCCGTCGCAAGGACGATCCGGCCGGCCCTGTCAAGACGCTCCGTGCTTTCCGCCGCGTGACCGTCCCTGCCGGCAAGACCGTCAAGGTGACCATCCCGCTGGAGGACGAGACCTTCCTCTGGTGGTCGGAAGAGGCGCAGGACATGGTTCCGCTTCCGGGAAGGTATGAGCTGCTCTATGGTGGCAGTTCCGATGCCGTGAAGAAAGTCCGCTACAAGTTTACGAACAAGTAATCATCCAGACTTTGCCGTTCCAGCCTAAAACCATTCTCATCACGGGTGCCAGCAGCGGCATCGGTTTCGATGCAGCCCGGACGCTGGCCCGCCAGGGACACCGCGTGTATGCGGCAGCCCGGCGGGTGGACCGGATGGAGCCTCTGAAAGCGGACGGAGTCGTGCCCATCGGGATGGACGTGACGGACGAAACGTCCCTTCAGGACGGCGTCGGGGCAGTCCTGGCGGCGGAGGGCCGGATCGACGTCCTGGTGAACAATGCCGGATACGGTTATTTCGGCGCCATTGAGAACGTTCCCCTGGAGGAGGCCCGGCGGCAATTGGAAGTCAATGTCTTCGGGCTTGCCCGCCTGTGCCAGCTGGTGCTTCCCGCCATGCGGGAGCAGGGGAGCGGCCGTATCGTGAACATTTCCTCTGTCGCGGGGAAGGCCGTCCTCCTGTTCGGAGGCTGGTACCATGTCTCCAAGTATTCCGTAGAAGCGCTGAGCGATGCGCTCCGGATGGAAATGAAACCCTTCGGGATAGACGTCGTGCTCATCGAACCGGGCGGGATCCGGACGGACTGGGGGCTGATCGCAGCGGATCATCTGGCGGAATCCTCCGCCGGAACACCTTATGAGGAGGAAGGACTTCAAGAATCCAAAACGCTCCGGAAAGCCTACTCCATCCGTCTCCTTTCCAGGCCTGCGGTCGTGACCCGGGCCATCTCCCGGGCTGTGAACAGCAAACGGCCCCGGACCCGTTACCGCATCGGTTTCGGTTCCGGGATCCTGGTTCTGTCGCATGCCCTTCTCCCCGACCGCTGGTGGGATGCCCTGATGCGGCAGGGCGGTAAAATCAGGTTTTAATACATTGACAGCTATGAATAGAACGTTGCTCCTGGGACTTGCCGTCCTGATGATGATTCAGGGATGCCAGTCCGGTTATTCGGTGAAAGGGAACCAGGTGGTGATCCCGGTGGAGGGAGAAGCCGCGCAGGTGCGCCTGCAAGTCCTGGGTGAGAAGATCATCCGGGTGAGCGCCACCCCGGACAGGAAGTTTCATGACCGGAAGAGCCTGGTCGTGCTTCCCGTGAAGGAAAAGACGCCGTTCCAGGTAAGCGGGGAGGAGGGGCAAGTGAAAGTGTCCACCCCGGCATTGACGGCCATCGTGGACCGGACCACCGGAATGGTGTCCTTCCTGGATGCTGAAGGCAAGGAACTTCTGAGCTCCGCCCATGGAGGAAGGATGTCTTTCTCGCCCATCGAGGTGGAAGGGAAAAAGGCGTATTCCACCCGGGTGGTGTTCGATTCGCCTGCCGATGAAGCTTTCTACGGCCTGGGCCAGCAGCAGACGGGCGAGTTCGACCACAAGGGGCTCAACGAGGAACTGTATCAGTACAATACGAAAATCAGCATTCCGTTCGTCGTGTCGTCCAAAGGGTACGGCCTCCTGTTCGACGCCTATTCCCTGAGCCGCTGGGGTAATCCCAACCCCTACCAGCACCTGGGAGATGTGTTCAAGGTCTTTGACAAGGACGGTAAGGAAGGCGCCCTGACGGGAACCTACCGGACCGCTGACGGAAATACGCTGGTCCAGCGCGAGGATTCCCTCGTCTATGATAATGAGCGCCTGATCGCCAACCTTCCCAAGCTGCCGCTTTCCGGTGCCGTCGTAACCTACGAGGGGGAAATCGAGGCTCCCGTGGAAGGGGATTACTATTTCACCCAGTATTATGCCGGATTCCAGCGTACGGAAATCGGCGGGGAGGAAGTGATGTCGCGCCGGTGGCGTCCGGCCTGGAACCCCAACAGCTTCCGCTTCAAGGTCCATTTCGCAGCCGGCGAACGGAAGCCTGTCAAACTGGTTTGGGAACCGGATGGCGGTGTTTCCTACATCAGCCTGAAGGTCGCTGTTCCCCAGAGCGTGGAGGATCAGTCCCGCCTGAGTTTCTGGTCCGAATTCGAGCCGCAGCTGGACTTCTATTTCATGGCCGGTGACGATTATGACGAGGTCATCAGCGGCTACCGCACCCTGACCGGCAAGGCCTCCCTGTACCCGAAGTGGTCCTTCGGCTTCTGGCAGAGCCGGGAGCGGTATTCCACCCAGGACGAATTGGTGGGTACGCTCGCGGAAATGCGCCGTCGGGGGATTCCGGTGGACAATATCGTCCAGGACTGGCAGTACTGGCTGCCGGACCAGTGGGGAAGCCACGCGTTCGATGCCGCCCGCTATCCGGATCCGGAAAAGATGCTGGATGACGTCCACGCGATGCACGGCCGCTTCATGATCAGCGTCTGGCCCAAGTTTTACACGAACACGGACCACTACAAGGAACTCAAGGAAGCGGGCTACGCCTATACACATGCCGAGGATACCGGTCTGGTGGACTGGCTGAACCATCCCCAGTCCTTCTATGACGCCTATGCCGAAGGCGGCCGCAAGATGTTCTGGCGCCAGATGGATGAATCCCTGTACAGCCGTTACGGCAGGAAAATCGATGCCTGGTGGATGGACGCGAGCGAGCCGAACCTCCGCGACTGCCTCCCTTGGGACTATTTCAAGTGGCTTCTCACCCCGACGGCCCTGGGCCCGTCCACGGAATACTTCACCGCCTATTCCCTCGTGAATGCCGATGCCATCTACACCGGCCAGCGCGAGGTCAATCCCGATACCCGCGTTTTCCTCCTTACACGTAATGGTTTCGCCGGTCTCCAGCGTTATTCCACGGCCTCCTGGAGCGGTGACATCGGCACGTCCTGGGAGGATATGCGCATGCAGATGGCCGCGGGTCTCGGTTACTCGATGGCCGGCCTCCCGATGTGGGGCATGGACATCGGGGGCTTCTCGGTGATGGGCAAGTTCAACGATCCGGCGAACCGGCCGGAGTGGCAGGAACTCCAGACTCGCTGGCACCAGTTCGGCGCCTTCGTCCCGCTGTTCCGAACCCACGGACAGTGGCCGCAACGCGAACTCTGGAACATTGCCGATGAAGGATCGGAGACCTATGAGTCCATCCTCTGGTACATGCGTCTGCGCTACCGCCTGATGCCGTACATCTATTCGCTGGCGGGCGCCGTCCATTTTGACGACGACACGATCATGCGCGGCCTGCCGATGGACTTCCCGGGCGACCCCGAAGTCCGCGACCTGTCCGACCAGTGGCTCTTCGGCCCGGCCCTGATGCCGTGTCCCGTGTATGAGTACAAGGCCCGCAGCCGTAGCGTCTATTTCCCGGAATGCGGCTGGTATGACTTCTATTCTGGCTTGTATATACCTGGTGGCGAGCGTCTTACGGTTGACGCTCCCTATTCTCGGATGCCGCTCTACGTTCGTGCCGGGTCCATCATCCCGTTCGGTCCTGCCATGCAGTGGTCCGATGAGAAACCTGCCGACAACATCCTCCTCGCCGTCTATGCCGGCAAGGACGCCTCGTTTAACCTCTACGAGGACGAGAACGTGAACTACAACTATGAGAAGGGCTTCTTCGCCAACATCCCCATCACCTGGGACGAGGCTGCCCGCACGCTCACCATCGGCGAACGCAAGGGCTCCTTCGACGGCATGCTCCAGACCCGCACCTTCCGCGTCATCGTGGTCGATCCGGCCCACCCCTGGACCTATGACCCCGACGCCCCCGGCGTGGCGGTCTCCTACGATGGCAAACCTGTTGAGGTGAAGTTCTAAGCCCCTCATTACGGACTTGCCCCGGAATCTCTTGTCCCGGCAAGTCATTGACCATCCAATAATACGTAATCAAGAGGTGCACTTTCCGGTGCACCTCTAAGCTGACTGCCAGGCACTTCATCATTCACTGGTGCACTTTTCTGTGCGCTGGTGAATACTTAACTAATTAAGTATTAAACAGATAAATGCAGAGGGACGCTCGGTCCAGCACCCCCGATGTTTCCCGAGCATCCTGCCCTATCCGACGCGAAACACCTCACGGGACCCCGCCGCCAAATAGCCGCACAGGAAGAGGGCTTCTGCGCGTTGTGCCGATGGTTGCGGTGCGCCACAGGCCGATTATGAAGTGCCCCCTAAAAGTTGGACGGATTAATCAATGGGGCTTGATGCTTTAATCGGTATTCGACGGGACTCATTTTCAGACGAAGTTTGATCCGGTCA
>CACYWN010000037.1 GCA_902778105.1 uncultured Bacteroidia bacterium
AGGGAAAGCTGATTACATCGCACCGCTACGACCTCCTACCCTTGCTGCATTCCTGCCCTGGGGGAGTTCAGAGGGAGCTGGTCGTGTAAGACTTTCCCGATGCAAAGGTAGTCATTTTTCCGCGACTACCAAATTATTCCACTTTCAAACTGTCGAAGATCAGGGGCAGGATGTCTTCCACCTTGGAGAACTTGTAGGTGGAGTGCGTGCCGATGAGGATGATTTTCAGGGGGCGCTGGTAGAGCCGCTGGTACTCCGCCATCACCTGGCGGCAGGCGCCGCAGGGAGCGGCCGGCATTTCGCAGACTTCGTCCCCGTTCCCGCCCACGACGGCGAGGGTGTCGAAGGCAACGCCGGGATGGTTCGCCCCGGCGGCGAACATGGCCGTACGTTCGGCGCAGAGGCCGGAAGGATAGGCGATGTTCTCCTGGTTGGCGCCCTTGATGATCGTCCCGTCCACCAGGCGGAGGGCGGCGCCGACACGGAACTTCGAATAAGGGGAATACGACCC
Organism: uncultured Bacteroidia bacterium; assembly: GCA_902778105.1. Taxonomy (GTDB): domain Bacteria; phylum Bacteroidota; class Bacteroidia; order Bacteroidales; family UBA932; genus Cryptobacteroides. Next base: position 512 of record CACYWN010000037.1, read on the forward strand.
ATTCCGGGCATCAAGGGCGGCAGCGACCAGTTCCCGGTCCTGCGGCTCCATTTCCTCGAAGGAGGAGTATTCGATGAAATCGATGGTCAGCCTTTTTTCGGTCATAGTGCTTTCTTTCGTGTGGTTCACGCCCCTTTTTCATAAAGGGGTTCTGCCAAGATAGGAATTATTTTTCAAAATCATTACTTTTGCACTTGAAAAACAGACGGAATGGCATCCTTTGACCCTGAAAACACCCGGATTAAAGTCTGCGTCGGCCTATCCGGCGGCGTGGATTCCTCCGTGGCCGCCCTCCTCCTGAAAGAGCAGGGCTACGATGTCTTCGCCATGTTCATGCAGAACTGGCACGAGGCCGACGCCACCCTCCACGGGGACTGCGAGTGGGAGGAGGACCGTTTCGTCGCCGAACTCGTCGCGCGCAAGATCGGCATTCCCTTCTATTTCGTGGACTTGTCCCGGGAATATCGCCAGCGGGTCGTGGATTACATGTTCGACGAGTACGCCAAGGGGCGGACCCCCAATCCCGACGTCCTCTGCAACCGCGAGATCAAGTTCGACGCTTTCCTGCACATCGCTCAGAAATACGGGGCCGACTATGTTGCAACCGGCCACTACTGCCGGAAGGAAGTCCTTCCGGACGGTACATGCCGCATCCTGGAAGGAACCGACCCCAACAAGGACCAGACCTACTTCCTCTGCCAATTGACCCAGGAGCAGCTCCGCAAGGCCCTTTTCCCCATCGGAGACATTGTCAAGCCGGAAGTCCGGCGCCTGGCGAAGGAAGCCGACCTGCCCTCGGCCGAAAAGAAAGACTCCCAGGGTATCTGCTTCGTGGGCAAGGTGGACCTCCCGACTTTCCTGAAGCAGAAACTGGCCTCCGTGGAAGGTGACATCATCGAGGTCTTCGACGCCTGGTATGCCGATGACGGGCTGTATCAGTGGCAGCAGGCCACCTTGGACGGATTGCTCAAGGCCGGTGTCCCGCTGGAGCGGACCGTCCGGTACGCGCCGGAGGAGAAGGTACTGACGACGGATGGCAAACCATTGGGAGACAGTCCGTTTGATACGGAAAAAGTATTGGCGCTGTCCAATCAGGACCTGGCACGTCTGGCTACTCCTCTCCATTACGACATCCGCTTCGAGACGGAAACCTACCGCAGTGGCAAGAAACACGTCAGGAAGACCCGACTGAAGCCCAACCCCTACGGTGCCCTCGTCGGTACGCACGAGGGGGCGCAGTTCTACACCATTGGCCAGCGCAAGGGACTGGGTGTGGGCGGTCACACGGATCCCGTCTTCGTCATCGACACGGATACCGAGACCAATACCGTCTATGTGGGGGAAGGCCATAACCATAAGGGACTCAGCCGTTTCTGCCTCCGCATCAATCCGTCCGAAATCCATTGGATCCGCGAAGACCTCGCGATGGAGGTGGGCGAAATCCGGCGTTACCGCGTCCGGATCCGCTATCGCCAGCCGCTTCAGAGCGCCACGCTCCTCAGGCGCGAGAACGGTCTTTTCATCCTTTTCGACGCCCCGCAGCGCGGCATCTCTCCGGGCCAGTTCGCCGTCTGGTACGACGGGGAGGAAATGCTGGGCAGCGGGGTGATCTCCTAACCCTCTTCACGGTCAACATAAAAGAAGGCAGCCGCGAGATTCCGGGGCTGCCTTCAACGCTTATTGAAAAGTGTTGTCGCTTAGAAAACGGCAATGAGTTCTTCGTTCGTGTAGGCGTCGGCGCCGTAGCAGGTCTTCAGGTAGGCCAGGCCGCTGAGATAGTCCTCTTCCGTGAAGGAGTTGGTGCATTCCTTGGCGACGACCACGTCGTAACCGAGGCAGTAGGCGTCGGCGGAGGTGTGACGGCAGCACATGTGGGTGTGAAGACCCGTGATGACCACCGTCTTGACGCCCAGTTCCTTCAGGAGGATATCCAGGTCCGTCTGGAAGAAGCCGCTGTAACGGCGCTTCGGGACCACGTAATCGCAGGCTTCCGGCGTAAGCTCGGGAACGACCTCGGCACCCTTTGTGCCCTTGATGGCATGGTCGCCCCAGATCTGGAGTTCACGGTCGATGCCGGGAAGGTGGCAGTCATTGCAGTAAACTACGGGAACACCTTTTTCACGGGCCGCGGCGAGCAGGCGGGCCGTGGCGGGGAGGATTTCAACGGCGCGGGGGCAGCCGATGGAGCCGGTCACAAAGTCGTTGAGCATGTCGACGACCAGGATGGCGGGTTTGTTGAGTTTTTCCATTTCCTTGGATAAAGTATTTAGTAACCATTTCCCGATGCCGGGAGCAGAACACTCTATCCAATTTCCATGCCATTATTTGATATTTGGCGGAAACGCCGTATTTTTGCGGACAAAAAACAACGCATTACGCATGACACTCTTCCTGACAGGCAGTCCCACCCGCTACGGTGAAGACCACTTCACCAAGGACAACGGCTTCCTCGCCCGCATAACAGCGGAGCTTCCGCCGCATCCGCGGATACTCCTGGTCAGCGCCGCCCCGGACGACGAAGCCTTCACGGACTCCGTCCTGGAGGGAATGGGCACCTGTATCCGCAACTCCGGCATCGAGCCGGAGGAAATCGTCATGCTGGACCGGCGGAATGCACGGGAAGTCAATGAACTCGTGGCGAACGCCCATTGGGTTGTCCTGTGCGGCGGACATGTCCCTACGCAGAACCGCTTCCTCCATGAAATCGGCCTGAAGGAGATTCTCCGGAACTTCGACGGCGTGGTGATGGGCTGCAGCGCCGGCAGCATGAACTGCGCCGACCGGGTCTATTCCCATCCGGAACTGGACGGAGAGGCGGAGGACCCCGCTTACCGCCGATGGCTCCGCGGCCTCGGACTGACGGACATCAACCTGGTTCCCCACTACCACCAGGTGCGGGACGTCGTCCTGGACGGAAAGCGGCTGTTCGAGGACATCGTCTTCCCGGACAGCTGGCGCCACCGGTTCTACACGTTCCCCGACGGAGGATACGTGATGGTCAAGGACGGCCGTTCCACCCTTTACGGAGAGGCTTGGGAAATCACGCAGGGCGGCATGCGCAAGGTATCTGAAGAAAACCAAACCTACAGTTTCATGAACTTAATATTCATCTCCCCCCATTTTCCCGACAGCTACTGGCACTTCTGTGCCGGAGCGAAGGCCGACGGCGTCAATGTCCTGGGCATCGCCGACACGCCCTACGAGCATTTGTCCCAGGAACTCAAGGATTCCCTCACGGACTATTACCGGGTCAACAGCCTCGAAGACTACGGCGAGGTGTACCGGGCCGTCGCCTGGTTCGCCCACAAGTGGGGAAAGATCGACTGGATCGAGTCCAACAACGAATACTGGCTGGAACAGGACGCCCGCCTCAGGACGGACTTCAACGTCACCACCGGCCTGAAGACCGACCGCATCGCCTCCATCAAGAACAAGTCCGAAATGAAGAAATACTACGCGCTGGGCGGCATCCCGACGGCCAGGCAGGTCAAGTGCGCCGAGGGCGAAAACAAGGTGCGGGCCTTCGTCCGGAAGACCGGATATCCGGTCATCGCCAAGCCGGACAACGGCGTTGGTGCCTCCGGGACCTTCAAGATTGAGGACGACACGCAGCTCGCCGAGTGGTTCCGCAGCCACCCGGACAACTACGGACAGTTCGTCATCGAAGAGTTCATCACCGGGCTGCTGGTGTCCTACGACGCCATTTTCAACGACAAGGGCGAACCCGTTTTCGAGAACAACAGCGTCTTCCCCACCCCCATCATGGAGATTGTCCACCGCAACCTGGACACCTGCTACTGGGTCAACAAGACCGTACCCGCGAAGCTCGCCGCCATCGGCCGGCGGACGGTGAAGGCCTTCGGCATCGTGAACCGGTTCGTCCACCTGGAATTCTTCCAGCTGGACCGCGACCGGGAAGGCCTCGGGAAGAAGGGAGACTATGTGGGCCTGGAAGTGAACATGCGTCCGCCGGGAGGTTTCACCCCGGACATGATGAACTATGCACATTCCACCGACGTCTTCCAGATCTGGGCTGACATGGTGGCCTTCGGCGAACGCCGTAAGTCCTTCGGGGAACAGTACTACTGCGCCTACGTGGGCAGGCGGGATGCCCATACCTACAAGCACTCCCATGAGGATGTGCTGGCGCGTTACGGCAACGCGCTGGTCATGTGTACCCGCATGAGCCCCGCCCTCGCCGACGACCTCGGCGACCAGGTGTACATGGTACGGCTGAAGACGCGTCCCGAGATTGACGCGTATTTCAAGTATCTGACTGAATAACAGCTAGATGAACGTCGGTTCGTGCCCGGCCGCAGGAATGAACTTCTGCAGCAGGCCGGCCGTCGCGATCCGCATGTAGCAGGTGGTCGTACCGTCCGGACAACCGATGTATTCCGGCAGTACGGCCGTTCTGTCGATAACGAGACGGACGCGCTTTTCCGGGTCGGCCACGAGGCTGAGCGGCGTCGTGGCACCCACTTCCGTACCCAGGAATTCGTGCAGCTTTTCCGCCGGGGCGAACGAGACCCGGGAAATCTGCAGCGCCGCACCGAAGTCCTTGGTACTGAACGGTTTGTTCCCCGGCATCACATACAGGTAGAACACCGTCTGCTGCCGGTTGCAAAGGAGCAGGGTCTTCACGGTGGAGACCCCGAGGGCCGCATCCACGGCCGCACAGTCTTCCATCGTCACTGCCGGATCGTTGTCAATCCGGGCGAACGGAATCTCCAGCCGCTCCAGGGCGGCATAGACCTTCCGCTGGGTTTCATTGACAAACACTTCCGGAGCGGAAGTCTTGATTTCACTGGTCCGTATCATATCTTTTCCGCGCAGTTGATGCCGTCGAGGGCGGAGGAGACGATGCCACCGGCATAGCCGGCCCCTTCCCCGCAGGGATACAGGCCGGGAACATCCACATGCTCCAGCGTTTCCGGATTCCGGGGAAGACGGACCGGCGAGGACGTGCGGGATTCCACCCCGAGAAGCAGGGCATCGTTCGTGTAGTAGCCGTGCATCTGGCGGTCCACCTGCGGGAAAGCGCGCCGCAGCCGCATCGACACGTGCTCCGGCAGGAGCTCGTGCAGCGGAGAAGACCAGGCGCCGGGATGATAAGACGTCTTGGGAAGGTCCCTGGACACGATGCCACGGCAGAAATCCTTCATCCGCTGTGCCGGAGCGGTCAGCGGATGCTTCCCACCATGCGTGGACACGTACTCGAACATCTTCTTCTCAATGTCATGCTGATAGTCCATCAGGGCGAAAGGTCCCTGATATCCAGCCGGTTGGTCGCCCGGCTCGATCTGCACGACCACGCCGGCATTGGCCCACTTGGAATTGCGCGCCGAATTGGACATCCCGTTCAGGACTACGGTACCGTCCTCCGTGGAGGAAGGGACCAGGATACCGCCGGGGCACATGCAGAACGAGAAGACGCCACGGCCCTCCACCTGCTGGACGAAGGAGTACTCAGCCGTCGGCATAAACGGCTGATACTTACCGTGATAACGAATCTGATTGATCAGCCATTGCGGATGCTCCACCCGCACGCCCAGGGCAAATCCCTTGGCCTCCAGGGCCCAACCCCGCCGTTCGAAGATCCCGTAGATATCCCGGGCGGAATGGCCCGACGCCAGAATCACTTTCGACGCCTTGTACACGGTTTCGCCCACATGCACCTCGAATCCTCCGGCCACCGGCACGATATCCGTCACCCGGCTGTCGAAATGGTACACACCTCCGTGTTCCTCGATACAGAGGCGCATGTTCTCCACGATCTGCGGAAGCTTGTCCGTCCCCAGATGCGGATGGGCGTCGATGAGGATGGACGGATCGGCGCCGAACCGGACGAACTGGTGCAGCACTTCGCGGATGTCGCCCCGTTTGGATGAACGGGTGAACAGTTTTCCGTCGGAAAAAGCGCCCGCTCCCCCTTCGCCGTAGCAATAGTTGGAATCCGGGTCGATGACGCCCTCCACGGACAGTCTGGCCATATCCGACTTCCGGCGGTGCACATCCTTCCCCCTTTCCAGGATTACGGGCTTCAGTCCCCGCATGAGCAGTTTCAGGGCAGCGAACAGACCGGCAGGACCGGCTCCGATGACGATGACCGGCTCCGCCTCATGGACATCCTGATACTCCGGCAGCCGGTACGGCCCATAGACCTCCCCCTGCCGGTAAGCCTGTACCCGGTAGCGGTACAGGATCTCCTGCCGCGCATCCACGGAACGCCTGGTCACGACCACATCGCCAACCTTTTCCGGCTTGACACCCAACGCCTTGGCAGCCGCCTCTTTCAGCTCTGCCTCCGTCAGTTCCTTCCCGATCTTTTTCGCTATCTCAAACTCTTTCATTCTTCTTTGTTGTCTTCGAACTTTTCAGACGAGGGTGATATCCGGAAACCGTCGCTTCGCGACCCCTCCCACAGCAAGCTGCGGGCCCCTCCCTCTTATGCGGCCGAGGGTGGCCACAGGTTTCCGGATATCACCCTCGTCTGAAAAAACTCCCGGATCATCAATAATCGGCCATGCGGGAAACGGGCGCGACGTCCAGGGGGGTACGTTCGCCCGCCCGGTAACGGAACCAGCCGGCAACGGCGATCATCGCCGCGTTATCGGTCGTGAACTTGAACTCCGGCAGGTAGGTTTTCCAGCCGCGTCTCTTTCCTTCGGCGACGATCCGCTCGCGGAGACCGCTGTTGGCGGAAACGCCGCCGCCGATGGTGATTTCCCGGATCTTCGTTTCCTTCGCCGCCCGGATAAGCTTGCCCATCAGGATATCGATGAGGGTCTTCTGGAAACTGGCGCAAAGGTCCTCCTTGTTCTTTTCCAGGAAATCCGGATCCTTCGCCATCTCGTCCCGGACGAAGTACAGGAGCGAAGTCTTGATGCCGCTGAAGCTGTAGTCGAGGCCCGGAATGTTGGGCTTCGCGAAATGGAAACGGTCGGGGTCGCCCAGCTTCGCGAGCCGGTCGATGACCGGACCGCCGGGGTAGCCGAGTCCCAGCATCTTCGAGCACTTGTCGAAAGCCTCCCCCACCGCATCGTCGATGGTCTGTCCCAGAATCTCGTATTCCAGGGGGCTCACCACCTTGACAATCTGGGAGTTGCCGCCGGAAACCAGGAGACAGAGATACGGGAAGGACGGCTCGTCCACCGGTTTGTCCGGCTGCCGGACGAAGTTCGCCAGGATATGTCCCTGCAGATGGTTGACCATGATCATCGGGATATCCAGCGAAAGGGAAAGGGCCTTGGCAAAGGAAGTGCCAACCAGCAGGGAACCCAGCAGGCCCGGGCCGCGTGTGAAGGCGATGGCCGTGAGGTCCCCGGGGGCGACACCGGCCTTGCGGAGCGCCTCGGAGACCACCGGAACGATGTTCTGCTCGTGGGCGCGGGATGCCAGCTCCGGCACCACCCCGCCGTAATCCTTGTGGACCTGCTGCGAGGCGATGACGTTGGACAGCAGGACCCCGTCGCGGAGGACGGCGGCCGAGGTGTCGTCGCAGGAAGATTCGATGCCGAGAATAATGTCTGCCATATCGTTCTATTCAACCGTGCAAAGATAAGGAATATTTTCCTATCTTTGTAGGATAGTGAAAAAGGGGCTTCGCATAACGGCATGGATCCTTGCGGCAATCTTGCTTTTGCTGCTGCTCCTGCTCGTCGTCATCCAGTCTCCCGCCGTACAGACCGCCCTGGCCCGCAAGGCCGTCGGGATGTTCGGGGACCGGATTGACGCAGACGTGCAGATCGGAAGGATCGCCGTCAAGCCCTTCGACGCCCTCGTTCTCGAAGACGTCGTCGTCACGGACCGGAATCCCTATTCCGACGGCACCTCCGACAAGGTGGACACGCTGCTGAGCGTCGGCAACCTTTCCGCCCGGTTCTCCCTGAAGGGACTCCTGCACAAGGAACGTATTTCCGTGAGCCGGCTCCGCCTGGAAAACGGGACTTTCAACCTGGTCATGGAGCCGGGTGAGAACGGTACGTCAACGACCAATCTCCAGCGGATCCTCCACCTGAAGGAATCCGATCCAGACAAACCCAAGGAGGACTTCGGGGACCTGCTGGAAGCCGGCCGCGTGGAGGTGAAAGGAATGACCTTCCGGATGGTCAACCACCCCGGAATGGAACGCCGGGAGGCAGAGGGAGACGCTCCGCTGCCCGACACGGTCATCGACTGGAACGACTTGGAAATCAAAGCCGACATCCTGGCCACGAACCTGCTGGTCAAGGACGGGGTCATCAGCGGCGATGCCGAGCGGATCACCCTCGCCGACAAGACCGGATTCCAGGTCAAGGACCTTTCCGGCAAGGTAAAGGTCGGGCATGGACAGGTCCTGCTGGACAATCTCCATCTCAGTGACGGGGATTCCGACCTGCACCTCCGTTACTTCCGCATGCTGGGCACCCTGGATGAAGATTACTCCGACTTCCTGGACCGCGTCCGGCTGGAGGCGGACATCCTTTCCCCCAGCGTCCTGTCCATGCGGACCGTCAGCCATTTCGCCCCGAATCTCGACCGCTTCACATTCAAATCCGACCTGACCGGAAAGGTCGAGGGAACCATCAGCGATTTCAAGGTAAAAGGACTCTCCTTCCGGGAACTCGGCAGCGGCGTCAGCGCCAGGGTCGACGGCCGGCTGAGCGGCCTGCCGGACATCAACACCGCCATCCTGGACTATCAGGTCAAGGATTTCCGCTTCGGGCTGGACGGCCTCGCAACCTTCATCCAGGAATGGGCGCCCGATACGAAGCTGGACCTTGGGAAACTGGGACGGGGAACGGATTTCAAGCTGGATGCGACGGCCAAGGGCCCGCTGGACCGGCTTGCCGTCAAGGGGGCGCTGCTGTCCAACAACGGAAATGCCGACGTGGATATCGTCCTGAGGAACGTCATCGACCGGAAAAAGGACATCTCCATCGACGGAACCGTCAGGACCCGGGACCTGGATATCGGCAAGATAGCCGGCATCGACGCCATCGGACCGGTATCCCTGCACACGGTCCTCGACGCCCGGCTGGCCCCCGGCGACCTCCAGGTCCGGATCGACTCCCTCTCCGTGAACCGCCTGCAGGCGCTCGGATACGACTATACCGGCATCGCTGCCGTCGGCACCTATTCGGACCAGGCCTTCGACGGCCGCATCGTCTGCGACGACCCGAACCTGAACTTCCTCCTGCAGGGCCGGTTCGACCTGACCCCGAATACCCGGAATGCCGCCTACCAGTTCTACGCGAACGTGGGCTATGCCGACCTGAATGCCCTGAACATCGACAAGCGGGGCCCTTCCAAGGTGTCCCTCCAGGCAGACGCGAATTTCATCCGGACCCGGGACCGGGACCTGCTGGGAGACGTGAACCTGCGGGACGTCATCCTGGAGAACGGCTCCGGGCGCCATCGCATCGGTGACATCCATGCCAGCGCCCACGCCAACGACGACATCCACCGGATCCGCTTCGATTCCAGCTTCGCGGACGGAACGTTCGTTGGGGAGAAATCCCCCATCTCCCTGGTCTCCGACCTGAAGGACCTGCTGGTCCGGCAAGAGCTTCCCGCCCTGCTGGAGGAAGCCGGAAAGCCGTGGAGCGGCACACCCTACGAGGTCAATTTCACCTTCCACGACGCCCAGGAGCTGCTGGGATTCGTCCTTCCGGGACTCTACGTGGAAAAGAACACGGCCCTCAGACTCAAAGTGGACGACGAGGGGCTGGTCACGGGCAACATCACCTCCGGCAGGCTCGCCCTCGGCGGAAAATACCTCAAGGGCCTCCAGCTGAACCTGGACAACCGAGACGGGATCATCCGGGCAGGCATGACCGGAAGTGCCATCAACCTGGGCAGCTTGGAACTGCAGGGAAACCGCCTCGACCTGACCGCGAACGACAACCGTATCACGCTTTCCTACGCGTTCGACACGGAAACCAACGCCTCGTACAAGGCGAACCTGATGGTCGAAGGTGTGCTGGACCGGGGCGCCGACGGCCTGGCCGTTTACGCGAAGGCGCATCCCTCTTCCATCTACTACAACGGGAACCGGTGGAACCTGGATTCCGATATCATCACGTACCGCGGCGGCGGCCTCCAGGTGGACCGCTTCAGCGTCTCGAACGGCAATCAGATCCTCCAGGTGGAAGGGGGCCTCTCGCCCACCCAGGCCGATACGATGTCGGTGCGGATGGACAAGTTCGACATCTCCCTGCTGAACTCCTTCTTGATGGAAGGGAAGATGGACCTGAAGGGACAGGCGACGGGACGTGCCCGGCTGGTTTCCCCGACCAAGCCGACCCTCGGCCTGCTCGCCAGTATCGCGTGCGACTCCACCTCCATCGCCGGACGGCCGGTCGGCACCCTCCAGGTAGGCAGCGTCTGGAACGAGGAGCAGAACCGGTTCGACCTCCGTCTCCGCAATCTCCTGAACGGGAAGCGCAACATCGACCTGGACGGCTTCCTGAAGCCCTCCGACAAATCCATCAGTGCCGACGTGACCCTGGACGGGCTGGACATGGGCTACGCCTCCCCCATCCTCACCGGCATCTTCAACCAGTTCAGCGGCGGCCTGGAAGGCAAGGTCAAGGTCCGGGGAAAACTGGACAAACTGGACATCTCCAGCCAGGACATGCGGATTGTGGACGGCATCCTGGGCATTGATTTCACCGAGGTTCCCTACCACGTCAGCGGTCCCGTCTCGGTGGATACGGAGGGTCTCCATTTTGACAACGTTGCCCTGAAGGACGATTCGGACGGCAAGGGAACCGTTACCGGAAGCCTCCTGTTCGGCGGATTCAAGGACATGCGGCTGGACACCCACGTCCAGTTCGACCGGATGAAGGTCCTCGCCATTCCCGCCGGGAAGAAGAGCCCCATCTACGGAACCGTCTTCGGGACCGGCAAGGTGGACATCACAGGGCCCTTCGACGCCATCGCGCTTTCCGTCGACGCCCGGACGGTCAAGGACGGCGACCTCCATATCCCGCTGAATTCCAGCGGGCAGAGAGCGATGGGAGACCTGCTGGTCTTCACCCAGCCGTATGAGGAGGTCGAGGAGGATCCCTACGAAATCATGATGCAGACCGGCCAGGCGGCCAAGAAGAAATCCCAAAGCGACCTGGACATCCGGGTACGCGTCCGGGCGACGCCGGCAGTCACCGCCTATGTCGATATCGGCGAGGGCAACCAACTCCGGGGACTGGGCAACGGTCTCATCGACCTGCGGATGCGCGAGCGGGACAACCTGTTCACCATCAACGGAGACTACACCCTGAACCAGGGCGACTTCCACGTCTCCGCCCTGGGGCTCGTGAACCGTGACTTCACCATCCAGGACGGCAGCAGCATCCGGTTCAATGGAGACGTCATGGATTCCGACCTCAACGTCAACGGCGTCTACTCGACCAAGGCTTCCCTGTCCACCCTGCTGGCCTCCACCTCGAATGCGGAAACGGGCGGAAGCACCCGCCGGCAGGTGGACTGCCTCATCGGCATCACGGACAAGCTTCGCAATCCGAAGATCACGCTGAACATCGAGGTCCCGGAACTGGATCCGGGCACCCAGGGACTGGTGGAGAGCGCCCTCAATACCGAGGACAAGGTGATGAAGCAGTTCCTGTACCTGCTCATCGCGAACAGCTTCCTGCCCAACGAAGAATCAGGGATCAATGCCACCAACGGCTCCAACATGCTCTATTCCAACATGACCGGCATCATGGCCGGCCAGCTGAACAGCATCTTCGAGAAACTGGACATTCCCCTGGACCTGGGCCTGAACTACCAGCAGAACGAATCCGGGAACAACCTCTTCGACGTGGCCCTGTCCACCCAGCTGTTCAACAACCGGGTCGTCGTGAACGGCACCATCGGAAACCGGCGGCTGTTCGGGACGACGACCGAGGAAGTGACGGGCGACCTGGACATCGACATCAAGCTGGACAAGCCGGGAACCATCCGGCTCAACCTGTTCTCCCATTCGGCCGACCAATACACCAGCTACCTGGACAACAGCCAGCGAAACGGCGTCGGTATCGCCTACCAGCGGGAATTCACCTCCCTCCGGCAGTTCTTCCGCGACCTGTTCTCCACCCGCCAGGAGCGGGAGGAACGTGCGACCGCCGAGGCGCTGCAGCCGCCTGTACGGCGCATTTTGCAGATTGACTCAACGGGCCGGGCCCATCCCGTCGTGACCCATGAATAAAGGAAAACTCTATCTGATCCCTTCTCCCCTCGGAGAAAACGCCCCGGCCGAGGTCATTCCGGCACCGGTTCTGGAACGCCTGTCATCCATCGACTGCTTCGTCGTGGAAGAGGTGCGTACGGCCCGCCGGTACCTGTCCCGTGCCGGCCTGAAGGGGCACATCGAAGGCTTGGAATTCCACGAATTGAACGAGCATACCCCCTTGTCGGAAATCGCTCCCCTCGTGCACCTTTTCGATGGCGGCCGTGATGTCGGACTCATCTCCGAAGCGGGGCTTCCCGCCGTCGCCGACCCGGGCGCCCAGCTCGTGGGCCTGTGCCATCGGGAAGGCATCGAAGTCGTACCACTGGTGGGACCGTCCTCCCTGATGCTGGCCCTGATGGCTTCCGGCCTGAACGGCCAGTCCTTCGCCTTCGTCGGCTATATCCCGGCCAAGACCGAGGAAAGGCGCGCCGCCATCAAGCGGCTGGAAAAAAGGTCCGCCGCCGAGCAACAGACCCAGATCCTCATCGAGACCCCTTATCGCAACGACGCGATGCTCGCGGACCTGGCCTCGACCTGCTCCGGCAAGACGCTCATCACCGTCGCGGCCAACCTGACCCAGCCCGACGCTTTCATCCGCACCCAATCCGCCGCCCGCTGGAAGGAGCATCCCGTCACCATCGGCAAGCGGCCGTGCGTATTCCTGATCCTCGCATGAAAGTAGCACTCACCACTTTAGGCTGCAAGCTGAACTACGCGGAAACTTCCACCTACGAGCGCGGATTCGTCGCCCGCGGACTGGAAGTCGTTCCCTGGAACAAGCCGGCCGACATATACGTCATCAACACCTGCGCCGTCACGGAAACGGCCGAAAAGAAGTCCCGCAACCTGATGCGCCGCGCACACAAGACGAACCCGGACGCGCTCGTGGTCGCCGTCGGCTGCTACGCGGAGCTCAAGAAGGAGAAACTGTATCAGATTGAAGGGGTTGCGCGGGTTTTCACGGCAGCCGAAAAGCCGCTGGTCGTCTCGGAGACGATCGCCCTGTATTCATCCTCGATTTCGGGCCAATATGAGGACGGGAAGCCCGGAAATGCGGTTTCGTCCTCAAAAGAGGCGGGTTTTGAGGACGAAGTCCTCCCGGCCTATTCCACTGGCGAACGCACCCGCTCCTTCCTGAAGGTGCAGGACGGTTGCAACAACTTTTGTGCGTACTGCACCGTCCCCTACGCCCGTGGCCGGAGCCGGAACATCCCCATCTGTGAAGTGGTAAAACAGGCCCGCCAGATTGCGGCGGACGGCGTCCGGGAAATCGTCCTGACCGGCGTGAACACGGGCGATTTCGGACGCACGACCGGCGAGTCGTTCCTGGACCTGCTCAAGGCGCTGGACCAGGTGGAAGGCATTGAGCGATACCGGATTTCCTCCATCGAGCCGAATCTCATCACCGAAGAAATCGTGGATTGGATCGCATCCGGCACCAAGTTCCAGCGGCATTTCCACATTCCCCTCCAGTCGGGCAGCGACACCCTGCTGAAAAAGGTGGGCCGCCGCTATGACACGTCCCTCTTCGCCTCCCGGATCGACTATATCCGGCACGCGCTGGAGCGTCCCGGCGAGCCGAAGGTCTTCTTCGGAATCGATGTCATCGTGGGACTTCCGGGTGAGACGGAGGAACTTTTCCTGGAAACCTACCACTTCCTGAAAGACCGGATCAAGCCCGCCTTCATCCACGTCTTCCCCTATTCCAAACGTCCCGGCACCCGCGCCGCCGTGATGCCGGACCAGGTGCAGGACAGCGTGAAGACAGAACGCGTCGCCCGGCTGGAAGCGCTCTGCGCGCAGCTGCATGACGCCTTTATCGCTGAAAACAAGGGACTTCCGGAGAAGGTCCTTTGGGAATCCTCCGTCAAGGACGGCCTGATGGCCGGCTACACCGGCAACTATATCCGCGTGGAAAAGCCCTACGATCCGGCGCTGGTGAATACAATAGAAAGTATTATCCTATGAGGGGACCGGTATTTGTCGATAAACCGTCGCTACGCGACCCCTCCCAACCTGACGGTTGGGCCCCTCCCTCTTATGTGGCCGAGGGTGGCCACAGGTTTACCGACAAACACCGGTCCCCTCTGATCATGATTACACAATGAGTGAAACGCGGTTGACATTCCTCGGGACGGGGACTTCGCAGGGGGTGCCGATCATCGGGTGCCAGTGTCCGGTGTGCCGGTCCCTGGACCCGCACGACAAACGGTTCCGTGCGGCTGCGTTCGTGGAGTGGGAAGGATTCAAGGTCCTCATCGATGCCGGGCCCGATTTCCGGATGCAGATGCTCGCACAGGACATCCGGCACCTGGATGCGATCCTCCTCACCCACAAGCACAAGGACCATACGGGCGGCCTGGACGATGTCCGGTCCTTCAACTATATCGACCGCAAGGCCGTGGAGATCTACTGCGAGCCGGAAGTACTGAAATCGCTCCGGAATGATTATGCCTACGCCTTTGCGGAGCACAAATACCCCGGTTCCCCCGAATGGCATGTCCACCTGATTGACGGGAGCCCGTTCCGCATCACTTCCCTGGAACATACCGGCGAATTGGAATGGGTCCACGACGTAGGCTATTTCTACCGGCAGCCGGACGGTTCCCTGATTCCCTCCGACAATGCCGTGGTGCCTGCCCTTCCCGCCCTTCCGGGTCCCGGGACCGGCGTGGCGGATGGCGTCCGGTATCTGAACGTCATTCCCATCCGCGGATTCCACGACAAGATGCCCGTGCTGGGATTCCGCTTCGGGAATATCGCTTACATCACGGACATGAGCCTTCTTCCGGAATCCGAGTTCGACAAGCTGAGGGGGCTGGAACACGTATCCCTGAATACAGTCGGATACCATCCCCACCATTCGCATTTCTCCCTGGATGAGGCGCTTGCTCTCGCCGACCGGATCGGCGCGAAACACACCTGGCTCACGCATCTGAGCCACGCCTTCCCTTCCCACGGAGCATTCTGCGACGATCTCCGACGCCTATGCGCCGAACGCGGAATCCATTCCGACGTGCAACCCGCTTACGACGGCCTGACGGTCACGGCTCCGTAGCCAGTGTATCCTCCCGGGTATCCTGAACGAATTCGACGGCGCTGTCCACCAGCAGCCAGATGGCGAGGGCCGCAAGGGCGAGGGTAATGAGATTTCCTAACATGGCGGTTCATTCTTTGATTACGACGCAAAGATGAAGCCTTAATGTGCCAAGACAGGGCACAATCTCGTTTTTTCACAAAAAAAATGGCCGGCTCCGTATGGAGTCAGCCATTTTTGACTAGGATAATCTGCAACCTACAGCTTCGGACCGGCCTTCACGAGGGCCTTGCCGGCGCGGTTGGATTCGTACTTGTGGAAGTTCTTGATGAAGCGGCCGGCGAGGTCCTTCGCCTTCTCCTCCCACTGGGCGGGATCGGCGTAGGTGTCGCGAGGATCGAGGATGCCGGTGTCGACACCTTCGAGGACGGTCGGGACTTCGAAGTCGAAGAACGGGATGTGCTTGGTCGGGGCCTTGTCGATGCTGCCGTTGAGGATGGCGTCGATGATGCCGCGGGTGTCACGGATGGAGATACGCTTGCCGGTACCGTTCCAGCCGGTGTTCACGAGGTAAGCCTTGGCGCCGGACTTCTTCATCTTCTTGACGAGTTCCTCGGCGTACTTGGTCGGATGGAGCTCCAGGAAGGCCTGGCCGAAGCAGGCGGAGAAGGTCGGGGTGGGCTCGGTGATACCGCGCTCGGTGCCCGCGAGCTTGGCCGTGAAGCCGGAGAGGAAGTAGTACTTCGTCTGCTCGGGGGTGAGGATGGAGACCGGAGGCAGGACGCCGAAAGCGTCGGCGGAGAGGAAGATCACCTGCTTGGCGGCGGGGCCGTGGCTGTCCGGACGGACGATCTTCTCGATGTGGTAGATCGGGTAGGACACGCGGGTGTTCTCGGTGAC
>CACYWN010000038.1 GCA_902778105.1 uncultured Bacteroidia bacterium
AAGGCCCTCTTCCAGGGCAAGGACAACGTCCTGATCGTGGGCGGCCGCTACGGCCTCTCCTCCAAGGACACCACCCCGGCCCAGATCGTCGCGGTCTATGACAACCTGGAGATGAAGGAGCCCAAGGCCGACTTCACCATCGGCATCGTGGATGACGTCACCTTCAAGTCCCTCCCGATCAAGAGCGAGGTCTCCATCGTGAAGCCCGGCACCACCGAGTGCAAGTTCTACGGTCTCGGCTCCGACGGTACCGTGGGCGCGAACAAGAACACCATCAAGATCATCGGTTCCCATACCGACCTCTACAGCCAGGCCTACTTCGACTACGACTCCAAGAAGTCCGGCGGCTACACCTGCTCGCACCTCCGTTTCGGCCAGCAGCCCATCAAGGCTCCGTACCTGGTGAACACCCCTGACTTCGTGGCCTGCCACGTCCCGTCCTACCTCCGCAAGTATGATGTCCTCAAGGGCATCAAGGAAGGCGGCACCCTGCTGCTGAACAGCCTCTGGGACGAGGAAGAGACCATCAAGAACATCCCGGACAACGTGAAGGCGATCATCGGCCGCAAGCACATCAAGGTCTACATCATCAACGCGACCAAGATCGCTGCGGAGATCGGCCTCGGGAACCGCACGAACACCATCCTCCAGAGCGCCTTCTTCAAGATTACGGGCATCATCCCCTACGAGGATGCCGTGAAGTACATGAAGGACGCCATCGTGAAGTCCTACGGCAAGAAGGGCGAGAACGTGGTCAACATGAACTACGCTGCCGTTGACCGCGGCGGTGAATACACCGAGATCCACGTTCCGGCCGAGTGGGCCGAGCTCACCGCCAAGTTCGAGAATCCGAACAAGGACCGCCTGGCTCCCGCCTTCGTGAAGGACGTGGCCGACATCGTGAACGCCCAGGCCGGCGACACCCTTCCGGTCAGCGCCCTGTTCCCGTATGCCGACGGTACCATGCCGGCCGGCACCGCTGCCTATGAAAAGCGCGGCGTCGCCGTGATGGTCCCGATGTGGGATGCCGAGAAGTGTATCCAGTGCAACAGCTGCGCCTTCGTCTGCCCGCACGCCGCCATCCGCCCGTTCCTCCTCACCGACGCGGAAGCCGCCGCCGCTCCCGCCACCGTCAAGATGGCCCAGGGCAAGGCCAACCTCAAGGAATGGAAGTACGCCCTCGCCGTCTCTGTGGACGACTGCACGGGCTGCGGTAACTGCGTGGACGTCTGTCTCGCCAAGGACAAGGCCCTCCAGATGGTTCCGTACATCGAGCACAAGGCCGAACAGGCCAGCTTCGACTACCTGAACAAGAAGGTCGGCTACAAGGAGTATGTGAACAAGTTCGCCAACATGAAGAACTCCCAGTTCGCCCAGCCGCTCTTCGAGTTCTCTTCGCCCAGCCGCTCTTCGAGTTCTCCGGCGCCTGCGCCGGCTGCGGTGAGACTCCGAACATCAAGACCATCACCCAGCTGTTCGGCGACCACATGATGATCGCCAACGCGACCGGTTGCTCCTCCATCTACGGTGCTTCCTTCCCGGCCAGCCCGTACTGCACCAACGCGCAGGGTCACGGCCCGGCCTGGCAGAACTCCCTGTTCGAGGACTTCTGCGAGTTTGGTCTGGGCATGCACCTGGGTTCCGACCGGATCCGCGAGACGGTGGCCACCACGATGAAACAGGCCCTGGAGTGCGAATGCTGCAGCCAGGAAATCAAGGAACTCGCCGCCAAGTGGCTCGAGGCTCCGAAGGATGCCGCCGCCACCCGCGAAATCGCCGACAAGATCGTCCCGCTCGCCAAGGAGTGCAGCTGCGACACCTGCAAGAAGCTCGTGGAACTGCAGCACTTCATCCCGGCCCGCAGCCAGTGGATCATCGGTGGTGACGGTGCCTCCTACGACATCGGTTACGGCGGTCTGGACCACGTGCTCGCAAGCGGCGAGAACGTGAACATCCTGGTTCTCGACACCGAGGTGTACTCCAACACCGGCGGCCAGAGCTCCAAGGCGACCCCGGTCGGCGCCATCGCCAAGTTCGCCGCCTCCGGCAAGAAGATCCGCAAGAAGGACCTCGGCATGATGGCCATCAGCTACGGCTACGTCTATGTGGCACAGGTCGCCATGGGTGCCAGCCCGGTGCAGTTCTTCAACGCCATCAAGGAGGCCGAGGCCTACGACGGTCCGTCCCTCATCATCGCCTACAGCCCGTGTATCAACCACGGCCTGAAGGCGGGCATGGGCCTGAGCCAGAAGGAAGAAAAGCTCGCCGTCGACTGCGGCTACTGGCACCTCTACCGCTACAACCCGGCCCTCGAAGGCACGGACAAGAACCCGTTCACCCTCGACTCCAAGGAACCCGACTGGAGCAAGTTCCAGGACTTCCTCAAGGGTGAGGTCCGCTTCGCGTCCCTGTACAAGTTGTTCCCGGAGAGCGCCGATGAACTTCTCTCCAAGACCGAGGAATTCGCGAAGGTCCGCCTGAATACCTACAAGCGCCTCGCCGGCAAGTAGTCCGGTTTACATCCCTGCAAAAGAGGTCGACCCGGTGGTCGGCCTCTTTTTGTTTACGCAAAGCGGGAAGTCAGCCACTGGGCAATGCCGGTGCGGGAGAAGGCCTCGGAGACCCGGAGGTGGAGGTCCTGCTGAAGATGCGGGAGCGGGTCGGGATGGAGGATGAGACCGGTAGCCGCCTGCGAGGGAATGACGCCCACAAGGTTGGCGTTCTCACGGATGAGATTCAGCAACGGGGGTATGGTGTCGGAGAGGAGGACGGAGCGGGCGTACATATCCTGGCTCACGTGCGGCCGGTAGGGCGCCCAGACTGCGTATCGGGGTTCTTCCGGGAAATCGGGACCGGCGGTTACAAGGGCGGCCTGGACCGTTCCTACGATGGAACCCGCATCGAAATCAAGCGTTTCCCTTCGTGCGGAGGTAAAGAAGTAAAGATCGGCATCCATCGATTCGGGAAAAGCCTGCTCAGGATACGTGTCGATGATGAAACTGGTAGCGGTAACAGCCAGGAGATCTTTCAGCAGGCCGGGCAGGAGATGGGAGGCGACGAAGGATGTCGTGGCAATCCGGACGGGACGGTTCACCGTCATCTTGCCGGCGCTGCCGAAGAGGGCGTCGGTCGCATCGTACCAATGCAGGATCTTCGCCGCATAGTCCTTGAATACAAAACCTTCGGCCGTAAGCGTCACTTCTCCCCTTTTCCGCTCGAAAAGAGCCTTGCCCACCTGCCTTTCCAGTTCCGCAATGTTCTGGCTGACGGCCGGCTGGGAAACGCCCAGGTGCTGTGCGGCGCGGGTGAAACTGCTTTCGGCAGCCACGGTCATGAAAACCCGTAATCTGAAATCGTCCAGCATGATAAGGAATGCTTATACTTCATGCAAAGTAAGGGATTTCCGCCCGAAAAACCAAATTTATTGATTTTTTAGCAATCATTATTGTATTTCAATAAATAATCGTTATTTTTGCAAACGTATACATACAGGTGTAGTTTTTGAAGCAAACACTTGTTTGCCTACGAAGCATAATCAACAACCAAAGATATGAAGAAATCCCTTATCGCAATCGCAGCGCTCTCGCTCCTGGCCGGCATCCCGGCCGTCGCGCAGACGCAGGAAGAGGCCATGCAGCAGATGATGGCCCCCCTCCCCAACGATCCCGCCGTCCGCGTGGGACATCTGGACAACGGACTGACTTATTACATCCGTCACAACGAACTTCCCGCCGGACGTGCGGAATTCTACCTCGCCACCAACGTGGGCGCCATCCAGGAAACTCCTGACCAGGACGGTCTCGCCCACTTCCTCGAGCACATGTGCTTCAACGGCACGCAGCATTTCCCCGACAAGGCCATCCTGGACTATCTCCGTTCCATCGGTGCCGAATTCGGGCGCAACATCAATGCCTCCACCGGCTTCGAGGAGACCCAGTACATGCTCAACAACATTCCCGTCGAACGGGAATCCGTCGTGGATTCCTGCCTGATGATCCTGTGCGACTACGCCCACTTCGTCATCAACGACCCGGTTGAGATCGACAAGGAGCGCGGCGTCATCATCGAGGAGCGCCGCCAGCGCCGGAACGCCTCCTGGCGCACGATGGAACGTTCCCTCCCCTACTATTTCAAGGGCACCAAGATGGAGAACTGCACCCTGATCGGCCGTCAGGAGAGCCTGGAGACCTTCAAGCCGGAGAGCCTCCACAACTTCTACGAGACCTGGTACCACCCGGACATGCAGGCCGTCATCGTCGTGGGTGATGTGGACGTGGACCGCACCGAAGCGAAGATCCGGGAGATTTTCTCCATCATCCCCAAATGCGAGAACCCGAAAGCGAAGGAGCATCTGAGCGTTCCCGCCAATGCCGAACCCATCGTGGGCATCCTCACCGATCCGGAGACTACCCGGCCGTCCGTCGAGATGATCTGGCACAGCGAAGCCACGCCCGAATCATACAATCCCACCCTGGTGGGCCAGATGGAAGACTACATCAAGGCCATCATCAGCAACATCATGTATGAGCGTTTCTCCGACATCACGTCCCACCCTGACAGCCCTTACCTCTCCGCCAGCTATGGATTCGGCGACCTGATCTATGAGGACATCGAAGCCCAGATGGGAGAAGTGGAACTGAAGGAAGACTGCATCCTGGAGGGTTTCAAGGCCTTCTACACGGAACTGGAACGGATGAAGCGCCACGGTTTCACCGACGAAGAAGTGAACCGCGCCAAGACCAACATCCTGAACATCTGCGAGAATGCCGTCAAGCAGGCTTCGACCCGCAAGAACCCGGAATTCATCCGTCCGCTCATCCTCAACTTCTTCGACAATGAGCCTTACATGGAGCCTGAGACCGAACTGCAGGTCGTCCAGCAGATCCTGGCCGGCATCAATGCCCAGGTCCTGTCGATGGTAATGGCCCAGATGCCCGAGGAGAACCTCATCATCCTGTATTCCGGTCCTGAGAAGGAAGGCATCGCCACGCCCACCGAGGAGCAGCTTCTCGCCGCCATCGCCGAAGTGAAGGCTTCCGACATCAAACCGCTCGAAGGCGAGGAAATCGCCACCGAGTTCCTGAATCCGGCCATGCTCAAGGGTTCCAAGTCCAGGAAGGCCCACAAGACCCTGTACGGTGCCACCGAGTGGATGCTCCGCAACGGCGTGAAAGTCATCTTCCTCCCCACCGAGTACGCCAAGGACCAGATCATCTTCGACCTGTTCAAGGACGGTGGCAAGAGCCTCATTTCCGACGCCGACATCGCTTCCTTCGACGACAACATCCTGCAACTGTTCCAGCAGAACAGCGGTGTCGCCGGTTTCTCCGGCACCCAGGTGTCCAAGATGCTCACCGGCAAGTCCCTGAGCGTCAGCCCGTACATCGAAGATCTCGAGCACGGCATCAGCGGCAACGCCACCCTGAAGGATTTCGAGACCGCCCTGCAACTGCTCTACCTCTGCTTCACGCAGCCCCGCTTCGACCAGAATGAGTACGACAACGGCATAAACACGATCAAGGCCGTTCTCCCGAACCTCTATGGCCAGCCCAACTACAAACTCCAGAAAGAACTCTACAAGGTCCTGTATGGTGATAATCCGCGCCATGCGATGATTTCACAGGAAGTCCTGGACGCCGCCAGCCTGGAGACCCTCGAAAAGAATTTCCGGAGACTGTTCAACGATGCAGCCGGTGCTACCTTCGTGGTGGTGGGCGACATCGACATCGACACGCTGAAACCGCTGGTGGAGAAGTACATCGGTTCCCTCCCGAAGGGAAAGAAAGCCCTGAAATGGGCCGATGACGGCACCCGCCTGCCCAAGGGGCGCGTCGAGGATGTCATCGCCGTGGACATGCAGACGCCGATGAGCACCGTCGTCCAGGTCCACTCCGCCTATATGCCGTATACCGCCGAGCGTGTCGCTGCCCTGGATGCCATCTCCTATATCATGGACATCCGCTATACGAACTCCCTCCGCGAAGATGAAGGCGGCACCTATGGCGCCAGCACCGTCTACGAATTCAGCCGCCGTCCCGAGGAACGCATCCTGTTCCAGGTGGTCTTCTCCTGCCGGCCGTCCCTGTGCGACAAACTCCGCAGCCTGGCCATCGACGGGATCAACGAACTCTCTTCCAACGGTCCCACCGACGAAGAAGTGTCGAGCGCGATCCTCAACCTCCAGAAAAACATCCCCGAGAACCGTCTCAGGAACTCCTACTGGCAGAGTGCCCTCGAAAGCCACGAGCATTACGGCAACAATCGTGATGCCGAATACGAGGCCGCCGTCAACGCCCTGACCAAGGAGAAGATCCAGAAGGTCCTCCAGGACGTCCTCGCCCAGGGCAACCTCCTCGAGGTCGTGATGAAGCCTGCAAACACCGCCGAAGCGGAATAAACTTAGATGGAGGGGGCATGCCCCCTCCATTTACAAAAACTCCCGGCCTCGCAAGAGGTCGGGAACTCTTTTTTAAGCGTTGATCTTACTCACCGGGAGCGATGGCCTCGGCCGGGCAGACGCCGGCGCAGGTGCCGCAGTCGATGCAGATGTTCGGGTCGATGCTGTAGACATCGCCTTCGTTGATGGCGCCGGTAGGGCATTCACCCTGGCAGGTACCGCAAGCCATGCAGAGGTCGGGATTGATTACGTAAGCCATAGTTTAAAACCTTTAAATTGTTGTAGTGTCATCCAATTGGTGTGCAAATTTAAGCATTTAATTTGTTTTTCAAACATTCACCCTTAACTTTGTGCCATGATGAAAAACGTATTATACTGCGCGCTAGCCCTTGCCGCCGTCTGCGGCTGCCGGAATGCCAGCAGCGCCGAGGTGAAGAAAGCTTTGCAAAACCTGAGCCAGACCGTGGAAGAGCCCACGATGGCCCTCGCTCCGGACGAGAGTACGGATGACGCCGTCCAGGTAGGCGACGTCGTGGAGTTCGACAAGACGGTCCACGATTTCGGGGACATCAGCGTGGACGACGGACCGCAGAGCTGTACTTTCAAAGTCAAGAACATCGGCAAGGAGCCCATTGCCATCTATGAGGTGGTCACATCCTGCGGCTGCACCGACGCCCAGTGGACGCGGGAACCGCTCCAGCCGGGCAAGACCGGCACCATCTCCGCCACCTACAAGAACGAGGACGGTCCCATTCCTTTCGACAAGACCCTTACCGTCTATATCGCCGGCATCAACAAGCCCATCATCCTCCGCCTTCGCGGAATGGTCCACGAAAAGAAGAAATCCGTCGCCGAACTGTATGGTGCCCATAAGCTCGGAGCCCTCGGCCTCAAATCCCTGGATTACAAAGTGCCGAACGTCCTTCAGGGTGAGTCTTCCGCCGACGAAGCCAAGGTTGCCAACCTCGGGAAACAGCCCTTGAAAGTCACCTTCACGGACGTTTCTCCCAACCTGACCGTCGAAGCGGTTCCCCAGACTATTCCCGCCGGCGAGACGGCCGCCCTCCGCTTTTCGGTCAAGGCGAGCCCATCCATCTGGGGGAAGCACACCTATTATGCGACGCCTGTCCTGAACGGGAAGAAAGCTTCCAAGCCGCTCTCTTTCACCGCGCTCACCCGTGGAAACTTCGCCGACTGGACACCCGAGCAACGGAAGGAGTCCGCCCAATGCATCTTCGACGAAAGTACGGTCTCCTTCGGGACGCTCAAGGCCGGAACGCCCGCCGAGGCTGAATTCTCCTTCACCAACAAGGGGAAGTCCCCCCTGAAGTTCTACAGCCTGGACGCAGACACGGAGGGCATCACCGCCACCCTCCCCGGAGATACTCCGGCCCAGAAAAAAGGAAGCATCCGCGTGAAGCTGGATACTTCCTCCCTTCCCAAAGGTGAGACGGTCATCATGCTTACCGTCACCACCAACTGTCCGGCCCGACCGCTGATCAACCTTTTCCTCGTCGGGCTGCTCCAATAAAAGCTAGTTCTTCTTGAACGTCACTTTCTGGACGGTTTCCTTGCCGTTCTGGTCCGTTGCGGTGATCGTGAATACATTCTTCGACGCACCGGACATGTCGTACTTCCAGTCATACAGGAAACCGAAGTCGAGGACGGCGCGGTCCTTGCCGGAGATATCGGAAGAAGCCGGGAAGTAGCCCTTGAAACCGTCAGCCACCTTCGTATCGCCAATCAGGTCGATGAGGGTGACGGAGGCAGTCGTGCGGTTCTTCACCTTCGAGGTCACTGCAGGGTCGGCACCGTCTTCCAGTTTCACCTTCAACCCGTCAATCTTGCCGGGAGCCAGGATTTCGACCTTGCATTCGATGGCATCGGCATCCAGGTCTACCTCGGTGAAGAACGTATTCTTGGGCCAGGAGATGGACGGGGCCGCCGTGAAATGGAACCTGGCCGTCTTGGCGTCAGTGCTGGAGGCCTGGTCCGTGACCCGGATCTCGATGGTGAAGGTGGTATTGTTTTCCACGGGCTGTCCTTGCAGGATCCGTTCCAGAATCTTCTTCAGGTCCAGCTGAAACTTTTCCTGCCCTATCAGGGACTTGCCGACACGCATTCCCAGCCCGCCCAGCAGATTGGCGGAAGACTCATCCTCCACCAGGTCCAGCACCGGATTGGAGCCGCCCTTGCTCTTGTTCTGTTCAAGCTTGATATACTGGTTGACAAGATTGTTGTTCGAACCGAGGTTCAGCACCAGTTTCACCTCCTGGATCTTGCCCGGAGCATACACCTGGACCACGGCATCCAACCGGTCGGTCAGTTCCACTACGCCAAAGTTCGCGTTGGATTCCCACATCACATTGGGCTTGAGGGGATCCACCTTTTCTTTTTTGCAGCCCGCGAGGAACAGGACCGGGAGGGCCGCGACGAGAAGCATCAGTCTTTTCATCTTCATTGTTTTTATTTCAGCCTGCTAAATTACGCATTTTCCAAGACATGGGCAAGAGTTGAATTTATCGGGATAATTCCGTAACTTTGCGTGATAGTGAACAAAGGAAGGTATGGCAGAGCAGATTCAGCAAAACACGGGCTACAACGACGGTTCCATCGTCACCCTCGAATGGTACGAGCATATCCGCAGACGTTCCGGAATGTACATCGGAAGACTCGGAAACGGCGACCGGCAGGGCGACGGCATCTACGTTCTCCTGAAGGAAGTCATCGACAATTCGGTGGATGAATTCTCCATGGGATTCGGCAAGCGCATCGACATCACCATCGAGGACAACACCGTCACCGTGCGCGACTTCGGACGCGGCATCCCCCTCGGAAAGGTCGTGGACGCCACTTCCAAACTCAATACCGGCGGCAAGTTCGACACCGCCTCCTTCCAGAAATCCGTGGGCATGAACGGCGTCGGCACCAAGGCCGTGAACGCGATGTCCTCCGATTTCTGGGTGGAATCCTTCCGCGACGGCCAGGGCTCTTTCGCCCACTATTCCCGGGGTATCCTGCTGGACAGCGGCCTCCGCGAAACCACCGAGAAGAACGGCACCATCATCCGATTCACACCGGACGAGCAGATGTTCGAAGGCTATTCCTTCCACATGGACATCGTGGAAACGATGGTCAAGAACTACTCCTACCTGAAGAAGGGCCTCACCCTCGTACTGAACGGCGTCCCCTACAAGAGCGAGAACGGCCTGCTGGACCTGGTGACGGAGAACATGGCGGAAACCCCGCTCTATCCCCTGATCCATATCGAATGCGAGGACATCGAGATCGTCCTCACCCATGGCAACAGCTACGGCGAGAACATCTCCTCCTTCGTCAATGGCCAGAACACGCGCGACGGAGGCACCCATCTTGCGGCCTACCGCGAGGCTATCGCGAAGACTTTCAAGGACTTCTTCAAGAAGGACTATAAGCCGGAGGATGTCCGGCAGGGCGTCGTGGGCGCCATCGCCATCCAGATCCAGGAACCGATTTTCGAAGGCCAGACCAAGACCAAGCTCGGCTCCACCTACATGTGGGAAACCCAGGTGAAGAATCCGGACGGGAGCACCGCCACGGACCGCGGCCCCACCATCCGCAGCTTCATCAACGACTTCGTCTCCAAGAACCTGGACAATTACCTCCATATGCACATGGACATTGTCCCGACGATTGAGAAGAAGATCAAGGATTCCCAGGCCGAACGCGAGGAAATCGCCGGCATCCAGAAAAAGACGCGGGAGCGGAACAAGAAGGCCAACGTGTACAACCGGAAACTCCGCGACTGCCGCATCCATTTCAACGACAAGCCGCTGAAAAACAAGGAGGACGAACGGGAGAAGACCTCCATCTTCATCACCGAGGGCGATTCGGCTTCCGGTACCATCACGAAGGTGCGGAACGCCAATACCCAGGCCGTGTTCTCCCTGCGGGGAAAACCCATCAACTGCTACAAGGAAAGCCGCAAGAAAGTGGCCGAGAACGAGGAGCTGAACCTGCTGGTCTCCGCCCTCGGCGTGGAAGAGGACCTGGACGACCTCCGCTACAACAACATCATCGTCGCCACGGATGCCGATGACGACGGCATGCACATCCGGATGCTGGTCCTCACCTTCTTCATGAAGTACTATCCCGACCTCATCCGCCGCGGCCATGTCCACATCCTTCAGACCCCCCTGTTCCGGGTCCACAACAAGAAGGAGACCCGGTACTGCTATTCCATCGACGAGAAGGAGACGGCCGTGAAGAAACTCAAGACCGGCGTGGAGATCACCCGGTTCAAGGGTCTCGGCGAGATCTCCTCCCACGAATTCGTGGACTTCATCGGTGAAAACATGCGCCTGGATCCGGTGAAACTCGCCGACGAGGAGTCCATCTCCGAGATCATGGAATTCTACATGGGCGACAATACCGGCGAACGCCAACTGTTCATCATGGAGAACCTCCGCAGCGAGGAGGAACTCGAAGACGTAAACATCTGACCATGGCAAAGATCAAGAGCAAAGTACGCCCCGGGTGGGCGAAATTCTGCGGCTGGTGGCTCCGCAAGATGGGATGGGAGAGCGTCGGCGGGCCGATGAAGGAGAAGAAAGCCATCGTACTCGGCGTCCCCCACACCTCCGTCTGGGATTTCCTCGTGAGCTACCTGTTCTATACCCAGTTCGGGAAGGTCGCCCACATCATGATCAAGAAGGAGTTCTTCTTCTGGCCCCTCGGTCCCATCCTCCGCGCCTGCGGAGCGGTTCCCGTGGACCGGGAAAGCGCAGCCTCGATGGTGCGCAGCCTCATCCACCAGATGGACGAGGAGGAGGAATTCCATCTCGCCATCGCCCCGGAAGGAACCCGCAAGGCCACCAAGCGCTGGAAGACCGGCTTCCACCTGATCGCCCGGGAAACCGGTGCGACCGTCTATGTCGGCTATTATGACTGGGGGCGCAAGCGCATCAGCGTCGGCGAACCCATCGAGTTGACGGACGATCCCAAGGCGGACATGCAGCGCATCTATGACATCTACAGGCCCCTGGGCATCCAGGGGAAGCACAAGGACGGTTTTATCGTCCCCTGAACTCGAACGAACTGAAAACCTATCCCTATGGCCAAGAAAACCAAGAGTCCCTACAAAGCCTGGCGGAGATACCGGAACCGCGAGAACACCTGTACCACCCTTCGCAAGGTCTTTGACTACGCCACTACCAATTACGGGAAGCGGATCGCCTTCCAGTTCGTAGACGGCGGTCAGCAATATACCTATTCAAATTTCCGTACCAAGACGGAACGGTTGTCCCAGCGGATGTCCCGATTCGGGATCAAACACGGCGACCGGGTGGCCATTTTCTCGCAGAACATGCCCAACTGGGTGGTTGCCTACTTCGCCGCCACGGCCTTCGGACGCGTGGCAGTCCCCATCCTTCCGGACAGTTCGGAGAACGAACTCAGCAACATCCTCCATCACTCCGAGTCCAAGGTGATCTTCATCTCCAAGCGGCTGCTGCCCAAACTGAGCGAAGCATGCAAGGAACGCCTTACCCTCATCATCGACATCGAAACCTTCGAGTTCCTCAAGAAGAACAAGGAGGACTTCAAATGCAACGGCTGGGTGAAGGACCCGCAGCCGGACGACCTGGCCTGCATCATCTATACCTCCGGAACCACCGGAAAGGCCAAGGGCGTGATGCTGAGCCACCGCAACCTGTCCAGCAACCTGGCAGCGGCCTTCAAGGCCAAGCCTGCCTTCAAGAATGACCGCTTCCTGAGTATCCTGCCGGCTGCCCACGCCTATGAGATGAGCGTTTCCACGATTTACTCCTTCTATGTGGGAGCCACCTGCTACACCCTTCAGAAACCGCCCACCCCCACGATCCTGCTGGCGGCCATGAAGAAGGTGAAGCCCACCATCGTATGCTCCGTTCCACTGATCATCGAGAAGGTGGTGAAGAACAGCGTCCTTCCCACCATCCGGAAGAGCCGCATCCTCTCCTGGGCGGACAAGCGGATTCCGCACATCCTGCACTGGTTCATCGGCCGGCGGATGGTGAGCACGTTCGGAGGGAAGCTCGCCTTCTTCGGCATCGGAGGCGCCAAGTTGGATCCGGCAGTGGAGCAGTTCCTCATCGATTGCAAGTTCCCCTATGCCGTCGGCTACGGTCTGACGGAAACGGCCCCGCTGGTGTGCAATGTGATGGTGAACAAGAAAAAGCACCTGGGATCCATCGGACCGGCCACCTACAAGGTGGACATCCGTCTTGACAACGTGAATCCCGCAAACGGCGAGGGGGAAATCGTCGTCCGCGGAGACAACGTGATGCTGGGTTACTACAAGGATCCCGAGCGCACGCTTCAGGTCCTGGACGATGAGGGCTGGTTCCATACCAACGACATCGCCACCATGGACGAGCAGGGAAACTACTACATCAAGGGACGTCTCAACAATACCATCCTCGGCCCTTCCGGCGAAAACATCTACCCGGAAGAGATAGAACAGGTCATCAACAACATCGAAGGCGTAGAGGAATCCCTCGTGATGGAACGCGACGGCAAACTCGTCGCCCTTGTAAAGTTCACCGACAACGCCATCAACTGGGACCAGGCCGTCGAAGACAAATGGTTCGAGGAACTTGAAAACCGCAAGAAAGCCGTCCTGGAGTGGGTGAACAAGAAAGTGGGCAAGAATTCCAAGATCGGCGAAGTCGATGCGATGAAGGAGCCCTTTGAGAAGACCGCCACCCAGAAGATCCGCCGCTTCAAGTACAAGGACTCCCACGGCGACGAGCCGGAGAAACCCGTCAAGGATGACGGGAAGAAGGACGAGGAGTAATCAGAAAGGGGATGGCGTTTTCCGCCATCCCCCCGGACGATACCCTCACGGCAGACGGGCCTGAGTGCTCAACCGGAAACGGTGGCAGGTATCCCCGCAAAGGTAGGGGTCGGAGCGCTCCGGAGCAAATGTGGGAAGACTTGATTCCTTGCAGGTCAAGTACCTGACAATCAATTAAAACAAAGGCATCCGGATTGTTTCCGGATGCCTTTGTTTTAAAACTGACCGTTCCCGGCCCGAAAAGGCCGGAGGACGATGCAAGATTACTCGGCGACGACGTTGAACTTGAAGGTGCCCTTGATGCCCTTGTAGAGCTTCACGGCGGCCTCGTACTCACCCAGTTCCTTCACCTCGGAGGCGAGGATGGTGATGTCCTTCTTGTCGATGTTCAGTCCCTTGGCGGCGAGCGCCTCGGCGAGCTGCTCGGTGGTGACGGAGCCATAGAGCTTGCCGGTCTCACCGACCTTGGCTGCGACCTCGAGGACCTGGGCGTTCAGGGTGGCGGCGAGGGCCTCGGCGTCGGCGACGAGCTTGGCCTCCTTGTGCGCACGCTGACGGAGGGTCTCCGCATGCTGCTTCTTCACGGACTCGGTGGCCACGATGGCGAAGCCCTGCGGCACGAGATAGTTCATTGCATAACCGGCCTTGACCTTGACGATCTCACCTGCGTAGCCGAGATTGGCCACATCTTTCTTCAGCAAAATTTCCATAAGGCAGATTATTTAAGAAGGTCAGTGACATACGGAAGGAGAGCAAGGGAACGGGCCCGCTTGATGGCCTGGGCGACCTTGCGCTGGAACTTCAGGGAAGTACCGGTGATGCGGCGGGGAAGGATCTTGCCCTGCTCGTTGAGGAACTTCTTGAGGAACTCAGGGTCCTTGTAATCGACATACTTGATACCGGCTTTCTTGAAGCGGCAG
>CACYWN010000039.1 GCA_902778105.1 uncultured Bacteroidia bacterium
CGTCATCCTCACCCTGGACCGCGAGGCCCGCAAGATGTCCCTCGGTCTGAAGCAGCTCACCCAGAATCCTTGGGAGTCCATCCGCGAGAAGTATCCCGTCGGTTCCACCCACAAGGCCACCGTCCGCAACATCACCAACTTCGGCGTGTTCGCCGAGCTGGAGGACGGCGTGGAGGGCCTGATCCACATCAGCGACCTCTCCTGGAACAAGCTCAAGCATCCGAGCGAGCTCGTCGCCAGCGGTGACGTCATCGACGTCGTCATCCTCGAGTTCGACGAGAACAACCACAAGCTCAGCCTGGGCCACAAGCAGCTCACCCCGAACCCTTGGGACGAGCTCGAGGCCAAGTATCCGGTGGGCACCGTCGTGGACGCCACCGTCGTCTCCGCCGGCGACAAGGGCTATGTCCTCAAGTTCGAGGACGGCACCGAGGCCGCTGCGTTCAACCGCGAGATGGTGAAGGAGGACGGCAAGCAGGCCGTCGTCGGCGAGACCCTCCCTGTGAAGGTCGTCGAACTCCGCCGCAGCACCCGCACCGTGCGTGTCTCCCACCTCCGTACCTATCAGGAGGCCCGCGTTGCCCGCGAGACCGCCGAGGCTGACAACACCAAGAAGGCCATCAAGAAGGTGAACAGCACCGTCGAGAAGACCACCCTCGGTGACGCATCGGCGATGCCCGTCGTGAACAGGAACCAAAGCGCCCAGGCACTGCAAGTGCACGGGCGCTTGTTCCTTGTGGATGCAGGCGAAGGGGTTCAGTCACAGATGGTCCGGTACCATGTGCCGATGATGAAACTGGAATCGGTCTTCATCTCGCATATCCACGGCGACCATGTCTACGGCCTTTTCGGCCTGCTTTCCACTTTCGGGATGGGCGGACGGACGGTTCCCCTCCATGTCTACGGGCCCGGCAACCTGAAACCCTTCCTCACCTTCTTCCTTTCCTACAACGAGTGGCTTCCGTTCGAGATCGCCTTCCATCCCGTGAATACCCGTTTCCCCGAGGTGATCTTCGAGACCAAGTCCGTTTCCGTGACGGCCTTCCCCCTCCTGCACGGAATTGAAACCTACGGCTATATCTTCCGCGAGAAGGAACCGCAGTGGAATGTCCGGAAAGAGTTCATCGCGCAGTATGGGCTTACCCTCACGGAGATCGGCACGCTCAAGCGCGGCGAGGATGTCGTCCGGCCCGATGGCACCGTCATCCCGCTTGCGGACGCGGCGTACAAGCCTTTTTCGCCCAGGAGCTATGCCTATGTGTCGGATACGGCCGTCTTTCCCGGTGAGCCGGAGGTATTAAAAGGTGTCACGGTCCTCTATCATGAGACGACTTTCCTTAACGAGCACGCGGACAAGGCGGCTTCCCGCTTCCATACCACCACCCGTCAGGCGGCCCAGGTTGCCGTCGATGCGGGAGTCTCCAGACTCCTGATCGGCCACTATTCCTCCCGGAATACGGACCAGAACCTGTACGAGGCGGAGTGCCGCACCATTTTCCCCGAGACCTACGCCACCGCGGACGGTGACGTGTACGAAATCTGAAAATAATCCGTATCTTTGAAGCTACAAAAACTTCGAAGATATGAAGAGGGTTCTTCTTGCCATCGCACTGTTCCTGGGACTGGCCGTTTTCGCACAACGTGAAGCGGGCTCGCCCCAGGACCGTTATATTTCCCGTTACGCACCCATCGCCGTCAACGAGATGTACCGGACCGGCGTACCGGCCAGCATTACCCTGGCGCAGGGAATCATCGAGTCGGCTTCCGGCCTGTCTGTGCTGGCCGTGAACGGGAACAACCATTTCGGCATCAAGTGCCATGGCAGCTGGACCGGCCGGACGATGCGGGCCGATGACGACAGGAAGGACGAATGCTTCCGGGCCTACGATTCCGCCGAGGAAAGCTTCCGGGACCACTCCGACTTCCTCCGCTACCGCGACCGCTACAAGTTCCTCTTCGATTTCAAGACCGACGATTACAAGTCCTGGGCTTACGGACTCAGGCAGGCCGGTTATGCCACGGATCCCACCTATGCCGCCAAACTGATCAAATGCGTGGAGGACTATGGGCTCACGCGCTTCGACCGGATGACGGTGGAGGAAGCCATGGCTGAAGGCGGGCAGGATGCCGAGGTGCCTCTGGAAAGGGAGGAAATGGAGGAAATCCCGGTCTCTCCGCTCAAGATCGAGGCTGGCGAAATCTTTACCGGTGCGGCCGGCGAGGAATACCGATTCTCGCTCTCCCGTACCCTCTACTCCCGGAACGGCGTGCCCTTCGTCTATGCCGTGGAAGGGGAAACCTATGCCTCCCTGGCCCGTCGCTATCATCTGCTGAAAAGGGAGATCTACAAGTTCAATGATGTTTCCAAAGGGGCGGAACTCCAGGCGGGAGAAGCCGTTTATCTCGAACCGAAGAAGACCAGGACGGTCAGGGGGCTGGACAAATACATCGTCGGCGAGAAGGAGGAAACCTTCCACGCCATCTGCCAGCGCTTCGCCGTAAAGGAGAAAGCTATCCGGAAACTCAACAGCCTGCCGGCCGACTACCAACCCCGCGAGGGGGATGAGATCCTGCTCCGCCCGGTTTCCAAAATCAAGACGCCATGGAAGAAGCAGTAAAGAAAAAATGGTTGCCCTGGGTTCTCTGGGGGCTGGCCGCCCTTCTTGCCTTCTGGCTGGGAATCCGCGTGGGAAGGGCCTATTATGACCGGAAGGTCCCCAA
This sequence comes from uncultured Bacteroidia bacterium, assembly GCA_902778105.1. Taxonomy (GTDB): domain Bacteria; phylum Bacteroidota; class Bacteroidia; order Bacteroidales; family UBA932; genus Cryptobacteroides. Next base: position 2,722 of record CACYWN010000039.1, read on the forward strand.
TTTCACCGGTGTCTACGAATTCTATGTCCGTCCGGGGATGGAGCCTTCGGCTGTGGTCGACACCCTCCTGAAAAGCGGCGTCGTCCGGAAGCCGGGCAGCCTCCGCCGGGTGCTCGGACCGCTGAAGTCGATGCAGGTCGGCCACTATACGGTAGATGCCAAGTCTTCCAGCAAGTATGTGTCCCGGATGCTCGCCAACGGTTGGCAGAGTCCGGTCAACCTCACACTCTCCGGCACCATCCGGACCCCGCAGGTGCTTGCCCGGAAGATCGGGAACCAGATGCTTGTGGACAGCGCCGCCGTAGCGGATTTCGCCCTCTCGGCCGACTCCCTGGCCCGTTACGGCGTCACGCCCGCCCTGCTGTTCACGATGATCATCCCCGACACCTACCAGATGATCTGGACCGACTCCGTATCCGACATTTTCGACCGGTTCAAGAAGGAGGCCGATGCTTACTGGACTCCCGCCCGTCAGGAACTGGCCCGGAAACAGGGCCTCTCACCCTTGCAAGTGTCTATTCTGGCATCCATTGTCGACGGAGAGTCGCAGTATGTCCCCGAACAGCCGACGATCGCCGGCGTGTACCTGAACCGTCTTCGCGCGGGGATGCCGCTCCAGGCGGATCCCACCGTGGCTTTCTGCTTCGGTTATTCCCTGACCAGGGTTCTCCGGAGCCACTTGAATGTTGATTCCCCTTATAACACGTACCGGTATGCCGGGCTTCCTCCCGGTCCGATATCCTGCCCTCCCAAGAACTGCCTGGAGGCCGTCCTGTATGCGCAGAACCACAATTACCTGTTCTTCTGTGCCGATCCTTCCTTCAACGGTACCCACCGTTTCGCCGCTACGCTCACCGAGCACAACGCCAATGCCGACGCATACCGCCGCGCACTGAACGAACGCCAGAAACGCTAGTTTATGGACAACGAACTTTTCAATCATTACTCCGAAGAAGGCCGTGAGCTGATCCGGAAGGCTTATGACGTGGCGGAAAAGGCCCTGGAGGGCAAGGTCCGCAGCGACGGAAGCCCTTTCTTCGGCCATCCCCTCGCCGTTGCGAAGATCGTCTCCGACGAAATCGGCCTTCCTCCCGAATGCGTGGCGGCCGTTTTCCTGCATGAAGCCGTGAGCTGCGGGAAGGAGGAGGATATCCGTTCCCTCAAGCTGGACGAGAGCATCTATACGATGGTGGAAGGGTTGAACCGCATCTCCACCATCAAGCCCAAGGATACCCGGCTGGAGGCCGAGAACTACAAGAAGCTCATCATCCAGTATTCCACCGATCCCCGCGTGACCGTCCTCAAACTGGCGGACCGCCTGGAGATCATGCGTTCACTGTCCATCTTTCCCAAGGCGGACCGCGAACGGAAGGTTCTGGAGACCCTGATGCTATATATCCCCCTGGCGCATCAGCTGGGCCTGTACAACATGAAACGGGAGATGGAGGACATCTACCTGAGCTATGCTGAGCCTGAACAGTACCGGCTGATTACCAATAAGTTGAAGGCGACCGAGAAGGACCGGGAAAAGCTGATGGCGGAATTCATCGAGCCGTTGAAGGTGAAGCTTTCCGAGGCGGGCATCCGCTATAAGCTGAAGATCCGGACCAAAGCCGCCTACTCCATCTGGTGCAAGATGGTCAAGCAGAAAGTCCCGTTCGAGGGCGTTTTCGACGTATTTGCCATCCGCTTCATCATCGACTGCCCGGACGATCCCAAACTGGAGCGGGAACTGTGCTGGAAGGTGTTCGGCTTCGTGACCGAAGAATACGAACAGGACACCCGGCGGCTCAGGGACTGGGTCACGAATCCCAAGACCAATGGCTACGAATCCCTCCATATCACCGTCAAGAACAGGGAAGGCGCTTATGTCGAGGTCCAGATCCGTACCCGGCGGATGGACGATATCGCGGAGAACGGCTTCGCCTCGCACTGGTCCTACAAAGGGATCAAGCGGGAGGAAACGATGGACAAATGGCTGACGGCCGTCCGCTATGCCCTCGAGCATCCGGATACCGACAGCCCTGAAGACCTGCCGCAGCCCCCTTCGCGGGAAATCTTCGTCTTCACCCCTTCCGGGGAACTCCGGATCCTGCCGGCCGGGGCCACGGTGCTGGATTTCGCTTTCAGCATCCATACGAACATCGGCCAGCGGTGCATCGGCGGAAAGGTGGGCGGAAAGGCGGTCCCGATCAAGGAAAAACTGCGGACCGGTGACGTGGTGGAGATCCTGACGGCTAAGAACCAGCGCCCCGCCCCCGACTGGATCAATTTCGTCGTCACGTCCAAGGCCCGCCAGAAAATCAAACAGGCCATCAACGAGGGTGAGCTGAAACTGGCCAAGGCGGGTCGGGAGCTCCTGGAGCGCCGCCTGAAGAACTGGAAGCTGGAATTCCCGGACGAGATGCTCACCGAGATGATGAAGAAGCGCAAGATGTCCAGTGTGAACGGCTTCTTCGCCGAGGTGGGGAAGGGAACCATCGATGTCAATGAGATCAAGGAGTACATCCTGACTGAGGAACAGCGCCGCCAGGAAGCCCTGGAGGCGGCCCATGCCCAGGAAGCGGCCCGGGTGCATCACCTGGACACCACCTCCAAAGATGACATCCTGGTCCTGAACGCGAAAGATCTCAAGGGACTCGACTACCGGATGGCACGCTGTTGCAATCCCGTCTTCGGGGACGATGTCTTCGGGTTCGTGACCCGGGAAAACGGGATCAAGATCCACCGCATCACCTGCCCCAACGCCGCCCGGCTCATCGAGACGTATCCCTACCGCATCCAGAAAGTGCGTTGGGCCGCCTCTCCGTCCAGCGGCTCCTTCCAGGTGTCCCTGAAGGTCATCACGGACCTGGAGGGCGAAGCCTTGGGCAAGATCATGGAAGTGGTGGGAACCTTCAAGGCTTCCATCCGCTCTTTCAATGTCCAGGAGAACCAGCGCCAGGGCACCTATGAGATCCTGATGAAGATTCTCGTCCCCTCCAATCTGGAGTTGGACAAAGTCCTCTCCCAGATCCGGGCGCAGAAGCACGTGCTCAAGGTGAACCGGCAATAAAAGGTCAGTCTTTCCAGACTTTCAGATACTCCTGCAGCGCCCACATCTCGTCGCGGAAACGGGCGGCTGCGGTGAAGTCGAGGTCCGAGGCGGCTTTTTGCATCTTGCGGCGGGCCTCCTCGACCGCTTTTTCCACCTGGGGCCGGGACATCGACCGGATGACCGGATCCTGGAGGACGGCGGCGAGGTCGGCCGTGATGTAGCCGTCCACATAGGCGGACGTTCCCTCCCGTTTCGCATCGTGGCCCAGGCCCACGGAAACGGTGCCGCGGCCCAGGTCGGAGGGATTGGGGACATAGCTCGGGGCGGAGACGGAATCCTCGGCGCTGACGTGGCCGGAGACCGTATTCCGGAGACGCGGATTAAGCGGCTTTCCCATGGCGGAGCCCGACAGGCCGCCGCCCTCGTTGAGGAAACCGCTGAGGTGGGAGGTATCTTCCTTGGAGGTGACCAGTTCGGACATCAGGATATTGGCCCGCACCTGGACCTGCTGCGGGATGATTCCGTGCAACTGATTGTATTCCTGTTGCTTCTGCCTCCTCCGGTTGGTTTCGCGGATGGTCTCGTCCATCGACTGGGTGATGGTATCGGCATACATGATCACCAGTCCGTTCACGTTGCGGGCGGCGCGGCCTGCGGTCTGGGTGAGGGCTCGACCGCTGCGGAGGAAGCCTTCCTTGTCCGCATCCAGGATAGCGACCAGCGATACGGTAGGGATGTCCAGACCCTCTCGGAGAAGGTTCACGCCGATCAGGACGTCGAACAGCCCGTTCTTGAAGTCCTCGATGATCTCCACCCGTTCGGCGGTGTCCACGTCGGAATGGATGTACCGGCAGCGGACACCCATCCGGCCGAAATAGCTGTCCAGTTCCTCCGCCATCCGCTTGGTGAGGGTGGTGACCAGGACGCGCTCGTCCACCTCGGCCCGTTTCCGGATTTCCTCCATCAGGTCGTCCACCTGGTTTTCGGTGGGACGTACTTCGATGGGCGGGTCCAGCAGGCCGGTCGGCCGGACGATCTGTTCGACGACCAGTCCTTCGGATTTCTCCAGTTCATAATCGGCCGGGGTGGCGCTCACGTAAACCGTCTGTCCGGTGATGGCTTCGAACTCGTCGAAGGTGAGGGGACGGTTGTCGGCGGCGGCGGGCAGCCGGAATCCGTATTCCACCAGCGTGGCCTTCCGGGAGTGGTCGCCCCCGAACATCGCACGGATCTGGGGCAGGGTGACGTGGCTTTCGTCGATGAAGCAGATGAAATCGTCGGGGAAATAGTCGATGAGCGTGAAGGGACGCTGCCCCGGTTTCCGCCCGTCGAAGTAGCGGGAGTAGTTCTCCACGCCCGGGCAATAGCCCATCTCCTTGATCATCTCGATGTCATATTCCACCCGCTGCTTGAGCCGCTTGGCTTCCAGGTGCTTGCCGATGCTCTCGAAGTATTCGAGCTGGGCGGTCAGGTCGTCCTGGATCTGGCTGACGGCCTTGGCGCCTTTCTCTTTGGACGTGACGAAGTTCTTGGCAGGGTACAGGTCGATCTTGTCCAGTTCCTCGAACCGGGCCCCGGTAACCGGATCCACCAGGGAGATGCTGTCCACCTCGTCGCCGAAGAATTCGATCCGGGCCGCATAATCGGCACCGCCCAGGAAGATGTCCACCGTATCCCCGCGCACGCGGAAGGAGCCCCGTTTGAAATCGGTCTCCGTCCGGTAATAGAGTGCATCCACGATCCGGTACAGGAGCCGGGTCATGGAAAGGGCTTCCCCTTTGTGTACCGTGACGGTCTGGTCGTGGAAGTCGTCCGGATTGCCGATGCCGTACAGACAGGATACGGAGGAAATGACGATGACATCCCGCCTTCCCGACATCAGGGCGGAGGCGGCGCTGACCCGGAGTTCATCAATCTTGTCGTTGATACTCAGGTCTTTCTCGATATAGGTGTCCGTCGTGGGAATGTAGGCTTCCGGCTGGTAGTAATCGTAGTAGGAAACGAAATACTCCACCGCGTTGTCCGGGAAAAAGGCCTTGAATTCACCGTACAGCTGGGCGGCGAGCGTCTTGTTGTGGCTCAGGATCAGGGCGGGACGCTGGAGGCGCTGGATGACGTTCGCCATGGTGAATGTTTTGCCGGAGCCGGTTACGCCCAGCAGGGTGACGTCGGAGACGCCTTCCTGCAGCGCCTTGCAAAGGCCGTCGATCGCCTCGGGCTGGTCGCCGGAGGGCTGGTAGCTGGATTGGAGACGGAATTTCATGGTACAAAGATACGGAATCTCCCGCGGACGCAAAATAGTCTGGTTCCTTTTGGTATTTGAAAGATTTTAAGTATATTTGCAAACTGAATGGTATGTATAGACCGTTCATTGAGTATGACAACAATCAAATCTTATCTTATGAAAGGTATCAAATTTTTCGGAGTCCTTGCAGCTGCAAGCCTCCTCTTCTCCTTCAACGCCTTTGCGCAGGAGGACAACAACCGCGATGAGAACGGTAACGTCGTTCGTGGTGCCTACGAGACCAACGGTGCCTTCGACAACATCTTTATCGGTGTCGGTGCCGGTGTGAACTCCGTCCTTGAGAAGGACCATGGCCTGGGCAAGATGGGTCTGGCTACGGACCTGAACCTGGGTAAGTGGTTCACCCCTGCCATCGGTATCCGCGGTGGCTGGCACGGCCTTTTCAACACCGCCAAGAGCGGTGTCTTCAACAAGGCTGCCTTCAACTACATCCACGGCGACCTGCTCTGGAACATTTCCAGCAGCATCGACGGTTACAAGGAAACCCGCTTCTGGAGCTTCGTTCCCTATGCTACGACGGGTGTCCTGAATGTTGGTGCCAACAACGGCAAGTTCACCTTCAAGGGTGACAAGGAATTCGCCGCCGGTGTCGGTCTCCTCAATGTGCTCCGTCTCAGCGAGCGCCTCGGACTGACCATCGACCTCGAAATGCTCTGCGCCCGTGCTTCCGCTTATGGCGCCGAAGGCTTCATCGGCCGCTATCTCGGTCTTCCGAGCGCGACCCTCGGCCTGTCCTTCAACCTGGGCAAGACCAACTTCGACCGTCACACCTCCATCACTCCGGTCGTCGTTCCCGTTCCCTTCACCGTTGACCAGTACAACGCCCTGAAGGACAAGGTGGCTGCCCTCGAAAAGGAGAATGCCCAGCTCAAGAACAAGATCGCTGACCTGGAGAACCAGCTCGGTGCGTTCAAGAACCTGGTTGACGGACAGTGCTACCTGTTCGAGAATGGCCGCTTCACCGCCATCGAGGCCCCGAAGGCCGGCTCTCCCGCCACGGTTTACTTCGACCTCGGCTCCTCCAAGCTCTCCGACCGTGAGAAGGCTCACCTCGAGTACTTCGCCAGCAATGTCGTGGATGGCAGCACCCAGCTCCTGCTCACCGGCTCCGCCGACAAGCAGACGGGCAGCTCCAGCATCAACCAGAAGCTCTCCGAGCAGCGTTGCGAGACCGTGAAGAACCTCCTCGTCAACAAGTTCGGCGCCAGCGCCTCCAACATCGAGACCGTTGCCAACGGTGACCGGAACAATGTCTTCGACACCCCGGCCAAGAACCGCTGCGTCGTCATCGAGGTGAAGTAAGTTCACATTTGATCCCTGATGAGCCGGAAGCCGAATGGTTTCCGGCTTTTTTTGTGCCCGGTTTAGTGCAAAGAGGAGGGGGATACAGGAGGGCGGAATTCAGCGTTCAGCAGAACAGCGAGTCAGAGGGAGGATACGTGCCCGCAGGGATGACGGCGTTTGTTTGACGACGTTACGGGCTTGCCCGTAAAAGGAGGAGTTCGCCGTCAAGTATCCTCCCGACAGGACGAAGCGGCTGAACGATGTATGGAGCCATCCTGTATCCCCCTCCTCTTCGCACTAAAAACCGGTCCGAAGCGAACGTGCTCCGGACCGGTCGATTGATGGATGTTACAGAGTAATTACTATCTGCGGCGGCTCTTCTTGCGGCGGGCCTTGGCGGCGCGGGCGTAGAAGGCGGCAGCGATGAGGGCCAGGATGACGACGCCGATGAAGATGTAGGTGAAGGAGTTGGCGTTGTCACCTTTGACATGGGACCACATTTCAATCAGCTTGGCGGTGTTCTCACCCCAGTCGTGTTCCTGGGTGGAGCGATCGATGTCGGCCTTGTCCGGATAGAGGACCGGGTTGGCGCAGACGGCGGTGTCAGCCGGGGTGAAGAAGTAGGAGAGGTCGATGGGATCATAATCCTCGTCCGTGAAGGCCTCACGGACTTCCGGAGCACCGCTCACGGACACATAGCCGGTCTCCTCAACATTGCGGATGACGATGTCGGGACGGCTCATGAAGTTGATCCAGTAGCTGGCGGCCTTGGTGTTCTGCGCATACTTCGGGATCACCCAGCCGTCGAACCACACGGTGAAGCCTTCCTTCGGGAGGGCATAACGGAGGTCGACACCGAGTTCGGCAGCCTCGTCGATGGCCCAGACGCCGTCACCGCTCCAGGTGAGGTTCACGTAGCCCAGTTCCTGGACCATCTGGTCCTTGCCGAAATCGGCTTCCCAACCGGCCACGAGGGGCTTGACCTGCTTCATGAAGTCTTCCACGGCGGCAATGTCGGCATCGGAGGTGAAGTTCATCAGCGCGTCCATCGTCACCTTGCCGTCGGCCAGCTCCTGCTCCTTGATTTTCAGGATGATCTGCGAGTAGACATCACGGGCGGAGTCTTTGATGAAGATACGGTCGGCGAACTTGGGGTTGCGGATGATATCCCAGGAGGAGGCTTCCTCGTCGGTCACGTACTTGGCATTGTACAGGATGCCGGTGGTTCCCCACATATAACCGACGGAATAGTCGTTGGCGTTCTTTCCCTTGCCATCCATCTTGTCAAAGCAGGCACGGATGTACGGGGACAGGTTCTCGTCGATGTAATTCGGCGTCTCACCGAAATCGCGGTTCAGGGGCAGCAGGAGGTCGTTCTGCAGCATCCGCTCGATGATGTAGTCGGACGGGCACACGACATCGTAGTCCTCATGGCCCTTCTCGATCTTGGAGAGCATCGTCTCGTTGATGTCGAAGGTCTGGTAGATGACCTTGACTTTCTCGCCCGTCTGCTCTTCGTACCACTGTTCGAATTCGGGAATGACTTCCTCGTCAATGTAGTCGGACCAGTTGTAGACCTTGAGGACCTGCGAGCGGTCCTCGGAGCAACCGGCCAGGAGGGCCATGGCTGCCAGGGAGATCAGGATTCTTTTCATCTGTTTTCTTTAAGTTTGCTGAGCCGGTCTTGCCGGATGTTGATGATTACCAGAAGGATGAGGACGACCAGGAAAATCAGGGTCATCAGCGGGCGCAGTTCGGGGGTGAGGCCGCCCTTGCGCGCATCCGTGTAAATATAGGTGGAGAGGGTGTCCAGGCCGATGGTGCCGCGGGTGAAGAACGTCACGGCGAAGTCGTCCAGGGACATCGTGAAGGCGAGGATGAAGCCCGAGACCATGCCGGGCTTAACTTCCGGGACCAGGACCTTCCACAGGGCCTGACGCGGCGTGGCGCCGAGGTCGAGGGCGGCCTCGTAGATGTTCGGGTTCATCTGCTGGAGCTTGGGCATCACGCTCAACACCACGTACGGGGTGCAGAAGGTGATGTGGGCCAGGATGACCGTCAGGTAACCCTGGCTGAAGTGCAGGAACACGAACAGCAGGAACAGCGAGACACCGGTGATGATGTCCGGGTTGATCATCGGGATGTTGTTCAGGAAGGTCACTGCCTTCCTGGCCCGGCCTTTCATGTTGTGGATGCCGATGGCTGCGACCGTACCCAGCAGGGTGGAGAAGGCGGCGGCGATGATGGCGATGAGAACCGTGTTCTTCACGGCTGCCAGCAGCGACGCGTTCCCCTGCATCTGGCCGGTCAGGAGATTATGGTACAGGTGGGTGGAAAAGCCCTCCCAGCTGCCCAGGACCTTGCTCTCGGTGAAAGAGAAGATGGCGATGAACACCAGCGGAGCGTACAGGACCACGAGCAGGATCCAGATGTACAGCTTGGCGAAAAACTTCTTCATGCTAGATCAGGCCTCCTTCCAGCTGCTCCTTGTCCTTGTCGAACAGGGTGGTGATACCGATGATGATGAGCATCACGAACGCGAGGGCTGCGCCGTAGTTCCACATGGAGGAGTTGATGTTCTCCTGGATGATGGTACCGAACAGCTTGATCTTGTTGTTCGTGAGGAATTCGGAGATGGCGAAGGTGGACACCGTGGGCATGAACACCATCAGGATGCCGCTCATCACGCCGGGCATCGAGAGGGGGACGGTGACCTTCCAGAAGGCGGTCCAGGGCGTGGCACCCAGGTCGACGGCCGCTTCCGCGTAGGACTTGTCCATCTTCGCGAGCACGTTGTAGATCGGGTAGATCATGAACGGCAGGTAGTCGTAGACCATACCGAACAGGAGGGTTCCCTTGCCCAGGGTGATGCCCAGCATCGTGAAGAGCTGGGCCGTGGCGAGGGTGCGCATCAGGGCGTTGATCCACATCGGCATGATGAAGCCAGCAGGATGCACAGGGCCGTATTTTCGAGGGCCACCTCGATGGAGACGGCGAACGTCGAGAGGGCATCCTTGTCGGTGAAGAACTTCGCGAGGTTCCCCAGCGTGAAATGTCCCTGGGAATCCTGGAAGGCGTAGACCATCACCAGGACCAGCGGCAGGACGACGAAGAAGACCAGGAAGACGACGTACGGGATGCTCCAGTTACTGCGCTTGCTCATCTTTCTTCGTGATCTTGATGCCCTTGTCAGCCTTCAGTTGGATACCCACGAGGTCGCCCTTGTCCCAGATGTCGTTCGTATCGACCCAGAGGAAGTCGCCGTCGTCGGTCTTGATGGTCAGGTGATAATGGTCGCCCATGTACAGGATGAAGTGGACTTCGCCGTCGATGACGCCGTCGTCCAGGTTGTCCATCAGGTCCACCGCCTCGAAGGGAACTTCCACCTTGACTTCCGTTCCGGGCTCGAATTCGCTGTGAAGCGGGAAATCGGCGTCCAGCAGGGTAATCGTCTCCGCGTCCTTCACGGTGCCGTACAGGGTGTTGCAGGTGCGCTCTTTCTTCATGACCTGGATGTCGTCCGGGTCGATGTACAGCATCACCTCGCTGCCCACCGGATACGGGTCGTAATCCTGGATCATCAGTTCATAGCCGGTGTCGGTATCCACCCACATCTCGTAATGGACGCCCTTGAAGATGCAGGAGTTGACCTTGGCCTTGAACTGGCACTTCGCGGGATCCGTGGTGAAATAGATGTCTTCCGGACGGATGACCACGTCCACCTTCACGTCCTCGCCGAAGCCTTCGTCCACGCAGTCGAACTCGTGCTTGATGAAGGCCACGCGCCGGTCGCGGAGCATGCGTCCTTTCAGGATGTTGCTTTCGCCGATGAAGTCGGCCACGAAGCAGTTGACCGGCTCGTTGTAGATGTCCACGGGGGTGCCGATCTGCTGGATGCGGCCCTCGTTGAACACGGCGATGGTGTCGGACAGCGTCAGGGCCTCTTCCTGGTCGTGGGTGACATAGATGAAGGTGATGCCCAGCTTCTTGTGCATCTCCTTGAGTTCGATCTGCATGTCCTTGCGCATCTTGAGGTCCAGGGCGGCGAGGGGCTCGTCCAGGAGGAGCACCTTGGGCTGGTTCACGATGGCGCGGGCAATGGCGATGCGCTGCTGCTGGCCGCCGGAGAGGGTCTCCACGTCACGGTCCTCGTAGTCGGACATTGCCACGAGTTTCAAGACCTTCCGGACACGCTTGTCAATCTCGTCCTCGGGAACTTTCTTGAGCTTGAGGCCGAAGGCGATGTTGTCGTATACGTCCAGGTGCGGGAAAAGCGCATAGCGCTGGAAAACGGTGTTCAGCGGCCGCTCGTGCGGCGGGATGCCGGCGAGTTCCTTTCCGTCCATGAGGATGGAACCTTCGTCGGGCTGGAGAAAGCCCGCAATCATCCTCAGGAGCGTGGTCTTTCCGCAGCCGGAAGGGCCCAGGAGGGTGAGGAATTCGCCCCGGCGGACGTACAGGTTGATATCCTCCAGGACCTTCTTGTCACCGAAGGATTTGGAGAGATTCTTGATCTCGATGATCTTGTCCATGCGCTACAGGATGCTGATGTTGTACAGGATTCCGGCGGTCAGGGAGACGAAGGAATAAGTATGGTCGTAGGAAGCGACGGCGTGGACGCGGAGGTTCTCGATGGGGAACCAGTGGAAGGCGAGGCCGCCCCACCAGCGCTTGAAGGTCAGGTCCTCGACGTATTCGTTCGAGTAATTCTCATAACCGGCCTTGGCGAGGAGGGAGATTTTCTCGCTGGGGGAGTAGGTGACGCTGGGCATGAGGGTGATGCCCTTGCGCATGATGTCAAGTTCGTCGCCGACGATGCTGAAAGCATCCAGTCCGACGGAAACGGTCTCGAAGTTCAGCCGCTGGCCGAGGGCGAAGACGGGCTGGAACTCGCCCTTGTCCACCCCCACGGCGGTAGCGCTCCAGATGGTCTCCAGCGGGCCGTGCTCACCCCTCCATTCGAAGGAGTAGTTGAACAGCTTGCTGGCGAACGGACGCTCGCCATACGGGGAAGTGGTGAACTGGAATCCGAAGGTGTCGCTTTCGGACGGAGTGGTGAATGCCGCTTTGGCACCCCACTGGTAGCAGGCGAAATTCTGCCAGAAACTGGAAACCAGGGACGGATGGACTTCGAAGTCATAGTCGTCGAACTCCAGGCCGCCGGTGGTGACCATGTCTTTGCCCACGGTAAACGCGAAATTTCCGACGGAATAGGTCAGGTACGCCCAGTCCAGCCAGTTGGTGTTGTCGGAATGGAACGTGTAGCCGTACAGGTCCTTCGTGGTTGCAAAAACGTCGTGGACGGAATCGAATCCGGCCCAGTGGTTGCAGATGCTGAAAGAGAGATTCTCTGTCAGGTTGCCTTCGAAAAGGGAATAAAGAGATGTGTTGCCGAGTGTGAATTCTGCGCCTCCTCCTTTCTCCGTGGAAAAGGTAGGATTGAGGTCAAGTCTCGGAATAACGGACAACTCGACACTACGGCCGGAGTTGTCAGCCTCTTGTGCGGACACAAGGAAGCAGGGCAGCAAGGATGCTGCGCAAACAACCAGGAGTCTCTTCATTTTTGAATGACATAAAAAAGTATTTGGTGAAACATACGGAATTTCCCCAAGGGATTCCGGCTGCAAAAGTAATTATTTTTTCTCTGAAAACTATTTATATCGGGACAAAAGTTTCAACTCGTTGTCCGCTTTAATCTTATCGATGATGGCGCACACCAGCCGGAACGTCCTGGAATCACGGGTATAGTTGGCCGGGGTGATGAAATTGACCCGGCCCTGCCGGAGGAGTTTCCGCGCCACTTCGCGCTTGTGCGGGATGAGCGGATTGAACACGGCGATGGAGTTGCCGCCGAACATGTTGACGACTTTCATTGACGGGACGTCGGTATCCCCGTCTCCGAAATAGATCATGTTGGTGAAGGGGATCCGCTTGTCATCGTCGGCCCAGCTTTCATTCACCCGTTTTGCGTCACGGGAGGAGAAGATGCCTTTCTGGATCTTGAACAGGTACTGGGTCTTGGCCGTGTAATCCACCGCGATGCCGGGCCATTCGGCCTCTCCGTTTTCATCATAGATGAAGCTGCCGGCGAAGACGTGCTTGAATTCGCGGGCGATGGGGGAGCCGTCGATGATCTCCTTCAGGCCGGAGGAATTGATGTAATGCTCGATCTTCACCCCGTGCTGCTCTCCGTATTCGTTGACATTCCGGAACCATTCCCGGACGCCTTCGAAGAGTTTGATGTCGGTCCCGTAGCGCTTGAACCCTTCGCGGGTGAGACGGATGCCGTTCGCCTTGGCCTCGTCGTGCATGAGTTTCATGTACGCCAGGATGTTCGAGGCGTCCTGGCCCTGGGCGATGCCGTCGCTCTTGGACCAGAATTCCGCCGGAGTCTGGCCGATGGCCTGGATGAACCCGAACTCCTGCATGTTGCCGGGGGAGAGGGTGCCGTCAAAGTCGTAGATAAGGGCGATGATGGGTTTGCGTCGCATGGTTGTTCAGTCCTTTAATTCTGCAAAGATACGAGAGTTTCGGGATTTTTTCTTACATTTGCGATTGCGTAAACTAAAAACAAACCGAATGAGCACTTATCCGCACTATCTGGAAAGACTTCAGGCAGCGACCCGGAAGTACTGGGACAAACCCGCCCTCAACACGATCGGAGGGGACAGCCTGACCTACGCCGAGATGGCCACCGCCATCGCCCGTTTCCACATCATCTTCGAGAAAGCCGGCTTCAAGAAAGGCGAGAAGATCGCCCTCTGCGCCAACAACGGTGCGCGCTGGGGTTTCGCCTACCTGGCCGTCAACACATACGAGACCGTCATCGTCCCGATTCTCGCGGACTTCACTCCCGAGAGTGTGATGGGCCTGGTGAACCACTCCGATTCCGTCGCCCTCTTCACCAACGCCGCCCGCTGGAAGAAGATGGATCCCGGGAAGATGCCCGCCCTCAAGGTGGTCTTCGACGTGGACAACTGGGATGTCCTCCTGTGCCGGGACGAGCGAATCGCCGACGCGGTCGCCCACTGGGACGAGCTCTTCACCGCGAAGCATCCGAACGGTTTCGGCCCGGACGACGTGCATTTCCCGACGGACAACTGGGACGACCTCTCCACCATCAATTACACCTCCGGATCCACCGGCGACCCGAAGGGCGTGATGCTTACCTACCGCAACTTCTCTTCCATCGTCGACTACAGCCAGCGCCACGTTCCGGCCGGCGACAAGATGGTTTCGATGCTTCCGATGGCCCATATGTACGGCCTCGTGATCGAGTTCATCTATCCGCTGTGCAACGGTACGTCCATCTACTGGCTGGGCAAGGCTCCGACCCCGGCGGCCCTGATGAAGGCCTTCGCCGAGGTGAAACCCTACCTGCTGATCACCGTTCCGCTGGTGATGGAGAAGATTTACAAGAGCAAGGTGAAACCCACCCTGGAGAAGCCCGCCATCAAGTTCCTGCTGAAGATCCCCGGCCTGAACAACGTCATCTACAAGAAGGTCAAGGACGGCCTCGTGCAGGCCTTCGGCGGCAACGTCCAGGAATTCATCATGGGCGGCGCTGCCCTCAATCCGGAGGTCGAGCGCCTCTTCAAGCGCATCAAGTTCCCGTACCTCGTGGGTTACGGCATGACCGAAGCCTGTCCGCTGCTCGCCTATGAGCACTGGACCAAGTACGTGGCCGGTTCCTGCGGAAAGGCTGTCGACGTGGCCGAGGTCCGCATCGATTCCGAAGACCCGCAGCATGTGGTCGGTGAGATCCAGGCCCGCGGCGAGAACATCATGATTGGCTACTACAAGAACGAGGAGGCCACGGCCAATGCGTTCACGGAGGACGGCTGGCTTCGGACCGGAGACCTGGGCATCATCGACGCCGAAGGCAACATCTTCATCCGCGGCCGTTCCAAGAACATGATCCTGGGTCCTTCCGGCCAGAACATCTATCCGGAGGAACTCGAGGCCGTGGTGAACAACCAGCCGTTCGTGCTGGAGTCCGTGGTCGTGGACCGTGGCGGCAAACTGGTCGCCCTCGTATTCCTGGATGAGCAGGCTATCGCCAAGGCCCTCCTGGATCCGGAGGCCAAGGCCGAGATTCCGGAGAACATCCGCAGGGGCGCCAACCGCCAGTTCCCCGCCTACAGCCAGATTGCAAAGGTGGAACTGATGGACAAGCCCTTCGAGAAGACCCCGAAGATGTCCATCCGCCGCTTCCTGTACAAATAGGGAATTGTTTTTTCAGAAGGTCCGGATGTCCCTCGGCACGATGAATGTCGGTCTCCGGGCCGGAATCGGTTACCGGTTCTAGTGACATTTTGTCAGTCCGGCATGGACTGGCTTGCAATTTGACTATCCTTGACCGGCCCCTGCGGGGGTCGGTTTTCGCTTGTCATTTCGAGCGAAGTCGAGAAATCTAAAAAAACGTTATATATGGCACAAAAAGGACAGATCGGCGTAACCACCGAGAACATTTTCCCCGTTATCAAGCAATTCTTGTATTCCGACCACGAGATCTTCCTCCGGGAGCTGGTGGCCAATGCGGTCGATGCGACCCAGAAACTCAAGGCGCTCGCCGCTTCCGGTGACTGCAAGGAGGAACTGGGCGAGCTGAAGGTCCGCATCGAGCTCGACGAGAAGGAGAAGACCCTGAAGGTCATCGACAACGGTATCGGCATGACGGAAGAGGAAGTCGACAAGTATATCAACCAGATCGCTTTCTCCTCGGCCGGAGAGTTCCTGGAGAAGTACAAGGACCAGATCGGCAGCATCATCGGCCACTTCGGCCTGGGCTTCTACAGCGCGTTCATGGTGTCGAAGAAGGTCACCATCGAGACCCTTTCCTGGAAGGAAGGTTCCAAGGCGGTGAAGTGGTCCTGCGACGGCTCGCCGGCATATGAGATGGAAGAGATCGACAAGAAGGACCGGGGTACGGTCATCACCCTTTACCTGGATGACGATTCCACGGAATATGCCGCGAAATCGCGCATCGAGGGCCTGTTGAACAAGTACTGCAAGTTCATGCCGGTTCCCATCGTCTTCGGCAAGGAGCAGGAGTGGAAGGATGGAAAGTATGTCGACACCGACAGGGACAAAGTCATCAATTCCGTCGAGCCCCTTTGGGCCAAGTCTCCGTCCGAACTCAAGGAAGAGGATTATCTTTCCTTCTACCGCACCCTGTTCCCGATGAACGAGGAGCCGCTCTTCTACATCCATCTGAACGTGGACTATCCGTTCAACCTGACCGGTATCCTGTATTTCCCGAAACTGAAGGACCGCGTGGCCGTGGAGCGGAACAAGATCTCCCTCTACTGCAACCAGATGTTCGTCACGGACCATGTGGACAACATCGTCCCGGACTTCATGACCCTGCTGCACGGGGTCATCGACTCCCCGGATATCCCGCTGAACGTTTCCAGGAGTTATCTCCAGAGCGATGCGGCGGTGAAGAAGATCTCCACCTACATCACCAAGAAGGTCGCTGACCGGCTGGAGGACATCTTCAAGAACCAGCGGACGGACCTGGAGGCCAAGTGGGACAACCTCAAGCTCTTCATCGAGTACGGCATGCTTTCCGACGAGAAGTTCTGCGACCGGGCCGTCAAGTTCGCCCTCCTCAAGAACACCGACGGCAAGTTCTTCTCCTTCGACGAGTACAAGGCCGCCGTGGAGGGTGCCCAGACTGACAAGGACAAGAAGCGTGTTTACCTGTACGCGACGGATGTCGAGGCCCAGTATCCCTACATTGAAGCAGCGAAGGCCAAAGGATATGACGTGCTCCTGATGGACTGCGAGCTGGATTCCCATTACGTCAACCTTTTGGAGCGGAAACTGGAGGATACCCGTTTCGCCCGTGTGGACTCCGACGCCGTGGAGAACCTGATTCCGAAGGAGGAAAAGGTGAAGCTGGAAATGAAGGAAGACGAACGCTACGATCTGGAGAACCTGTTCAAGGCCGTCCTGCCCGCCGGGAAGGATTACTTTGTGACCGGTGACAACCTGGGTGCCGACGCCGCTCCGATCCTCATCACCCAGAGTGAGTTCATGCGCCGTTACCGCGAGATGAGCGCCCTCGGCGGCGGGATGAACTTCTACGGCGAGATGCCGGAGAGCTACAATATCACCGTGAACATGGAGAACCCGCTGGTGGCGAAGATCTGGGCCGCGAAACAGGCCGATGTCGCCCCGCAGGGCGAACTCCCGGCCGAGGCCCCGTCCGATGCCTCCGATGCGGAAAAAGATGCTGCCCGCAAAGCGCGCGAGGAGGTCCGCAAGGCCCACAAGGCCGATGTGGAAGCCTTTGCCGCCGGCAATGAGATCCTGCACCAGATCACGGACCTGGCGCTGCTGGCAAACGGCATGCTGAAGGGAAAGGCGCTGAGCGACTTCATCGCCCGCAGCCAGAAGGTCGTCACGGACGCTTATCTGAAATAAGCTGGGAGCGGACGGCTTCGAGGTAGAAATCCCGGCGCATGTCCCGGGTGACCGGGTAGCGCAGCATCCGGGAATCCTCGGACAGGCCGTCGTCCAGGTTGCAGACATAGAGGTTGGTGGCCTCCGCGAGATACAGGCGGTTGTACCGGATATCCTGGTATTTCTGGAGGCCCATCACGAAGCGGTAGGCTTTGATGGCATCCGCGTCATTGATCGGGTCTTTACAAAAAACGTAAAGGCCCATTTTTTCGTAGGTGCCGTAGAAGCCGTTGCCGGCCTTTGCGACCTTGCTCTGCAGGATGCGCTGGAGGGGAAGGGCCATCCGCCAGTAATCCAGCTCCTTCCGGCCCACATAGTGACCCAGCTCCAGGCCGAAGGAATAGCCCGTCTCAATGATCCGGTCCAGTTCGTCGGGGTCATCCTTGACGTCGGTGATGCCGGAGATCGCCTTGAGCATCTGCCCGGCGGAATCCTTGTTCTGGTCCATCGCCCGGGTGACTTCGATGCCCAGGCGTACCCCGTCCGGGCTCTGCAGGTCCGGACGGTCCCGGTTGACCAGGTCGTCGAACTCGTGCCCGAGGATGCTCGAGAGCGAGATGTGTGCGTATTGCTCGAAGAAGCAGGTCCCGTATTTGCGGATTGCCATAACAGGACAAAAATACGGATTATTTCGGAAATTATGCTATTTTTGTGTCGGTATGAAACGCGTCCTGTATTTCCTCCTTTCACTGGCGGTGCTGCTGCCATCCTGCCGTCGTTCTCCCCTTATCGGCATCTCCTGCAGCCGGTCTGAAAGCGGAGCCGCCTATCTGAACACCACCTATACGGATGCCGTCGCCCGGGCAGGCGGAATCCCTGTCATCCTTCCGACCGTCGCCGACTCCCTGCTGGCCGTAGAATTGGTGCGGAAACTGGACGGGATCGTTTTCTCCGGCGGACCGGACCTGGACCCCTCCTACTATGGTGAAACTGTCTGGAACGAGACGGTGGAAGTCGATACGCTCCGGGACTGCAGCGACCTGTTGCTGATGAAGGTTGCCCTGGCTTCCGGGAAGCCCATCCTGGGCATCTGTCGGGGTGGGCAGCTTCTGAATGTGGTGCTCGGCGGTTCGCTGTACCAGGATATTCCCACGCAGGTGGACACGCTGGTCATTCACGGTGGCGGTGCCCGTCACCGGATCGGCGTGGAGAAGGAGAGTGTGCTCTACCGGTTATTCGGACAGGACTCGCTGACGGTCAATTCCTACCATCACCAGGGCGTGAAGCGCGAGGCTCCCGGGATTCGGGTGACAGCCCGGGCTGACGACGGCCTCGTAGAGGCTTACGAATACGGCGACCGTCTCGTCGCGGTTCAGTTCCATCCGGAAGCGATGGTCCGCGGCGATGCATCCTGGCTGGCGCTGTTCCGCCATTTTGTCCGGATGTCCGGGGGGAAGTGATTATCTTCGGATCAGTTCGAGGAACTCGTTCCGGGTCTTGTCTGATTTGAGGAAGATGCCGGAGAAAGCCGATGTCGTGGTAACGGCGTTGGATTTCTCGACGCCGCGCATGGACATGCAGGTGTGCATCGCTTCGATGACGACGGCGACGCCCAGCGGTTTCAGGGAATTCTGGATGCAGTCGCGGATCTGTTCCGTCAACCGTTCCTGGACCTGCAGGCGACGGGCATAGGTCTCCACCACGCGGGCCACCTTGGAAAGACCGGTGATGCGTCCGTTCGGAATGTAGGCGACATGGGCTTTGCCGATGAACGGGAGCATGTGATGCTCGCACAGGGAGAACAGTTCGATGTCCTTGACAATGACCATCTGGCTGTAGGGTTCCGTGAAGACGGCGGACTTCACGATGGTCTCGCCTTCCTGGAAATAACCTTGTGTCAGGAACTGCAAGGCTTTCGCCACCCGCTCGGGCGTCTTGACCAGTCCTTCCCGGGTGGGATCCTCTCCGAGAAGCTCGAGAATGGCCCTGACATGCCCTGCCAGTTCTTTCGTCGTCTTCTCGTCGTATTCCTCTATCTTTCTGTATGCCATGGTATTGTATTTGCTGTGCTTTCGCGCGGATTTGGGACTGCAAAAATAGCGAAAAAAAATCTATTATATCGTTTTTTTGTATATCTTTGCAGCCCCTAATGAAGGGAGTTACTCGTTGTGACTCTATAAATAATTGATTATTAACAATTTAAACGAACGCCGATATGTATTGGACCCTTGAACTTGCCAGCAGCCTGGACGATGCCCCGTGGCCGGCCACCAAAGAAGAACTGATCGATTACGCCACCCGCACCTGCGCCCCCGACGAGGTGGTCGAAAACCTGGAAGAACTCGAAGACGACGGTGAGATCTACGAATCCATCGAAGATATCTGGCCGGATTATCCGACAAAGGATGACTTTTTCTTTAACGAGGAGGAGTATTGATTTTATAATCAAATAGTTAGTTACTTTGAGCCCGTTTTTTAGGAAACGGGCTCTTTTTGTTTCCGTTTTCTCCAGCAAGTACCCAGCAAGTAAAAATCAAGTGGGCGATGCTGCCTTCAGCGGTATACAAGGCCGATTTGGTATTTTACAATAGCTACTTCAGCAAGTACCCAGCAAGTAAAACTATGCCCATATGGGGACATATTGCATTAGTTTTGGTGCGGCAGACGGGTCAAGAGGTTTTACCAGTTTATTGGAAATGGCATCTTTTAATAATCGGGAGATGCTGGAAGCCATTGAAACCGGAATCCCGAACCTGCTCCGAAGTGAACTGTTCGTCATAGTTTTACCCTCCACAAATCTGACACAAGAATGAGTATAGCATGACCATAGCTTATCTTCGGCACTCATATTGGAGAAAACTGTCTTGGAGAATATCACCACTCTTGTATGCTCCTCAAAGACATCAATTCTTGGCGTTCTGCACTGAATAGCTTCGCAAGATTCAACGATTCTGTCCCAGCCAGAACCGAGCTCTTCACACATATCCATTCGGCGCATTAAAGATGATAGTTTTTCATTTCGGGATTTAGGAGGATTGTCTATTATTCTGGCAATGTCCACAAGTGGTTGCCCTGGATTTGTGATTTCAATACGGCCGTCGAAAATCTCAACCAAAATAGAAGTTCCCGGAAGGTTGGCCTGCTGATGTATTAGAGCGTTGGAGACAGCTTCTCTTATAGCAGGAATGGGATAATCTGTTATGGTGCGTCTTTTCCCCGTGCTTACATCTTCTTTGCTTGGCAGCAAGGCTTTAATATATTCTATCACGTTGTCAAAGCAGACAGCATATCCCTCATCAAATGTACTCTCTTTCAAGATTGTGAGTCGGCTAGTCCCTTCATACTGTACTACACGTAAGCTCTTTCGCACCAAGCCTTTAAAGTCCGAAAGATGCTTGGCAAATAACATCGCCCCAAGATTTGTAATCAGGTATCTGCCGTTATCTTGTTTTTGAATTATTCCATCCTCAATAAGGTAGTGAGAAGCCGCCTCATAAGTGGATGGTTGTGGTATGCCTAGACTATCAAAATACTCCTGAAATTTCAACATTCTCATAGCTTCATCCAGCGAAAGTTCAGACAAAGCAGCGATGTCTTCAAAACACCCGATACTAAGGTTTCTCCACAGTTTTTCCTGGAGTATAGGGAATTCACCGAGACGTTTTGTATAGCTACCACTTCTTATGTAAGCCTCTTTTTCAAATAAGACGGGAGTCTTTATAGATCTTCGGATGGTAATTACTCCAACTCTCTTCCCATCAATATGGGTGGATTCATACCAGAAATCAGCGTTGTTAGAAAGTTGGTGGCGTAGCCAATTACCAATTTCTTCCTGCCCTTTTTTCAGTGATAGGAGATCATAATCTGTTCCAACATACTCGTGAGTTTCATTTTGAACGCCCCAAACCATATAAGCGTAGTCGCGTTCGTCCACGGTAGCACTATTGGCCAGGGCACTGATATCCTGGCCAATCATTTCCGGATTATAGTTATTGTGCTTGAATTCCAGCCATGGAGTCTCGTTCGTAAACTTTACCAATTCTCGCACGAGTAGTTCTATGTTATTCTCCATATAAAAAGTCCTATGTTCCAAGGGCAAAGATACAATTATAATACTGTTTTAGCAAGTACCCAGCAAGTAAAAAATACGTTGGAGATACGTCTTTCATTAGCTTACAAGGCGGATTTGACTTTTTGTGACGATTGCTTCAGCAAGTACCCAGCAAGTAAAATCAAAGAGGTAATCCATCGCCAGGAGCGCATCCGGCAAAGTGTCGGTATCGGTTGTGTTCAGCTATGAGTTTTACCTTGTTAAATCCGAAAGACGGTGAATAGAATCAATCCTATCCTTCTGCTGCTTGGTTTCTTTGGCGGGGCAGCCGGCATCGGCCTAGGAAGCCGAAACACGTTCTATTACACCAGACGTGCGCTTCTCGCATGTGACAACAAGCCCGAATACGTACGGGCATTACGGGAGAGTCCGACCTGGTACAGGTTTGGGAACGATGAAATCGGCTACTGGAAGAACGCGGGTTATCGGTACGATTTCTATGAAAAACCCAAGTAAGCACCCGATAAAGTGCCCTTGATATTATCGCAGCGGCTCCAACAACTTTAGTTGAAGCCGCTGCGCTTTCATTAACGTTCATTGAAGTCAACCG
>CACYWN010000040.1 GCA_902778105.1 uncultured Bacteroidia bacterium
TTACCGGCGACGCGCTCGGCGAGCACCTTGGTAATGGCGGCGGTGAGGGTGGTCTTACCGTGGTCAACGTGGCCGATGGTACCGATGTTGACATGCGGTTTGGTTCTCTGGAATGTTTCTTTTGCCATAATGTAAGTTATTGTTTAAACAATTGTTATCTTAGCACAAAAAGAGCCGGTGATGGGAATTGAACTCATGACCTCATCCTTACCAAGGATGCGCTCTACCCCTGAGCTACACCGGCTTATCTTTCGAGCGGAAAACGAGGTTCGAACTCGCGACCCTCAGCTTGGAAGGCTGATGCTCTACCAACTGAGCTACTTCCGCAAAAATCCGCTTTTGAGCAGATTTGGTGGGAGGTGGTGGACTCGAACCACCGAACCCTGAGGGAGCGGATTTACAGTCCGCCGCAATTGCCACTATGCGAACCTCCCAAAGTTTCTTTCCTTCGAGCCGATAGAGGGATTCGAACCCACGACCCCGAGATTACAAATCACGTGCTCTGGCCAACTGAGCTATATCGGCGTGGCTCATTTGAATCCTTCATCGCTGAAAGGGATTGCAAAGGTAGAAAGTTTTTCTGAATCTGCAAAACTTTTTCTCTATTTTTTCATCATTTCCATGAGAATCTCGTAGATGGACTCCGTGTCCAGGCTGCATTCGGCCCGCTGGCCAGCCTGCGTGTCCTGGGCGATGAACTGGTCGGGGATACCGAGGCCCTTGACCATCGGCCGGGCCAGGCGTCCGGCGAAGTATTCGCAGACGGCACTGTACAGGCCGCCTTTCAACGCACCGTCCTCCAGGGTCAGGATGACCCGGTATCCGGAAACCTCCTCCAGGATGGCGGTGTCCAGCGGCTTGAGCCAACGCATATCGTACACGGCGGGCTGGGTCCAATAATCCGACTTGTGGCGGCGGGCGGCTTCCAGGGCGCGGTTCACCACCGGGCCGAGGGCCAGGATGGCGACACCCTTCCCGTCCAGGAGTTTTTCACCCTTGCCGACCGGGAGGTTCCCGTAGGCAGCATCCCGCCAGGCGACGCCTTCCCCGCACCCGCGCGGGTAGCGTACGATATAAGGTCCCCCGTTCACGGACAGGCCGGTATACATCAGGTTCTTGAGTTCCAACTCGTTACGGGGGGCGGATATCATCGCGTTGGGGATGCTCCGGTAGGCTGCGAGGTCGAAGCAGCCGTGGTGGGTGGCCCCATCCTCCCCTACCAGCCCGGCCCGGTCGAAGCACAGCACGACGGGCAGGTTCTGGAGCGCGACGTCATGGATGATCTGGTCATACGCGCGCTGGGAGAAGGAAGAGTAGATGTTGCAGAAAGGCTTCATCCCGCCGGCCGCGAGCCCGGCCGCGAAAGTGACGGCGTGCTCCTCTTCGATTCCCACGTCGAAGAAGCGGTCCGGGAAGGCCTTTTCCAGAAGCTGCATCCCGCAGCCGGTCGCCATCGCAGGCGTGATGCCCACCACTTTCGGATCCTCTCGGGCGAGGTCCACCAGGACTTCCCCGAAGACATCCTGATAGCGGTCGGCCGGATAGGCCGTCTTCACGCGCACGCCGGTAGCCGGGTCAAAGCGGCCCGGCGCATGCCAGGTCGTGGGATCGGCCTCGGCAGGGGCATAGCCCTTGCCTTTCTTGGTAATCACGTGCAGGATCCGCGGTCCCTTGAGGTCCCGCAGACGCCGGAGCGTGTCCGTGACCTGGGCGATGTCGTTCCCGTCGATGGGGCCGAAATAACGGAAGCCCAGCGACTCGAAGATGGCACCGCCGGAGCCGCGCACCAGGTTGGATTTCGTGTCCGTCACCCGGTTCTGGATCCATTCGCGCAACTTGCTGTCGCCCAGTCGCTCCCAGATCTTTCCCTTGACCTTGTTGTAGGTATGGGACGTCGTGACGCGGAGAAGATAGTCGTGGAGGCCGCCGATGGGCTGGTCGATGGACATGTTGTTGTCGTTCAGGATCACCAGGAGGTCGGCCTTCGAGGCTCCGGCGTTGTTCAGTCCTTCCCAGGACAGGCCGCCGGTCAGGGCGCCGTCGCCCAGGAGGGCGACCGCCCGCTCCTTCGTTCCCTGGAGCCGGGCCGCCTCCGCAAAGCCGAGGGCGGCGGAGATGGCGGTGGAAGAATGCCCGGCCCCGAAAGCGTCATAGGGGCTTTCGGAGCGCTTGGGGAAGCCGCTGATGCCCCCCTTGCAACGGTTCTTCCGGAAAGCCTCCCGCCGGCCGGTCAGGATTTTGTGGGCATAGGCCTGGTGGCCCACGTCGAAGACGACCTTGTCGCGGGGCGTATCGAAAACGGCGTGCAGTCCTACAATGAGTTCCACCGCACCCAGGCTGGAGCCCAGATGCCCGGGGTTCTTCGCGCAGCATTCCACCATATAGTCACGGATCTCCGCGCACAGCTGCCTGAGCTGTCCGGTACTGAATTTCCGGATATCCTCCGGGCTGTTTACCTTCTCCAACAACATTTCGTGCAAAGGTACACATATTTTTCTGCTTTTCACCTCCGCTTGCCGCAATTGTGGCAATAATGGGTTTTCCGCAATTGCGCCCGAAAGGCAGGAACGGCTGAAAGTGCCGACGGTGGTCCATGGCATGGACCACCGTCATCAAAAACCGGGATAAAACGCGTAAGGTGGTCCATCGGTTGGACCACCTTACGCAGTTGGAGCCGTTGATGCGGGGCGATGCTACTTGCTCGGCGCGTCCAGCTTCAATTCCGGATGATTCCGGGAATTGGCCGCGAAAAGGAGGGCCGTTACGAGCGCGGCGACGCAGAGGCCGGAGAACATCAGTTCCACAGTGACGGGCGTACCGGACTCGCTGTTCAGGATGGATCCGGCCACCCGCTTGAAGGAGAACAGACCCAGGTTCTGCACCCAGTAGAGAAGGGCAAACGTGGTTCCGAGCGTCTTGTCCGGGACGATTTTCGGGACGCTGGGCCAGAGGGCGGCCGGGACCAGGGAGTAACCGAAGCCCAGGAACACCATGGCCAGGTAGCCCCAGAACGGCACACCCGCCGGAGCGAAGGCCAGCAGCAGGTGCGCGGCGAGGGCAAGGACGGACCCGACGACCATCCAGCGGGTTCCCTTGCCCAGTTTGTCCACCATGGCGCCGAACAGCGGCGCGAAAACGACGGTGGAGAACGGGAGCATGGACACCATCCAGCCGGCAGTCTCGGCCGGGATGCCGAAGCGCGGGATCAGGATGGCCCCGGCGAATTTCTTGAACGCGATGATGGCGCTGTAAAACAGCACGCACAGCAGTCCCAGCAGCCAGAAGTTCCTGTTTCCGAGGACTTTGAGGGCGTCGGCAAAGCGGAAGTCGTCCGATTTGTTCTGCAGGCCTCCCGTCCGGGGGAAGCGCCGGGCGTCCAGGGCCACGAACACGGCCCAGAGGATGAGCCCGACGGCCATCAGGCCCATGCCCACGAGGGCCGGGCGGGCGGTCTCGGCGAGGGAATACACGTGGCCGGACTGTTCCGCGACCAGCTTCGGGGAAATCACCAGGGCGAAGGCCGTGCCCAGGCGGGCGATGGCCAGGTGCAGGCCCATGGCGAAGGCCATGGCCCCGTCTTTGAACCAGCGGCCGATGGAACGGTTCACCACCGTCCCGGCCATCTCGCTCCCGAGGCCGAAGACCATGCAGCCGGCATAGGCCAGGGTCGAGGACTGCTTTCCGCCGCCCAGGATGGCCCAGGTCACCAGGCCCGCGCCGGCGACCATCATCCCCACGTACAGGGTGCCGGCCACCCGGACGCCCCATTTGTCCAGCAGGATGCCGAACAGGGCCAGGCCGCCGAAGATGCACAGGACGCTGTAGCCGCTGGTGTACCGGCCGTAGTCATTCTCGTCCCAACCCAGCTCCGTCGCTCCGGCGTCCTGGAACAGGTACGAGATGCTGGAGAACATGTCGTCGAAGTAGTACGATGCGAACATCGGTACTACCAGGCACAACAGGGCAACCCAACAGGCTGCCCTGGGAAGGGATTTACGGGAGGACGCTGCCATCGCTACTCGACAGGGACCTTGGCGCCGTCATCCTGGATGTTGGGAAGTTCCAGGCCGTACCCCTTCTTCTTGTCCTCAACCTTGAGGAGGATGGAGAAGAAGAAGGCGATGAGTCCGAAGCTCGCAAAGATGATCATCGGGACGGTGTAGCCGCCCGTGCTCTTGTTCACGGCACCGATCAGGAGCGGAACGCCCCAGAGACCGATGTTCTGGACCCAGAAGATGAGGCAGTAGGCGCTGCCCAGGATTTTCTCGTCAATGATTTTCGGGACGGACGGCCACAGGGCGGCCGGCACCAGGGAGAAGCTCACGCCGAGCACGAGGATGAGCGCCACGGCGAGCCACTGGGCCTTGTACAGGGGAAGGACGAAGGCGAAGCAAAGGTGGCACACCATCATGATCAGGGCGCCGACCATGAGCATCGTCGCGCCCTTGCCCTTCTTGTCCAGGAAGATGCCCAGGAACGGGGTCAGGACCATGGCCAGGATGGGGAACCAGCTGAACAGGCGGGCGGCCAGGGAAGCCTCCACCTGCAGGGTCTCCTCCAGGAAGTTGGTCGCGAATTTCTGGAAGGGGAAGATGCCGCTATAGTACAGCACGCAAAGGATGGCGACGATCCAGAACATCTTGGAGGAGAAGATCTTCCCGAGGTCCTTGACCTGGAATTCGTCGGCCTTGGAGGTGTCGGACTCGCCGATGGCAGCCAGCTCCGCGTCGAACTTGCGGTCCATCACGCAGAACACAGCGAAGGAGATCAGGCCGATGCACAGGAGCAGGGCACCGAACAGCACGGGACTGCCGATGGCGTCCGGGAATGCCTTCGAGATGGCGGGCGAGATCCACATGGCGGCAAAAACGCCCAGGCGGCCGATGGACATCTCCACGCCCATGGCCATGGCCATCTCCTTGCCCTTGAACCACTTGGCGATGGCCTTGGACACGGTGGTACCGGCCATCTCACAGCCGCAGCCGAAGACCATGAAGCCCAGGGTGGCGAGTTTCGCGCTGCCCGGGAACGAGGTCCACCAGCTGTTGAGCCAGGCCATCATTTCCGTTCCCTGGAACCAGTCGCTGACACCGACATACTTGATCACGGCGCCCACCACCATGAGCGAGGCGCTCAGCAGGCCGGTGAAACGCACCCCCATCTTGTCCAGGATGATGCCCGCGAAGATGAGGAAGAAAAAGAATACATTCAGGAAATACTCGCCGCCCGCATACGTGCCGAACGTGGCGCTGTCCCAGTTCCGGGTGGACTCCAGGAGCGATTTGAGCGGTGAGAGGATGTCCGCGAACAGGTACGCGAAGAACATCATAAGGGCGATGAGCACGAGCGCGGTCCACCGGATGGCGGCGCTGTCGTTCATCAGTTTGTTGACTTTCTCAGACATATCGTTTGAATTTTGTTTTCGTTCCAATCCGCTAAAATAGTAAAAAATCCCGACACTACCGTCAGAGCACTTCCTTCAGGAAGGGTCCGGTAACCGACAAAGGGTCGGCGGCGAGCTGTTCGGGAGTGCCTTCCGCGACGATCCTTCCGCCGCGGCGGCCGCCTTCGGGACCCATGTCCAGGATCCAGTCGACGGACTTCAGCACATCCAGGTTGTGCTCGATGATGATCACGGTGTTGCCGGCGTCCACCAGGCGGTCCAGCACGCCCAGAAGAACCTGGATGTCCTCGAAGTGGAGGCCTGTCGTGGGTTCGTCCAGAATGTAGAGGGTACGGCCGGTGGACGGGCGGGAAAGCTCCGCCGCCAGCTTCATCCGCTGGGATTCGCCGCCGGACAGGGTCACGGCAGACTGGCCCAGATGGATGTACCCGAGGCCCACGTCCACCATCGCCTTGAGTTTCGTGGCAATCTTGGGAATGGGTTTGAAGAACTCGTAGGCCTCGGCGATGGGCATTTCCAGTACGTCGTTGATATTCTTTCCCTTGTAGCGAACGGCCAAGGTGTCTTCCTTGTAACGGCGCCCGCGGCACTGGTCACAGGGAACGTGGACGGAGGGCAGGAAATTCATCTCGATGACTTTGATGCCCGCGCCCTTGCATTCCTCGCAGCGACCGCCCGGGACGTTGAACGAGAAGCGGCCTGCCTTGAAGCCCCGGACCTTGGCGTCCTGCGTCTCCTCGAACAAGAGCCGGATGTCATTGAACACGCCCGTGAAAGTGGCGGGATTGGACCTGGGCGTACGGCCGATCGGAGACTGGTCGATCTCGATGAGCTTGTCGATGTACTCCACGCCCGCAATCCCCTTGTACGGGAGCGGCTTCTCCTTGGCGTTGTAGAACTTCCGTTTGAGGATGGGCATCAGCGTCTCGTTCACCAGCGAGGATTTTCCGCTGCCGCTGAGTCCGGCCACGCCGATGAAGCATCCCAGCGGGAACGACACGTTGACGTCCTTCAGGTTATTGCCGGTGGCCCCGTAAAGGGTGAGTGTCTCCCCGTTTCCGCGGCGGCGTACCGAAGGGACCGGAATGGAACGGCTTCCCCTGAGATAATCCAGGGTGACCGACGGCCCGACAACGGCATGGGATGCCGTTTCCGCATCCATCGGCACATCCTTCAGAAGCGTCTCCAGCGGGGCGCTGAGGCAGATCTTGCCGCCCTGCTCCCCCGCCCCGGGACCCACGTCCACGAGCCAGTCGGCACTGTACATCGTCTCCGCGTCGTGTTCGACGACCATCACGGAATTGCCTTCGTCCCGGAGGGCCTTCAGCGATCCGATGAGCTTGCGGTTATCCCGCTGGTGCAGGCCGATGGACGGCTCGTCCAGGATATACAGCACGTTCACGAGCTTGGAACCGATCTGGGTCGCCAGCCGGATCCGCTGGCTTTCACCGCCCGAGAGGGATCCCGTGGCACGGTCCAGCGAAAGGTAGTCCAGTCCCACGTCCAGCATGAACTGCACGCGGTCCCGAAGCTCTTTCAGGATATCGCGCGAGACATTCTTCTCCCGCTCGTTGAACCCGGCGGGAATTTCATCCAGCCACTTCCGAAGCTGGGAGATCTCCATGGCTGCCACATCGGCAATCGTCTTTCCGTCTATCCGGAAACAGAGGGCTTCCTTCGAAAGCCGGGTCCCCCGGCAGTCAGGACACACGATCCGGTCTTCGATATGGTCGATCACCCCGCCCCAGGCCTCCATCTCGGAAAGGCCGCCGTCGCCTACGCGGAACAGTTCGTCCGACCCGTACAAGAGCAGGGTCACCGCCTCGTCCGGAAGGGTGCCGACGGGATCGTACAGGCTGAACCCGTATTTCCGGGCGATGGAGCGGACGATGTCGAACTTCCGGCTCTCCCGCACCTTCCCCAGCGGAGCGATGGCCCCGTCGGCGATGGACTTCGTCCGGTCGGGCAGGATTGTATCCACATTGACATCCACGATGGTGCCGAGTCCCTTGCAGTGGGGACAGTAGCCCTGCGGCGAATTGAAGGAAAAGGTATGCGGCTGGGGCTCCTGGAGGGAGGTTCCGGTCTCCGGATCCACCAGGTGCTTGGAGAAATGCTGCAGCGTGCCGGTTTCCAGGTCCATCACGGCGACGGACCCCTTGCCCACGCTGAGGGCCTGCCCCACCGAGTCGCGCACCCGCTTGTCGTCCCCCGCCCCGGGTTTCAGGCGGTCCACGACCAATTCGATGAAATGCGGCTTGTAACGGTCCAGGGCCGACACTTCCTGCAGCGGAAGGATCTCCCCGTCGATGCGGACCTCGGTATAGCCCCGCTTCCGGAGCTGGTCGAACAGTTCACGGTAGTGACCCTTGCGGCCGCGGACGAGCGGAGCAAGCAGGTAGCACTTCCGGTCCCGGTAGGAGGTCATGATGAGTTCCACGATCTGCGCATCGGTGTACCGGACCATCTCCTTGCCGGATTCCGGCGAGATGGCGCGGGATCCCTTGGCGTACAGCAGGCGCAGGAAGTCGTATATCTCGGTGATCGTCCCTACGGTGGAACGGGGATTGTTCCCGGTCGTCTTCTGTTCGATGGCGATGATCGGGCTGAGCCCCCGGATCTCCTCCACCTCGGGCTTCTCCAGGATGCCCATGAAATGCTTCGCATAGGTGGACAGCGTGTCCATGTAGCGCCGCTGCCCCTCCGCATAGATGGTATCGAAGGCGAGCGAGGATTTTCCGCTGCCGGAAAGTCCCGTCACCACGACGAATTCATTGCGGGGAATGTCGACGTCGATTCCCTGCAGGTTGTTCGCACGCGCGCCCCGAACCTGTATGTACTCCTTCTTCATAGCGTTTGCCCCCCGATGAACTCCCGCATGATGGAGGTGGGCGGAATGGCCGCGATCTCCTCGGGTGTGAGGGCGACGATGTAGTCCAGGAACTTGAGCAGGCGGATGGCCTCGGTATAGGCCGGCGAAGAAGGATGGATGCGTCGCAGGAGCGGCTCCGCAT
This sequence comes from uncultured Bacteroidia bacterium, assembly GCA_902778105.1. GTDB lineage: Bacteria > Bacteroidota > Bacteroidia > Bacteroidales > UBA932 > Cryptobacteroides. The sequence continues at coordinate 8,419 of CACYWN010000040.1, forward strand.
AATATTTCAGCAGCGGCAGTTCGTACAGGAGCGCGGAGTTGAACTGGGCGTCGGCGTTTTCCTGGAAGGGGAAGATATACTTGTTCTCGCCCCGCCGGACGGACGGCCAGCGGAGGAGCGTCGCCTCCGGGCTGGTCCCGCGGTACCGGAAATCCCGGACCATCCGGCGAAGGAGCCGGTTGTCGGTGGTGGAGATGTTGTTGTTCTCGTCCACGTTCAGGGAGGTCAGGGCCGACGCGTACAGGCGGAAGATACGGCTCTGGTCCACGGACGGGACCATTCCGGGATCCAGGGCATGGATTCCCTCCATGATCAGGATATCGTTCTCCCCGAGTTCCATGAAGCGGCCCTCGAAGAAGGGCTTTCCCTGCTTGAAATCGTAGCGGGGCAGTTCCACCCGGCCACCTGCAAGAAGCGTATTAAGATGATTTCCAAGCAGTTCCAGATCCATCGCCTCCAGGGCCTCGAAATCCAGTTCACCATCCTCATCCAGCGGCGTGCGGTCCCGGGACACGAAGTAATTGTCCAGTTCGATCACCTTGGGTTCCATCCCCAGGATGCGGAGCTGCTGGGACAGACGGAGCGACGAGGAGGTCTTTCCGCTGGAGGAAGGACCGGCGATAAAGACGATTTTCACGCGGTCGCGCTGGGCGTAGATGAGGTCCGCCACCTTGGCATATTCCCTTTCCTGCCGGGCCTCGCACAGGTTGATCAGTTTCACGGCGCCGCCCTCGAGCAGCTTCTGGTTCAAGGTTCCGATGCCGCCGATCCCCGTCGTGTGGCACCAGGCCGAGTACTCCTTGAAAGTGGCGGCCAACTTGCCCTGCGGCTGCCGGCGGCCCACCTTGGAATAATCCGTATTGGACGGCGGCTGAAGGCAGAAGCCCTTGTGGAACGGAAGCAGGCCGAACACCTGCAGGTATCCAGTCGACGGTACCAGCGGCCCGTGGAACGAATCCACCTGGCCGTCCAGGTAGTAAACCCGGCAGAAATACCGGCCGAGCGAGCGGCGGAGCTGCGCCTTGTACGGCTGTCCCTGCGCTTCGAACATGGCCTCGGCCTTCTCCGAAGGGATCTTCTCCGTCGTGAAGGGAAGGTCGGCGTCCACCATCTCCCGCATCCGGGTCCGAAGGCGCTCCATCCCGTCTGCGTCCGGCTTGAAGACCGGACCGCCGGGCTTGCCCTCCCGCAGTTCGCAGTAAAGGCCGTTGGGAAGGGAATGGTCGATGACCAGCACCTTACCCGGATACAGGTCGCGGACGGCATGCTGCAGCAGGAAGCACAGCGAGCGGATGTAGGTCCGCCGTCCGTCCGGATGGTTATAGCCGATGAAAGTAACTTCGTGGGGAAAGAAGATATTGAAACTCAACTCCTTGAGCTTATGGTCGACCAGGGCGGCCAGCACCGGGTACCGCTTGCCGGTTTTCGGGTCGAGGGCTTCCGGACATGCTTTCCGGGCCAGGGCCAGCAGGTCGGAACCTTCCTTCACCCCGAGCCGGCGGCCGTCATTCTTGCAGAGGATATCTATCATAACTTACAAAGCTACGAAAAAAAACGTAACTTGCGGAAGAAAACCTTGAACCCAAGCATATGAAAAGAATCTTTGCCCTTGCCGCGGCGCTCCTCACCGCAGGTGTCGTCTGCCTCTCGCAGACCAAACAGGAACAGGTCATCGAAAACGGCGGAACCGGTCCCTGGAAATCTGTCGCCGTAGGCGATGCCACCCTTCCCACCCACACGATCTACCGTCCGAAGGACCTCCGCGGCTACGTGGAGAAGAACGGGAAAATCCCCGTGCTGCTGTATGCCAACGGCGCCTGCGCGAACAACAACCTGGAAATGAGCCGCCTCCTGAGCGAAGTCGCCTCCTATGGCTACCTCGTCCTCGCCATCGGCCCTTATGAGGACATGCCAGACGACAAGTTCTACGCCCAGTGGAAAGGCGTCGTGAGAGGCTGGTACCCGGAGACGAAGGAAGTGGCCATCATGGGCAATGGTGAACGGCTTACTCCCTACACGGAGGCCGAACTGGCCGCCCGTGCGGCGGAGCAGGAAGCGGCCCGAAAGGCCGCCGAGGCCGCTGCAAAGAAGAAAAAGGTCAAGAAAGCAGTGCAGGAACCGGCCCCGTTCCGCACCTATGCCCGCCAGCTGCTGGAAGCCATGGACTGGATCACGGACCGCAACGCCGACATCACCAGCGACTACTATCACCTGGTGGACCTGGACAAGGTCGCCGCAATGGGCCAGTCCTGCGGCGGTGCCCAGGTGCTGGCCGTGGCCCACGACCCCCGCATCAAGACCTGCATGATCTTCAATTCCGGTATGGGTGAAATGGCCATGAGCGGTGCCTCCAAAGAGTCCCTCGCTAACCTCCACACCCCGATGCTGTACATCAACGGTGGCACGGCCGACGTGGCCTATGAGAACGCCAACGGCGACTACGGCCGCATCAAGGACCTCCCGGTCGTGAAGATCTCCACCCTGGACGGCCACCACGGAACCTACTACGAGAAGCACGCAGGCGCCTTCGCCGTCGTGGCCCGCATGTGGCTCAACTGGCAGCTGAAGGGCCTCCTCGGCGACTCCGCCCTCTTCCTGAACGACGAGTACGGCAAGGCCTTCTACCCCGACTGGACCTTCGACCGGAAGAACTGGTAAAAAAGTGGCCTGATCCGACAAACGCACAAGAAAGGAGGGTGACCCAAAAGTCAATCTTGATTTAAGGTCACCCTCTGTTCTTGATGCATCTCCGGGTGCGAGCACGCCTCAGGGAACGTTTTGGCCATGAAATGCTCCCTCAGCCATGCTCGATGAAGTGCGTCAGGGTGCAATAACCCATGAAAATGATTCCTCAGCCGTGCTGAGAGGGGGAAGGGAGTACCCTCCCGGAGGCGTGTCCACCCCCGGACACGGGTAGGGGGAGGGGCCCGTTGGATACAAGTTCCCGCCTATGGCGGGGACGCAGGAGACAATGGGAGGGGCCGGAGTGGAGCGAAGCGGAACGGAGTCCTCCGGGAGGGTACTCCCTTCCTCCCTCATCCACTCAAGTATGTTATTTTCACCGAGAAGGTGCTAGAGGTGGTGTCGGGAATGACAACACTTTTGTCATTTTACCCCCCCCCATTTTCGTCAAGGGTGGTGCTCCTTTTGACACCACTTTTGACAATCTACATAGTGTCTGAAACAAAGGCCTCCAGATATGTACGCTGCACCTGTGTACATCAGCAAATAAATGGAGGACTGATATTGTGTACACTGCTCCCCTTAAACCGTCCAAAATGATGATTATCCAGAAGAGTGTGCATGAAATCATTCACGAAACGTGGTTCCCTTGCACACTGGAGCAGTGTACATTGGAGTAAAGCGGTGTCATGGGATCATTGCACCTAACGTCCAGTATACACCCTCAGGCGCACTTCTTGGGTGTACAAGTCTGGCTTGTACCATGAATCTGACCTGGAAAGGTGATTTGAAGCACAAGTCTCGGGGAAAATAGCATAATGGCTGAATATCGGGAGATTTGAGCAGAGAAATGGCGGTGAAAGCCGTTTCCCGTGTACAAGCCAGACTTGAAAGTTCATTCCGTCAACGTCGGCACCACTTTGACACACCACTTCAAACAACGCCAATAACCCATAATAAGAGGCTGACTCAAAAGTGAGTCGGCCTCTTTTTTTGTGAGGGGTGTGAGGTGTCCGGGGGACTCCGCTTCGCTCCGGCCCCTCCCAACGTCTCCTGCGTTTGTATCCGTCGGGCCCCTCCCCCTATACTTGTCCGGGGGTGGACAAGCCCCCGGACACCTCGCACCCCTCACAGGTGCCTCAGGCAGCGTTATTCGCTTCGTTCTCGGGAAGGAGTGCCACCGCCGGTTCCGTTGTAACCGGATGATTCAGGGTTTGAACTTTCGCATACTTGCGCAGATTGTGAGCCAGTGCAACCAATCCGAACTCGACACTGACCTTCGCGTCGCCCCTGAGGCGGAAGCGCTTGAAGCCGTGGTCGAACTTGATGTCGCCGAACACGGCCTCGGGTTCGATGGGGCGCATGCTCCGGTGATAGAGCCCCTCCTCGCTGGTGAGCCGCTCCTTGGCTTTCGCCTTGTACCCATCGTTCTTGTGGTTCACCTCGATGATCCTGCAATCTCCCTTTCCCTTATAGCACATGCATCTGAGGGGGCATCCGGTGCAGTTGTGGGCGCGATACCTGCTGATGGTTGACACATAACCCAGGTCGGACTTGGACTTGACATCGCCGATATGCTCCATGTGCTGCCCCATCGGGCAGACGTAATAGTCTTCCTCCTCGTTGTAGTGCAGGTTCTGCGCCAGGAAGGGGTCGTCCCTGTATTTCCGCTTGTCCTCCGCATGGAACATGTTGTACTTGACGAAGGCCTCGATCCGGTTGTCCTCCAGCCAGGCGTAGTTCTGCTCGCTGCCATAGCCGGCATCGGCGACCACCTTCTCGCTCTGGACGCCGTACCGGTCGCTGAAGCTGGTCATGAAGGGGATGAGCGTTCCCTGGTCATTGGGCCGCCAGTAGATGCCGTAGTTCGTAATGTATTGGTTTTCGGTCGATATCTGGACATTGTATCCGGGCTTGGTCTGCCCGTTGTTCATCGCGTCCTCCTTCATCCGCATGAACGTCGCGTCCGGATCCGTCTTGGAGTAGCTGTTGCGCTCGCCCAGGATGTCCAGCTTCCGCTCATACTCGAGCATTTTCCCGACGGACTCTTTCGCTACCTTCGCCACCGCTTTCCGCAGATCCTTGTCCATCGCGCCCTCCTTCTCCTTCATCTTCTCCAGAATGCGCTCCGTCCGCTGCTCCATCTCTTTCGCCGTCAGGGGCTGTTCCGTTTCGGACTCCTTCTGCTCCATCTCCAGCGCCCGCTCGGCCTGCTCCAAGACGGCGCGGACGTTCTTCTCGAGCTTCGCCTTGTTGGTCTCGGTCGAACGTTTCCAGACGAAGGTGTACTTGTTGGCTGCGGACTCGATCTTCGTCCCGTCTATGTACTGCACGTCCAGCGTCACGAGTCCCTCGTCGACCAGCAGCTTGACGACTTGCGTGAACAGATCCTCGAACGTCCCCACGAGGCGCTTGCTCCGGAAGTTGTTGATGGTGCGGAAGTCAGGGATCAGCGTTCCGCCCAGCCACATGTAGATGATGCTCTCCCGCCACGCCTGCGCGATCTGACGGCCGGAGTAGATATTGCTCAGGTATGCGTATATAATGACTTTAAGCAGTGCACGCGGCGCATACGAACTCGTTCCTCCGCCTTTATAAGTACGTTCAAGTTCACGGATGTCCAGGTTCTCCACCACGGCATCGACCACCCGGGCGGGGTGCTCGGACGGCACCATGTCGGAAAGATATACGGGAAAGAGGCTTCCGTCGTTGCGATTGTAAGATTTATAGACTACCTTTGCCATGCTTGATGTCAATGTCTGATTGTTTTTAAGCGCAACACAAAGATAGTCACAATCATTGACAAAAGCAATAGCTATTCCTTTGATTATCAAAAGAATAGCTATATTTTTATACGATTGTCAGGAGGAAGGGAGTACCCTCCCGGAGGCGTGTCCACCCCCGGACACGGGCAGGGGGAGGGGCCCGCCAGATACAAGTTATTCGCGGAGCAAATGACGCTGGAGATGGTGGGAGGGGCCGGAGTGGAGCGAAGCGGAACGGAGTCCTCCGGGAGGGTACTCCCTTCCTCACTCACTCCATCATACAAAAAAGAGGATGACCTTAAGTCAATCTGACTTTTTGGTCACCCTCTTT
>CACYWN010000041.1 GCA_902778105.1 uncultured Bacteroidia bacterium
TTCACCTTCACGATGTTGCCGTCGAGAAGCTCAGCTTTCGTGCCGGCCGGAAGGACTACAGGCAGTTTTCCAATTCTTGACATATCTTGGATTCTTATAGATTAATAAACATAGCAAATCACCTCGCCGCCGACATTCATGTCCTTGGCTTCCTTGTCGGTGATGACACCCTTGGAGGTGGAGAGGATGGCGATGCCGAGTCCGTTGAGGACGCGCGGCATGTTCTTCACATCGGCATATTTGCGCAGACCCGGAGTGGACACGCGGACGATGCTCTTCACGGCAGCGGCCTTGGTCTCGGGATGATACTTGAGCGCGATCTTGATGGAATTGGCAGGGGTGCCCTCGACCACCTTGTAGCTGAGGATATAGCCCTTTTCACACAGAATCTTGGTGATCGCCACCTTCATGTTGGAGGAGGGGATCTCAACGATCTTCTTGCCGGCGAGGTAAGCGTTCCGGATTCTGGTCAGATAATCTGCAATAGGATCAGTCATAATGTTGTTGTCATTTTAAGGTTATCACCAGCTGGCCTTCTTGACGCCCGGGATGAGACCGGCGGAAGCCATCTCACGGAACTGGATACGGCTCAGACCAAAGTCGCGCATATATCCTTTCGGACGACCGGTAAGGGAGCAACGGTTGTGGAGACGGACCGGGCTCGCGTTCTTCGGGAGCTTGTCGAGGGCGGCGTAGTCACCGGCCTCTTTGAGGGCAGCCCGCTTGGCGGCATACTTGGCCACGAGTTTCGCGCGCTTAGCATCGCGTGCTTTCATTGATTCCTTTGCCATTCTTTATCTTAATTATTATGTTTCTTGAACGGAAGACCGAAGGCCTTGAGAAGGGCGTGGGCCTCTTCGTCAGTGCGGGCGGTGGTCACGAAAGTGATCTCGATACCGTGGATGCGCGGGTTCTTGTCGATCTCGATCTCGGGGAAGATGATCTGCTCCTTGATGCCGAGGGTGTAGTTGCCCTGGCCGTCCATCTTCTCGGCGATGCCGTTGAAGTCACGGATACGCGGAAGGGCGACCCGCATCAGACGCTCGAGGAATTCGTACATCTTGACGTCGCGGAGGGTGACCTTCGCACCGATGGGCATTCCCTTACGGAGCTTGAAGTTGGAGATATCCTTGCGGGAGGAGGTGATGACCGCCTTCTGACCGGCGATGATGGAGAGCTCCTCGGCGGCCTCTTCGACCAGCTTCTTGTCCTGGGTGGCGTCGCCGACACCTTCATTGAGGGTGATCTTGACGAGCTTCGGAACCTGCATCACGGTGGTGTAGGAGAACTGCTTCATGAGCGCGGGAACGATCTCCTCTTTGTAGACCTTCTTGAGGTCCGGAACATATCCCTTCGGAAGCGCCTGGGCTTCGGCGGGCTTGTTATTCTTCTTTGCCATAATTACTTGATCTCCTCTCCGGTTGATTTAGCGATGCGGACCTTCTTTCCGTCCACCACCTTGTGCGCGACCTTGGTCGGCTTGCCGGCGGCGTCCATGAGGTTGACGTTGGAAATATGGATGGAAGCTTCCTGCTTCACGATACCGCCCTGGGGGTTCTTCGGGTTCGGCTTGGTGTGCTTGGAAACCATGTTGATGCCTTCCACCACGACGCGGTCCTTGTCACGGAGGACTTCCAGGACCTTGCCGCTCTTGCCCTTGTCGTTACCGGCATTCACATACACGGTATCGCCTTTCTTGATATTGAACTTTTTCATACTTCTCTCTTATTAAAGGACCTCCGGTGCCAGTGAAACGATCTTCATGTAATTCTCGCGGAGCTCGCGGGCGACGGGACCGAAGATACGGGTACCGCGGAGTTCGCCGGCGCCGTTCAGGAGGACGCAAGCGTTGTCATCGAAACGGATGTAAGAACCGTCTGCGCGGCGGATTTCCTTCTTGGTGCGGACGACCACAGCCCGGGTGACGGTGCCTTTCTTGATGTCACCGCCGGGAATGGCGCTCTTGACCGTGACGACGATGGTCTCGCCGACAGTGGCATAGCGGTGGCGGGTACCACCGAGAACGCGGATGCACAGGACTTCCTTCGCACCGCTGTTGTCAGCCACCGATAAACGTGTTTCCTGCTGTATCATAACTTACTTGACTTTTTCAACGATTTCAACTAATCTCCACCTCTTGGTCTTGCTCAGGGGACGGGTCTCCATGATGCGGACGGTATCGCCCTCGGAGCACTCGTTATTGGCGTCCTCAGCCACGAACTTGGTGGACTTCTTCATGAACTTACCGTAAATGGGATGCTTCTCGTGGGTTTCGACGGAAACGACGATGGTCTTGTCCATCTTGTTGCTCACGACGATGCCGACTCTTTCCTTACGAAGATTTCTTTCCATAGGACTTGCTTTGTTTAGTTCTGCTGTTTTTCTTTCTCGGCAAGGATAGTGATCATACGGGCAATATCCTGACGGGTTTTTCTGATCTTGGACGTATCCTCCAGCGGAGAGATAGCGTGATTGAGCTTCATGGTGTCGAGGTTGTTCTTCTCGATCTCGATGCGGTCGCGGAGGTCGGCGATGGACATTTCGCGTACTTCAGTAACTTTCATTTTCTGTGCTCCGTTAAATTATTCTTCGACATAGTCCCTGCGCACGACGAACTTCGTGGCAACCGGAAGCTTGTGGGCAGCCAGGCGCATCGCCTCGCGTGCGGTCTCCAGGGAGACACCCTCGGCCTCGAAAAGGATGCGGCCCGGGGTGATCGGGGCGACAAAGCCCTGGGGATCGCCCTTACCCTTACCCATACGGGTATCAAGCGGTTTCGCGGTGAAAGGCTTGACAGGGAAGACACGGATCCAGATCTGACCCTCACGGTTCATGCGGCGGGAGATCGCCTGACGAGCGGCCTCGATCTGGTGGGCGGTCAGCCAGCAGTTCTCCAGGTTCTTGAGTCCGAAGGAACCGAATGCGAGCTGGTTTCCGCGACCGGAATTGCCCTTCATGCGGTTTTTCTGTGTGCTATTCGTCCCGATTTAGGGATTGCAAAGTTACGAAATATTTTTGAATCAGCAAGTTTTTTTGCATCTTTTTTCAAACTTTTCTACCGCGTTTTTTGAAACTTAACCACATGATTTTATCGGCAATTACGTGTTTTGTTGAAAAAAAGTTCGTCGCATTTTCGACCGAAGGATTTACCCGTGGTAGGAACACTGCTTCAGCGTACAGCCAAATCATCTTCAATGGACGTTATTTTGCACACCGCTCCCCCAAATTACTCAAACGGAGCCATCAATGGGAGCTGTGTACACGAAACATGGGACCGAGAGATGTCCGCTTGTACACCGCAGCAGTGTACAAGGCTCGTCTACTTCAGACACAGGTCCGCCAATAAAAAAGCAGCCCTTTGATGGGGGCTGCGGTTGGGTCCGGGTCAGGAATCTGACGCCGTCTTGTAGAAATCCGGGACCTTCACTTCCGGAGGGTCTTCCCAGAAGATGGAGCGGTACAGGGCCGGGAAGGAACCGTCCTGCCAGGCCTGGACCAGGCCTTCCAGCTCGCGGTCGGCGCCTTCGGGGTCGTATTCGGATTTGAGGTCGTTCTCGAAGATCTTGGCGATGCCCTGCCAGAAGCCGGCGGCCATGCCGTTCTTGTAGTCGTGGATGATGGAGTAGGGCGACTGGCCGGTTTCACGGTCGATGAGCTTGAGGAGCACGGCGCCCTGGGAGATGGTCATCTTGCGGAGCGCCCCTTCGAAGTCCTTGAACAGCATGCCCTGGACCTCGTTCATGTAACGGTCTTTCTTCATCCGGCCGTAATGGTTCACGGCGATGGTGCTGTCCACGATCTCCTGGAGCCGGCCGGAAGCCTGCGCGTAAGGGTACACGCGGGCGAAATTATAGACGAGCTTGTAGAATTTCTTCCAGTCCTTCTGCTGCTTGCGGGCAAAGATCCAGACCGGTTCGATGGTGTCGAAATAGACGGTGTCCCCGTCCATCACCCGGTAGCTCAGATAGCCGCTGTTCCCCTTGCCGTCCTCGCCCATGATGATGCGGCGGGCCATCGCCTCCTGCCGCTCGCGCGCCTGGCGCATGGCCTTTTCCACATGCTGGCCGGCGGCGGGGAAAACCGTCGCAAGCAGCAGCGATATGACGAGGAAGCGCTTCATTTTTCCAATGCGCAACCCTACCTTGCAAAAACTTCGCCAGAATCCGCGTCGAACACCAGCCAGTTCGAAACGGTGATCCAATCCCTCAGAAGAAGGAGCCGGGCAGGACCGACAGGCATGTCCACGGCGCAGTGGTAGTGGCCGAAGAGGAAAATGTCGATGGGCGCCGCTCCCGCGGCGGCGCGCCGGGCGGCGAAGGACTCGCAGAACCTGTAGAGCGGTTCGGATTTCCCCTTGAAGGTATAGCCGACGCTCTTTCCCAGGCGGGAGCGGCGCGACCAGCCGTTGCCCAGCCGGAAGGCGAACCAGGGATGCAGCGTGCTGAAGCATGCCTGGAGGAAGCGGTTGTGGAAGATGCCGCGCAGGAACTTATAGCCGCGGTCGCCGGGTCCCAGGCCGTCTCCATGGCCCAGGCAGAAGGTTTTTCCGCCGATCTGCGTCACATAGGGCTGTTTCAGCTTCACCATCCCCAGTTCCTCGAAATAGTGATAGGTCCAGATGTCGTGGTTCCCCTGGAAGAAGAAAACCTTTACGCCCGCGTCCATCAGATCCTGCAAAGCGGCGAACACGCGCGTGTATCCTTTCGGGACCACGTCGCGGTACTCGTACCAGAAATCCCAGATGTCGCCCAGCAGGTACAGGGACTCCGTTTCGGCCGCCGGGATTCCGCGCAGGAACGCCACGAAACGGGCTTCCCGGTCGGAAGGGTCGGCAACGTCCAGGCCCAGGTGGACGTCGGAAACAAAGTATGAGAGCTTTCTTGGCATCCGGATTCCTTCGCTACGCTCGGAATGACACCGGCACTAGGCCAGGATGAAGATCAGGATGGCCACGAGGAGGCAGTAGGCCGCGAACCAGGTGAGCCTGGCCTTCCGGACGATGGCGATCATCACCTTGCAGGCGAAAAGGCCGGCGAGGAATGCCGCGGCAAAACCGAGGACGAGGTCGGCCGGGCCCACGCCCGCACCGAAAACCTCCTTGCCCACAGCCACCTTCAGCAGGTCCAGCGACTGTTCGCCGATGATGGGGATGAGGACCATCAGGAAGGAGAACTGCGCCATCACCTCCCGCTTGACGCCCGAGAGCAGGCCGGTGGCGATGGTGCTGCCGCTCCGGGAGACGCCCGGAACCACGGCGAACGCCTGCGCCACGCCCACGATGGCGGCCTGGCCGTAGGAGATGCCGTTACGGGTATCCTTCGCCCTGGGCGCCCGGATCCGCTTCCCGATCTGGTCGGAAAGGACCAGCAGCGCGGCCGTGATGCACAGGCCCACGGCCACCTGTTTCAGCGATCCGCTGAACAGCGCGTCCACCTGGTCCTTGAAGAAGAAGCCCACGATCATGACGGGGACAAGCGAGACGAGGATCTTGCAGATGTAGTCCGTCTCGTCGTTATACTTGAACTGGAAAAAGCCTTTCAACAGCTGCCAGATGGCGCCCCAGAACACGACGATGGTCGCGAGGACCGTCGCGAAATGGACCGTTACCGTGAAGTCGAGGAAACCTTCCCCGTCCACGCCCAGCAGTTCCTTGAAAATCATCAGGTGTCCCGAACTGGACACCGGGAGAAACTCCGTCAGTCCCTGGACGATGCCCAGGAGCACAGCCTGCCACCACTCCATCGCCTACTCCTCCCTCTTCGGCCGCCGCATGATGGCGACCACCTCCACGACGATGCCGGCGACGATCACGATGGGTGCCGCCACGAGCCGCCGGAAGTTGAACATCGAATAGTTGAACACCTGCGGGTCGTCGGACCCGCCGCCGGCGAGCAGGATGAAACCCGCCGCCATCACCAGAAGACCGGCGATCATCAGTTTCAACCCGCCGGCCGTCATGGCCATCTTACCGTTATTCTTTCCCATAATCAAAATGCATAAAGCTGGTCCCGGTCGAACCGGACCAGGCGTCCGACGACGATCCAGGTGCTCGCCACGCAGATCAGCACGCCGGAAACCACGACGATTCCCATCGTCAGGAGCAGGGTCCTGAGCTGGAAGATCTCGAACAGCTGGACGAACTCCCGGCGGAGAATGAAGAGCCCGCCGATGAGCAGCCCGATCGCAATCAGGGACGCAAACAGCCCCTGAACGGCGGACTGGCCGATGAACGGAGCGCGGATGAACCCGCGCGTCGCTCCCACGAGCTGCATCGTGTGGATGGTGAAACGGCGGGCGAACACGTTGAGCCGCACCATGTTGCCGATCAGCACAAACGAAATGAACAGGAGCAGGGCGATCAGGACGCCCAGCACCAGGCCGATCTTCTGCAGGTTCGCGTTCAGGGCTTCCACCAGCGAAGTCTGGTATACCACCTCATCCACCAGGGGCGAGGCCGACAGGAGCGTCCTGACCGTTTCCAGGCTGTCCAGGGAGACATAGTCCGCCTCCAGGTTCACATCGATGGAAACCGGGACCGGAGCCGAAGAGAACACGTCCAGAAAGTCGCTTCCGAGCATCCTGGCCATCTCTTCGACGCCCTGTTCGCGGGAGATGAACGTGGTGGAGCGGACGCCGGGGACGGAAGCCAGGGTGGACTGGTAGGCCAGAGCCTGTTCCTCCGTCACGTCCTGCTTCATCAGGACGGAGACCTGCATGTTTTCCTTGAAGTAATCGGAAACGCTCCGGGCGTTCAGGAGCAGGATGGAAGCCACGCCCACCAGCAGCAGCACGAGGCTGATGCTGATCACGGTGGACACCCAGGCACCGATAATCCGGCGGCGCATCAATCTGTTGTTCGGATACGGCATAACACCCCAATTTCGCCCCAAAGTTAGTCATTCGCACCGAATCTCAAAAAAAATTCTTAACTTTGTATGTTAAACATAATGAGTTATGGCCGATTCCGTCAAGAAAGTCCTGTTCGTCAATTCCGAGATGTATCCCTACCTCCCGGAGAGCCCCATCGCCAACCTGTGCAGGCAGCTCCCCCAGGGCATCCAGGAACGCAAGAAGGAGATCCGCGCCTTCATGCCCAAATACGGCTGCATCAACGAGCGGAAAAACCAGCTGCACGAGGTCATCCGCCTTTCGGGGATGAACATCATCATCAGCGACGTGGACCGGCCCCTCGTCATCAAGGTAGCCTCCATCTCTGCCGCCCGCATCCAGGTCTATTTCATTGACAATGAGGACTATTTCCGCCGGAAGCAGATCTACCGGGACGACGCCGGCCAGTTCTTCGCCGACAACGGCGAAAGGGCCGTCTTCTACGCCCGCGGAGTCCTGGAGACCGTCAAGAAGCTCCGCTGGGCCCCGGACATCATCCATTGCCACGGCTGGATCTCCCATGTCCTTCCCCTGTACCTGAAAAAGGCCTACAAGGATGACCCCGTCTTCTCCGGCGCCAAGGTCGTACTCTCCCTGTATGACGACACGCCGGCGGAGCCCTTCGCCGAAGGGTTCGCGAAGACCGTCCTCTTCGGCGGCATCAAGCCCAAGGACGTGCCCCTCTCCGAAAAGGCCGATGGCATGGAACTTGCTCAACTTGCCGCGCAGTATTCCGACGGCATCATCCTGGGCTCGGAGAACGTGGCCCCGCAGCTGGTCGACGCCTGCCGGAAGCTGGACAAGCCCCTCCTTCCCTTCAGCGCCGCAGCCCTGGCCGACGGAAGCTACATGGACCAGTACAACGCATTTTACGACAGCCTGCTATAATGAAAACTGCTTTCCGCAAAGCACTCCTTTTCGTCCTTCCCCTCGTCCTTCCCGCCTGCGTGAAGACCAATCCCGAAATCGGGAAAGACCTCATTGACAAGAGCCTCCTCTTCGATACCTATACCGTAGAATTCCCGATCGAGGACATCCGCCTCCGCCGGGCCGACGACCTGTCGGGCTTCTCGGACACCCGGATCACCATCGGGGCCGTCCGGGACGATACCTTCGGCCTGACCACCCGGGCGAGCGCCTTCACCCTGGTCCCCGCCCTGGACACCCTGGACATCGGGGACGATCCCCGTTTCGTCAAGTTCAGCGTCCATTTCGCGGCGGACACCGTCTCCACCCCCTATCCCGGGGAGAAGAACATCTTCCAGAACCTGTACGTCTATTCCCTGACCGACACCCTCAGCAGCAAGCGGTCCGGGACAAACCTGGACGTCCCGCACGGCACGGAGATCATCACCCGGGGCATCCCCGTCTATGACGGCAAGGATTCCCTCTGCCTCGAATTCACCCCCGCCTTCGGGCAGCGGTACATCGACGCCCTCAAGAGGCTCGGTCCCGAACTGGTCAACCGTTCCAAGGAATCCCCCGTCGACCGCTACAAGGAATTCGTCAAGGCCGTGCCGGGCATCTACATCGAGACCGACATTCCGGAAGGCAACGGCGGAAGGATCAACATGTTCGAGCTGTCCCTCCTGTCGGTCAGCAACAACTACTACTATCGCAACAACAACATCGCGACGCTGACGGTCAATTCCATCTACGACGGCGTCCGGAAGGATACCTCCTTCATCTTCATCCCCGGCGAGCCGGCCTTCTACAACGAGGCCGAATACCTGGACAAGAACCAGAAGTTCTACCAGTACGCCTTCAACCACACCACCCACGAAGCTCCGGAGGGCGTCGCGGTGGATGACATCCGGATCGAGGGCGGCGGCGGACTGAAGCCCGTGTTCCCGATGGCCCCCATCCAGGAGAAGGTACGCGAAGCCATCGTCGCCCGCGGCGGCGACCCGGCCAAGGTGGTCATCAACAAGGCCAGCATCGTCCTTCCGTTCGAAATGCCGGACGACGAGACGCTGGTGGACCTGTTCCCGTCGATGCTCAGCCCCACCATCCGCAAGACGTCGGATGACAACATCGTTTCCTTCGCCGGCCTCACCGATGCGAGCGCCTCCTCCGAGAACCAGGGCGACCTGGACCGGGCGAACCTCCGCTACGCCCCGGACATCACCTACCACCTCCAGGAAGTCCTCCAGCGGGACGACCTTGCCAGCAAGGACGACGCTGACATCTGGCTCCTGACCGTCCATAGCGAAACGGTGGCCAATGCCAACGGCAACGCCGAGCAGGAAGCCTACTACCAGCAGATGATGTACGCGATGTACTACAACAGCCTGTACGGCGGTTATGGCGGCTACGGCGGCTATGGCGGTTACGGCGGTTATGGCTACGGTTATGGCGGTTACGGCGGATACGGCGGCTATTCCAACTATTACAACTACATGATGATGGCCCAGATGTACGCCTCCATGAACCAGACCACCTACAGCACCACGCAGGAACTGGACAAGGACCGCTACTACCGCGCCATCCTCAACGGCCCCGCCGCGACGACGGTCAACACCTATACGGGAGCCCGGCGCGTCCCGACCTTCCGGGTGACATTCTCCGTCCCGAAGGGATGACCATTGTCATTCTGAGCGAAGTCGAAGAATCTGCACGAAAAAATCCGGCTCGTAAGAGTCGGATTTTTCATTTGTACCGGGAAAGGCGCTTAGGCAAGCTTCTCGGTAACTTTGGCGATGGCGTCGCCAACGGTGGCGATACCGGCGGTTTCCTCATCGGGAATCTTGATGCCGAAGACCTTCTCGAATTCCATCAGGAGTTCGACGGTGTCCAGAGAGTCGGCACCCAGGTCATTGGTGAAGCTGGCGGTCTCGGTGACCTCGGACTCCTCCACGCCGAGCTTGTCGACGATGATGTCTTTGACCTGCTTTACGATTTCTTCATTAGTCATAACAGTCAGATTTTAGTTTATAGTTTTATTACCGTATTCGCAATATTTGTGCAAAGTAAGGAAAAATTTTCCACAAAAGAAAGCAAACCCGTCGAAAACCGACATCAGGCTTCCTCCGCACGGCTCAGGTTCAGCCAGATGCGCAGCCCGTTGAGCGAGTTTAGGAGGTAGAAGCTGTACTTCACGATATAGATGTCCGCGAAGGCGGAATCCGGGTTCTGACGCAGGGTGAGGACCCACATCAGGATGGTCGAAACATTCACGCCGATCCAGAAAAACCACTGGTCCATATAGGCCGTGGACAGCAGGTACTGGCCCAGGATGTTGCACATCATCGAGAAGGCGTCCATCATCACCAGCCATTTCACCACCCCGGCCGCTTCGGTCTTGTCCAGGGCCGCCAGAATGAAATAGGCCGCCACAAGACCGACGAGGAAGATGCTGCCGTACAGCAGCCACTGCCTGCCGGTCAGCCGGCGCGCCTGTACCTTCTTCTCTTCGTGGGCTCCGCGCTTGCGCCACTGGAAATAACCCACGAACTGCATCGGCAGGAAGTACAGCAGGTGCAGGGCGGCATTGCCGTACCGGGTGCCGATGAGGCACATCACGCCGTAGATGGTCACGTCGATGAGCCCGAACAGGAAGGTCAGGATGCGGCCGTTGGCCGCGCACACCGTGCTCAGCACGCCCATCAGCGAGCCGAAGGCCGAGATGACCAGCATCGCCCGGCCGCTTTCCGTCCCTTGGAACCGGATGGCCGTCACCACGACCGTCACCACCGCCATCCCCACGAGGATGAAGGTGTTGAACCATTTGTTGAAAGTCTTGTCGTTCATTCGTTCAGATAATCATGGATCTTTACTGCCAGTTCCGCACCCACGAGGGCCGACAGGTCCTCCAGCGGGGCCTGGGCGATCTTCGCCACGGAGCCGTAATGAAGGAGCAGCCGCTGCTCGGTCTTCTCGCCCACGCCCTTGATTTCGCGGAGGGCGCTCTGGATGGCCGCCTTGGACCGGAGGTTCCGGTGGAAGGTGATGCCGAAGCGGTGCGCTTCGTCCCGGATATGCTGCAAAACTTTGAGTGCCTGTGAGTTGCGGTCGATGAAAAGGGGATACGGATCGCCCACGCGGATGACCTCCTCCAGGCGTTTCGCCAGGCCCACGACCGTCAGCTTCTCGGTCAGGCCCAGCTCGGCGAGCGCCTGGTACGCCGCATCCAGCTGCCCCTTGCCGCCGTCGATGACGATGAGCTGCGGCAGGTCGTCGGGGGCTTCCGCGAGCATCCGCGCATAGCGCCGGTTCACAACTTCTTTCATGGACGCGAAGTCATTGGCCCCGATCACCGTCTTGATCTTGAAGCGGCGGTAATCCTTCTTGGACGGCTCGGCATCCCGGAAAACGACGCAGGAAGCCACGGGATTCGTACCCTGGATGTTGGAGTTGTCGAAGCACTCCATGTGATGCGGCAATTCCTTCATCTCCAGTGCTTTCCGAAGTTCCTCCATCACACTCAGGCGGAACTGGTCCGGATCCGTGTGCTCGCGCTGCTTGATGCTGTGGAAATGGAATTCCTTGGCGTTCTTGGCGCTGAGTTCCAGCAGGGCCAGCTTGTCGCCCCGCACGGGGATCCTGAACTCGACCCCGTCGATTTCCACATCCGGGAGGAAGGGGACGACCACCTCCCTGGAAAGGTCGCCGAACTTGGACTCGATCTCGGCGATGAAGGTGGCAAGGATGGAGGCCGGTTCCTCCTCGATGGCGCAGCGGAAACCCAGGTTCAGGGACTGGACGATGGCCCCGCCGCGGATGCGGAGGAAGTTGCCGAAGGCCTCGTTGGCATCGAGGACCAGCGAGAACACATCGGCATTGGTGTCTACGGCGGAGGTGATGATGGACTTCGCGTAGTGCTTCTCCAGCGACTGGGCCTTGTCCTTGTACACCTGCGCCTCCTCGAAATCCAGCCGCTCCGCCGCCTCGGCCATCAGCGCCTTGTAGTGACGGATGACCTCCCCGCCCCGTCCGGTGAGGATCCGGACAATCTCCTCGATGTTGTCGGCATACTCCTTCTTCGAGATCTTGCCCACGCAGGGGGCCTTGCACCGGCCGATATGGAAGTCCAGGCAGGGCCGGAACTTGCCCTTGAGGATGGCTTCGGAAGTGATGCTGAGGCTGCAGGAACGCAGGGGATAGGTCTCGCGGAAGAACTCCACCAGGTTCCGGGCGTGCATGACGGAGCTGTAGGGGCCGAAATACCGGTTCCCGTGCGACTTGTCGATCCGGCGGGTGATGAACACCCGCGGAAACTCGTCCCCGGTCACGCAGATCCACGGATAGGTCTTGGAGTCCTTCAGGAGGATGTTGTACCGCGGCTTGTACTGCTTGATGAGGTTGTTTTCCAGCAGGAGGGCATCGGCCTCCGAGTCCACCACCGAATACTGCGCATCGGCGATCTTGGACACCAGGATACGGGTCTTCGTCGTGAGCCGCTCGGGCGGCACGAAATACTGTGCGACCCGCTTGTGCAGGTCCTTCGCCTTCCCGACATAGATGACATTTCCCTCGGCGTCATAATACCGGTAGACGCCGGGGGAATGCGGAAAGAGTGCTATTTTTTCCCGTACTGTCATCCTGACCAGACAGTCATTGTCATTCCGAAGTGACGGTTCTTGTCATTCCGAAGTGACGGTTCTTGTCATTCCGAGCCCAAAGGGCGAAGGAATCTACAGCCCGAGGGCTTCCTTCACGGCCTCGCCGATTTTCTCCCCGCGGATACCCCGCTTGAGGATGGTGCCGTCCGGGCCGAAGAGGATGATGTGCGGAATACCCTCGATACCATACAGGTCGGTCGGGACCTGTCCGGCGTTCACGATCTGGTTCCAGACGATGCCCAGTTCTTCTGCAGCGGCCTTCGTGTCCTCCAGCTTGTCCCAGACGGCGACGCTGAGCATGTCGAACCTGTCACTGTGATAGGTCTCATACACGTTCTGGAGATTGGGCATCTCGGCCTTGCAGGGGCCGCACCAGGAGGCCCAGAAATCAACCAGCACGTACTTGCCCTGGCCGATGTAATCGGAAAACCTGACAGTGGACGCTTCCGGATTCTCCGAATCCTGCACGACGGTGAAATCCACGAAATGCGTGCCCTCGGCGGTTTTGACCTTGGATTCGAAGGCCGTTTTGAGGGAAACGATTTCGGGAAGGGCCTTCATCTCCTCGGACAGACCGTCCAGGAGGCCGGCCAGCTGGTCGGTCTCCCCCATGTCCATCTGGGAAAGGGCGACAAGGGCCAGGATATTGTCGGAATTGGCCTTGACCGTCTGAACCTGGTAATCGTTAAACTGGCCGATGGCCTCGTTGTAGTAGGCCTCTGCAGCGTCCTCGTCGTCGCCGAATCCGGTCATCTTTTCGCGGTAGTCGGCCATGAACTGCTCCATCCATTCGTTATAGGCCCCGTAACGGGCGTTCGGTCCCTTCTTGTCGGAGGAGACGGCGGTACCCGCGTCCGGGTCTATGGTGATGGTGGAACCGTCGGCGATGAACGTAATGGGCGTCGAACCGGCATCGATGACAGCCATCGTAGTCAGATTGGTGGGGATGACGGCTTCGAAACGGCCGTCCTGGACATAGATGGTGGTGTCCAGGGCTTCACCCATCGAGATCTCCACGAACTCGGGGGCATCCTCGCCGAACGCTCCCACCACCTTGGTGGTCTTGCCGGCTTTCGGGGAACAGGCGGCCAGCAGCGCTACGGCGGCGGCCAGATAAGTCAGTTGCTTCATATCGTTGATTTAGAACAGGAATCCGATGCGATACCCCACATGCGGGGTCACGATGAAGGTCGGGTAGCACAGGAGGTCCGCACCGGCCGTAAACTCATGGAACCAGTGCCGGGCAAAGGCCCTGCGCACGCCCAGCACGGGAGACACGGCCACCTCGCCCAGCCCCTTGCCGTCCTTACGGAGCGTCACCGAGGCGGGAATGCCCAGGAATTCGGCCGAATTGCCCGAGGTATACTTCCCGTGGCGTTCCCGCCAGTTCATCAGGAAATAGTACCGCGGTTCCAGGGTCACCGCCGGCGACATCGTCGTACGCCACTGGAAATTGTCCAGGGAACTGCCCAGGAGCCAGTCCTTGGAAACCATCCCGACGCGGGCCACGACGCTCGCCTGTCCGGCGAACGCCCACTCGAAGCCGTACTCGAGGCCGGCCCCGAGGGTCGTGGAAATGGTGTGATTCGTCTGCGGCCGCGTCTGTGCCTGCATCATCACGGCGGCGAAAACCGCCATCAGGCTCAATATCACTCGTTTCATCGTTCTGTGCATAAAGTCTCACAAAGATAACGATTATTTTGGATATTGCTTCACTTCGCCAGCCTCCCGCCGGTGCGCCAAGGCAATATCGCATACCGCGCACCGGGGTCACGTTTAGAAATGCATGGACACCGTTTGAGCGTGCGGCTGTTTGGCGAAAAGCCTTGTCAACAAAAAAACACTCCCCCGCGAGGAGGAGTGCCTTCAAGTATAGTACGCGTCAAAGATGCGTCGATGGAAGGGGGATTAGCGACGGTCGTCGCGGTCCCGACGCTCGCCACGGTCACGACGGTCACCACCGCGGCCACCACGGCCACGACGGTCGCTACGGCCACCCTCACGGCGTCCGGCGGACGGAGCCTGGGAACCGGCAGCGAAACCGGCGTTCGGGGAGAGGTCCTGCTTGCCGTACTTCTCACCGTTGCAGATCCAGACCTTGATACCCATGGTACCCATCTGGGTGTTGGCCACGGCCAGGGCGTAGTCGATGTCGGCACGGAAGGTATGCAGCGGGGTGCGGCCTTCCTTGAACATCTCGGAGCGGGCGATTTCGGCGCCGCCCACGCGGCCGCTGATCTGGACCTTGATGCCCTCGGCGCCCACGGCTCACGCGGCCTTCGATCTGGCGGGCGATGCTGTCCGCGACGATGGTGGCGTCAACCTCGGGGCGCTTCACCTCGAAGATGTTGATCTGGACATCCTTGTTGGTGACCTTCTTGAGCTCTTCCTTGAGCTTGTCGACCTCCTGGCCGCCCTTGCCGATGATGACACCCGGACGGGCAGCGTGGATGGTGACGGTGATGAGCTTCAGGGTGCGCTCGATGATGATCCGGGAGAGGCTGGCCTTCGCCAGGCGGCTGCCCAGGTACTTGCGGATCTCGTAGTCCTCGGCGATCTTCTCGGCATAGTTGCCGCCGACCCAGTTGGAGTCCCAACCACGGGTGATACCGATTCGGTTGCTGATAGGATTAGTCTTCTGTCCCATAGTTTATTCCTCCACTGCTTTTTTGACGTCAAGGATGATGGTAACGTGGTTGGAACGCTTGCGGATGCGTCCGGCACGGCCCTGCGGGCAGGGGCGGATACGCTTCAGCGTGCGGCCTTCGTCGACCATGATGGTCTTGACGATGACATTTCCGTCCTCAAGCTCTTTCGCCTGCTCCGGGTTCTTGGCTTCCCAGTTGGCGATGGCGCTGCGGAGCAGCGTCTCGAGACGGATGGAGGCCTCCCTCTTGGAGAAGTGGAGGAGGTCGAGGGCACGGTTCACCTCAACACCACGGACGGTGTCAGCGACAAGGCGCATCTTCCGCGGGGAAGTGGGTGCATCTTTCAATACGGCGATAGCGGTCTGTTTCTTGGTCTCTTTCAGGCGCTCGGCCATCAGTCTTTTTCTCTTTCCCATAATGTCAATCCTTTAAACATTACTTCTTATTGTTGCCTGCGTGGCCTCTGAAAGTTCTCGTGGGAGCGAATTCGCCGAGCTTGTGGCCCACCATGTTCTCCGTAACGTAAACCGGAATGAACTTGTTGCCGTTGTGGACGGCGATCGTATGGCCGACAAAGTCAGGGGAAATCATGCTGGCACGGGACCAAGTCTTGACAACCTCTTTCTTCTTGCTACCTTCGTTCATAGCAAGAATTCTGTTCTCCAGGGCTTCCTGGATGTACGGTCCTTTTTTAAGTGAACGACTCATAATCTGTTAGTTTATTCCG
>CACYWN010000042.1 GCA_902778105.1 uncultured Bacteroidia bacterium
GGCCGTCAAGAAAATGAACACCATCGACAAGATGAAGGAAGATGGTACGTTCGAGAAACTCGCCAAGAGAGAGCGTCTCCAGGTCGAGCGCCAGCGCGCCAAGCTCGAGAAGAACCTCGGGTCCATCCGCGACATGAGCCGTCTCCCCTCCGCCCTTTTCGTCGTCGATGTCCAGAAGGAGGCCAACGCCGTGAAGGAGGCCAACCGCCTGAACATCCCGGTTATCGCAATGGTTGACACATGCTGCGATCCCACCCCGATTGATTATGTGATTCCGGCCAACGACGATGCTACGAAGTCCATCGCCCTCATCATGGACGTGCTCTGCACCGCTATCCAGGAGGGTCTCGAGGAGCGTAAGCTGGAGAAGGAGAAGGAAGCCCAGGAGCAGCCCGCCGCTGAAGAGGCCGCCGCTCCCGCGAAGAAGCTCCGCCCGCGCCGTGGCGCGAAGGTCGAGGTCGAGGAGGAAGAAGCCCCCAAGGCCGAGTAATAAACCCCTAAAGCAAAACAACAACTATGGCTGACATCTCTTTAGCTGACATCAAGAAGCTGCGCGACATGACCAGCGCCGGCATGATGGACTGCAAGAAGGCCCTTACCGAGGCCGAAGGCGACTTCAAGCGCGCCGTCGAAATCCTCCGCGAGAAAGGCAAGTCCACCCTTGCCAAGCGCGGTGACAACGAGACCACCCAGGGTGCCGTCCTTTCCCGCGTGAAGGGTGGAAAGGCTGTCCTCGTGTGCCTCGGCTGTGAGACTGACTTCGTGGCTGCTACGCCCGACTTCAAGGCCCTCGCCGCTTCCATCGCGGACGCTGCCATCGCCGAGTTCCCCGCCGACCTCGCGGCTCTCAAGGCCGTCAAGACCGCCACGGGCTACACCCTCGACGAGGACATCACCAACCAGGCCGGAAAGACCGGTGAGAAGCACGTGCTCGCTTACTACGGTGCCATCGAGGCCCCGTTCGTGTCCGAGTATGTCCACTTCAACGGCAAGCTGGGCGCCATCGTCGCCTTCAACAAGGAAGTTCCCGCCGAGATCGCCCGCGGTATCGCGATGCAGGTCGCTTCGATGAACCCTGTTGCTGTCGATGAGGCTTCCGTGCCCGCTGAGGTGCTCGAGTCCGAAAAGACCGTCGCCATCCAGAAGACCAAGGACGAGCAGATCCAGAAGGCCGTTGACGCCGCCCTCAAGAAGGCCGGTATCAATCCCGCCCACGTGGACAGCGAGGATCACATCGAGTCCAACACCGCCAAGGGTTGGCTGACTCCCGAGCAGGCCGCCCAGGCCCGCGAGATCATCGCCACCGTCGGTGCCGAGAAGGCTGCGAACCTTCCTGCCCAGATGATCGAGAACATCGCCAAGGGCCGTGTCGCCAAGTTCCTGAAGGAGAATACCCTTGAGGAGCAGGAGTACCAGCTCAGCGACAACAAGGAGACCGTGAAGGCCGCCCTCGCCGCCGTCGACAAGGAAGCGAAGGTTCTGTGCTTCAAGCGTTTCTCCCTCGCCGACTAACGTCTTCACTGAATACGGAAGAGCCGCCCCAACCGGAGCGGCTCTTTTGTCATTCCGAGCGAAGCGAAGGAATCTCTACTCCGCCAGGCAGTCGTCCATCAGCTTCTTGAGCCCTTCCTTGTCCAGGTGTTGGCCGATGAAGACGATCTTCTGCATGCGGTCGCCATAGACCGGGTCCCAGTCGCGGCGGAGGATCGGGTCTCGCTCCAGGCGCTCCTGCAGTTCCTCCTCTTCCATGGTGGCATACCAGAGACCAGCGTCGCGGATGCTCTTCTGGCGTCCGGCCTGCTCGAAGAGGTAGCATTTGTCGATGTCGTCCGAGAAGTAGCAGAGGCCCTTCGCGCGGATGATGCTCTTGGGCCATTTCTTCGCGACCATGTAGTCGAACTTGTTCAGGTCCAATGCAGGACGGGCGGAATAGACGTAGGTGTCAATCCCGTATTCCAGCGCCTCGCCTTCGGCCTCTTCCTCTTCGTCCTCGCCTTCGATTGCGGCGATCCAGGCGGCGGAGGTGGCCACACGGTCGAAGTCGAACATGCCGGTGTAGATGATTTCATCCAGGTCGATGTCGCCGTAGTTGCACGCGAGGATCTTCGCCTGCGGGTTGATGCTGGAAACGATGCCCTTGAGTTTGCCCATCTCGTCCGGGGTGATTTCGGAGGCCTTGTTCAGCAGGACGATGTTGCAGAACTCGATCTGCTCGATGACCAGGCGCTCCAGGTCGTCTTCGCCGATGTCCTCCTTCTGGAGGGCGCCGCCGTTTTCGAATTCGTCCTTCATCCGGAGTGCATCGACCACGGTGACGATGCAGTCCAGGTAGGGGAGGGCTTCATGGACATACTGCGGCCCGAAGGCGGGCAGGGTGCTGATGGTCTGGGCGATCGGGGCCGGTTCACAGATGCCGCTGGCTTCGATGACGATGTAGTCGAACTTCCGCATGGCGGAGATTTCCGCCAGCTGGGCCACCAGGTCCATCTTCAGGGTGCAGCAGATGCACCCGTTCTGCAGGGCGACGAGACTGTCGTCCGTCTGGCCCACGATGCCGCCTTTCTCGATAAGGTCCGCGTCGATGTTCACCTCGCCGATATCGTTGACGATCACGGCGAATTTGATGCCCTTCCGGTTGGAGAGGATGCGGTTCAGGAGGGTTGTCTTCCCACTCCCGAGATATCCGGTCAGCAGCAGGACCGGGATCTGTTTCCGTTCAAGTTCAATGGTCATGTCGCAATACTTTTACGTTCCTGCAAAGGTAGTCATTTTTCGCTCTCGGTGGTGCAGTCCGTCCTAGGCGCAGGACAGCAGGATCAGCACCTGCGCAGCCAGGACCTGCAGGAACAGCGCGACCGGATACACGGTGGCAAAACCTACCGTTGCGTGGTCGGAACCGTAAGTCTCACGGCAGAAATCGAGGGCGTAGGAGTTGGTCGTGGCGCCGGTCAGGAGTCCGCAGATCTCGTAGAAATTCATCTTGAAGGCGAGGCGTGCCACCAGGCCGGTAATGAAGGCGGGGAGAAAAGCGATGAGCAGGGCGCTCAGGATCCAGTTCCCGCCGAAGATCCGGAAGGATTCCACGAAAGAGCCGCCGGCGCTGAGGCCCACGGTGGCCAGCAGGAGGGCGAGCCCCACTTCCCGGAGCATCCGGTTGGCGCTGGCCGTCGTATAGGTCGTGATTTTCCAGCGCGGCCCGAAATGGCCGATCAGGATGGCGATGAGCAGCGTCCCTCCGGCAATGCCCAGGCGGGCGGGATGCGGCAGGCCGGGAAACTTCAGCGGAATGGCCCCGAAGACGATGCCCAGTCCGATGCCGATGAAAATGGGAATCAGGTTGGGTGTTTCCAGGGCGGTGCTGCTGTTCCCCACATACTCGGCGAAACGCGCCAGGTCTTCCTTGGTGCCGATCACTTTGAGGGTGTCTCCCATCTGGATACGCAGATTATCGCGTGCAACCAGGCTTACACCGGAGCGGATGATCCGGACGACCGTGACATGGCGCCGGACGGCCTCGGTCTCTCCCAGCCGTTTCCCGTTGAGCGAAGCATTGGTGATGACGACCCGTTCGCTGACCAGCGAGCCGGTCGGCAGGGTGGAAGAAGCGGATTCCTTGGTTTCTTCTCCGCCAAATACGATGCAGAGACGGTGCTCGTCCCGTGCCCTGAGATCGATGGTGATCCGATCCCCCGCTTCCAGGACAGGATTGTCCACGACGGGAATCTGCCGCTTTCCCCGCTCGAGAGCGGAAACGGCGAATTCACCGCCGACCTTCGCGGAAACCTGGTCCAGCGGAAGACCTGCCACGGCCGGATTGCCTACGACGAAGGTGCGGGTGATGACGGCCTTTTCCGTGTCCACGCCGTCGTCCATCCGGATCCGTTCGGCCTTGACATCCACCCGGAGAAGAAGGCGGAGAAGGACGATGACGAGCAGGATGGCGATTACGCCGATGGGGTAGGCCACAACAAATGCATTGGCGATGCGGGAGGATACTGCCGGCTGGTGTACCTCCGCCAGGAAGGTGCCGTGGACCGTATCGTAATAGGTCTGCTGGGCCGTACCCAGGCCTGGCGTATTGGTGACGGCACCGCTCATGCTGCCGACCAGCGACGGGAGGTCGCTCCCGGTCGCGGCATGGATGCCGAATACGCAGCCGACCGCGATGAGTATCAGCAGCAGGGCCAGCAGGGTGAAGCGTAGACCGTCCTTCCGGAAAGACTGGAAAAAGGCGGGACCTACCTGGAGGCCGATGGAAAAGACAAAGAGGATAAGTCCGAACTCCTTCAGGAAGTGCAGGAACAGCGAATCGGTCCGTACACCGAGGGCGGAGAACAGGATGCCGACAGCCAGGATCCAGGCCGAACCGAAGGAAACGCCTTTTACCTTGATCTTTGCGAGCAGGAGGCCGATGCCGATTACGAAGGCCAGAACCATCAACGAATGGCCTGTGCCGGACGAGAAGAATAAATCGTACATTGCGTAGAAGTTTTCCGAGCGGCAAAGGTACGAAAAAACATTCAATTACACTACGCGTCGGGTCTGGATAAGAACGGAAAGGACGATGAGGGTGATCCCCAGCCAGAAAGGCAGGCCCACTTCGCGGTATTCGCCGAACAGGATGGCGGCGAAGGCGATGCTGTACACGGGCTCGAGGTTGTAGGCGAGGTTCACGGTGAACGCCGACAGCGTACGGAAGGCGATTAGCTGGAAGAGGAACGGAATGATGGTGAAGACCGATCCCAGCAGGAGGAGCCAGAGCAGATCCCCGCGTGCAGGGATGATATGGGCTGCAGGCAGGAATGGTACCAGGACAGACAGGAGGAGGACGCCCCCGATGAGTTCGTGCAGCAGCATGGTGGCGCTGTCCTCGCCCGTTACGCGAGCCACGTTGATGTTAAGAAGGGAGAACAGCGAATACAATGCGGCCGACAGCAGCCCGAGCGCGATACCCAGCCGGTATCGTACGTCCAGGCTGAAGATCAGAAGCACGCCCGCGATGGCGATGAAGCTGATCAGGACCTCCATCCAGGATATCCGCTTCCGGTTGATGAGCGGGTCCAGCAGTGTCGTGAAAAAGCAGGAAGTGGCGATGCACGCGACGCCGATGGAGACGTTGGAAGCCTGGATGCTGGCGTAAAACGCCACCCAATGCATGGCCAGGATGCCGCCGCAGCCGGCAATCAGGCCGAAGGCCTTCCAGGAAAGCCGGTGCAGCCGGCGGGCGACGGCCAGGACAAGCCCCAGGGTCGCCACGCTCACCATCATCCATCCGGTACCACACGAGCGGCAACCCTCCGAGTGAGATCAGTCTCCCGAAGATGCCCGTCCATCCGGCCAGGAACACGGCTGTGTGGAGCAGGATCAGGGTCTTTGTTTCCTTGTTCATCGCTGCAAGTTAAGCATTTTCCCGCTACCCGCAAAACGGCGGTGTACCCAAAAGAATACCGCCGCGTGCTTCCCAGCAAGCGGCGGTCGCAATTCTAACCTAAAACTTAACCTATGAAAAAACTATTCGACAGATTCTATTGCGAATTCTGTGCCAAAGGTCAGGTTCCGGTCTAAAAAATCAAACAAATTTATTCCCTGTGCTTGAGTTTCCGTCCGCGGAGGACGGAACTGTCCACAGTCTCCTGGACTTGCAGGGTGATGATCTCGCCCTCTTTCTTCTCGTCCGGTTTGGTCTCCTCCTGCGTGGGGACCGGATTCTCCAGTTCTTCCCGGGCACGGGCTTCTTCTTCGAGGGCCCGTCGGTTCATTTGCTCGTTCGGGCGGATGTTCATGATGACGACACGCCGGAGAGGCCGGTTGTAGCGGTCCACCCGGAGCGCGGCGATGCGGTCGATGACATTCAGTCCGCCGACGGTCTCGCCGAAAACGGTATATTCCCCGTCCAGGTGTTTACAGTTTTCGGCGTTCTGGACCAGATAGAACTGGGAGCCGGAGGATTCCTTCATCGGATTGGCGTAATTACCACGCCGGGCGGCTGCCAAGGCTCCTTTCTTATGGGTATGTTCCGGCACGATCTCGGGGTCGATGGTATAGCCCGGACCCCCTTCTCCCCATTCCTCCAGGCGGGTGGAATCCCGTGTGAACGGATCGCCGCCCTGGATGACGAAATCTTCCACCACCCGGTGGAAGAGCAGGCCGTCATAGTAGTGCGTAAGGGCCAGCCTGATGAAGTTCGCCCTGTGCTTGGGCGTATCCTTGTACAATTTGACGCGGATCGTTCCCATCGAGGTCATGATGTCGAAGATCGGCTCCTCGGGAAATTTCTGCTTGAGTGCGGCCGTGGAATCGTCCGGAGAGGGCTTGGCATTGGATTTCGGCTGGTCCTTCGGTTTTTCCTGTACGGCGGTGGCCAGGGAGTCCTCCTGGGCCCCATTCCCGTCCTGTCCGCGCCGTCCGCCGCAGGAAACGGCCAGGACGACAAGGACGGCCAATGTGAGATAATGCTTCTTTACCATCCGATCGGGTTTTCTTCAAGGTATTTGGCAAGTTCTTCCTCGCTGCGGGCGGGCTGCTCGTGGCCGGGCAGGCCGATGATTCCGCGCACATGCTTGGCATAGGTGTATCCCATCACGTCCAGCATCCGGAACGTATGGTCGAGCGATGCGTCGAACCGGTTGTAATCCTTGCGGTCGGCGTTGCACCACTGGACCTCGGAGAGGGCGCACAGGCGAGGAAGAAGCATGTATTCCAGGAATTCCGGCGAGGTGATATATTCGGTCCAAAGGTTCGCCTGGACGCCCAGGATGTGGTCTTCGGTGCCGGGGGCCATCCCCTCGTAAGGCTCATAGGAATACAGCTTGGGAACGGTTACAAGGCCGCCGATACAAAGGGGCTCCTTGTCCCGTTCCTGGCTCTGGTAGTAGTCGATGTACATGTGGCTGTTCGGGGTCATGATCACGTCGAATCCGCGTTTCGCAGCCTCGATGCCGCCCTGCGTACCCCGCCAGGACATCACCGTGGCACCTTCAGCAAGGTCGCCTTCCAGGATCTCGTCCCAGCCGATGATCTTGCGGCCGTGCTCGTTGAGGAACTTCTGGATGCGGGCCGTCACATAGCACTGGAGTTCCTGCTCGGCAGTGATGTCACCATGGCCCTTGAGTCCCAGTTCCTTGATGCGGGCCTGGCAGAGAGGGCACTCCTGCCAGCGGGTTTTCGGGCATTCGTCACCGCCGATATGGATGTATTCCGACGGGAAAATGTCCATCATTTCCGTGAGAACGTCCTGCAGGAAGGTGAAGGTTTCCTCCTTGCCTACACAGAGGACATCGTCCGCAACACCCCAGCGGGTCCAGACTTCGTAGGGTCCGCCGGTACAGCCCAGTTCCGGATAGGCGGCGAGGGCGGCGACCATGTGGCCGGGAAGGTCGATTTCGGGAATGACGGTGATGTTGCGCTCGGCAGCGTAAGCCACGATCTCACGCATCTCATCCTGCGTATAGAAACCGCCGTACCGGATGCCGTCGGAGGAGTCGAAGTCCTTGCCGATGCAGGTTCCGCTGCGCCAGGCACCCACCTCGGTGAGTTTGGGATACTTCTTGATTTCCATCCGCCAGCCCTGGTCTTCCGTCAGGTGCCAGTGGAGCCGGTTGAGCTTATAGGTGGCGGCGATGTCAATATAGCGCTTGGTCTCCTCGATGCTCCAGAAATGGCGACACGGATCCAGATGGATACCGCGGTAGTCGAAGCGGGGGGCATCCAGGATGCTCACGTAGGGGAGGACCCAGTCGGCATGGACCTTCTTGTTTCCGTAGATTTCGGCCGGAAGCATCTGCTTGA
Source organism: uncultured Bacteroidia bacterium (assembly GCA_902778105.1). Classification (GTDB taxonomy): domain Bacteria; phylum Bacteroidota; class Bacteroidia; order Bacteroidales; family UBA932; genus Cryptobacteroides. The sequence continues at coordinate 7,789 of CACYWN010000042.1, forward strand.
GGGTCTGGATGCCGTAGAAGAAGCCGCCGAAAGCCGAGGCTTCCACGGTGACACCGTTGTCATTGACATTCAGGGCATATTCCTCCGCCCCCAGGTTCGGATTGGCGATGAAACGGACTTTCTGGCCTTTGTCTTCGGTGCTGAGGGTGGATTTCTTCCCGGAAACCTTGTACAGCTGGTCCCAGAAACCGGCGATGGCCTTGTGGCTTGCCTGGTCCAGGGCGGCTTCGGCGTAGAAATCCTGGCCGGCCAGGTTGAAGGAACCTTCGGAAAGGGTGACGTCGTTGGGCATCGGAATCACGCTGAAGGGCTGCGGCTGCTTCTGGGAGGTGCAGGCGACGGCGAGGGTCAGCGCCAGGATGGAAAGGAGGTTGTGTCTCATATCAAGCGATTATTATCCTACAAATATAATCAATAAATCAATAGGCCGAGCACGGCGCCGGCGACGATGACCAGGATGGGATTGACTTTACCCCAGTACGATGCGCCGAAGGCCGCTGCGAGAAGGCACCAGCTTTTCCAGTCCGGGAAATTCTCTTCCACGATCCTGAAGGTGGGCATTCCCTGGAACCAGGTGGTCTTGACGACCAGGATGATGGCAGCAGCGCCGATCAGGCCCACGACGGTGGGCCGCAGCCAGCCCATCACCCCCTCGAACAGGACGCTGCTCTTGAACTGGGTGTAGAACCGGACGATCAGGAGCACGAGGATGAAGGAGGGAATGACCAGGGCGAGGGTGGCCGTCGCCGAGCCGGCGATGCCCAGCAGGTGGCTGCCGGTGGCCTGGTTCAGCACGTCATATCCCACATAGGTGGCCGTATTGATGCCGATGGGTCCCGGCGTCATCTGGGAGATGGCAACGATGTCCGTGAAGGTGCTCTCGGAGATCCAGTGATGCGCCGTGACGACCTCTCCCTGGATGAGGGACAGCATCGCATATCCTCCGCCGATGGTGAAGGCCCCGATGACGAAGAAAGTCCCGAATAGTTGCAGGAAAAGGTTCAGCGTTTCCATTTCTCTTTGATATAGGTATATCCGAAAGCGGTCACGAGGACGCACAGGATGATGTAGATGGGGGAGACGTTGAGGAAGGCCACCAGCAGGAGGGAAGCGATGGCCAGCGTCCAGGCCCACCAGGTCTTGCAACATTTCCGGGCCATGTTGACCATCGGCACGGCAATGAGGGAGATCACCACCGGACGGATGCCCTTGAAGGCCTTGATCACGTAAGGATTGTCCTTGAAGGAGGTGAACAGCATCGCGATGGCAAGGATGAAGAAGAAGGACGGGGTGATGGACCCGAGGGTGGCGGCGATGCTGCCTTTGACGCCCCGGAGCCGGTATCCCGCGAAGATGGATATGTTCACGGCCATCACGCCCGGAGCCGACTGCGACAGGGCGACGATATCGGGGAGCTCGTCCTCGGAAATCCATCCCCGCCGCGCCATCTCGTCCTGGATGATGGGAATCATCGCATATCCTCCGCCGATCGTGAACGCCCCGATCTTGGCGAACACGGCGAAAATCTGCCAGAGTGAAACTTTCTTTTCCATTTCTTTTACAAAGGTACGAAATTCCTCAAAAAAATTTTGGCAGTTCAGAAAAAGTTTCTACCTTTGCAGTCCCGTTTGAAACGAACGGGATTTTTTAGGCTCTTTGAAAATACTGAAAGACTAAAAGTACAAGCAAGTACCGAGATATGTAACACATATCTACTTTAAACGAGCGTCGATTCTTTTTTTTTTAATAAGAAGAAGTGCCGAGGACAAGCTAAGCATTATAAGAATATACAATGAAGAGTTTGATCCTGGCTCAGGATGAACGCTAGCGGCAGGCTTAACACATGCAAGTCGAGGGGCAGCGCGTGTAGCAATACATGGCGGCGACCGGCGAAAGGGTGAGTAACGCGTGAGCAACATGCCCGTGGTTGGGGGATAGTCGATGGAAACGTCGCGTAATACCCCGTAACACGAGGGGCCGCATGGTCCTTCGTTGAAAGATTGATTGACCACGGATTGGCTCGCGTGCCATTAGGTAGACGGCGGGGTAACGGCCCACCGTGCCGACGATGGCTAGGGGTTCTGAGAGGAAGGTCCCCCACATTGGAAC
>CACYWN010000043.1 GCA_902778105.1 uncultured Bacteroidia bacterium
CAGGCGTATCACCTCATCGTAATACAAAGCCTGGTTTTCTTTGGTCTTTCCCATCTCTTGCTTGATTGGGAGTCAACTTTTTTCAGCGAAAGACAGGTCCCCCACCAAAAATCCCACCTGCGCCAACAGACCGTTACACCTGCGCCAGGGGTGACCAAATACCGGACTACCTACACCTAAGCGCCAAAATGCCACACCTCTTGTGCCAGGGGGTGCCTTACTATCAATCCAGGGATTTCAGATACTTACCTTCCTCTGGCGCCAGCGATGAAAAACTGTGCAAAGAAGGGGCATATGCACAATGATCGGCCGAAAAAGCAAATAATTGTGCGAAACGGCCGTCTCTGCACAATATTCGGGCAATAAACAGGAAAAGTGTGCAAAACGAACCGTTCTGCACACTTTTTTCGATGGGTGACCGTTGGATAGGTGGCCGTTGATAGGTGGCCGTTGACTATCAATCCAGGGATTTCAGATACTTACCTTCCTCTGGCGCCAGCGATGAAAAACTGTGCAAAGAAGGGGCGTATGCACAATGATCGGCCAAAAAAGCAAATAATTGTGCGAAACGGCCGTCTCCGCACAATATTCGGGCAATAAACAGGAAAAGTGTGCAAAACGAACCGTTCTGCACACTTTTTTCGATGGGTGACCGTTGGATGGATGGCCGTCGATGGGTGGCCGTTGATGGGTGGCCGTTCTTCGGCCTCACCCGGGGGCCGGACGGCCTGGAGCCGGGGCCCAGAGCCGAGTGCCCAGAGCCGAGAACCGAGAGCCCAGAGTCGGGGGCCCAGGGCCCAGAACCGAGAGCCCAGAGCCCAGAGGCCCAGAGCCGGGGGCTCAGCGGCTTACCACTCGTAACCGGCGAATTCGACGTCGGTCTTGGCGCGGTTCAGGAGGGCCTGGTTGGTGATCTTCCCGAGGTACTCGCGGACACCGGCGGCGTCACCCTGGCGGGCGGCGATGATGGCCTGCAGGTAGACGACCTTCTGGTCCTTGCAGTGGACGGCGCTCTTGGCCTTGCTCAGCTGGTCGGTGAGGATGTAGGCGAGGACGGTGTTGTGGCAGCAGCCGTCCACGTCGGCAAGGGTCTTGGCGGCGTCGTCATACTGGCCGGTGAGGAGCTGGACGATGCCGAGGTTCTTCTTCGCATCGGCGGTGCCTGCGCGGCGGAAGAGGTTCGCGGCGGTGGCGAGGTCGTCCTGGCGGAGGGCGATGACACCCTTGGCGTTCAGGACGTCAGGATCGTCGGAGTGGACCTTGGCGAGGGCATCCTCGGCCCTGGAGAGCTTGTTCTCGCTAAGGTAGAGGGTGGCGAGGTTGAACTGGGCGCGCTCGCTGCCGTACTTGCTGACGGCACGCCTGTAGATCTCTTCCTTCTGGCCGTTGTCCTTCACGAGGGTGGCGGTGCGGAGGAGGGCTTCCTCATCCAGCACGTCGGCGTTGTTGTCCAGCAGGTTCAGGAGTTCCTCGGAGGTGTAGTTCTGGTACTCGACGTTGGCGATGAGACGGGCGCGGCGGAGTTCCGGGAGGACCTCACCCTTGAGGGCGGTGAACACCTGGGACATGTTGCGGATTTCGCTCTCGCGGACGGCCGGGTCACTGTACATGGAGAGGACGCGGAGGATCAGTTCCTTGTCCTGGATGTTGGACTCGCGGACAAGCTGCTGGAAGCCTTCCCAGTCCTCACCGAGGCTCTGCACGGTGGGGGTGGCGATGTCGTGCTTCTTGCCCATCTCCTTCATGGCCTTGTTGGCGGAGGAGGAACGGGCGTCGGCCAGCTGGTTGTTCTTGTTCTCCGGGCCTTCCGGGGAAGCGTAGGCGAGGATTTCGGTGCCGGTGATGGTCGTGCGCTCGTCGGCGTTGATCTGGTCGATGGCGGCAAGGAAGTCCTTGATGGACTGGCCGTTGAGCTCGGACTTGCGGACCTCGGAGCTGTTCACCAGGTACTTGATCTGGCCTTCGGCGGTGCTGGAAATAACATCCTGGTAGGCATCGGACTTGGGCGTGACGAAGCCGGAGCGCTTGACGAGCATGTAGGTGGTGTTGGCACCGTCGGCGACCTTCTTGGTCGGGAGGGCGATGCTGCGCTCACCCTTCCGGGCGACGCCGCGGAGTTCGAGGCGGCTCTTCTCCATGCCCTCGACATAGTCGAAGTGGAGGCGCTCGGTGACGGTCTGACCGTCGGAGGAGACGACTTTGTAGTTGTCCTTGACTTTTTCGCCCTGATACACCAGGGGCTTCATCGCGACCTCACCGCCGTCGTAGACGATGACGGGCGTGACCTCAAGGATGGCCTTCGGGTTGAAATAGTCGGCCGGATAGGTGACGGTGACGACGGGGTCGATGGCTCCGCCCACCACTTCGAGGACGCCGGGGTCGCAGGTGACCTTCACGTTCTCGGCCATTTTCGCCATCTTTTCGACGGAGGCGCAGGAGACGGCCGCGGCGAGCATTGCGGCGGCAGCAAGGATTCTGAAAGTTCTGTTCATCATATCTGTAAATAATGTTGTTTGCGTACAAACACACAAATATAGCATTTTTTTAGTAATTTTGCAGAACTATGGACTTACAGGCACTGAAAAACAAATATGACATCATCGGCAACGACCCGGCGCTGAACCAGGCGCTGGAGACGGCGGTGAAGTTCGCCCCGACCGACCTCAGCGTCGTGATCCTCGGGGAAAGCGGTGTCGGCAAGGAAAACTTCGCAAGGATCATCCACCAGTATTCCGCCCGCAGGAACAACAGTTTCTTCGTCGTGAACTGCGGCGCCCTGGCCAAGGAGCTCGTGAATTCCGAGCTTTTCGGCCATGTCAAAGGCTCCTTCACCGGCTCCACAGAAACCCGCAAGGGCTATTTCGAGGATGCCAACGGCGGCACCCTCTTCCTGGATGAGATCGCCGAACTGCCCCTGGAATCGCAGGCCCTCCTGCTCCGGGTGCTCCAGTCCGGCGAGTACCGCAAGGTGGGATCCAACAAGATCGAGCATACCGATGTCCGCATCGTCGCGGCCACGAACATCGACCTCTACGAGGCTGTCCGGCGCGGCAAGTTCCGCGAGGACCTGTATTTCCGCCTGAGCGCGGCGCAGGTCCGCATCCCTGCCCTCCGGGACCGTCACGAAGACATCTACCTGCTGTTCCGCAAGTTCACCTCCGACTTTTCGGAGACGAGCGGAATGTGCAAGATTTCCCTCCGCCCGGACGCCATCCGGCTGCTGAACTCCTACCGCTGGCCGGGTAACGTCCGCCAGCTGAAGGGTTTCACGCAGGCCCTTACGGCCCAGGTCTCCCGCAAGGTCACGCCAACCCTCCAGCGCATCGAACTAAGTGCGGCGGAGCTCGCGCCCTTCATGCCCCGCGAGGAAGGCGAGCCGCTCCCGGTGGTGATGGACGGCGCCCCCGCCCAGGCTTCGGGAGCCGGAATGAACGTGGACCTGCAGCCCATCATCAAGGCCATCTTCGACCTGAACCAGCGTATCGACGACCTGGAGGCCGTCGTGAGCCGCCGCTCCCTTCCCGCTCCGCAGGCCGCTCCGGTCCGGGAGCAGGAGGCCGAATGGCAGGGGACGGATTTCGCTGCCCCGTCCGGCCGGATGGTGGAGGCCGAGGCCGACGAGCAGCCCCAGCAGGAGGAACCGTCCCTCTCCCTCCGTGAGACGCAGGCGGAAATGATCCGCAAGGCCCTCGAGAAACATCATGGAAACCGCAAGCTGGCGGCCGAGGAACTCGGAATGTCCGAGCGCACCCTCTACCGCAAGCTTCCCCCCGAATACCGCAAGAAATGAAGAAGATCCTTTCGCTCCTCGCCGTCACCCTCGCGGCCGTTTCCTGTGGAATCTACTCCTTCACGGGCACGAACATCCAGTCCGACGTCAAGACCATCTCCATCCCCTTCGTGGAATACAAGGCCCTGCGGGTGAATCCTTCCCTGTCCAATGAATTGACGGAAGCCCTGCAGGACAAGTTCCGCAAGCTCACCTCCCTGGAGCAGGTCGATGTGGACGGGGACCTGGAGCTCGTTTGCGAGGTGACCGGCTACGACGTCAAGCCGCAGGCCGTCACCGCGAACGAAGTCGCCGCGCAGAACCGCCTGACCGTCACCGTGAAGATCGAGTTCACGAACCGGAAATACCCCGAGGATGACGTGAGCCAGTCCTTCTCCGCTTACGAAGACTACGATTCCAGCAATTCCCTCGACGCCGTGGAGAGCACCCTCTGCACGACCATCATCGACAAGCTCGTCGAGGACATCTTCAACGCCACGGTCGCGCAATGGTAGTGACAAACGGTTATATCGACCTGGGCTCCCTGACGATGGACGAACTCGCCGGGGTGGTGCACCTGTATCCCTGGTTCGCATCGGCCCGGAAGGAACTCTGTTCCAGGATGTCCCGCCTGGGCGGTGACGACTGGGGCGTGGAGCAGTACGCCGAGGAAGCCCTCTACATCGCCGACCGCCGCAAGGTCGCGGACCTTCTCCGCGCCGGCCGGAAGGCCGACTGCTCCGACAAGGACATCGCCAAAATCCTCCGCTCCTACATCGCCCCCGCTCCCGAACCGGGACCGGCCGAGGAGGAGGCCGGGCGTCAGGTCCGCGTCGTGGGCGGAGACTATTTCTCCCAGTCCCAGTACAACGACGTGAAGCGCACCGACGACAACATCTTCACCCGCTTCGCCGTCAAGGTCCGGTCCGACGCTTCCCGGGACGACCGCACCGGAAGCGACATCGCCGACCGCTACGCCACCGAGACGCTCGCCGAAATCTTTGCGGAACAGGGCTGTATCGAGGAAGCCCGGCGCATTTATTCCCGGCTGATTTTGGAAAATCCGGAAAAAAGTGCTTACTTTGCAGCCCTTATCGACAAATTGAATTAAAAGACCGTACAATATGAACGTTGCATTTACTATCCTGGTCGTCCTGATTGTCCTCGCGGCAATCCTCCTGATCGTGGTCGTCCTCCTGCAGAATGGCAAGGACGGTGGCCTCGCCACCAACTTCACCTCCGCCAACCAGGCCCTGGGTGTCCGCCAGACCGCAACCATCCTTGAGAAGGCCACCTGGTACCTGGTCGCCTTCATCCTCATCCTGGCCATCGCCAGCACCCTGGTCGTGACCCACGGATCCCAGGCCAGCACCAACGACTCGGTGAGCACCGAGATCCTCAACCAGGCCGCCCCGGCCAGCGAGACTCCGGCTTTCCCGGTGGAGATCCCGCAGACCGACCCGACCGCCGCTCCCGAGGGCGAGTAGGTCCCCCGCGGCGCGGTTGGTGAGCCTGTCGAACCACTGACAATTTGTCAGTAATCCGCTAAAGGAATAAAGTTTGACGATAGCCGTTTGTCCGGACCGGGCAGACGGCTATCCCTGCATTCCCCCCCGGCCCGGACGGAAAAAAGGAGAACAGAACTATGGCAAATAACGAAAACTCATTCCTGCAGCGGTTTGCTGTAAACCTCAACGAGCGCGCGTCGGCGGGCAAGCTGGACCCGGTCATCGGCCGGGACGACGAGATCCGGCGGGTGCTCCAGATCCTCTCGCGGAGGACCAAGAACAACCCGATCCTGGTGGGCGAACCCGGCGTGGGCAAGACCGCCATTTCGGAGGGCATCGCCCAGAACATCGTGTCCGGACACGTGCCGGAGAACCTGAAGTCCAAGCAGATATATTCCCTGGACATGGGCGCCCTGATCGCGGGCGCGAAATATCAGGGCGAATTCGAGGAACGGCTCAAGGGGGTCGTGAAGGAAGTCGTGGACTCGGCCGGCGAGATCATCCTGTTCATCGATGAGATCCATACGCTGGTGGGCGCGGGACGTTCCTCCGGCGCGATGGACGCGTCCAACATTCTGAAGCCGGCGCTGGCCCGCGGCGAGCTCCGCACCATCGGCTCCACCACCCTGGACGAGTACCAGAAGTATTTCGAGACCGACAAGGCCCTGGAGCGGCGGTTCCAGATGGTGATGGTCGATGAGCCCTCGCCCGCGGAATCCATCGCCATCCTCCGTGGCCTGAAGGAGCGCTACGAGAACCACCACAAGGTCCGCATCGAGGACGACGCCCTCATCGCGGCCGTGAACCTGTCGCACCGGTACATCACCTCCCGGTTCCTTCCGGACAAGGCCATCGACCTCGTGGATGAAGCTGCGTCCAAGCTGCGGCTGGAAATGAATTCCGTGCCGGAGCCCATCGACGAGCTGAACAGCGCCATCCGGCAGAAGGAGATCGAGAAGGAAGCCATCAAGCGTGAGGGCGTGTCCCTGAAGATGGAGAAACTAGAGGCGGAACTGGCGGAACTGAACGCGAAGCGGGACGTCCTCATGAAACGCTGGAACGAGGAGAAGGACATCCTCGCCGGCCTGCAGACGGCCCGCCAGCAGATGGAGGATTACAAGATCCAGGCGGCGTCCGCCGAACGTGCCGGCGACTACGGCAAGGTGGCGGAACTGCGCTACGGCAAGATGGTCGCGACGCAGAAGACCATCGACGAACTGACGGCGAAGGCCGCGGCGATCAAGGAACCCATTGTCACCGAGGCGGTTACCCCGGAGGACATCGCGGAGGTCGTCGCAAAATGGACCGGCATTCCCGTGAAGCGGATGCTGGAGAGCGAGAAGGAGAAGCTCCTGCGGATGGAGTCGGAGCTGCACAAGCGGGTCGTGGGTCAGGACCGGGCCATCCAGGCCGTGTCCGACGCCGTCCGACGCAACCGCGCGGGCCTTTCCAACGAGAAGCGCCCCATCGGCTCCTTCCTGTTCATGGGTACGACCGGCGTGGGCAAGACCGAACTGGCGAAGGCCCTGGCGGAGTTCCTGTTCAACGACGAGAACATGATCACCCGGATCGACATGTCCGAGTACCAGGAGCGGCACACCGTCTCCCGGCTCGTGGGTGCGCCTCCGGGATACGTGGGCTACGACGAGGGCGGCCAGCTCACCGAGGCCGTGCGGCGGAAACCCTACTCGGTGGTCCTCCTGGACGAGATCGAGAAGGCCCATCCGGACGTGTTCAACGTCCTCCTGCAGGTGCTGGACGACGGCCGGCTTACCGACAACAAGGGCCGCACCGTGGACTTCAAGAACACGATCCTCATCATGACTTCCAACGCCGGATCGGACATCATCCAGAGCTACATGGAGCGTCTGCCGGAGGTGGACGGGGTGAACGCGCAGGCCATTGCACAGCGCCGCTCCCTGCTGGACGAATGCTCCGGCCGCGTGCTGGATGTCCTCAAGCAGACGGTCCGTCCCGAGTTCCTGAACCGGATCGACGAGATCATCATGTTCGACCCGCTGTCCAAGTCCGACATCCGCGACATCCTGCACATCCAGATGGACGACCTTCGGCACAAACTGTCCGAGAACGGCATCACGGTCGAATTCACTCCTGCCTTCGAGGACTACATGGTAGAGCACGGCTACGAGCCGTCCTACGGGGCCCGTCCGATCAAGCGGCTGATGCAGCGCGAACTGGTGAACCTCCTCGCGAAGGCCATCCTGGACGGCACCGTCCACCGGGATTCCGTCATCACGGTCGATGTGGCCGGTGGGCAAATCCTGCTGCGGAACTGACGGCACCGCCGTTATCGGGCCGAAGGACAGCCTCCCCCTCTTCGAGTCCCTTTTTTGCGCGAAAGGCTTGCAATTCAAAAATTATTCGTATCTTTGCAATCCGCCCTCGTGGCGGAGTTTCGCCAAATGGCTCCCGGAGAGGTGGGTGAGTGGCTGAAACCAGCAGTTTGCTAAACTGCCGTACGGGTAACCGTACCACGAGTTCGAATCTCGTCCTCTCCGCCAGACTAATTGATTATCAATTAGTTGCAACAAAAGCCCCAAGAATGGCCCCAATTTTACGGCCGTTTTGGGGCTTTAATCGTTCCTGATACTAAGCGATAGTTTAAGCAATTTCCGGAGGAATAGTCGCATAAAAAATCGCTGAAAAAAATAGTTTTTTCCAGCGACATAAGCGACACAACCGACATTTTTATAATCATTGTCGTTCGGCTGCAAAAGTAGGTGACATCTTTGAGAAGGCTTCAGCCAGTTTTGAATAAGCGTCCCGAAGCGACAGAAGTTCCGCATCTTTTTTCTTTGATTCTTCCTTCTCTCTGTCCAGTTCATCCTGCAACCGTTTCACTTTCTCTGCAAGTTCAGATTCCCGGGCAAGAAGCTCCGCGCTCCTTTCTTCCTCGCTTTTTCCCTTGGCAAGCATAATATCATTCATCGCGGCGTCGGCATAAAGGAAACCGAATCCGTGAAGAAGAAACTCCTCGTTATACCCAAAGGCTAAAGCATAAGCATGGGCGGTCCTTTTCCCAAAAGGACGTCTGCCGGACAGTTGGTTCGTTACCACCTGTTTTTTAACTCCGAGTCTCTCCCCAGCGGCAGCGTGGGTGATCCCTTTCAACTTAAAATCTGCAGCGACGATCCTGCAAATCTCCTCCCTGGATTTCAGCCGGGAAGTATAATCGAACTCCGCCGGGCTGACGATAGGCGTGCTATTCTCTTCCATAAACACTTGTCCAGTTTAAACTAAACTGCTGTACTAAACTGATTGGATAATGCAAAGGTAGCATATTTTGATTAATATTTCATCATTTTCTCAAAAATATTTGTTGGCAAACGACAGTTAGCAACTCGCTATTATTAAATGCATTATCGTGGCAATTTCACTTTTTCCCTGTTTCTGGTAATCAATTTCTTATTATTTAGATTTCATTTTTTGAAACCTTTGTTATATCTTTGCAGCAAAACAGAGTGGCAATGACATTAACATATAATCAATAAGTCTTATGAAAACAAAACTCGAGGCGCAGGCCAACAATGCAAAGAATCTTATGGAAATGCCGCTTGCCTTTATGACAGGGGCGCAGTTTCTGGAGCTGAACTCTATTATGGGACAGGGCGTCGAGCCGCCGTCTGCAGAGAGAGACACAACCGCCATTCCCAAATATGTCTATGGGATCAAGGGGATAGCGGAACTTTTCGGATGCAGCGCAGCGACGGCCAGCAGAATCAAAAAGGATGGTGTCATAAAAGAGGCTATCACGCAATTCAAACGCACCATTGTCGTTGACACCGAGAAGGCTCTTGAATTGATGAAAGAGAGAAAAGGGACGAAAGAGTTTTAGGTGATGAACATAGACATCAACGATATCCAGGCCGATATCCAAACAGAATTGTCT
>CACYWN010000044.1 GCA_902778105.1 uncultured Bacteroidia bacterium
TATGCGGGTGCCGATGCCATCCGCTTCGGCGTCTACGCCTGCTCCCCGGAAGAATCCTCCTTCACGGCCGTTTTCACGGACATGAAGATTACCGAGTGCATGTGGAAGGCCCACGACGGGCAGCAGCCGGATCAGGAATGATCCTTTCACGGAGAATTCTAACTTCCGAACAGACACGGCGTTAGAAAAAACGAAAAACCTTTGGAGTTTTAAAAATTATTTATTTACCTTTGCAAAAGACAAAGAACAAGAAGTGATGATGATTCGTTCCGCATGGTGGTGGCGCTACTCAAGGATTCAAAATTCGTGAGCGCTGCAGCCGTGTAAACTAATCAACTTACAAGATAAGGCCTGTCGTGATCGCGACAGGCTTTTTTTATGCCGAAAAAAAGAAAAAACAGACCGATATGAGTTACCAAGTGGATGAAAACGGGTTCTACGGAGAGTTTGGCGGAGCCTACATTCCCGAGATTCTGTACAAGTGTGTCGATGAACTGCGCCAGGCCTATCTGCCGGTCATCGAGAGCGACGCGTTCAAGCAGGAGTTCCGCCGCTTGCTCCAGGATTATGCCGGACGCCCCTCGCCCCTGTACTATGCCGAGCGGATGAGCCGCAAGTATGGCTGCCGCCTCTTCCTGAAGCGGGAGGACTGCAATCACACCGGCGCCCACAAGATCAACAACGCCATCGGCCAGATCCTGCTCGCCAGGAAGATGGGGAAGACGCGCGTCATCGCCGAGACCGGCGCCGGCCAGCACGGGGTCGCCACCGCGACCGTCTGCGCCCTGATGGGCATGCAGTGCGAGATCTTCATGGGCAAGACCGATGTCGAGCGCCAGCACACCAACGTGGAGCGGATGCGGATGCTGGGCGCCCGGGTCCATCCCGTCACCACCGGCAACATGACGCTGAGCGACGCCTGCTCCGCCGCCATCCGGGATTGGTGCTGCCATCCTTCCGACACCTATTACCTGGTGGGTTCCACGATGGGCCCGCACCCGTATCCCGACCTCGTCGCCCGGCTCCAGAGCGTCATTTCCGAGGAGATCAAGGTCCAGCTGAAGGAGAAAGCCGGCCGGGACTATCCCGACTACCTCATCGCCTGCATCGGCGGCGGCAGCAACGCCGCGGGGACGATCTACCATTACATGGACGACGAGCGGGTCCGGATCGTCCTGGCGGAGGCCGGCGGACACGGGGTCGATTCCGGCTATACGGCGGCGACGGTCCATCGCGGCCGCACCGGCATCCTGCACGGCTCCAAGATGCTGGTCATGCAGACGCCGGACGGCCAGATCGAGGAGGCCTTCTCCATCTCGGCCGGCCTGGACTATCCCGGCGTCGGCCCGATGCACTGCAACATGGCCCGGAAAGGCCGGACGCTGGTGCTCGCCATCAACGACGACGAAGCGATCTACGCGGGGTATGAGATGACCCGGCTCGAAGGCATCATCCCGGCCATCGAGAGCGCCCATGCCATCGCGGCGCTGGGCAAGATGACTTTCCGCCCCGACGACATCGTCGTCCTCACCGTCAGCGGCCGCGGCGACAAGGATGTTGAAACGTATCTGAAGAACAAGGAAATGGCCAAGGAGTATGGCGACTTTTAACTACACCACGGCCGCCCGGAAGCGGCTGGCCGACCTCCACACGCCCGTGTCGGTCTATATGAAACTGCGCGACCTGTATCCCCAGTCGGCCCTGATGGAGTCCAGCGACTACCACGGCGGGGAGAACTCCCGCTCGTTCATCGGCATCGCCCCCCTCGGCAGCGTCGCCGTCGAACACGGCGTCGCCGTGCTGAGCTATCCAGACGGGACCCGGCTCCGCAAACCCCTGGACCCGGGATATACGGCCGACCGGGCCGTCAACGAGTTCATCCACAGTTTCGACGTCCGGGGTGAATACAGCCACCTGTGCGGCCTGTACGGCTACATGACCTTCAATGCCGTGCGGTATCTCGAGAACATCCCGGTCAAGGACGAGACCCAGGCCCGCAACGACGCGCCCGACATCCTGTACATCCTGTACAAGTACGTCATCATGTTCGACCACTTCAACAACACGATGGTCCTCGTGGAACTGCTGCCGGAGGGGGAGCAGAGCGGCCTGGCGAAGATCGAGCAGGAGATGAACCGGACCAATGTCAACCCCTACGGTTTCCATCCCGTCGGAGAGACCACGTCCACCCTCACGGACGAGGAGCACAAGGCCAACATCCGCAAGGGAATCGCGCACTGCCTGCGCGGGGATGTCTTCCAGATCGTCCTGTCACGCCGGTTCGTCCAGAAATACGAAGGGGACGACTTCAAACTGTACCGCGCCCTGCGCAGCATCAATCCCAGCCCGTACCTGTTCTACTTCGACTTCGGCGGTTTCCGCATCTTCGGCTCGTCGCCGGAGACGCACTGCCGGATCGAGGGCGGCCGGGCGTACATCGACCCCATTGCTGGCACGACCAAACGCACCGGCAACCGGGAGGAAGACGCCCGCGGCGCCGAGTTCCTGCGCAACGACCCCAAGGAGAACGCCGAGCACGTGATGCTCGTCGACCTCGCCCGGAACGACCTCAGCCGCAACTGCCACGACGTCCGGGTCGATTTCTACAAGGACCTCCAGTACTACAGCCACGTCATCCACCTCGTCTCGCGCGTGAGCGGCGAACTCGACGAAGGCGCCGACCCCGTCAAAGCCTTCATGGACACCTTCCCGGCCGGCACCCTCAGCGGCGCGCCCAAGGTCCGCGCGATGCAGCTCATCAGCGAATACGAGCCCCACAACCGGGGCGCATACGGCGGCTGCATCGGCTTCATCGGCCTGAACGGCAGCCTCAACCAGGCCATCACCATCCGGACGTTCGTGAGCCGCAACAACGAGCTGTGGTTCCAGGCCGGCGGCGGCATCGTGGCCCGCAGCGACGAAGAATATGAACTGCAAGAGGTGAACAACAAACTGAACGCCCTGCGGAGGGCCATCCTCCTGGCGGAAGAAATGTAAGCGTATGCGCATCGTTATCATCGACAATTACGACAGCTTCACCTACAACCTGGCCCATCTGGTGAAGTCCCTGGGCGCGGAAGTGACCGTCCTGCGGAACGACCGCTTCGCGCTGGAAGAGCTCGAGGCCTTCGACAAGATCATCCTGTCCCCCGGACCCGGCATCCCCTCGGAAGCCGGTCACTTGATGGACGTCATCCGGACCTACGCCGGACGCAAGCCGATGCTGGGCGTCTGCCTGGGCCACCAGGCCATCGGAGAGGTGTTCGGCGCCCAGCTGGAGAACCTCCGCGACGTCTTTCACGGCGTGGCCACCGAAGGACGGCAGTTCGGCACGGACCCCCTTTTCCGGGGCCTGCCCGAGCGGATCGTGATGGGCCGCTACCACAGCTGGGTGGTCAGCCGCGAAGGCTTCCCGGACTGCCTGGAGATCACCGCGGTCAGCGACGAGGGCCAGGTCATGGCCCTGCGCCACCGCGAATTCGACATCCACGGCATCCAGTTCCATCCCGAGAGCGTCCTCACCCCCGACGGCGCCGTCCTCCTCAGAAATTGGTTGAACTAATATAGAACGAACGATGAAAAAGTACCTTGAAGAGATACTCAACCACGAGTATCTGTCCCGCGAAGAAACGCGCGACATCCTGATCAACATCACCCAGGAAAAGTATCCCGGGGAGCAGCTGGCGGCCCTGATGAGCATGCTGCAGCTCCGCGGCATCACCGTCGACGAGCTCCTGGGCTTCCGCGACGGCATCCTCGAGACCGGCGTTTCCGTGAAACTCGACGCCGACAAGTATGTCGATATCGTCGGGACCGGCGGCGACATGAAGAACACCTTCAATATTTCCACCTGCGCCTGCGCCGTCGTGGCGGGCGCGGGTTACAACGTGGCCAAGCACGGCAACTTCGCGAGCACGAGCGCTTCCGGCGCCAGCGACGTGATGGCGCAGCACGGGGTGAAGTTCACCTTCGACCCGGACCGCCTGAACCGGTCGATGGCCGAGACCCACCTGGTGTATCTCCACGCCCAGGTCTATGCCCGGGCGATGAAGTTCGTCGGCCCGGTCCGGAAGGTCCTCCCCTTCATGACCTTCTTCAACCTGCTGGGCCCGCTGGTGAATCCTTCCCAGCCCAAGTGCAACGTGATGGGCACCGCCACCCTGGAGCAGATGCGCCTGTACAACCATGTGTTCCAGAAGATGGGCGTGGACTATGCCCTGGTCAACAGCACCGACGGCTACGACGAGATCTCGCTGACGGGGACCTTCAAGGTCAGCACCAACAAGTACGAGAAGGTGTTCGACCCGTCCGACTTCAACCTGCCGCAGACGAAAGACTACGACCTGTTCGGCGGCCGGACGCCCCAGGAGGCCGCGGCCCTCTTCGACAGCGTCCTGGAGAACCGGTCCACGGAAGGCCAGAAGAACACCGTCCTCGCCAATGCGGCCGTCGCTATCCAGTGCATGGACCAGCGCCTGGACATCCTGCACGCCCTGGACATCGCCCGGGAAAGCCTGGAAAGCGGCAAGGCCCTGGCCAATTTCAAGAAATTCGTGGAACTGAACAGTTAGATGGACATCCTGGACGAAATCACCGCGCACAAGCGCCTGGAAGTCGCCGCCCTGCGGCGGGAGACGCCCCTGCGCCTCCTGGCCGACCAAGTGGAACCCCTCCTGGCCGGCCCGAAACCGCCTTCGATGGCGGCGGCCTTGCTGGCTTCCCCCCACGGGATCATCGCGGAATTCAAGCGCAAGTCTCCTTCGAAGGGGTGGATCAAGGAAACGGGCGATGCCGCCGTAATCCCGCTGGAGTACCAGCGGAACGGGGCGGCGGCGCTCAGCATCCTGGCCGACGGGAAGTACTTTGGGGGAAGCCCGGACTTCATCACGAAAGCCCGTGAAAGCGGGGTCACCCTGCCCATCCTCTACAAGGAATTCGTGGTGGACGAGTACCAGCTCTTCCTGGCGCGCCTGAGCGGCGCTTCGGCCGTCCTGCTCATCGCCGCCGAATCGAGCAAGGAGGAATGCCGGCGGTTGATCGGCGCGGCGCATGCCCTCGGCCTGGAAGTCCTGCTGGAGATGCATTCCGAACAGGAACTCGAATACGCCAGCCTGGAACCGGATATGTGCGGCATCAACAACCGGAATCTCGGCACCTTCGTGACCGACGTGGAGAACAGCTTCCGGCTGGCCGCGCAGCTGCCCGCCGGCGCCGTGAAGGTCAGCGAGAGCGGTATCGGCCGCCCGGAAACGCTTACGGCACTGCGGCAGTGTGGCTTCCGGGGCTTCCTGATGGGAGAACGCTTCATGAAAGAACCGGACCCAGGCGTCGCCCTGGACGCATTCATCGCCCGGCTATGATCATCAAGGTGTGCGGGATGCGCGAACCCGAAAACATCCGCGCCGTGGAGGCCCTCGGCATCGACCTGATGGGGTTCATCTTCTGGCCGCCGTCGAGCCGGTATGTCGGGGAAAAACCGTCCTATCTGCCCCGGAACTGCCGGCGGGTGGGCGTCTTTGTCGATGCCGCCCTGCCGGACATCCTGGCCGCCGTGGAGGACTTCCGGCTGGATGGGGTCCAGCTCCATGGGCACGAGACCCCCGACGCGATCGCGGCGCTGAAAGCGCATCTCCCGGGTGTCCGCATCGTCAAGAGCCTGGCGGTCGCGGGCCCAGAGGACCTGGAGCAGGCGGAGGCTTATGCGGACGTATGCGACGCCTTTCTGTTCGACACCAAGGGCAAGCTCCCGGGCGGCAACGGCCGCCAGTTCGACTGGAGCGTCCTGCAGCGGTACCAGGGACGGCTTCCCTTCCTGCTCAGCGGGGGGATCGGGCCGGACGATGCGCTGCGCATCCGGGCGTTCGACGTGCCCGGCTGCCTGGGCATCGACCTGAACAGCCGCTTCGAGACCGCGCCGGGAAGGAAGGACGTGGACGCCTTAAGAACATTTATCGAAACCATAAGACCATGAACAAGATAGACAGATTATTCTCTGAGCGGGGAGACCGGAAACTGCTTTCCCTCTATTTCTGTGCGGGCGATCCCACCTTGGAAGGAACCGCCGACGTGATCCGCGCCATGGAGCGCCGCGGCGTCGCCATGGTGGAGGTGGGCTTCCCCTTCTCCGACCCGCTGGCGGATGGTCCGGTGATCCAGACGGCCGCCACCCGCGCCATCCGGAACGGGATGACCATCACCAGGCTGTTCGCCCAGCTCCGGGAAATCAAGGATGAGGTGTCGATTCCCCTGGTGCTGATGGGCTACCTGAATGTCGTGATGCAGTATGGCATCGAACCCTTCTTCCGCAGCTGCCGGGACAGCGGCGTGAGCGGGGTCATCATCCCCGACCTGCCCTTCAAGGACTACATGGAGGAGGTCTGGCCCATAGCGCAGCAGTACGGCATCCACGTGATTATGCTCATCACGCCCGAGACGGCCCCGGAGCGGGTCCGCTTCATCGACGACAACACCGACGGCTTCATCTACATGGTGAGTTCCGCCTCGATCACCGGCACCCAGAAAAGTTTCGACAAGCAGAAGCAGGCCTATTTCCGCCGCATCGACGCCATGAACCTGAAACACCCGCGGATGATCGGCTTCGGAATCAGCAACAAGCAGACCCTGGAAGCGGCGCAGGCCAACGCCGCCGGCGCCATCATCGGCAGCAAGTTCGTCACCCTGCTGGAACAGAGCGCCACCCCGGACGAAGCCCTCGACAAGCTCTTCGCCGCGCTGACGGAATAAAAAAAAGGTTATATAGGACAGCACGGCACAAGTAACATAAAAGGCCCAAAAGGGTTTTTGTCGCCTGACGGGAACCGAGGGCTAGCCTTTCAGCTCTTCGATCTGGGCGAGCAGGTCGTCCGAGGCGTCCAGGATGTCGCGGCGGTTCTTCAGGCCCAGGACCAGGCCGATGACCAGACCGATGGACGCGCCGCAGATGAACCCGTACAGTTCCGATCCTGGGAGATGCAAGTGTTGAGGGCGACTTTCCAAATCCAGGAATTCAGCGCGCTTTCCCCTCGGAAGGTTCCGGAGCCCCGCCAGAGGTTGATCAAGATTTCCTGGAAGAGGTCGGCCACCTCGTCCTTGTCGGTCGAGAACATGTAGCACACGTGGTCGTCTTGCTTGTTTCTGCTCATTAGACGCAGATTCCACCGAAAAACTACAGCACGAAGATACAAAAAATGCGTATCTTCGTGTTGAAATGACCCAACGATGAATAGAGTACGAATCACCGCTGCACGCAAGCTCCTGACAGTCTTTACATTAGCCCTCTCTATCAGCGCCTGCCACCCTCAGGCGGAGCGCCTCCGGACGGGCGACTTGCTGTTTGTGGGCTCGTCGGAAGGGGCCGGGTCCATGGACGAGGCCATCGTCGCGGCCACGGGAAACCTGACGCATGTCGCCATTATCCAGGTCGACCAGACCGGAATGCCCTGGGTCATCGACGCGACGCCCAAAAGGGGCGTGAGCCGATACCCGCTGGACTCCCTGGTCCAAGCGAACCCCGGGGCGGCCTTTTTCGTAAAACGGCTCAAGGACACGACCGGCGTCTCCCGATACGTCGAGAACGCCCTCCGTTTCGTCGGGAATTCCTACGACCTGTCCTTCCTCCCCGACAATGATGCCTTCTACTGCTCGGAACTGGTCCGCGATGCATACCGCCGCCCGGACGGAAGCTATCTCTTCGAGGCCGCGCCGATGAACTTCCTCGCCCCTGACGGTTCCCTGCCACCGTATTGGAAAGAGCTCTTCGAGCGCCTTGAAATGCCCGTCCCGCAGGGCGTTCCGGGCACGAATCCCCAGGATATGTCCCGGTCACCGCTTCTTGAAGACGTTCCGCTGGTCCTGGCGGCGTCCGCCCCGCCGGTCCGGCTGGCGGGCGGCCGGCTCTTCCTCCACGGAGAGCCTTTCCTCATCCTGGGCGGCGAGCTGGCGAATTCCAGCGCCTCCAGCGCGGCCTATATGGACGGCCGCGACACTTGGCAGACCCTCCGGGAGGCGGGCTTGAATACGGTCCTCGCGCCGGTGTACTGGGAATTGCTGGAACCGACGGAGGGACAGTTCGACTTCTCGACGGTGGATTACCTGCTCGCATCTGCCCGGGCCCACGACCTGCATCTGGTCCTGCTCTGGTTCGGAACCTGGAAGAACAGTATGTCCTGCTACGTGCCCGCCTGGGTGAAGCAGGACTTCGGAAACAGGTTCACGCTGGCGGAAAACAGCGACGGAACCCTCCCCGAAATCCTGTCCGCCTTCGACCGGGAGGCGCTGAAGGCCGATTGCCGCGCTTTCGCCGCCCTGATGCGCCACCTCCGGGAAAAGGACGGCGACACGGGGACGGTCCTGATGGTCCAAGTGGAGAACGAGATCGGCTTCCTTGGCGATGCCCGGGAGCACGGAACGGAGGCGGAAAAGGCCTGGGAAATGGGGAAGGAGCGGGACGAAGAGCGCTTCCAGGCCGCCGCATACGCCCGCTATGCCGAGGCGCTCGCCCGGGCGGGCAAGCAGGAATACGCCTTGCCGATGTTTGTCAATGCGGCCTTGAATTCCCGGGGGCGCAAGCCGGGAGAGTATCCCTCCGCCGGTCCGTTAGACCACCTGATGGACATCTGGAAGGCGGAGGCCCCGTCCATCGACCTCGTGTGCCCCGACATCTACGACCCGGGATTCCCGGACTGGGTGGCGCGGTACCATCGGCCTGAAAACCCGCTTTTCATCCCGGAAATCCGCCAGGAACCCGCCAACGCCGCCCGCGTCTTCTATGTCCTGGGCCGGCACGCCGCCCTGGGCTTCTCTCCGTTCTCCATCGACAACAGCTGGGAAAGCACGGCCGATGCGTACCGCACGCTGGCCCCCTGGCTGCCTCTCATCGCACAGAAGCAGGCCGAAGGGAAGGCCTACGGCGTCCTGCTGGATGCCGCCCATCCGGAAGAAGAGGTCACCATCGGCAACACGGTCTTCACCTGCCGGCACGACGGGACCATCTCCTGGTGCCCCGTACACGGGAATCCTTCCGCCTGGGGCGAAGGGGCGTTCCTCATCCTAGACCTGGGCGAGGACGAATTCCTGTTCCTCGGCACCGGCTGCGTCGCGACCCTGCGCCCTGCGGACGGAAAAGGCCGCGTGGGCATCCTGTCCATCGACGAATATGACGGGCTCCAGCCCCTGCGCCGGCTCAACGGCGACGAAGACCACCAAGGCCGCCACCTGCGCATCCCCTACGGCGAAACGGGCGTACAGCGGCTGAAGGTTTACCGGATGGGCGACTGAACCGGGTCCACCGGGACTTCAAGGGTATCTAGCCGGAGGCTCACTCTAGTATCGAGCCTCCTCTTGCGTACAGAAAGCCGTGATATTGTACGCAAGTGGAGACCCAAGGTTCACGGTTGCGTACAAAAAGAGGGAAAAGCGTACGCAACTGGATACCGAGCTTGGCTGAGCCCCCGCGGGGGCGTCAACGACCCGCCAGGCGCGGATTCTTGCTGGTGAGCCAAAAGATTGTTATCTTTGACTATGAAACAAATGTTCTCGATTCTTTGCGCCGGGGCCGCCGTGGCGGCCGTGGCCGTCGGGGCCGCGCTGGCGGCCGGCTGCGCCAGTGCGCCGTCTGATCCCCTGATTGTCCGGACGAAGGCCGGACTGGTCAAAGGCGTCCACGGCAGTCCACAAGCGGGCCTCCAAGGCGGAACGCTCCTCCGCTTCGTCATCAGAGATGGGACCGTCCAGGTCACTAGGCAAAAGCTCGGTCTTTCCAGTTTTCCGCAGCGAATCGATACTGCGGTTCCGGACAGCAGAATACAACCATGCCCTGGCGTTGGCCACCGGATTCTCCTGTCGCCAAAGTGCCGTAAAGCTTTCCTGGACCACATCCTCCACCGCATCCGGGTCGCCCAGATAGTGGAGCGCATATAGGCACAAGGGGCGATAATACGTCCGGAAAAGGATCTCTATTTCCTTCGTCTGCAGCATCAATTGCAAAGTTACGTATTATTTTCATTCCGGAAATCGGGCAATTCTGCAACTGCTTCTGGCCTACAGATTCAGCGCACAAGCCATTCCAGCATAAGTGAAGAATGGTTTCTTTTGGTATCAGATGGCGTCTTTTCCCTGTATGATGGCCGTACAAGTCGCTTCCCCTATACGCCCTGATAAGCCACGAAAGTTTCACCTATGTTTCACCTGTTGTCTTTTCTGTTTCTCATAAATCATTGATTTTCAATATATTACAAGATATAGTTCGAGTCTCGTTTTCCGCTCCCCGCTTTGAAAATATGCCTTACAGCTCACTGTAGGGCATATTTCTTTTTTACAATAAGCCCGAAAATGGGGCAAAAATCTCAAATGTTTCCCCTATGTTACATCTGCTGTTTGGCCTAAATGCAGGAAGATGAACGTGTTATCAAGGGTCCCAAAAACGAGTTCGAGTCTGACGCGGTCTTCGAGTGCCGCCTGGCCGGAAGGCGTTATTCCACCGTAACGGATTTCGCCAGGTTGCGGGGCTGGTCCACGTCACGGCCTTTGGCGATGGCGATGTGGTAGGCAAGCAACTGGAGCGGGATGATGGACAGGATGGGCTCGAAGCACTCCTCCGTGTCCGGGATCTCGAAATACCAGTCGTTCTCGTAATTGCCACGACGCGGAGCAATCACGACCACCGGCATTTCCTCGTCAATCAGGGCAATCGGGCCATGTTTCATCTCTGCGGCGGGATAGCCTTCTGCGTGGATGTAGGAGATTTCCTTCAGTTTAAGCGCACCCTCCAGCGCAACGGGATAATTGTAGCCGCGTCCCAGATAAAGGAAGTTGTGCGAGTAGGTGAAAACTTTCGCGAGGTCAGCTATCTGTGCGTCGTGTTCCAGAATCTTGGCAATCTTGTCGGGGATGTCCTGCAGTTCCCGAGCTGTTCGGCCAGGCTCAGTGCAAGCAGGAAAAGTGTCGTCACCTGAGCGGTAAAAGCCTTCGTGGAAGCGACACCGATTTCCGGGCCGATGTGCGTATAGCAGCCGGTATCCGTGGCGCGGGCAATAGAGGAACCGACTACATTGCAGATGCCAAACAGGAACGCACCCGCCTTCCGGGCCAGGTTTACGGCAGCCAGCGTGTCGGCGGTCTCGCCGGACTGGGAGATGGCAATCACGACATCCGACGGGAAAATGACTGGATGACGGTACCGGAATTCGGAAGCGTATTCGACTTCGACCGGCTTGCGAGTCAAGTCCTCAATCATGTATTTCCCGATCAGACCGGCATGCCAGGAGGTGCCACAGGCACAGATGACGATGCGTTTTGCGTTCAACAACCGTTCGCGGTTGTCGATGACGCCGGAAAGCTTGACCTCGCCGAGTTCCGGGTGCAGGCGGCCCTGCATGGAAGCACGCAGGGTGCGCGGCTGCTCGAAGATTTCTTTCAGCATGAAGTGCGGGAAACCGCCTTTCTCTATCTCGCTCAAGCTCATCTCCAACTCGCGCACCTGGGGCGCCTGCTCGACGCTCTTCAGGTCCGTGATGCGGAGATCCTGACCGCGCTGGATATAGGCGATCTGCTCCTCGCCCAGATAGACCACTTTGTTCGTGTACTCGATGATCGGAGAGGCATCCGATCCCACGAAGTATTCGTTCTCCCCCACGCCGATCAGCAGCGGGCTTCCCTTGCGGGCGGCGATAATCTTGTCCGGCTCACGCTTGTCCATAATCACCAACGCATAGGCGCCGACGACGTTATTCAACGCCAGAGGCACGGCTTCGTCGAAGGAAACACCCAAGGAATCCATCATATACTGGATCAACTGAATCACGACCTCCGTGTCCGTCTGGCTCCGGAAATGATATCCTTTTCGGGTCAGTTCTGTTTTCAGGGCCTGATAATTCTCGATGATACCATTGTGGATCAGCGCAAGTTCGTGGTTCTCGGAATAATGAGGGTGCGAGTTCACATCGCTCGGTTCGCCATGCGTAGCCCAGCGGGTGTGGGCAATGCCCACGGTACCGGAAACATCCTTG
>CACYWN010000045.1 GCA_902778105.1 uncultured Bacteroidia bacterium
GAGGATCCACCTCTTCCCATTCCGAACAGAGAAGTTAAGCTCACCCACGCCGATGGTACTGACCCACCAGTTGGGAGAGTAGGTAGCTGCGGTTCTTCGAGGCCCTGGATGTCTGATGACATCCGGGGCTTTTTTTTGCTTCGCAAAAAGTCGAAAAACGTCGGCTCCGCCGTCCGACCCCCTGCCGCTGCGCGGCTGCCCCCGAGGGGGCACACCCCCTCCGGTCCCCCTGGAAGGGGGATGAGTCGGCCTGCGGCCTCCGATTGGCGATGTTCATCCTCAGAATCGGCCTGAAATGAGGACGAGATGGCATAATACGTTTGTTCATCCTCAAAGATAGGCCGAATTGAGGATGGGGTCGTAGCCGTCGATAAAAAAACCGACTCCCGAAAGGGGGAGCCGGTTGGAGGTATGTTCAGGACGGTTCAGAACCTGGCTTTGACGTTATAGTCGTTACGCGTGGTGGAGCTGCGCGCGACCATTTCGCCGAGGAAGCCGGCGAGGAAGAACATGGCGCCCAGGACCACGGCAAGGAGGGCCAGATAGAAGAGGGGCTGGTCGGTGACGGCGCGGAAGCGGACGCCCTGCGCCTGGTGGATGAGTTTGGCGGCGATGATCCATACGGTCATCACGAAACCGATGAGGAACATCAGGATGCCGCTGGTACCGAAGAAGTGCATCGGCTTCTTGCCGAATTTGGACAGGAACCACAGGGACATCAAGTCCAGGAAGCCGTTCACGAAGCGCTCCAGGCCGAATTTGGATACGCCGTACTTCCGCTTCTGGTGGTGGACGGGCTTTTCGCCGATTTTCCCGTAGCCTGCATTTTTCGCCAGGTAAGGGATGTAGCGGTGCATTTCACCGTAGACCTCGATGCTTTTCACGACTTCCCGGCGGTAGGCCTTCAGGCCGCAGTTCATGTCGTGGAGTTTGATGCCGGTTACCTTGCGGGCGGTCCAGTTGTACAGTTTGGACGGGAGGTTCTTGGTGAGTTTGTTGTCCTGCCGGTGCTGTTTCCAGCCGGAAACGACGTCGTAACCGTCTTCCGTAATCATCCGGTACAGCTCGGGGATTTCGTCCGGGGAGTCCTGCAGGTCGGCGTCCATCGTGATGACGACGTCCCCTTCCGCGGCCGCGAAGCCTTCGTACAGGGCGGCGGACTTGCCGTAGTTGCGCCGGAAGGAGATGCCATGGATGGCAGGGTATTCGGAGGCAAGCCGGAGCACGGTGTCCCACGACCCGTCGGTGGAACCGTCGTCCACCATCAGCACTTCATGGGAGAAACCGTTGGAGACCATCACCCGGTCGATCCAGGCGGCGAGTTCCGGAAGGGACTCGGTCTCGTTGTACAGGGGTACGATGACTGAAATGTCCATATCGAGCTATTGGATGTCTGTGAGGTCATTGCCGTCTCCGTTGTCGCCGCCGTCCTGGAATTTGTTCTGCAGGAAGATGTAGCGGGACAGGATGCCGGAGAGCAGGCTGCCATACAGGAAACAGTAGAGCCACTGGAAGATGAAGGTATAGAGCGGAAGACGGTCGACGACCTGCTCCATCTGGGCTGCGTAGCCACTGCCCAGCTGGGCGGTGACCGAGGAAGTGAGTTCGTTGACGACGTCGGCGACCGTGTCCTGCGGGAGCTTCATGATCAGGAAGGCGTCCACGGAAGCCAGGATGAGGCCGGACAGGAGTCCGACGCGCCGTCCGAAACAGTAAGTGTCTTCCATCGTCACTCCGTCGAACTTGTCGCGAAGGTCCAGCATGAACTTTTTCATCAGGAGGATACAGCCGAAGAACTCCACCGCCCACAGGATGATGGCCGCCGCCTGGACCAGGAACATGGACCCGGTGAGGGCCGCTCCTTCCTTGAGAACCAGGCACAGGGACGAGAAGCCGCCGAACACGAGTCCTACGCGGCCGGCTTCGTTCCACAGGGTCTTGCTGTCCAGTTTCATATTCCACAAAGATAGCGAAAAGTTGACGAAAACGAGAAATAAAAGGTTACTTTTGACGGATTTTGAGTATCTTTGTAAGTTTGCAAGTATTAACTAACATGGTTAAGGACTTGGTTTGTAATACACCATCAGTTAATTTTTAGAGTTATGATCAACATCACCTTCCCCGACGGAAGTGTCCGCACCTATGAGGCGGGTGTGACCGGCTACGACGTAGCGATGTCCATCAGCCCCCGGCTCGCAGCCGACGTACTGGCCGTTTCAGTGAAAAAGCCCGGCGAGCCCGAGACTTCCAAGGGAACCACCATCGACCTGATGCGTCCCATCACCGAGGACGTGGAGATCCGCCTTTTGAAATGGGAGGATGACGAGGCCAAGAAGGTATTCTGGCACAGTTCTTCCCACCTGATGGCCGAAGCGCTGGAGGCCCTGTTCCCGGGCGTCAAGTTCGGCATCGGACCGGCCATCGAGAACGGCTTTTACTATGACGTGGACATGAACGGCCGTACCCTGACGGACGCCGATTTCAAGGCTATCGAGAACAAGATGCTGGAATTCGCCCGCGAGAAGCAGGATTTCCGCCGCATCGAGGTCTCCAAGGCAGACGCCATGGCCTATTTCACCGAAAAGGGCGACCAGTACAAGCAGGAGCTGATCTCCGAACTGGAAGACGGTACCATCACATATTACGAGAACGGCCGGTTCACCGACCTGTGCCGCGGACCGCACCTCCGCAACACCGAGGTCATCAAGGCCGTGAAGGTGCTCTCCCTCGCCGGCGCCTACTGGCGCGGTGACGAGACCCGCCAGCAGCTCACCCGCATCTACGGCATCACCTTCCCGAAGAAGTCGATGCTGGACGAATACCTGGTCATGCTCGAGGAGGCCAAGAAGCGCGACCACCGCAAGATCGGCAAGGAGATGGAGCTGTTCACCTTCTCCCAGCGCGTGGGCCCGGGCCTGCCCCTATGGCTCCCGAAGGGCGCTACGCTCCGCAACACCCTGGAGAACTTCCTTCGGAAGAAGCAGGCCGAATACGGCTACCTGCAGGTCGTCACGCCGCACATCGGCGGCAAGGAACTGTATGTGACCTCCGGCCACTATGCCAAGTACGGAAAGGATTCCTTCCAGCCCATCCATACCCCGCAGGAAGGCGAGGAGTTCATGCTCAAGCCCATGAACTGCCCCCACCACTGCGAGATCTACCGCAGCAGCCCCCACTCCTACAAGGAGCTTCCGCTGCGCTACGCCGAGTTCGGCACCGTCTACCGTTATGAGCAGTCCGGCGAACTGCACGGTCTTACGCGTGTGCGTGGATTTACCCAGGATGACGCCCACCTGTTCTGCCGCCAGGACCAGATCCAGGAAGAGTTCGAGAAGGTCATCGACCTGATCCTGTATGTTTTCAAGACCCTGCACTTCGACAAGTTCACTGCCCAGGTTTCCCTGCGCGACCCGAAGAACCCGTCCAAGTACATCGGCTCCGACGAGAACTGGGAGAAGGCCGAGGCCGGTATCATCGAGGCTGCCAAGAAGAAAGGACTGCCGTTCGTCGTGGAAACGGGCGAAGCGGCTTTCTACGGCCCGAAGCTGGACTTCATGGTGAAGGACGCCATCGGCCGCAGCTGGCAGCTCGGAACCATCCAGGTGGACTACAACCTTCCGGAGCGCTTCGAACTGGAATATGTCGATTCCGACGGCTCCCGCAAGCGTCCGGTGATGATTCACCGTGCCCCGTTCGGTTCCCTGGAGCGTTTTGTCGCCGTGCTCCTCGAGCATACGGCCGGCCATCTGCCGCTCTGGGTCCATCCCGAGCCCGTTAAGGTGCTGCCTGTCAGCGAAAAATACGCAGATTATGCGAAAAAAGTTGCTAATCTGCTGAATAATTCCGAAATTCGCGCTTCCATAGACGACAGAAACGAAACACTCGGCAAGCGGATCCGTGAAACGTCCCTCAAGAGAGTTCCGGTTCTGGTGATTGTCGGCGAAAAAGAAGCAGCCGAAAACACCGTATCTGTCCGAAGGGGAGCTGCCGATGTGGGCTCGATGACAACCGAGGGTCTCGTGAAGTACATTCAGGAGGCCATCCGGGAAGAATTGGCCCAATAAGCAGAGTATTAATGTTTTAACCAAAGGAGGAAACGAACTATCGCAACGCCTTACAGACCGAAGCCTTCCAGGCCGAAACCGAACCGCAACCAGCCGGGCGGTCCGAAAAAAGATGAGAACGAGCTCAGGATCAACAACGAGATCACTGTGCCTCAGGTCCGACTCGTAGGGGACAACATCCCCGAGCCGGGCATCTACCCGATTGCCAAGGCCCGCGAGCTGGCCCGGCAACTCGAACTCGATCTCGTCGAAATCTCCGACAAGGCCGATCCGCACGTGTGCAAGATCCTGGATTACCAGAAGTATCTGTATCAGCAGCGGAAGCGCGCCAAGGAGATGAAGGCGAATGCCGCGAAGATCGTCATCAAGGAAATCCGGTTCGGCCCCAACACCGACGAGCACGACTTCCAGTTCAAGCTCAAGCATGCGCAGGAGTTCCTGCAGGAAGGGTCCAAGGTGAAGGCCACCATCTTCTTCCGCGGCCGTTCCATCATGTTCGCCGAACAGGGCGAGAAGCAGCTGCTCCGCTTTGCGGTGGAACTGGAGGAATTCGGACGGGCGGAGAACATGCCGGTCCTCGAGGGAAAGCGGATGTCCATGACGATCGCTCCTTTGAAAAAGAAATAAAACCGCCGCAGAAGGCGGGAATGTATAATTAAAAATTTGTTCAACAATGGCAAAGCTCAAGACCAACTCCGGTGCCAAAAAGCGCTTTACGCTTACCGGATCGGGAAAGATCAAGAGGAAGCACGCTTATCACAGCCACATCCTCACCAAGAAGACCAAGAAGCAGAAGAGGAATCTCGACCACTTCGCGATCATCGAAAAGGTGGATGTGAACCGTGTCAAGGAGATGCTGGTGCTCTAATCTCAAATGTTTAACTGGAACGCAGTCGGAAAGAACCCCGGAAACGAGGTCACTGCCTCCAAAAAAGTAAAAATTTATGCCTAGATCAGTTAACTCTGTTGCCTCAAGGGCACGCCGCAAGAAGATTCTCTCCAAGACTCGCGGCAACTTCCTCTCCAGGAAGAACGTTTGGACGGTTGCGAAGAACACCTATGAGAAAGGTCTCACCTACGCATACCGTGACAGAAAAGCGAAGAAGCGCGAATTCCGCGCCCTGTGGATCCAGCGTATCAACGCCGCTTCCCGTCAGTACGGCCTTACCTACTCCCAGTTCATGGGCCGTCTCGCGAAGCAGAACATCGGCCTGAACCGCAAGGTCCTGGCAGACCTGGCAATGAATAATCCCCAGGCTTTCGAGGCTATCGTCAATTCTGTTAAGTAGCCTGGAACCGTGAGCTTGAAGGACATCATCCGTAACCGCTGGGTCAAGCTGGGCTTCTGGGCCCTGCTCTATACGGCGTGGGTGATCTGGCTCGGAAACTATTGGTGGCTTTTCGGCCTCGTCATCATCTTCGACCTCCTCATCACCAAAAAGGTGAAGTGGCTCTTCTGGAAAAAGGAGTACAAGGAGGGGGAGAAGCACAATGTCTGGCTCGACTGGCTCGACGCGATCATCTTCGCGGTGGTTGTGGTGACGTTCATCAACATGTTTTTCTTCCAGGCCTTCAAGATTCCCTCCTCCTCGATGGAGAGCACGCTCTATACCGGAGACCATCTCTTCGTGAGCAAGCTCACCTATGGACCGAGGGTTCCCCAGACCCCGCTTACCATCCCGTTCACGCACAACGTAGCGTTCGGCAAGGAGTCCTACTCCACGCTCATCCAGAACGACTACCGTCGGCTCAAGGGATTCCGGGGGGTCGAAAGAGGCGACATCGTGGTATTCAACTTCCCCAATGGGGACACCGTCCTGACCAAGGCCCCGGCCGACGACTACTATGCGTGGGTCCGGAGTTCCGGAAGGGAGTACACCATCAACCGGCTCGGTCCCGTGATCGTCCGTCCGATGGACAAGAAAGACCATTATGTCAAGCGTTGTGTCGCCGTGGCGGGCGATTCCCTGACCGTGAAGGACGGTCTTGTCTGGGTCAACGGCATCCAGCAGGAAGTCTATCCGGGTGTCCAGCTGACCTACCGGGTCGTGACGGACGGGGAAAAGTTCAGCCAGCGGGTCATCGACGAACTGGGCCTCAATGCGAAAGAGCTCTATTTCGATGCGCGGGTACCGGGTTACCCCTGGATGCCCCTCACCGCGGGAATGCTCGAAAAGGTCAAGTCCTTCTCCCACGTGGTGGAAGTGACTCCCAACCTGGAGACGGTTGCGGACACGGAAATCTTCCCGTTCACCGGAACCACGGGTTGGACCCGCGACCAGTTCGGGCCGCTCTGGATCCCTTCCAAGGGCGCGACGGTGGAACTCACGGAGGAAAACCTTCCGTTGTATGAGCGCATTATCCGTGACTATGAGCACAACACGCTGCAAGTCAAGGACGGAGCCATCCTCATTGGCGGGGAACAGACGAAGGAATACACCTTCAAGCAGGATTATTACTTCATGATGGGTGACAACCGGCATAACTCCCTGGATTCCCGCTATTGGGGATTCGTTCCGGAGGACCACATCGTAGGTACGCCGGCCATCATCTGGCTTTCAACGGACGGGAACAAGAAGTTCCCGGACAACATCCGGTGGCGCAGGTTCCTCAAGACCTTTCCGTCACCCCGAAGAAATGAAAACAAATAAAAAAACAGCATTATGTCTAAGGTTTGTCAGATAACCGGAAGGAAAAGAATGATCGGCAACAACGTTGCCCATTCCAAACTGCGCACCAAGCGCGACTTCGCCCTCAACCTCAAGACCAAGAAGTTCTGGTCTGAGACCGAGCAGCGTTTCATCACCCTCAAGGTGACCACCAAGGGTATGCGTATCATCGAGAAGAACGGTCTCGATGCCACGCTGAAGGATGCCCAGAAGAAAGGATACGTGAACCTTGTTTAATTTGTAAGCACTATGGCAAAGAAGACCAAAGGAAACAGGGTGCAGGTCATCCTGGAGTGC
>CACYWN010000046.1 GCA_902778105.1 uncultured Bacteroidia bacterium
TAAGCTCACCCACGCCGATGGTACTGACCCACCAGTTGGGAGAGTAGGTAGCTGCGGTTCTTCGGGAGCCCGATCGTCGAAAGACGGTCGGGCTTCTTCGTTTTGTGTTTGCTCCATCAATCCGGTTGTCCCGGTATGATATGGATATCACCTCTTCCGCAGTTGGGAATTCCCTCGGAAATGCGTATTTTTGTGAAAACGAGTAACCAATTTTTATGAGAAAGACCGTGTTTTTCCTGGGGGCGCTGCTTGCTTTTTCCCTGTCGGCCCGGGCCGACGAGGGAATGTGGCTCCCTTCCCTGATTTCCCAGCGTATCGGTGATATGCAGGCCAAGGGTTTCAAGCTTACGGCCGAAGACGTGTACAGCGTGAATCAGGCGTCGCTCAAGGATGCCGTTGTGTTGTTCGGCGGCGGCTGTACGGGTGAGCTTGTTTCCGACGAGGGGCTGCTCCTGACGAACCATCACTGCGGATACAGCTATATCCAACGGCATAGCAGCGTGGAGCACGATTATCTGAAGGACGGTTTCTGGGCGATGAACCGGAGCGAGGAACTCCCCAATAAGGGATTGACAGTCAGCTTTCTCGAAAGGATGGATGAAGTGACGGACCTGGTACTGAAGGGATATGCGGAAGGCATGTCCGAAGCGCAGCGGGATTCCGTGGTTCGAGCCAATTCGACGCGGATCGTCCGGGAAGCGTCTGATCCGGACAAGGGATTGACCGCCAATGTGGAAGCCCTTTTCTATGGGAATCAGTATTTCCTCTTTGTCTTCAAGGTGTTCCGGGATGTGCGCCTGGTGGGTGCACCGCCGTCTTCCATCGGCAAGTTCGGCGGGGATACCGACAACTGGATGTGGCCGCGTCATACCGGTGACTTCTCGATGTTCCGGGTATATGCCGACAAGGACAACAATCCGGCCGACTACAGCCCGGACAATGTCCCTTACCATCCCAAGCGATTCTTCAAAATCTCCCGTGCAGGAGTTCAGGAGGGCGATTTTACCTTTGTTTACGGCTGCCCGGGCAGTACGCAGGAGTACGTGATGTCCGACCAGGTCAGATACGTTTCCGAGGTCTCCGATCCGCAGAAGATCGCGCTCCGAACCCAGCGTCTGGACATCCAGAAGAAGTATATGAGCCAATCGCAGGCCGTCCGGATCCAGTATTCCTCCAAGAATGCCAGCGTTTCCAATGCCTGGAAAAAGTGGCAGGGTGAGGAAAAGGGAATCCGCCGGATGCAGACGGTTGCGAAAAAGCAGGCTTACGAGCAGCGCTTCAGGGAATGGGCGAAGGGTACCCGTTATGAAGGGGTGGTCGAACAGTTGGGCGAAATCTATGCCCGCCGCAATCCTACCTATCTGGCCTACGAGTATTACAACGAAACGGTCCGTACCATCGAATTGCTTCAGTTCGCTTCGGCCATCCAAACCAGGCTGCACGCTGGTACTAGCACTAACGACCTGATTGATAGCTTCTTCAAGGATTACTACCAGCCCATCGACGAGGAAATCTTTGTGGCGATGATGACCTCCTTCGACAAGAATCTGCCCGATCATTTCAAGCCTGCGTGGTTCAAGGAGCAGCTTTCGGCCTTCGGCAGCGTGGAAGCCTGCAAGGATTATCTGTACGGTCATTCCCTCTTTACGGACCGGGCGAAGGTGGAAGCCTTGACGGCCGAAGACCTGGACAAGGTCGACCAGGATCCGGCCTGTATCGCATATGGGGCTTTTGCGCAATGGTATGCCGAAGACCTCGCTCCCGTCATCCGGAAAACAGGAGAACAGCTCCGGGTTGCCAACCGCCTCTATATGCAGGGGCAGATGGAATTCGAGAAGGACCGCACTTTCTATCCGGATGCGAACCTCACGCTCCGTGTCGCCTATGGCCAAGTCGCTGGCTATGAACCCTATGACGCGGCCTATTATCGGCCCGTCTCCACCCTTAAGGGTATTATTGAAAAGGATAACCCCGATATCTTCGATTACAATATCCCGCAGGTCCTTCGCGATGTATACGCAGAGGGCGGTCACGATGACCAGCCGGTATGCTTCCTGGCGACAAACCATACCACCGGCGGCAATTCCGGCAGTCCAATCATCAATGCCGACGGCAACCTGATCGGGATCAACTTCGACCGGGTGTGGGAAGGGACGATGTCGGACATCGCGTACGACCCTGCGATCTGCCGGAATATCTCTTTGGATATCAGATATCTGCTCTTCGTCGTAGAACAGATCGGACATGCTTCCTACCTGTTCGACGAAATATCTTTTGTGGATTAAAAACGGAATAACCGATATGAAACTATTGAAATCCCTCGCCCTCGCCACCCTCATCCTGGCGGTGGCTGCGCCGGCCGCATCGGCCCGGAAGGAAAAGAAGAAAACCTATAACCACGTCACCGTCGAGATCCCGAAGGTGGAAAAGACGGTCATTCCCGTGGAAACGGAGCACACGCAACTGGTCCTGATGGTCCAGGAAAACGGTGTCCTCCAGACGCTCCATTATGGCATCCGGATCGCTGATCCTCAGGCTTTCAAGGACTTCCGGACCCTTCGATCCCATGACAACGGCAGCGGTCCGATGGCTTATCCGACCACTGGCGGCCGCTACATCGGTGAGCCGGCCCTCCATGTGAAATATGCCGACGGGTATCACAATACCCAGCTGTACTATACCGGACATGACGTCCGCCGGAACGGAAACGTGGTCACGACGGTCGTGACGCTGAAGGACTACGTCACCCTTCTGGAAGTCAAGCTGGTGTATGACGCCTACCAGAAGGAAGATGTCATCTGCATGCATTCGGAGATCCTGAATGGGTCCAAGCAGGCCGTTGAACTGCAGAATTATGCCTCGGGTTCCCTGTACCTGGATGCCGACAAGTTCTATCTGACCCATTTCCATGGTGGCTGGGCCGATGAGATGCAGATGGACGGGGAAGTGCTCACCCACGATACGAAGGTGATTGAATCCCGGCGCGGCACACAGGCTACCCAGTGCAACAACCCTTCCTTCCTTGTGAGCCTGAATACCGACCGGCTGCAGGAGAATACGGGTGAGGTTGTCGCCGGTGCACTGGCCTGGAGCGGCAATTTCCGCCTCTCCTTCGAGATGGACGAGTCCAACAGGTTGAACATCCTGGCCGGCATCAGCCCGTTCGCATCGGCCTATACGCTTTCGGCCGGGCAGACCTTCACCACCCCTGATTTCATTTACACTTTCTCCGGCAGGGGAGCGGGGCAGGCTTCCCGCAACCTGCATGCCTGGGCCCGGAACTACGGTGTCTATGGCGGCGGGCAGGTCAATCCCACCCTCCTGAACAGCTGGGAAGGCGCCTATTTCACCTTCACGACCGAGACCTTACTGCGGATGATCGACGACGCCGCCTCGATGGGCCTGGAGATGTTCGTCCTGGATGACGGCTGGTTCGCAAAGGATTATCCCCGCAACAACGACGATGCCGGTCTGGGCGACTGGGAGGTGAATACCGCCAAGCTCCCGGAAGGAATTGATTATGTGGCATCTTATGCTCACGAAAAAGGATTGAAGTTCGGTATCTGGATCGAGCCGGAGATGGTCAACCCCAAGAGCAACCTGGCCCATGCCCATCCCGAATGGGTGGTCCAGAGCCCGGGCCGTGAGATGCTCCAGAGCCGCAACCAATGGGTGCTGGACATGAGCAATCCGGCAGTGCAGGACTTCGTGTACGGCATTTTTGACAACACGATGCAACTGGCCCCGAACATCGACTATATCAAGTGGGACTGTAACCGCATCGTCTCCGACTTCGGCAGCGAATACCTGGGTGGCGACCAGGACCGCTTCTATGTGGAGTATACCCAGGGAATCTACAATGTGATGCGGCGCCTGCGGGCGAAATATCCCGACACCATCGTCCAGTGCTGCTCCTCCGGCGGCGGACGGGTGGATTACGGTGCGCTGAAGTATTTCAATGAGATCTGGACCAGCGACAATACGGATGCCCTGACCCGCGTGTACATCCAGTATGCGACGAACCTGATCTATCCCGCCTGCGTAATGGCCTCCCATGTCTCCGCCGTCCCGAATCACCAGACCGGAAATGTGACGCCGCTCAAGTTCCGCTTCGACATCGCCTGTTCCGGACGCCTTGGAATGGAACTGCAGCCCAAGAACCTTACGGAGCAGGAACGCGCCCTGGCAGACCGTTGCATCAAGTCCTACAAGCAGTACCGCGACCTGGTGTTCACCGGGGATGTGTACCGCTTGGCCTCACCGTATGACGGGGACTACTATGCACTGATGTATGTGTCTCAGGATCAGTCCCGTGCGGTTGTATTTACCTACTGTACCAAGTATCAGAACCGCGCCATCGGCGGCCATCCTTTCCGGATGGACGGACTGGATCCGGCCCGGAAATACAAGGTGACGGAACTCAACGTGAACCGCTCCTGCTGGTGGGGATCCGGAAAGACGCACGCCGGCGATTTCCTGATGAACGGCGGCTTCAATCCGCTCCTGCTCCAGACCTTCGCCAGCGCGGTGTTCTATCTGGAAGCTGAATAACATAAAACCCTGTTGATATGAAAAGATTTTTGCTTTTTCTGGCCTTTTTCTGTGTAATGGGATTATCCTGTCCGGCACAGGACGTAATTGTCTCCAAGGATGGGATCGGCCCCATCAAGGTGGGAATGAAACTGGAAAAGATTCCGGCATCCATTCCTCCATTCTACACACAAAAATCTCCGCTCCCGGACTATTATTTCTGGGTTATCTGCGAAAATGAAAATGGGGATTCCATGGTCTCCTTCCTGGGAGAGGATGAGGATTCCGACCGGTACGAAACGCTGGTTTACTTCATCCTGGAATCTTCTTATCCCAAGACCAAGGGAGGCTTGCACGTTGGATCTACCTGCAAGGAAATCCTGGACAAGGGAGGAAAGAGGGGGAAGTTGGACTTTGGCGACGAAGTCGATCCGCTCTTCTACGTCAGTCTGGATGGTCTCTATTTCTTCTTTGATGACCAAGAGGGTGTAGAGAACGGAAAAATCAAGCCGGACGCCCCCTGCATCAAGATCTCCAACAGTGAGAATCCGTATTTCATGTAGGGCGGTATTCTCTCTGAATCATGTATACAGCCCGCCGTTAAGGAAGGCATTCTTGCGCCAAACAGGCGCACGTGGAATGGCCGTGGCAATGTCTGTGCTGGTTGTCGATGTGCTCGGGTGGCTGATATTGAAGTGCCCCCTAAAAGTTGGACGGATTAATCAATGGGGCTTGATGCTTTAATCGGTATTCGACGGGACTCATTTTCAGACGAAGTTTGATCCGGTCA
>CACYWN010000047.1 GCA_902778105.1 uncultured Bacteroidia bacterium
GGTCGCCTCCGGCGTCTCCAGCGCCATCCAGTCCGCCGTCCTCGCCCTCCGCGGCACCTGCATCCCCTCCACCGACGGCATCATCGAGGACGACATCGAGAAGACCATCCGCAACCTGGGATCCATCGGTTCCGTGGGCATGCAGGCCACGGACCGGATGATCCTCGATATCATGCTTTGCAAGTAACCACATCCGCACCTCGGTGCCAGTGTAACGGATTTCAGTTCCTGAGGCGTGCGTTCCTTCAGCAAGCCCGGAAAGGATTCCACCCGTCTCAACCCGCCACACAAGTATGTGGTAGCGAGATAATTACGCTTCTTTAGACAACGTCTTTGCATAGTGGCACTGGAGGACTTCTCCGGTGCCATCATGCCAATTGTGCATGCCGTTTCCAAGACAGTCGCGCCAGGCTTTGCAATCCTTGCATCGGCCCGTCCGGGCCCAGTCCCGCTGACGGAAAGCCTCGAAGCGGTTCTCCCAGACCTCGTAGAAATTGTCCGTATAGATGCTCCCCTGGGAGAAGCGGTCCCTGTCGATGTTCGGGCAGGCGCAGATGCGGCCGTCGATGAGGACGGACGCGATATTGATGCCGGCGCGGCAGAAATACCGGATGTCGCGGACCTTCTCTTCGTATCGGCCCAGGTAGCCTTCGCAGCTGAAGGTCACCTTCATCGGCCCGCCTTCCTGGCGCTTGGCCTGGATGAATTCCATCAGGGAAACGAACTGGACATCCGAGAGTTTCATCTCGGGATCGGCGGCGGCCCGGCCGATGGGAATGATTGTGAACAGCCGCCATTGCTTCACGCCCAGACCCTTGAGGATTTCGTAGATTTCCGGGAGTTCCGAGAGGTTCCGCCGGTTCACGCAGGTGACGACATCGGCATTCAGGCGCGGCTCCGCGGCGATGATGCCGATGGCCCGGAGGGCGCGCTGATAGCTTCCGGACACCCCGCGCATCCAGTCGTGGGAGGCCTCCAGGCCGTCCAGGCTCACGGTGACGGCGCCCATCCCGGCGGCCATCAACTTCCCGTGCATCGCCTCGTCGTAGCACCAGCCGTTGGTGACCATGCCCCAGCCGAAGCCCCGGCGGCGGATTTCCCGGCCGGCCTCGGCGATGTCCGGCCGCAGCAGCGGCTCGCCGCCGGTCAGGACCACGGAAAAGTCCCGCGGCCGGTGGTCCGCCGAAATCGTGTCCAGCGCCCGCAGAAAGTCTTCCAGGGGCATATCCTTCTCCCGGCTCTGCACGGAGCAGTCGCTCCCGCAATGGCGGCAGCGGAGCATGCAGCAGGTCGTGCATTCCCAGAAGAGGTAATTCAGTTCGTGGACCTTCGTCTCGTTGGCGCGGAACAGGCGGAATAGCAGCGGATTCATGGCGCAGGTATGGTCTTTCGGCAAATTTACATTATTTTTGTGCAAGATTCGCCCTCCGGGGGATTTATCATGTAAATGCGTCGCCTATGAGATTCTTGCATAATCTGCTGAAAGGAGCCTCCCTCACCGGAGCCCTGTTCGTCTTCCAGGCCTGCTACGGCATGCCGCAGGCCCCGCTCTGGGAAGAGAACGGCGAGGCGCCGATGTCCTTCTCCCTGATTTCCCGCTCCACGGGCGAACCCCTGGAGGGAATCCGGATCAAAGGCGGCCCCTGGAAACAGAACATGGACCGGGAGGAGGTGCTGGGAATCACGGACGCCAACGGCCGCTGCCGCGTGCAAATTCCCTATTTCCGCAACCAGGAAGGTCCCTTCCTCCGGTTCGAGGACCCGCAAGGCGCGTTCATCGTCAAGGACACCACCCTGGCGGACCTTCGCGACCGGGAAATCGTCATCAAACTGGATTCCGTGCAATGAAAGCGCACCTGACAGCCCTCGTGGCGCTTGTGCTGCTGGGCGCCACCGCTTTTGCCCAAGAGGACGATCCGCCCTTCTTCGAGCAGTTTTCCGTGGAAATCGCCACGGGGATTCCGCCCATCCACACCCTCATCGAAGTCAACGGGACCAAATACGACAAGTCGCTCGCCAGTGAGGGGAAAGAGCCGGACATGGACGGCGCCTGGATGCCCGCACTGAGCGTATCGGCAGCCTGGAGAACGGCCCGGCGCTGGGAAATGGTCCTGACAGGCGGCTTTTCCTGGTGTCACCACAAGGTCATCCAATACGGGACCTTTGGCATCGACCCGCAGGGTAATCCCCGGTACGACCTGAAAGACCCCCATCCGGACGGCTGGAGAGACTCCGCGTCCGTCGGTGCCCTTTTTTTCCAGGCGCGCTGCTTCTGGAACCCCACGCAGAAAGTCAAGCTCTACTCCGCCTTTGGCGGCGGCCTCGTCTTGAGCGGATCGCGCAATTACTTTGCGGACAGTCGCGTAGCCGTCCTGCCGTCCATCACCCCCATCGCCGTCCGCTTCGGCACCGGCCATCTGAAATTCTTCATCGAAAACACCTTCAGTCCCGCCGCCACGGTCTTTGACCTCGGCCTGGGCTGGACGTTCTGACCGGATTCCGGGGCCAGCCCGGAAGTACGGAGGGGGCGTGTATCCAACCATCTCACAAACTA
Organism: uncultured Bacteroidia bacterium; assembly: GCA_902778105.1. Classification (GTDB taxonomy): domain Bacteria; phylum Bacteroidota; class Bacteroidia; order Bacteroidales; family UBA932; genus Cryptobacteroides. The sequence continues at coordinate 2,555 of CACYWN010000047.1, forward strand.
CCCCCCTACCACAACCGTTAAGATTGCCCTGTACAAGTCTCGCTTGTACATCAGTACGACCTTCAGGCTGGGGTTCCATGTACAAGTCTCCTGAGCGAAAGCCTCTGAAGGCATAATTGGCGGAGACTTGAACACAAAAGTCGCCGTTGAAGCACATGAATTTGAACAAGCGAGACTTGTACACTGTGCGCGTAGCACACCGAACGCGAGAAAGATGAGTTTCCCTACAGCGAGGAGGTGCCGCACGGCCAAGACGGGATTTCGCCAAACAGCCGCACATTGACATCCGCCGGGAGGCTCTCCGAGTCCATCTGCCGTGCGCCGAGGGCTGTAATGAAGTGCACCCCAAAAGTTGGACATAAAAACAAACAAATATGTCCCAACAAATCAAGTATCCTTTTGCCTATAAGATGCAGGCGATCAACCTGTATG
>CACYWN010000048.1 GCA_902778105.1 uncultured Bacteroidia bacterium
TCCGGTAAGACCTTCTCGATCATCGAGCCGTTCATCCGGCAGCACAGCGCCAAGGGCTTCGCGATGGTGGTGTACGACTACAAGTTCCCCACCCTCGCCAGGAAGCTCTATTACCATTACCGGCTCAACCTCCAGCGGAAGAAGATCCCCGCGAACTTCTCTTTCAACGTCATCAACTTCGTGGATGTCGAGTACTCCAAGCGCGTCAATCCTATCCAGCTCAAGTACATCAACAACCTCGCGGCGGCCAGCGAGACAGCCGAGACCCTGCTGGACTCCCTCCAGAAGGGCAAGAAGGAAGGTGGCGGCGGCTCCGACCAGTTCTTCCAGACCTCGGCCGTGAACTTCCTCGCGGCCTGCATCTTCTTTTTCTGCAACTGGGACAAGATGCCCTATGACAAGGACCGCAAGCCGCTTGTCCCGGAGTACGTCACGGATCCCCAGACCGGGCAGAAGGTCCTCACCGGCATTGTCCGGGATTCCGACGGGCTCGTCGTGCAGCCCGCCTACTGGCTGGGCCGGTACTCCGACATGCCGCATATCCTGTCGTTCTTGAACAAGGACTACCAGACCATCTTCGACGTACTGCAGACCGACCCGGAGGTACTGCCTCTGCTGGGTCCGTTCCAGACCGCCTTGAAGAACAAGGCCTTCGAGCAGCTCGAAGGTATGATCGGCACGCTCCGCGTCTACACGTCCCGTCTGGCGACGAAGGAGTCCTACTGGATCTTCCACCGCAACGGGGACGATTTCGACCTGAAGGTCAGCGACCCGGAGCATCCCAGTTACCTGCTCATCGCCAATGATCCTGAGATGGAGAGTATCATCGGCGCCCTAAACGCGTTGATCTTGAACCGTCTGGTGACCCGTGTGAACACCGGTCAGGGCAAGAACGTCCCGGTGAGCATCATCGTGGATGAGCTCCCTACCCTGTATTTCCATAAGATCGACCGCCTCATCGGCACGGCCCGAAGCAACAAGGTCAGCGTGACCCTGGGCTTCCAGGAACTGCCGCAGCTGGAGAGCGACTACGGCAAGGTGGGCATGCAGAAGGTCATCACGACCGTGGGCAACGTCGTCAGCGGCTCCGCCCGCGCCAAGGAGACGCTGGAGTGGCTTTCGAACGACATCTTCGGAAAGGTCGTGCAGCTGAAGAAGGGCGTCACCATCGACCGCGACCGCACTTCGATCAACCTGAACGAGAATATGGACAGCCTGGTCCCGGCGTCGAAGATATCCGACATGCCGACAGGCTGGATCTGCGGCCAGACCGCGAGGGATTTTGTGAAGACCAAGACCGGCAAGGGCGGCACGATGAACATCCAGAAGAGCGAGGAGTTCCAGACCTCGAAGTTCTTCTGCAAGACGGACTTCGACATGAAGGAGATCAGTGAGGAGGAGAAGCACTACACCGATCTTCCCAAGTTCTACACCTTCGGCACCAAGGAGCAGAAGGAGCGGATCCTCTATGAGAACTTCGTGAAGGTCAACCAGGATGTCGAGAAGATGTGCAATGAAATCATGCAGTTCGCCAAGAAATAGGATTGACTCGATGCCATCGGCCGCAACATAGCCCTCCTTCTCGTCCTTTACCTGGCTGAATCCCTTGTCCGGTCCGCCTACTTCGATCACTTGGTTCCCGTCAATCTTGAAATCTCCAGTTTTCAGACCTCCGTATTCTACCTTATGGCCTGCACCGGCGAGCTGGCTGCAGAAGTAACTCTCACGGACGGTACCTATCTCCGGTCTGACGGATGAAAGGGTATAGATCAGGTTCGGATTGTCAAGCAGGATCTTGTCCGGTTTCTGAAGGTCACTTGTGGTCAACAAGTTGGTAAACAACCTCCTGATGAGTTTCGCCTCCTCAAGATTCTTCATGTATTTCAGCGTAGTCGGTCGCTGGATGCCGATGTTTCGAGAGATCTTTGCGATGTCCACCTGGTAGGGTACTATCTGCGAGAGCACCTGGAGAAGGGCCTTCACTTTTCTGGTATTCCCGACCTCCAGGTTCCTATAGGCGGTCAGTTCCGACTCGATGATGTAGTTCACCACGGCCTGAACCTTCTGCTGGTACACGCCCTTCTCTTCGAAATAGAACGGATAATAACCTGCTTTCAGATAATTACCGAAATGCTCCAGGGGCCGAATCTTTTGGATGACTCCCAGGCAAAATCCTGCGGAATCCGCCAGCAGTTGATCGAGCGTAACCGGTTCTATCTTGATGCCCGTCTCGAACCAGAGGTATTCCCTGAAGGAAAGACCTGGCATCTCGTACCCTATGAGGCGGCGGGAAAGGTCCGCCTGGCCGTCGTTGAACTGGATCAAGGACGAGCCACTCACCACGACATGCAGATTGCTGAACAGGTCATAGATCTCCTTCAGTTCCCGGCTCCAGTTGTCATACTTATGTATCTCGTCGATCAGCAGGTGCGTACCTCCGGACTGGACAAACCTGGTCGCCGTATCGACGAGCGAGTGTTCAACAAAATAACCGGCGTCCGCGGAACAATACAGGACATGACGGTCGCCGTCCTTGAAATTCTTGCGGACATACTGCTTCATGAGAGTTGACTTCCCGACTCCCTTTGGTCCCTTGATTCCGATGAGTCGGGAGTTCCAGTTGATATGATCCATGAGGCTTCTGGTGAACTCCATGGGGACCTGGGACATATACGAATCATGCAGAGCGAAGAGCTTTTCCATATCAGTGTATTTTACGGAATACAAAATTAGTAAAAAATTGTATAACTCAAAATACACCACCCAAAATATTGGGGACCATCTGTTGCAGCAACCTGCCAGATACGGGTTATTTCCGTGCCCTATTCTTCCGAATTTCCGCGTCAGAGTACCACATCAGAGTACCATTTTACCGAAAAACGACAAATACCATGGGGAATACCATGAACTCTACCATAGTATACCAAAAACTCTCGTGCGTAATAGGTAATTTGCCGTAGGAAATTCATTGAAAACCATTATACCATGTCACGTTACAAATTCAAAGAAGACGAAGTCCCGTACGCCATCCTCGAGCAGTTCGGGCTCACCCAGGAGATGATCGAGGACCTTCCCGCGGATGTCTATACCGACATCCTGAACGGCCGCCTTTCACCGGTCCTTCCCATCAGTGTCAAGGACAAGAAAGGACGCCCCGTCAGCTCCCGGGCCCGTTTCAAGCTGGTCCGCGATGCAGATGACGAAGCCGACATCGTGTTCCACCCGCGCCTGGTCCACTGCGACCTGAACCTTTACACTTACGAGGAGCAGGAGGCGCTCCGCTCCGGCAAGGCCATCATCAGCCACGCGCCCGATTACGATGATGCCAAGTGCTTCGTCCAGATCGACTCCGGCACCAACCAGGTCATCTACGTGCCCACCCCGGTCATCGGCAAGAACATCAGCCACCTGATGGACATCTTCGAACTCTCCTCCGGAGAGATCCAGGCCATCCAGGACGGTGATGTCGTGTGCATCAACGATGAGGACGAGGAGGTCTCGATCGGCATCGACCTCACGGAGAAGTCCGGCCTGAGGCTCGTCCTCGGCGACTCCCAGAAGTGGCACAAGGAGAAGGGCGAACCCACCATGTCACGCTACTCCTTCGGCATCTACGGCTGCTGGTTCATGGATCCGGATCCGGAGGGGAACCTCGAATACGTCCACGAACAGGACTACACCGAGAGATTCTGGGACGAGATGAAGAAAGCCATCGCCCGCAACAGCGGCCTCAAACGATAGGGCGCCATGAAGACGAAAAAACTCACATACACCCACGATGAACTGGTGCAGCTGCGCCAGGGCGGGGTGATCACAGAACTCGATTTCATCCAGATGCATCCGGATACTGAGCTGCAGGAGGACTTCTCGTCCTTCTGCGGAACTGGTGCAGCTGCGCCAGGGCGGGGTGATCACAGAACTCGATTTCATCCAGATGCATCCGGATACTGAGCTGCAGGAGGGCTTCTCGTCCTTCTGCGGCGCTACCGGGAGGATCGAGGATGAAGATGCCGCCAGGGCCTTCCTCGACTACAGGGCTTCGCTCCTGGAGGAAGGGATTCAGCGCGGCGACGCCTAACCATTAACAGACTATCCGATGCCTACCCGATCCACAGCACTTGGCCGCTACGCCGGCCTCGCCCCGGAGCTGCAGGACACGCTCCGGCGCAACGGCATGCAGGCACGTCTCGTCCAGAGCGGCGACGGCGTGCTGCTCGCCGTACAGGGCCACGACTCCCCTCTTCTCACCTATCCCCTTTCGCGTGAGCACCTGTCCGCCCTTACGGACGGGGGCACGAACTCCACGAACCGCAAGGCCTACGATGCCTTCGCGGCCGTCGTGGGGAAGGATTTCGACATGCCGAAGGACTTCGTCCATGCACGCAACGCCAACGGGCGCGTCGTGATGGGCCTTCACGGCTACCGGATCGGAGGCCGCAGCATGCTCGGCTGGACACCGCGCAGCCAGGAAGGCTTCCACCTGCGCCGCGTGGGCGGGGAACTCCGCTACGACGGGGCTCCCCTTGTCCCCGACCGTCCCGACGGAAGGATGAAGCCGGGCGAGCTGCAGAACGGCGGCTATGGTTTCTACTACAAAGGAAACCAGGCTACGCAGGCGCAGGCCGCAGTCCGTTCTGGAGAGGACGTGCTGACGGAACTCAGGACCGTCGTCCCCGAGATCCAGGCGCGTCCGGCC